>NZ_JBIBVB010000004.1:743250-900251 GCF_043079975.1 Streptomyces sp. NPDC015131 | reverse complement strand
TTCATAGTGTTTCGGTGGTCATAGCGTTAGGGAAACGCCCGGTTACATTCCGAACCCGGAAGCTAAGCCTTTCAGCGCCGATGGTACTGCAGGGGAGACCCTGTGGGAGAGTAGGACGCCGCCGAACAATCATTGTGGGAAAGCCCCGCACCATAAGGTGCGGGGCTTTCCTGCGTTATGGGTCGTCGAGCCGGCGGGACCCCTGTGTCCGGGGCCCTCATGGCTGACGGTAAAGTCGGGGGGCATCGTCGGCACGTTCCCCAGGAGGCCCCCGGGTGGAGGTACAGGAGACTCGCGTTCAGACGGACCGGGTCCTCACCATCCCGAACATCCTCAGCATGGCCCGCCTGGCGGGTGTGCCGCTGTTCCTGTGGTTGATTCTTCGTCCGGAGTTCGGCGGGCCGAAGAGTGACGGCTGGGCCCTGCTCGTCCTGATGCTCAGCGGTGTCAGCGACTATCTGGACGGCAAGCTCGCCCGGCGCTGGAACCAGATCAGCAGCCTGGGCCGGCTGCTCGACCCGGCGGCCGACCGGCTCTACATCCTGTCGACCCTGCTCGGCCTGACATGGCGTGAGATCCTGCCGCTCTGGCTGACGGTGGCGCTTTTGGCTCGTGAGCTGATGCTGCTGGTGATGGTGGGAATCCTCCGCCGGCACGGCTATCCGCCGCCGCAGGTGAACTTCCTCGGCAAGGCGGCGACCTTCAACTTGATGTACGCGTTCCCGTTGCTGCTGCTCAGTGACGGAACGGGCTGGCTTTCGTCACTCGCTGAAGTTTTCGGGTGGGCCTTCGCCGGATGGGGTACAACTCTGTATTGGTGGGCAGGGATCCTGTATGTGGTCCAGGTCCGCCGACTGGTCAAGGCGGATACCGTGGCCGATTGACCCCGTCTTTCCGGCGCAGCGCAGTGATTGCCCGTGCCTGCTCGACGCAAGAGGATCGCTGTCCCGGACGGGTGAAGTCGGCTTGACCGTCATCTCTGCAAGGAGGACGCTTCCGACATGAAGGCCGTCGTTATGGCCGGTGGCGAAGGAACCCGCCTTCGCCCCATGACCTCGAGCATGCCCAAGCCGCTCCTGCCGGTGGCCAACCGGCCGATCATGGAGCATGTGCTGCGGCTGCTCAAGCGGCATGGGCTCAATGAGACCGTTGTTACCGTTCAGTTCCTCGCCTCGCTGGTGAAGAACTACTTCGGTGACGGCGAAGAGCTCGGCATGGAGCTCACCTATGCCAACGAGGAGAAGCCACTCGGGACCGCGGGGAGCGTCAAGAATGCCGAGGAGGCACTCAAGGACGACGCCTTCCTCGTGATTTCCGGTGACGCGCTCACGGACTTCGACCTGACCGACCTCATCGCGTTCCACAAGGAAAAGGGCGCGATGGTCACGGTGTGCCTCACCAGGGTGCCCAACCCCCTGGAATTCGGTATCACGATCGTGGACGAAGAGGGCAAGGTCGAGCGCTTCCTCGAGAAGCCCACCTGGGGTCAGGTCTTCTCCGACACGGTCAACACGGGCATCTATGTGATGGAGCCCGAGGTCTTCGACTATGTCGAGGCGGATGTGCCGGTGGACTGGTCCGGTGACGTCTTCCCTCAGCTCATGAAGGAGGGCAAGCCGATCTACGGCTATGTCGCCGAGGGCTACTGGGAGGACGTCGGCACCCACGAGAGCTACGTCAAGGCCCAGGCCGACGTCCTCGAGGGCAAGGTCGACGTCGAACTCGACGGCTTCGAGATCTCGCCCGGTGTGTGGGTCGCCGAGGGTGCGGAGGTCCACCCGGACGCCGTGCTGCGCGGGCCCCTCTACATCGGCGACTACGCCAAGGTCGAGGCCGGCGTGGAGATCCGCGAGCACACCGTCGTCGGGTCCAACGTGGTCGTAAAGAACGGGGCCTTCCTCCACAAGGCGGTGGTCCACGACAACGTCTACATCGGCCAGCACAGCAACCTTCGCGGCTGTGTGATCGGCAAGAACACCGATGTGATGCGGGCGGCGCGGATCGAGGAAGGCGCCGTCATCGGCGACGAGTGCCTCGTCGGCGAGGAAGCGATCGTCCAGGGCAATGTGCGGGTCTACCCGTTCAAGACGATCGAGGCCGGCGCCTTCGTCAACACCTCGGTGATCTGGGAGTCCCGCGGGCAGGCCCACCTGTTCGGCGCGCGTGGTGTCACCGGCATCCTCAATGTCGAGATCACCCCGGAGCTGGCGGTCCGGCTCGCCGGCGCGTACGCGACCACCCTGAAGAAGGGCGCCACGGTCACCACCGCGCGCGACCACTCCCGGGGTGCGCGTGCGCTGAAGCGGGCGGTGATCTCCGCGCTCCAGGCCAGCGCCATCGACGTACGGGACCTGGAGAACGTGCCTCTGCCCGTCGCCCGTCAGCAGACGGCCCGGGGAAGCGCCGGCGGCATCATGATCCGGACGACGCCCGGTGTGCCCGACTCGGTGGACATCATGTTTTTCGACGAGCGGGGCGCCGACCTGTCGCAGGCGGGGCAGCGGAAGCTGGACCGGGTGTACGCGCGCCAGGAGTACCGGCGGGCGTTCCCGGGCGAGATCGGCGACCTGTCCTTCCCGTCCAGCGTCTTCGACTCGTACACCGGATCGCTGCTGAAGAACGTCGACACGACGGGGATCGCCGACGCCGGCCTCAAGGTCGTCGTCGACGCGTCCAACGGCAGCGCGGGTCTGGTGCTGCCGAGCCTCCTGGGCCGGCTCGGGGTGGACTCGCTGACGATCAACCCGGGTCTGGACGAGTCGCGGCCGACCGAGTCCGCCGAGTCCCGGCGCGCCGGTCTGGTGCGGCTGGGCGAGATAGTGGCGTCGGCGCGCGCGGCGTTCGGCGTGCGGTTCGACACGGTCGGCGAGCGGCTGTCGCTGGTGGACGAGCGTGGCCGGATCATCGAGGACGACCGGGCGCTGCTGGTGCTGCTCGACCTGGTGGCGGCCGAGCGGCGCAGCGGGCGGGTGGCGCTGCCGGTGACGACGACGAGGATCGCCGAGCAGGTCGCCGCGTACCACGGTACGCAGGTGGACTGGACGACGACCTCGCCGGACGACCTGACCCGGGTCGGGCGCGAGGAGTCGACCATCTTCGGCGGTGACGGCCGCGGTGGGTTCATCGTGCCGGAGTTCAGCAGCGTCTTCGACGGTACGGCGGCGTTCGTGCGGCTGCTCGGACTGGTGGCGCGTACCCAGCTCACGCTGAGCCAGATCGACGCGCGGATTCCGCGGGCGCATGTGCTGAAGCGGGACCTGGCCACTCCGTGGGCGGTCAAGGGCCTGGTGATGCGCCGGGTCGTGGAGGCCGCCGGGGACCGGCACGTGGACACGACCGACGGTGTGCGGGTCGTGGAGGCGGACGGCCGGTGGGTGATGGTGCTGCCCGACCCGGCCGAGGCCGTCACCCATCTGTGGGCCGAGGGGCCGGACGACGCTTCGGCGGAGGCCCTGCTGGACGAGTGGGCCGGGGTGGTCGACAGCGCCGGCCGCTGACACCACCGGGCCGTGTGCACGGCCGAGCCGGGAGGCGCGTTCGTCGCGCCTCCCGGCTTTGCGGTGGGGCCATTCGGCGCAAGCCGTTCCGACGTGCGACGATGTGCGGCATGTCGCAGCAGCCCCCCGTTCGGAGCACCGGCTCCCCGCCTCCGCGTCCCGACGCGTCGATGTCGCTGCTGACCAATGTGATGGACCACGCGCTGGACGACGGGTACGCCGAGGCGTCGGCCCGCCGTGAGGCCGAGGGCGGTGGTCTGCCCCGTACGCTCCGGGCCAAACTGGGGCTGGCGGCGGGTCTGGTGCTGGCCGCGCTGGTGGTGACCCTCGGGGCGGCGCAGGCGCGGATATCGGCTCCGGTGGTGGCCAAGGAGCGGGAGGAGCTGATCGACCGCATCGGGTCGGAGACCTCCGGCGCCGACCGCCTGGAGAAGGAGATCGAGGCGCTCCGGGCCGAGGTGGGGGAGCGGCAGCGCAAGGCGCTGGAGCAGCACGGAGGGGACCAGGGGCAGCTTGTCGCGCTGCTCTCGGGGGCGACGCCGGTGCGCGGGCCGGGCGTCAAGCTGGTCGTCGACGACGCCAAGGGCACCGGCGGGGGTGGGGACGGGCCGCGCGAGAGCAGTGGCTTCGCCGACACCGGCCGGGTCAGGGACCGGGACATGCAGCGCGTGGTGAACGGGCTGTGGCAGGCGGGCGCGGAGGCGGTCTCCATCAACGGGCAGCGGCTGACCGCCCTGTCGGCGATCCGTGCGGCCGGTGACGCCATACTGGTCGACAACAAGCCGCTGGTACCGCCGTACACGGTGCTGGCGGTCGGGGACGGAAAGAAGCTGCGTACGACCTTCCAGGACAGTGCCGACGGACAGTACCTGCACGTGCTGCAGGAGAACTTCGGTATCCGCACCAGCATTTCGGACCAGGGCGAGGTGCGCCTGCCGGCCGCGCCGAGCCTGATCGTACGTACAGCACAGCCGAGCAGTGCCACGGCCGCAGAGGGAGACGGGCCGGGCACGGCCGACACAGGGAAGGGCACATCGTGATCGCCGTACTGGGCCTCGTCGTGGGAGTCGTGGTCGGACTGTTCATTCGGCCCGAGGTGCCGGCGGTGGTCGAGCCCTACCTGCCGATCGCCGTGGTGGCCGCGCTGGACGCCGTCTTCGGTGGTCTGCGGGCCATGCTCGACGGGATCTTCGTCGACAAGGTCTTCGTGGTCTCCTTCCTGTCGAACGTCGTCGTGGCCGCGTTGATCGTGTTCCTCGGCGACAAGCTGGGTGTCGGCGCGCAGCTGTCCACGGGTGTGGTCGTGGTGCTCGGCATCCGGATCTTCTCCAACGCCGCCGCCATCAGGCGGCACGTGTTCCGGGCGTGAGGCCGATGAGCGAGAACGAGCAGACCCCGCATCCCGAGAGCGGCTCCCAGAGCGGCCCCGAGCAGCGGCCCGGGCCGGGCGGCGACCGTCCGGCCGCGCCGGAGGGGCCGTCGGCGCCGGCGGCGCCCACCGGGCGGCAGCGGCTGATCGCCGGACTGTGGCCGCCGCGCGTCACCCGGGCGCAACTCATCGTGGCCCTGCTGCTGTTCGGCCTGGGCCTCGGCCTGGCCATCCAGGTCCGCTCGACCAGCGACACCGGTGCCCTGCGCGGCGCGCGCCAGGAGGATCTGGTGCGCATCCTGGACGAGCTGGACGACCGCACCCAGCGCCTGGAGGACGAGAAGGCCCGCCTGGAGGACCAGCGCACCGAGCTGGAGAACAGCTCGGACCAGGCGGAGGAGGCGCGCCGGCAGACGCTGGAGAAGGAGCGGCAGCTCGGCATCCTCGCCGGTACGGTGGCGGCCCAGGGTCCCGGGATCACGCTGACCATCGACGACGGCGCGGGGGCCGTCGAGTCGGACATGCTCCTCGACGCGATCCAGGAGCTGCGGGCGGCCGGCGCGGAGGCGATCCAGGTCAACGGGGTGCGGGTGGTCGCCGACTCGTACTTCTCCGGCGACCCGGGCGGCATCGAGGTCGACGGCCGGAAGATCAAGGCCCCGTACCGCTTCAAGGTCATCGGCAAGCCGCAGGATCTCGAGCCGGCGCTGAACATCCCCGGCGGCGTGGTGCAGACGCTGGAGAAGGAGCAGGCCACCGCCACGGTCGCCCGGTCGGAGAAGATCGTTGTGGACGCCTTGCGACCGGTGGAGCGGCCTGACTACGCTCGGTCGTCATCCCAGTGAATCGGGGGTACATGGGGGTCAGGCGTCCAGGGCGCGCCGGCGGCGGCGGGCCGAGCAGGGGAGCGGGGTCCGGCGTGCGCACAGGGATGGCGGCAACCGGAATACCGGCGCCGGGCCGGGAGGTTGCGGGGGGTCGGCGCATCACAGAGGTGGTGCGTGATGGAAACTGTCCGGAGGTCACGGACGTTGTGATGGTGTCCGGGTCGGCAGGTGTGTTCATTCAGGATGTGTCCTGCCCCACGGGCGGGTCTGTTTCGTTCAAGGGGAATCGCCCGTGAAGTTGTTTGCGAAGTTGTTCGGCAAGAGCGCACGCGAGGACGGCGGCAACGCCCGGCACCGCGCGCCGCGCCATGGCCAGAGTGAGGAGCAGGGCGGCGAGCGCCCCCTCTTCCGTGACGAGGTGGCCGGTGACATTCCGGGGGGTCAGGGCGCGTCTGTTGACCCTGCCGGTTCCGGCCGCATAGGTTTCGGGGAACCATCAACCTCGGGTACGGGTGGAGGGTTTGCGCCCGACCCGTACGCGACGAACGCCCACGCGGGCCAGCCGCGGCAGGAGGATTCGTCCATGCCGGTGTGTACGAGGTGCGGGCACCGCAACGCCGAGGCGAGCCGGTTCTGCTCCAATTGCGGTGCGCCGCTGCGTGGCGGGGTGCCGGCGGAGCGCGCGTCCGAGACGACGTCCACGATCTCGATCTCCGGCCTGGAGGCGTACGACTCCGAGGTCACCGGCCAGACGCAGCTGCCGTCGCTGTCCCCCGAGGCCCAGGCGGCCGTGGAGGCCCTGCCGCTCGGCTCGGCGCTCCTGGTGGTGCGCCGCGGTCCGAACTCGGGCAGCCGCTTCCTGCTGGACGGTGATCTGACGACCGCCGGGCGGCATCCGCAGAGCGACATCTTCCTGGACGACGTGACGGTGTCGCGTCGCCATGTGGAGTTCCGCAGGTCGCCCGACGGCAGCTTCACCGTCTCGGACGTGGGCAGCCTCAACGGCACCTATGTCAACCGTGAGCGCATCGACTCGGTGCCGCTGGCGAACGGTGACGAGGTGCAGATCGGCAAGTACCGGCTGGTCTTCTACGCGAGCCAGCGGGGCGTGTGATCCGGCAGGGGAGGCCCATGCTGCGAACCACCGGCGGCGGTGCCGGCAACGGCACCGCCGGCGCGTCCGACCAGCTGGTGAGCATCGGGACGGTGCTCAACCAGCTGCGCGAGGAGTTTCCCGAGGTCACCATCTCCAAGATCAGGTTCCTGGAGGCGGAGGGCCTGGTCGAGCCGCAGCGGACGGCGTCCGGTTACCGGAAGTTCTCGCCGCGCGACGTCGAGCGGCTGGCGAGGATCCTGCGCATGCAGCGGGACCACTATCTGCCGCTGAAGGTCATCCGGGAGCACCTGGACGCGGTGGAGCGCGGCGAGCAGGTGGAACTTCCGTCCGGGCCCCCGCCGCAGCGGGAGGCCCTGGACGGCGAGCCCTGGGAGGTGCCGGAGCAGGACCGGCCCACCGCCGCCCGGGTCGGCCGGGCCGAGCTTCTGGCGGCGGCGGGCGCCGGTGAGGACGAGCTGGCCGAGTGGGAGTCGTACGGCCTGGTCGTCCAGGGTGTGGACGGCGGGTACGACGCGGAGGCGGTGACGGTCGCCCGGCTCGTCGCCGAGATGGGCAGATTCGGCCTCGAACCGCGGCACCTGCGGGCGGTGAAAGCCGCCGCGGAACGCGAGGCGGGGCTGGTCGAACAGGTGGTCGCACCGCTGCGCCGGCACCGGAATCCGCAGACCAGGGCCCATGCCGAGGCCACCGCGAAGGAGCTGGCGGCGCTGTCCGTCCGGCTGCACGCGGCGCTGGTGCAGACGGCTCTCGGCGTCCGATTGCACTGATCTTGACAGGGGCCCGACTATCCAAACCGGTCCGGCACGTCCTAGGGTTGCAATGTGAACGAGCTCGATGTTGTCGGTGTCCGGGTGGAAATGCCGTCCAACCAGCCGATCGTGCTCCTGCGTGAAGTGGGAGGCGACCGGTACCTCCCGATTTGGATCGGACCGGGTGAGGCCACGGCGATCGCCTTCGCGCAGCAGGGGATGGCCCCCGCTCGGCCGCTCACTCATGACCTTTTCAAGGACGTGCTCGAGGCCGTGGGCCAGGAGCTGACCGAGGTCCGCATCACGGACCTCCGGGAAGGCGTCTTCTACGCGGAGCTGGTCTTCGCCAGTGGCGTGGAGGTGAGCGCGAGGCCGTCCGACGCCATAGCGCTGGCCCTGCGCACCGGGACGCCGATCTACGGCAGCGACGGCGTGCTGGACGACGCCGGGATCGCGATTCCGGACGAGCAGGAGGACGAGGTGGAGAAGTTCCGCGAGTTCCTCGACCAGATCTCGCCCGAGGACTTCGGCACCAGCAGCCAGTGAGCCGTACGGCCCGCCGCTGACCCCCCTGCCGCTCTGCCAGGAGCCCCCTGGCGGCGTCTGAAGCCCAATCGGCTTGACCTACCCGCTTTCGGGATACGGGAAACCACTCTCAGGGTGATTATCACTCGGCGTGCCGAGTGTGGCGATCGTTGACGCACCCCTGGTGACTGCCTACCGTCGACATGGCAGGTCAAGGACGGAGGGTCGGCGTGATGAGCAGCGGCGACGGTGCGACTGGGGGCCTCCCCGGACGAAGTCTGGGGAAGAGCGGGCCGTATCCGCTTCACGGGGGTGCGGCCGGACCGGCGCGCATGCACGAGGCCGATCGGGTGCGTGACGAGGGGGCTTCCGGCGACGCCGAGGAGGCCGGCGAGACGGTCGGCTACCGGGGACCCACCGCGTGCGCCGCGGCGGGGATCACCTACCGGCAGCTCGACTACTGGGCCCGTACCGGGCTGGTCGAGCCGAGCGTGCGGCCCGCCTACGGGTCGGGGACGCAGCGGCTGTACAGCTTCCGCGACGTCGTGGTCCTCAAGATCGTCAAGCGCTTCCTCGACACGGGTGTCGCCCTGCAGAACATCCGCGCGGCCGTGCAGCACCTCCGGGCGCGCGGCTTTCGCGACCTGGAGCGCATGACGCTGATGAGCGACGGCGCGACCGTCTACGAGTGCTCCTCGCCCGACGAGGTCGTCGACCTGCTCCAGGGTGGCCAGGGGGTCTTCGGGATCGCCGTGGGCGTGGTCTGGCGGGACGTGGAGGCGGCGCTGTCGCAGCTCCACGGGGAGCGCGTGGACACCGGGGAGACCCTGGTCGGGCACAACCCGACGGACGAGCTGGCGCGCCGGCGCCGTGACCGGGCCGTCTGAGCCCGCCGTGCCCGTCCTCGGACCGCGTGCGCGGCTGTCGGCCGCCCGAGGCCGGGGTCCGCACGTCTGTGCGAGCGATTGTCAGTGGCGTAGGGCAGCATCGGTGATGTGAGACCAGCGCCGACGATCCTGCATCTGGACATGGATGCCTTCTTCGCCGCCGCCGAGCAGGCGACGAAGCCGAGTCTGCGCGGAAAGCCGGTGGTCGTGGGCGGCCTGGGCCCGCGTGGTGTGGTCGCCACCGCCTCGTACGAGGCCCGGCGGTTCGGGGTGCACTCGGCGATGCCGATGGCCCAGGCGCGCCGGCTGGCGCCGAACGCCGCGTATCTGGTGCCGCGCTTCTCGCTCTACCGCTCGGTGAGCGACCGGGTCATGGAGCTGCTGCGGGAGCTGTCGCCGCTCGTGGAGCCGCTGAGCCTCGACGAGGCGTTCGTCGACCTGGAGGCCGGAGGGTGCGCCTTCGACGCGGCGGGCGCGCGGGCGGCCGGGGAGCGGCTGCGCGCCGACATCCGGGCGGTGACGGGGCTGACCGGCTCGGTGGGGCTCGCCGGCTCCAAGATGATCGCCAAGATCGCGTCCGAGGAGGCCAAGCCCGACGGCCTGGTGATGATCGCACCGGGCACGGAGCGGGAGCTGCTGGGGCCCAAGTCGGTGCGCATTCTGCCGGGCGTGGGGCCCGCCACCGGGGAGCATCTGCGGCGCGCCGGCATGACGACGGTCGCGGACCTGGCGGCGGCGGGGGAGGACGAGCTGGTCCGGCTCCTGGGGAAGGCCCATGGCGAGTCCCTGTACCGGATGGCGCTGGGGTACGACGACCGGCCGGTCGTCGCGGAGCGGGATGCCAAGTCGGTGTCGGTGGAGGACACCTTCGACGTGGACCTGCACGACCGGGTGCGGGTGCGGACCGAGGTGGAGCGGCTGGCCGAGCGGTGTGTGCAGCGCCTGCGGAGCGCGGGACGCTCGGGGCGGACGGTGGTGCTGAAGGTGCGGAGGTACGACTTCTCGACGCTGACGCGCTCCGAGACGCTGCGTGGCCCGACGGACGACCCGGTGGTGGTGCGGGAGGCCGCGGCGCGGCTGCTGGAGGCGGTGGACACCACGGGCGGTGTCCGGCTGCTGGGCGTGGGGGTGTCGGGGCTCGCGGACTACACCCAGGAGGACCTGTTCGCCCAGGCCGCCGCGGAGAAGGCGCCCCCCGCCGCTCCGGGGCCGTCGGCGGAGGCGGCGGGTGGCCTGGGTGCGGGCAAGCCGGGTGCGGGCGGCCGGGCGCTGGTCGTGGCGTCCGGCGGTGGCACGGAGGCCCCTGGCGCGGACGGTCCGCCGGTGGGCGTCGCGGGTGCGGCCGGGCCCGGCCGGGAGCCGCCGACTGGGGCGGCCGTGGGCGCGGAGGGCGCGGCCGGTCCCGGGGGGCCGGGCGCGGAGGGGGGCGGGCGGAGATGGGCCGCCGGACAGGACGTACGGCACACCGAGTACGGCCCCGGGTGGGTGCAGGGGAGCGGGCTGGGGCGGGTGACCGTGCGGTTCGAGGAGCCGGGGTCGCCCCCGGGGCGGGTGCGGACCTTCCGGGCGGACGACCCGGAGCTGGCCCCGTCGGACCCGCTGCCCCTGGTACCGGGTCGGTCGTCGTGACGGGTGGCGCCCGCGGTTGGTCGTCGTGACCGGTGGTGCCCGCGGTTGGTCGTCGTGGCCGGTCGTACCGGCGGTTGGTCATCGTGGCCGGTGGTGCCCGCGGTTGGTGGGCGTGGCCGGTGGTGCCCGCGGTGGGTCGTCGTGGCCGGTCGTACCGGCGGCTGGTCGTGGTGACCGGTCGTACCGGGTCCGTCGTCCTGGCCGTCGTCCCGCGGTTGGTCGTCGTGGCCGTCGTACCTGTGGTCAGTCGTCGTGACCGGCTATCGTCCCGAAGTCGCGGTCGGCGGCGGGCGGGGGCGGAAGCGCGATGCCGTAGTGGTGGTAGAGCTGGACCTCCTGCTCGGGCGACAGATGGCGGCCGACGCCGAAGTCGGGGGCGTCCTTGATCAGGGCGCGCTCGTATGGGACGTGCAGGCCGTCGTCCGCGAGGTCGCTGGGCTCCAGGGGGACGAAGGCGTCACGGCTGAACAGGCCCGTGCGGACGGCGGCCCACTCCGGGACGCCGGTCGCGTCGTCCAGGTACACCTCGTCGATGGTGCCGATCTTGTTGCCGTCGCGGTCGAACGCCTTGCGGCCGATCAGGCTGCGCGGGTCGATGTCGGTCTGCACGGTCCCTCCAACGGGTCGCAACCGCTGCGTCAAACACTACGAAAGTGCACTTCGGTGACGTCGGCCACTCGAGGGATCCGCGAGGGACCGCGCTGGTAGGCTGGCTACGGCCGCTGACCCCGTGCGGGAGAGTCCTCCGGAGAAACCTTTCGGAGGCGCCGAAGGAGCAAATCCTCCCCGGAATCTCTCAGGCACCCGGTACCGCACGGACGAGGTCACTCTGGAAAGCAGGGCGGGCGTCGGACGGCATCCGCCCTCACCGACGGTGAAAGCCGGCCCGCCCCTCGGGGAGGTCCGGTGAAGCTCTCAGGTCGAGATGACAGAGGGGGAGGCCGTCCGGGCACCCGCGCCGCGGTGCCCCTCGCAGGTCGCATCGACCAGGAGGCCCCCGCCATGACCGCCAACCGCACTCCGCTCTCCGTACTCGAACAGGGCATCCCGTTCGAGCAGCGGCACATCGGGCCCGACGACGAGGCCCGCGCCAAGATGCTCGCGCAGGTCGGCTACGGTTCGCTCGACGAGCTCACGGCTGCCGCGGTCCCGGATGTCATCAAGAGCGCCGGCGCCCTCGGGCTGCCCGACGCGCGCACCGAGGCGGAGGTGCTGGCCGAACTCCGTTCGCTGGCCGACCGCAACCAGGTCCTCGCGCCCATGATCGGTCTCGGCTACCACGGCACCTTCACGCCGCCGGTGATCCTGCGCAACGTCATGGAGAACCCGGCCTGGTACACCGCGTACACGCCGTACCAGCCGGAGATCTCCCAGGGCCGCCTGGAGGCCCTGCTCAACTTCCAGACCATGGTCGCCGACCTGACCGGGCTGCCCACCTCCGGCGCCTCGCTGCTCGACGAGGGCACCGCGGCCGCCGAGGCCATGTCGCTGGCCCGCCGGGTCGGCAAGGTCAAGAACGGTGTCTTCCTGGTCGACGCCGACGCGCTGCCCCAGACCGTCGCCGTCATCCAGACCCGCGCCGAGCCGACCGGTGTCGAGGTCGTCGTCGCCGACCTGAGCGAGGGCATCCCCGCCGAGGTGGCCAAGCGCGGCGTGTTCGGCGTGCTGCTCCAGTACCCGGGTGCCTCCGGTGCCGTCCGGGACATCAAGGCCGTCATCGACCAGGCGCACGAGCTGGGCGCGATCGTCACCGTCGCCGCCGACCTGCTGGCGCTGACCCTGCTCACCTCGCCCGGCGAGCTGGGCGCCGACATCGCGGTCGGCACCACCCAGCGCTTCGGCGTCCCCATGGGCTTCGGCGGCCCGCACGCCGGGTACATGGCCGTCCGCGACACCTACGCCCGCAGCCTGCCCGGCCGGCTCGTCGGCGTCTCCGTGGACGCCGACGGTGACAAGGCGTACCGCCTGGCCCTCCAGACCCGCGAGCAGCACATCCGCCGCGAGAAGGCCACCAGCAACATCTGCACCGCGCAGGTGCTGCTCGCCGTGATGGCGGGCATGTACGCCGTCTACCACGGCCCCGAGGGCCTGAAGACGATCGCCCGGCGCACCCACCGGTACGCCGTCGTCCTGGCGGAGGGTCTGCGCGCGGGCGGTGTGGAGGTCGTGCACGGCGCGTTCTTCGACACCGTGACCGTCCGCGTCCCCGGCCGGGCCGCCGAGGCGGTCGCCGCCGCCCGGGAGAACGGGGTGAACCTCCGCCTCGTCGACGCCGACCACGTCTCCGCCGCCTGCGACGAGACCACCGGGCGCGCGCAGATCGCCGCCGTGTGGGACGCCTTCGGCGTGACGGGCGACATCGAGGCGCTGGACGCGTCCACCGACGACGTGCTGCCCGCGGCGCTGCTGCGCTCCGACGCGTACCTCACCCACCCCGTCTTCCACGCGCACCGCTCCGAGACCGCGATGCTGCGCTACCTGCGCAAGCTCGCCGACCGCGACTACGCGCTGGACCGCGGCATGATCCCGCTCGGCTCCTGCACCATGAAGCTGAACGCGACCACCGAGATGGAGCCGGTGACCTGGCCCGAGTTCGGCCAGATCCACCCCTTCGCGCCGGTCGACCAGGCGCAGGGCTACCTGACCCTGATCCGCGAGCTGGAGGAGCGCCTCGCCGAGGTCACCGGCTACGACAAGGTCTCCATCCAGCCCAACGCCGGCTCGCAGGGCGAGCTGGCCGGGCTGCTCGCCGTCCGCGCGTACCACCGCGCCAACGGCGACACGCAGCGCACGGTCTGCCTCATCCCCTCCTCCGCGCACGGCACCAATGCCGCCAGCGCCGTGATGGCCGGGATGAAGGTCGTCGTCGTCAAGACGGCCGACGACGGCGAGATCGACGTCGAGGACCTGCGCGCCAAGATCGAGCAGTACCGCGACGAGCTGTCCGTGCTGATGATCACCTACCCGTCCACGCACGGGGTGTTCGAGGAGCACGTCGCCGACATCTGCGCCCAGGTGCACGAGGCGGGCGGCCAGGTGTACGTGGACGGCGCCAACCTCAACGCCCTGGTCGGCCTCGCGAAGCCGGGCCACTTCGGCGGTGACGTCTCGCACCTGAACCTGCACAAGACCTTCTGCATCCCGCACGGCGGCGGCGGCCCGGGCGTCGGCCCGGTCGGCGTGCGCGAGCACCTCGCCCCGTACCTGCCCAACCACCCGCTCCAGCCGAGCGCCGGCCCGGAGACCGGTGTCGGTCCCATCTCGGCCGCCCCGTGGGGCTCGGCGGGCATCCTGCCGATCTCCTGGGCGTACGTCCGGCTGATGGGCGGCGAGGGCCTCAAGCGCGCGACCCAGGTCGCCGTCCTCGCGGCCAACTACATCGCCAAGCGCCTGGAGCCGCACTACCCGGTGCTCTACACGGGCCCGGCCGGGCTGGTCGCCCACGAGTGCATCGTGGACCTCCGCCCGCTCGCCAAGGCGACCGGCGTCAGCGTCGACGACATCGCCAAGCGCCTGATCGACTACGGCTTCCACGCGCCCACCATGTCCTTCCCGGTGGCCGGCACACTGATGATCGAGCCGACCGAGAGCGAGGACCTGACCGAACTCGACCGCTTCTGCGACACGATGATCGCGATCCGGGCGGAGATCGAGAAGGTCGCCTCGGGCGAGTGGCCCGCCGACGACAACCCGCTGCGCAACGCCCCGCACACGGCGAACGCGCTGGGCGGCGAGTGGAACCACGCCTACAGCCGCGAGGAGGCCGTCTTCCCGGCCGGTGTCTCGGCCGCCGACAAGTACTGGCCGCCGGTGCGCCGCATCGACGGCGCGTTCGGCGACCGCAACCTGGTCTGCTCCTGCCCGCCCATGGACGAGTACGAGGGCTGACGGACCGACCCGCCGGGTCTCCGCCGAGCCCGGTGGAGACCCGGCGGGGCCGGCGTAGGGCCGGTGGACATGGCGTAGGACCGACGGGGTCGGCGTGGGGCCGACGGGGTCGGCCTAGGACCGGTGGACACGGCGTAGGCCGGTGGACACGCGGACCCGGTGGACATGGCGAAGGGCCGGTACGGATCTGGTGTCCGTACCGGCCCTTCGCCGTGCTCGCGGTGCTCGCGCGGTGGTACCCGTGCCCGCCCGTGCCTGGCCGGTGGCGCCGCGGGACCGCTCAGGCCGCGGTGACGACCTTCGACGCGCTCAGCGGCCGGTTCGGCGCGATGATCTGGCCGTCCGGCAGCAGTTCGCCGGTGTCCTCGAAGAGCAGGACACCGTTGCACAGCAGGCTCCAGCCCTGCTCCGGGTGGTGGGCCACCAGACGGGCCGCCTCCCTGTCGGCGGAGTCGGCGGTCGGACAGGCTGGCTGGTGCTGGCACATGGGTCGGTTCTTTCGCTGCGGTGTGGTGTGAGTCCTGCGGCTCGATGCGGTGCTCATGGCCGCCCCCCGTTGGTCGGTCGGTCCGTTCCCAGTGTTGCCCCACGGGCGTCAATCCGCAGGGATTTCGCTACAGCGCTTCCTACTGCTTAATGACGTATCACCCGCCCGGATGGTTCAGGTCAACCGCACTGCCTCTTCGGGTGGTTCGGGATGGCCTCCCTGGACTAGTCCGATCGGACGGGTACCCCTCAGGCCGTTGACTCCAGCGAGTCGAGCGACTCCAGCAACGGCGGCACCAGGCGCAACGTCAGCATCGGAAGCAGGTCCGCGACCCGGTACGGCAGGTGCGGGGCGATCCCCGGCGGCGCCGGCGCGAGCGGGATCAGGACGTCCGCGGGCGCCGGGGCGCCGGTGGCCGGATCGGCCTCCGGGTCGCCGTGCAGCCACAGCGTCAGCATGTACAGATCCGGTACCGAGAGCAGCCGCGCCTGGTGCCGGGTGGCCATCGCGTCGGCCTGGCGCAGCGCCCGCTCCGTCGAGGCGAGATAGGGCCCCTCGAAGAAGTGCGAGAACGCCCAGCCGTCCGCGGTGAGCATCGTGTCCGCCCCGGCGACCGGGCGGTCGCCGGAGCGGATCAGGAAGCGCCAGCCGGCCAGCCGGGTCCGCGGCGCGCCGCCGGCGGCGGGCGGCACGGCCGGGTCCCGGACGTCCAGGACGTGGACGGGCAGCGGGAGTTCGGGGCTCAGCGGTCCCTGGACGGACCGGAGAGCGGGGGTGTGCGCCTCACGGACGGCGGGGGAGCCGAGCGCCGCGAGGACACTGCGCAGGGCAGGCGCGGGGGCAGGGGAGACGTGCAGCGGCATGGTGGGTCGCCTCTCAGTCAAGAGACAGGGTGATGCGAGGGAGGTGCGGACGGCGGTGTCAGCTTCGGGGTCAGAGGATGCCGGAAGGCCGACGGGCCGTGGCCGGGCTCGACTCTCTGCCTCGTTTCGCGGAGTTTATACGACACGTGTTCACGCGATGTTTCCGCTAGCCGTCGGCGACGTTACCCACAAGGCTGAAACGGGACTTCAAATTGCGGCGTATCTGTGGATTTCCCGTGCCGCCCAAGGCCCCGGCCTGCGCTCCCGGCCCGCGCGCGGTAGGCCGAATGCCGACCCTCTTTACGCCGTCCCGGCGCGCCGCCCCGAGGCCCGGTGCGAACACCGCGCGGCCGGGTCGGCCGCGCATCGGACGGCGGTAACTGCCCGCTGCCTCATGCCTCCGGAATGTGCCGGACAAACAATGTATCCAGCCTACCGTCCAACGTCTGTCCATGTGGGCGTTACAGATCACTCCGGCTGGGCATTATCGTCCGTGACGCGAGCGGACGATGCCGCGCGCCCGCCCACTCGAGGAGGGACACTTCGATGGGGGAGAAGATCGCGGCAGGCCGCTTCGACCTGTCCGATCGGCAGAGGTACCGCAGGAAACTTCAGCAGTGCCTGACGGGACTGGAGCGCCTCCTTGCCGACAAACGGTTCGACCGGCCGCGCAATCTCGTGGGGCTGGAGATCGAGCTGAATCTCGCGGGTGCCGACGGCATGCCGCGGATGATGAATGCCGAAGTGCTGGAGCGCATCGCCAGCCGGGATTTCCAGACGGAACTGGGAATGTTCAACCTCGAGGTGAACATCGCCCCGCACCGGCTCGGCGGCCGGGTCTTCGACCAGCTCGCCGAGGAGCTGCGCACCGGCCTGGCATATGCGCACCGGAAGGCGCAGGAAGTCGACGCCGGCATCGTCATGGTCGGTATTCTTCCCACGCTCTCCCAGGACGACCTGGTGTCGTCGAACCTCTCGGACGTCGACCGCTACCGGCTGCTCAACGACGAGATCGTGGCGGCCCGCGGCGAGGACTTCACCCTGGAGATCGACGGCGTCGAACGGCTCAGCTGCACGGCGGGCTCCATCGTGCCGGAGGCCGCCTGCACCTCCGTACAGCTCCACCTCCAGATCACGCCCGAGCGCTTCGCCGACGTGTGGAACGCCGCCCAGGCCATCGCCGCCGTGCAGATCGCCCTGGGGGCCAACGCCCCCTTCCTCTTCGGCAAGGAGCTGTGGCGCGAGTCCCGCCCGCCGCTGTTCACCCAGGCCACCGACACCCGCCCGCCGGAGCTCCAGGCGCAGGGCGTGCGCCCGCGCACCTGGTTCGGGGAGCGGTGGGTCTCCTCGGCGTACGAACTCTTCGAGGAGAACGTCCGCTACTTCCCCGCGCTGCTGCCGATCTGCGACGACGAGGACCCGCTGCGCGTGCTCGACGAGGGCGGCGTCCCCGCGCTCCAGGAGCTGACCCTGCACAACGGCACGGTCTACCGCTGGAACCGGCCGGTGTACGGGGTCGTCGACGGCGTACCGCACCTGCGCGTGGAGAACAGGGTGCTGCCCGCCGGGCCGACGGTCGACGACGTCCTCGCCAACGCCGCCTTCTACTACGGGCTGGTGCGCGCCCTCGCCGAGGACGCCCGGCCGGTGTGGAAGCGGCTCCCCTTCGAAGACGCCGCCGCGAACTTCGACGCCGCCTGCCGGTACGGCATCGACGCCGAGCTGCGCTGGCCCCGGCCCGGGCGCGGCGGGGTGACGACGGTGCCCGCGGTGAAGCTCGTACGGGACGAACTGCTGCCGCTGGCCGCCGCCGGGCTCGACGCGTGGGGCGTGGAGCCGTCCGACCGCACCAAGTACCTCGGCATCATCGAAGGGCGCTGCAAGCGGCGGGTGAACGGGGCGTCCTGGCAGGTGGAGGCCTTCCACCGGGCGCTGGACACCGGGCTGGGCCGCGAGGCGGCGCTGGCGGCGACCACCCGCCAGTACTGCCGCCTGATGCGCAAGGGCGACCCGGTGCACACCTGGCCGGCCGGCTTCCCCGGCCACCCCGAGGCGCAGCTGGAGGGCTAGCGGGGGAGGGGGAGGGCTCCTCCGAAGCTGGGGTTCCGGGCAGGGGGAGGCGAGGTCCGGCCGCGCGGTGGGCGTGGGGTTGTTGCGGATTGCGGTTGCGGGTTGCGGGTTGCGGGTTGCGGTTTGCGGTGGGTCGGCGTGGGGCGCTGTGTCGTCGCGGGGTGCCGGGGCTGTCTTAGGGCGTGCGGGCCCGGCTGGGCCGGGGGTGCGATCGTCGGGCAAGCTGTGACGTCCCAGGGCGGTCGACCGAGGCAGGTGTGCGCGTACGTGGCTGGAACTCTTCCCGCGGAGGGCGTGGGGCGGAAAACCCTGCGGTCCGAGACGGTCATCGTCCTGGCGCTCTCGCTCGGGGCGAGCGGCGTCTCGGCGCTGATCAGCTTCATCGGGTCGCTCACCCGGCCGGGCGGGCTGAAGGACCAGGCGGCGACGCTCAACGGCTCGTACGCGCCCGGGCGGCCGTGGCTCGACCTGGCCTGGCAGCTGTTCGGTATCGCCACGGCGCTGGTGCCGGTGGTGCTGGTGGCGCACCTGCTGACCCGGGAGCCGGCGGGCCCGGCCCGGGAGGGCGGCGGGCTGCGGCTGATCGGCTTCGACCGCAGCCGCCCCTGGCCGGACCTCGGGCGCGGTGCGCTGGTCGCCGCCGGCATCGGCAGCGCCGGGCTCGCCTTCTACCTGGCCGCGCGCCAGACCGGGGCCAACCTGACGGTGGTGCCGGAGGCCCTGCCGGACGTGTGGTGGAAGTACCCGGTGCTGATCCTGTCGGCGGTCCAGAACTCCGTACTGGAGGAGGTCGTCGTGGTCGGCTACCTCCTGCGGAGGCTGGACCAGCTGGGCTGGACGCCCATGGCGGCGCTGGTGACGAGTGCGGTGCTGCGCGGTTCGTACCACCTCTACCAGGGGATCGGCGGCTTCATCGGCAACATGGTGATGGGCGCGGTCTTCGTGCTGCTCTACCGCCGGTGGGGGCGGGTCGGGCCGCTGGTCGTCGCCCACGCCCTGCTCGACATCGTGGCGTTCGTCGGCTACGCGCTGCTGGCCGGCCGGGTGGGGTGGCTGCCGACGGCGTGACGTGAGGGCGGGCGAGGGAGCGTCCGGCGGGCGAGGGGCGAGGGGCGTGGGAGCGGCGGGGTGCGCGGGTGAGGCCCGTGCACCCCGCCGCTCCGTGGGGCCGGACCGGCGTCCGGTGGGTCAGACCAGCAGGTCGCCCTCGATCACGGTGACCGCCGTGCCGGTCAGCAGCGTCCGCTCGCCGCGCAGCGCCGTACGCACCAGGCCCGTGCGCGACCCGCCCTGAAGGCCGGTCAGGTCGTCCCGCCCCAGCCGGGCGGACCAGAAGGGGGCGAGCGCGGTGTGCGCGCTCCCGGTCACCGGGTCCTCGTCGATGCCGACCGCCGGGAAGAAGCACCGGGAGACGAAGTCGTGGCCGCGCCCCGGCTCCCCGGCCGCGGCGGTGGCGATGACGCCCCGGTCCGACAGGGTCGCCAGGGCCGCGAAGTCGGGGGAAAGGGCGCGTACGACTGCCTCGTCCGCCAGCTCCACCAGCAGGTCGCCGATGTGCGCCGACGTGTCGTGGACGCTCACGACCTCGGCACCGAGCGCCTTGGCCAGCCCGTCGGGGGCGGGGACGGGGGTCAGGGCCGAGGTCGGGAAGTCGAGCGTGAGCGAGCCGTCCGCGGCGGCCGTGGCGGCGAGGATGCCGCAGCGCGCGGCGAACCGGACGGTCCCGGTCGCCCGGCCCGTGGTGTGCAGGACGTGCGCGGTGGCGAGGGTGGCGTGGCCGCACATGTCCACCTCGGTGACCGGCGTGAACCAGCGCAGCGCCCAGTCGGCTTCGCCGCCCGGCGGCAGCGGGTGGGCGAAGGCCGTCTCGGAGAGGTTGACCTCGGCGGCGACCTTCTGGAGCCAGTGGTCGTCCGGGAAGGCGTCCAGGAGGACGACCCCCGCGGGGTTGCCGGAGAAGGGACGGTCGGTGAAGGCGTCGACGTTTCGGATCCGCATGCCCCGACAGTAGGCGGGGCCGCGAGCCCGGGACCAAGGCCAATCCGCGGTGTGCGGCCTGTTCGGTGGCGCGGCGACCCTGCGGCGCGGCCTGTTCGGTGATGCGGTCCTCTGCGGCGCGGCCTGTTCGGTGGCGGGGCCACCCTGTGGCGCGGCCGGCCCGCGGCGCGATCACCCCGCGGGTGGCTTCCGGGCGGTGCGTCGAGGCCGCCATACAGCCGATTGCTCTGCGAGCTGTTCCGATATATCGTTGAAGTGTCACGACGGATTGACGACAGATTGACGTCACATTGATGATCGACGATGGAAGGAGCGTGCGACATGCGTACGCACGGGAACTGCGGACCCGGCCATCGAGGCTGGGGCGGCGAACGACAGGGTGACTTCGACGCGCGGCGCGGGGCCTTCGGCCCGTTCGGCCCCGGCTTCGGTGGCGGGTTCGGCGGCGGCGGTCCGTTCGGCGGAGGTCCCTTCGGGGGCGGACGCGGCCGGGGCGGCGGACGGGGGCGCGCGCGGCGCGGCGACGTCCGAGCCTCGATCCTCGCACTGCTGAACGACCGTCCGATGCACGGCTACGAGATGATCCAGGAGATCGCCGAGCGCAGCGGCGGGGCCTGGCGCCCCAGCCCCGGCTCGGTGTACCCGACCCTCCAGCTCCTGGAGGACGAGGGGCTGATCGTCAGCCGCAGCGAGGGCGGCAAGAAGCTCTTCACGCTGACCGAGGCCGGGACGGCCGAGGCCGAGGCCGGGCCCGACGCCCCCTGGGAAGAGGCGGGGCGCGGCATCGACTGGGAGGCCATGCACGAGGTCCGGCAGGCCGGGTTCGGGCTGTTCGAGGCGTTCGGGCAGGTGTGGAAGACCGGGGACGCCGACCAGCGGCAGAAGGCACTGGCCGTCGTCAACGAGGCCCGCAAGAAGCTGTACCTGATCCTGGCCGACGAGGACTGACCGGGAGCGGTGTGGCGGCGAGGGCCCCGCGGTGTCGTACCGCGGGGCCCTTCCTGTCGTTCGCGTGCGTTCGTTTTCGGGCCCACGGGGCCGGGGTCCGTCTCATCAGGTGTCACGGCCTTTACGCTCCTGACGTCCTGCTGCCATGCTGTGCCGATGCACGCGTCTCAGGGGAGAAGCGCCGGCCTGGGACTCGCCCTGGCCTCGGCGTTCGCATTCGGTGGATCAGGTGTCGCGGCCAAGCCGCTGATCGAGGCGGGCCTCGACCCGCTGCACGTCGTATGGCTGCGGGCCACCGGCGCCGCCCTCATCATGCTGCCGGTCGCCTGGCGCCACCGCGACCTGCTGCGCCGCAAGCCGGCGCTGCTCGCCGGCTTCGGCCTGCTCGCGGTCGCGGGTGTCCAGGCCTGCTACTTCGCCGCCCTCTCCCGTATCCCGGTCGGGGTGGCGCTCCTGATCGAGTACCTCGCGCCGGCCCTGGTCCTGGGATGGGTGCGCTTCGTCCAGCGCAGGCCGGTGACGCGCGCCGCCGCGCTCGGCGTGGTGCTCGCGGTCGGCGGTCTCGCGTGCGTGGTCGAGGTGTGGTCCGGGCTGAGCTTCGACCTGCTCGGGCTGCTCCTCGCGCTGGGCGCGGCGTGCTGCCAGGTCGGGTACTTCGTCCTGTCCGACCAGGGCAGTGACGAGGCCGAGCCGGTCGATCCGCTGGGCGTCATCGCGTACGGGCTGCTCTTCGGGGCGCTGGTGCTCACCGTCGTCGCGCGCCCCTGGGGGCTCGACTGGTCGGTGCTGGGCGGCGGCGCGGACCTGGGCGGCACCACGCTGCCGGCCGGACTGCTGCTCGGGTGGATCGTGCTGATCGCCACCGTCCTCGCGTACGTCACCGGCATCATCGCGGTGCGCAGGCTGTCCCCGCAGGTGGCGGGCGTGGTGGCCTGCCTGGAGGCGGTCATCGCCACCGTACTGGCCTGGGTGCTGCTCAAGGAGCACCTGTCGGCGCCGCAGATCGTGGGCGGTGCAGTGGTGCTGGTCGGTGCGTTCATCGCGCAGAGCTCGACGCCGAAGCCGCCCTCCGGTCCCGTGGCCGGGTCCGACGTCCTGCCCGTGGCGGACGGGCTCCCGGCCGGTCGCGCCGCCTCGTAGGAGCGCGGCGGACCGGCGCGGCCGGCGGCTTCAGAGCGCGGTGAGGTAGTCCGGTACGGGCACGGCCGGGTCCTGGTCGGCGGACGGGACCGGGGTGCCGTGGGCCGTGTGCACGGGCAGGACGCCCGCCCAGTGGGGCAGTGCCAGGTCCCTCGGCTCGTCGTTGGGGCCGCCGGTGCGGAGCTTGGCGGACACCTCGCGCAGGTCCAGGCGGAGTACGGCGGTCGCGGCCAGTTCCTTGGCGTCGGCGGGGCGCGAATCGGCCGAGCGGCCCGGGACGACGTGGTCGACCAGGGCGTCCAGCGCGAGACGCTTCTCCTCCGGGTCGGTCACCTGGAGGGCGGTGCCGTGCACCACCACCGAGCGGTAGTTGATCGAGTGGTGGAAGGCGGACCGGGCGAGGACCAGCCCGTCGACATGGGTGACGGTCAGGCAGACGGCCAGCCCCGGGTCGGCCTGGCCCGCCGCGCGCAGCGGGCGCGAGCCGGTCGAGCCGTGGACGTAGAGCCGCTCGCCGACCCGGCCGTAGAGGGTGGGCAGGACGACGGGCGCGCCGTCGCGGACGAAGCCCAGATGGCACACGTACCCCTCGTCGAGTATCGCGTGCACCAGCTCACGGTCGTACGAGGCCCGCTCCCGGGAGCGGGTGGGCACCGTGCGGTCGGTGGGCTCGTACGAGGCCGGGGGCGCCGGCGGGGAGGTCGTCGGTGCGAGCTGCTCGCTCATGGCGGTCTCCATGGTGGTGGTGGCGGTGGCGATCTACATTGCACTAGTGCATAATGTGTTTTGTGCTAGGAGACTATCGGATCGTCGGGCGGCGTGCATCGGACATTGCCGCCAGCATCGAGCGGGGAGTCGGTTCCGGCGACCTCGAACCGGGCCAACTGCTCCCACCCATGCGGGAGTTGGCCGTCGAACTGGGGGTCAACCCCAACACGGTCGCCGCCGCCTACCGGACCCTGCGTGAGCGGGGGGTGATCGAGACGGCGGGCCGCCGGGGCAGCCGGGTGCGCCCGCGCCCCGCCACCACCGCGCGTGAGGCGATCCGGGTCGAGGCGCCGGAGGGCGTACGGGACGTGGGGAAGGGCAACCCCGATCCGGCGCTGCTGCCGCCGCTCGGCGAGGCGCTCGCCGCGGCGGCCCACCGTGCCGCCGCGGCGCCCGTGCTGTACGGGCAGGCGCCCGTGGACCAGGACTTCGCGCGCCTCGCCCGCGCCGCGCTGGACGCCGACGGGGTGCCGGACGGGCCGGTCGCCGTCACCTCCGGCGCGCTGGACGCCATCGAGCGCGTCCTCTCCGCCCACCTCCGGCCGGGCGACGCGGTGGCCGTGGAGGACCCCGGCTGGGCGGCCGTCCTCGACCTCGTCCCCGCGCTGGGGCTGCGGGCCGTGCCGGTCGCCGTCGACGACGACGGGCCGCTCCCCGACGCGGTCGCCCGCGCGCTTCGGGACGGCGGGGCCCGCGCCCTGGTCGTGACCGGCCGCGCCCAGAACCCGACCGGAGCGGCGGTCGGCGCCGCCCGGGCGGACGAGCTGCGGCGGGTGTTGGCCGCGTACCCGGACGTCCTGATGATCGAGGACGACCATGGGCACGGGTTCGTGGACCTGCCGCTGCACACGCTCTGCGGGCCGACCCGCCGCTGGGCGCTGGTGCGGTCGGTGGCCAAGGCGTACGGGCCCGACCTGCGCGTCGCCGCCCTGACCGGGGACACCGTCACCGTGGACCGGGTGCTCGGCCGTCAGCGCCTCGGGCCCGGCTGGGTGAGCGGGCTCCTCCAGCGCGCCGTGGTGCACCTGTGGGAGAGCGGCGCGGTGGATCCCCGCGCGGTCGCAGCGGCGTACGCGGAACGGCGTGACGCGCTGGTGGGAGCCCTGGCCCGGCGGGGTGTCCGGGCGCACGGGCGCAGCGGGATGAACGTCTGGGTCCCGGTCGCGGACGAGACCGCGACGGTGGCCCGGCTGCTGCACGCCGGGTGGGCGGTGGCGCCCGGAGCCCGGTTCCGGACGGCCACCGGACCGGGCGTACGGATCACCGTTTCGGGCCTGGCCCCCGACGAACTGGCGGCGATCGCCGCGACAGTCGCGGAGCCGGGTGGCCCGGCGGGAGCGGGGGGTTACGGCTGACGGGCGATGGTTGTGGCTGACGCGGGCGGGGCGTGCGGGGTTGGCGGCGAGTGTGGCGGGCGGGCGCGGTTGTCCGGGTTCGGCTGGCTGCGGCTGGCGGCGCGGGGGGTTACGGCTGGTCACGGTCGGCGGGCGCGGTGAGTTACGGCTGACGGGGGCGTGGTGCGCGGCGGCGGGTGAGCGGTCCGGGGCGGCGGGTCTTGGCCAGGGGTGAGTCGGGCCGAGGGCGGCGGCTCTGGGTGAGGGCCGCTCCGGCCAGGACGATCAGCGCGCCCACCGGGGTGTTCCAGGTCAGTGCCTCGCCCAGCAGCGTGACGCCGGCGGCGGTGGCGATGACCGGGATGAAGTAGGTGACCATCTGGCCGGTCGTCGGGCCGACCTCGGCGACGATCCCGTACTGGAGCAGTACCGCCAGGCCGGTGCCGAGCGCGCCGAGCGCGACCACGGCGAGCAGCGGCACCACCGGGAAGGCGGTCGGCCACGTGGTGAACAGCGGTGTGACGACCGCCAGTTGCAGGGTCGCCAGGAAGAGCTGGGCCCCGGTCAGGGAGAGGTGCGACTCGGGGCGCCCGGCCAGGGTGCGGCGTACGTAGATCCAGCCGATCGGGTAGCTGAGAGACGCCAGCAGCGCCATCGCCGTACCCGTCATGTCGAGACCCGAGAACCCCTGCCAGGCCCCGAGCACGGTCAGGACACCGAGGAAGCCGATCCCCAGACCCGCCACCCTGCGGCGCGTGGGGCGGTCCTCCGACAGGGCCACCAGGGAGAGGGCCATGCCCCACAGCGGCGAGGTGGCGTTGCAGATGCCGGCCAGGGTCGAAGGGATGGTCAGCTCGGCGTACGCGAAGAGGGAGAAGGGCAGGGCGTTGAGGAAGAAGCCCGCCACCGCCAGGTGACCCCATGTCCGGGCGCCGCGCGGGAGGCCCGCGCGCTTCACCGTCATGGCGACGGCCAGGACCGCCGTGCCGAACAGCAGGCGGCCGAAGGTCACCTGAAACGGGGCGTACGCGTGCGTGCCCACCTTGATGAGCAGGAAGCTGAACCCCCAGACCAGGGAGAGCAGGCCGAAGCGGATGCGCCAGTCGAGCGCGCGGCGGGGCGCGGGCGGTGCGGCCGGTGCGGCCGAGGCGGGGGAGGAAGGGGAGGACGGAGGGGATGAACGGCGGGAGGATGCGGTGGCGGTGCCCATGACGACCACGATGGTCCTCATGACGTCGTAGGACAAGCGAGATTTTGTCAGACCCTTCGCTTAGCATTGCTTACATGTTGAATCTGGAGCGCCTCCGCACGCTCGACGCCCTCGCCCGCCACGGTTCGGTCAGCGGCGCGGCCGACGGGCTGCATGTCACCACCTCGGCGGTCTCGCAGCAGCTCTCCAAGCTGGAGCGGGAGGTCGGGCAGCAGCTCGTGGCGAAGAACGGCCGGGGGGTGCGGCTGACGGACGCCGGCCTGCTGCTGGCCGACCACGCGGCGCGCATCCTGTCGCAGGTGGAGCTGGCGCAGGCGGACATCGAGGCCCAGCGCGGACAGGTGGTGGGGGAGGTCCGGATGGCGGGCTTCCCGACGGCGGCCCGAGGACTGTTCCCCGAGGCGATATCCACGCTGCGCCGGGACCACCCGGACCTGGTGGTCCGCACCAGCGAGCTGGAGCCCGAGCACGGCGTGCGCCAGGTGATGCGCGGTGACATGGACCTCGCGGTGGTGCTGGACTGGAGCAACCGACGGCTGCCTGTGCCCGCCGGGCTCGCCAGGGCCGAGCTGCTGGACGACGCCGCGGACGTGGCGCTGCCCGCCGGGCACCCGCTCGCCGGGCGCGCGGAGCTGGACCTGGAGGAGCTGGCGGACGAGGACTGGGTGTCCTGGCCGGAGGGCGAGTTCTGCTACGAGTGGCTGATGTTCACGCTGCGCTCCCACGGCGTCGAGCCCCGGATCGCGCACCTCGCGGGCGAGCACCACACCCAGCTCGCCCTCATCCGGGCGGGGCTCGGCGTGTGCGTCACGCCCCGGCTGGGCCGCGGCGCCGTGCCCGACGGTGTCGCTCTCGTGCCCGTACGGCACCAGATGCGGCGCCACATCTACGCGGTGTGGCGGACCGACGCGGACCGGCGCCCCTCGATCAGGGCGGCGGTGGACGCGCTGCGGGAGGTGGGCCGTACGGTGACGAGCTGAGCATGCCGAGGACGGGTGCGCGGGCGGGGCGGGCGATCGTGGTGGCGGGCGGGGGCGGGCGGTGCCTCGGGTCGGTGCCGGTGGTCGGGTGCCCGGGGGATGGTGCTGGTGGACTGGTGGGTTGGGGCTAGCGGCCGGGTGTCGCGGGTTGGGTGCCTTGGTTGGCGCCGGTGGTCGGGTGGCGGTGATGGGCGAGTGGGGGAGCAGGGCGTGCGGGAGACGGGCGGGGCCGGGCGCGACGAGGCGCGGCCGGCCACGGGGAGGGGAGGCCGGCGCCTGGGGCGGCGGTTCGGGCGGTTGTGGGCGGCCTACGCCATCAGCGCGTACGGCACATCGCTCCAGTTCGGCGCCTTCCCGCTGATCGCCGTCCTGGTGCTGGACTCCGGGCCGGCGCAGGTGGCCGCGCTGGCCGCGGCGGGGCGTGCGGTGGGCGCCGTGGTGGCGGTGCCGCTCGGCCCCTGGGTGGAGTTCCGCCGCAAGCGGCCGGTCATGGTGGCGATGGACCTGGTCCGCTGTGCGGCGCTGCTGAGCGTCCCCGCCGCGTATGCGCTCGGGCTGCTCGGCTTCACCCAGCTCTTGGTCGTGTCCATCGTCGTGGCCGCGGCCGACATCGCCTTCAGGGCGGCGAGCGGCGCGTTCCTCAAGGGGCTGCTGCCGCCGGAGGACCTGCTCGTGGCCAACAGCCGGTTCGAAGCCACGACGGGGACCGCCACGATGGCCGGACCGCCGCTCGGCGGGGCGGTCATCGGGCTGTTCGGGCCCGTGGTGACCGTGGCCGCGAACGCCGTCAGCCACCTGCTCTCGGCGCTGGGCATACGCGCCGTCGGCGGCACGGAACTGCTCCCCGGGAAACGGGCCGCCGCCGGGCGCCGGATGAGGGCGGGCGAGCTGTTCGAGGGGTGGCGGCACATCCTCGGCGACCCCACGCTGCGTCCGCTGTTCCTCAACGCGGTCGCGGTCAACGGCCTGATCATGGCCTCCGAACCGCTGATGGCGCTGCTCCTGCTCCGCGACCTCGGCTTCGCTCCCTGGCAGTACGGTCTCGTCTTCGCGCTCCCCTGCGTGGGCGGCCTCATCGGCTCACGTCTCGCGCGCCGGCTGGTGGCGCGCTTCGGGCAGGACCGGGTGCTACGGGTCGCCGGGACCCTGCGCGCGTGCTGGTCGCTTCCCCTGGCGTTCGTCCAGCCCGGACCGGCGGGGATGGCGCTGGTCCTCGTCGTCCAGTTCGGCCTGGTGACCTGCTGCGGATTGTTCAACCCGGTGCTCGCCACCCACCGGCTGACCCACACGGATCCCGGCCGGGTCGCCCGGACGCTGACGGCCTGGTCGGTCGGCACCAGCGCGGGCATCGCGGTCCTGACCGCCGCGTGGGGTCTGCTGGCCGTCCTCACCGGCCCCCGCACCGCCATCGCCGCCGCGGGGATGCTGCTCCTCGCCACACCGCTCCTGCTGCCGGGCCGGGATTGGGGCGGAAAGCGGGGCCCGAAGGGGGGCCAGAGGTGGGGCACATGGGGCCGCAAGCGGGCGGCCGTCGGTTCCGGAGACCACGGGTGACCGTGGCCGGGGGTGCCGGGGCCGCAGGGGTGGCGGTGCCTGCCGTGGCCGGGGCTGAGCGGAGTGGCCGTGGCCGCCGTGGCCGGGGCTGAGCAGGGGTGGCGGTGCCTGCCGAGGCCGGGGGCTGAAACGGGGTGGCTGCGGTCGCCGTGGCCGGGGCTGGGGGAGGGCCCTGACCGCCGAGGCCGTGCCGCAGGGTGGCTGGCCGCCAGGGGGCCTGGGCCGCGCAACGCCGGTCGGTGGCGGCCGTACGGCCGGTGGGTCGCGTCACGCGAGCCGGATCATGTCGCCCTCCACCGTGATGGACGCGGCAGCCAGGGCCGTGGTCGCCGGGCCGGCCTTCACACTGCCGTCGGTCGCGTCGAACTTGCTGCCGTGACAGGGGCAGTTGATGACCCCGTCGGCCACGTCCTTGACCGCGCAGCCCGCGTGCGTGCACTTCGACGAGAACGCCTTGAACTCGCCCGCCGTCGGCTGGGTCACCACCACGTCCCCGACCACCATGCCGCCGCCCTCGGGGATGTCGGTCGTCTTCGCCAGCGCCTTGCCCCCGCCGCCTCCGGCCGTACCTGATGGTGCGTCACCACCGGAACCGGGCGAAGCGGCTCCGGCACCCGGATCGGCCGGTCCGGCCGAGTCGGCCGAGCCGCCGCACGCGGTCAGGACGGCGGCGAGCCCCGCCCCGCCCGCCGCGACGACGGTGCGGCGCGCCACCCCCTTGCCGAGCCCCTGCGGTCCGGTCGTGTGCGGTCCGGTCATCACGGTGTCCCTTCCACGGTCGTTCGCGTCAGGGGGGAGTACGAGGCGGTGGCACGGGGCGTTCAGCCCCGCGTAGATTCACGCGTAGGTTCACGCGTAGATTCGCGCGTAGATCACGCGTAGGTTCACACCGTGGACTATCTCTCCCGCACCCTCGCCGCCTATGAGCGGAGCACCGGCCGGTACGAGACGGCGACCAAGGGCATGGTTCCGGACGCCGAACTCGACCTGTTCACCAGCCTGTTGCGCGATTCGGCGGGTCCGGTCCTCGACGCCGGCTGCGCCTTCGGGCGGGACACCGCCCTGCTCGCGGCGCGCGGGGTGCGGGTCACCGGTGTGGACCTGAGCGAGCCCTTCCTCGCCCGGGCGCGGTCGCTGCACCCGGCCCTGGACTTCCGCCGCATGGACGTCTGTGCCCTGGACCTGCCCGACGGCGCCTTCGCCGGAGTGTGGAGCCAGGCCACCCTGCTGCACCTCAAGGACGAGGACGTGAGGACCGCGCTGGCCGAGTTCCATCGGGTACTGCGGCCCGGTGGGGCCCTGTTCGTCAGTTTCAAGGAGGGGGAGGGCGAGGAGGAGATCGTCGAGTCGTTCAGCGCCGACACCGCCCGCTTCTTCCGCTACCAGACCGCCGAGCGCGTAGACGTGATGCTCCGGTCGGCCGAGTTCACCGGCGTCGACGTGCGCGTCGTCAACGAACGTGAGCGGTACGGACCCGGCCACCGCGACCTGGACTGGGTGACCGCGTACGCCCAGAAGAAGCACTGACCTCGACTCTTCCGCCGCCGTCGGCGCCCCGGCACAGGCGCGGCCCCGTCACCGGCGTGCCAGGGCCTGCTTCAGGAACGCCACCTCGGCCACCGGCAGGCTGCTCGCCACGTCCTCCCGCGTCACTCGGTGGGAGGCTCCCGGCAGCGGCAGCACACTGTGCGGCCGCCCCGCCGCCAGCAGCGCCGCCGAGAATCGCAGGGTGTGGGCGGGCACCACGTTGTCGTCGGCGAGCCCGTGCACCAGGAGCAGGGGCCGGGACAGCAGGTGTGCCGAGGGCACATGGGAGGAGCGTTCGTAGTCCTCCGGGCTCACATCCGGGTGGCCGAGGAAGCGTTCCTCCCAGTGCGTGTCGTAGAGCCGGCGGTCGGTGGGCGCGGCGCCCGCGACGGCGGCGTGGAACACATCGGGCCGGTGCAGTACGGCCCCGATAGCGAGGTAACCGCCGTACGACCAGCCCCGGACGCCCACCCGTGTCAGGTCCAGCTCCGGGTGGACGGCGGCGGCCGCGTGCAGGGCGTCCACCTGGTCCTGGAGGGGCGCGGTCAGCCGGTCGCCGCGGATCGCCGTCTCCCACGCCCGGCCGCGCCCCGGCGTTCCGCGCCCGTCGGCGACCAGCACCGCGAAGCCCTGCTCGGCGAACCACTGGGCCACCGTCCCGGGCCAGCCGCTCGCCCGTACGGCCAGCTGGAGCCCGTAACCGGCGTACGGGCTCAGCAGCACGGGCAGCCGGCCCGAGCCCGGTGCGTGCCACGACGGCAGGTGGAGGTGGCCGCGCAACCGCCGGGCGCCCAGCTCCAGTTCGCGGGGGCGAGCCGTGACGACGGGCGTCTCGGCCAGCACCCCGATGCTCCCGGCGGGCCGCCCGTCCCGCAGCACGGTGACGCTCCGCCCCTCCGGCGTCCGGCTGTCGAGGACCACCGTGTCCCCGCCGGCCGAGGCCGTGTGGACGCCCGGTCGCGCGCTCACGCGCCGGAAGCCGCCGTCCGGCTCGTACACCCACGCATGCGTCTCGGCCGAGTCCTCGCTCGCGGTGAACAGCACCCGCTCGCCCTCCGTGCCGAGGACGGCGCGCACCTCCAGCCCCGGCGGGCTCGCCACGGCGCCGACCCGCAGGACGCGCACGTCGTCCCGTACGCCGGTGGTGACGACCTCTCCGGAGGCGGTACGGGTGGGGGTGCCCGGGGTGAGCTCCACCCAGGCCGGGTCGTGGCGCCGGAGCAGCGGGCGGGTGTCGCCCGTCACCGGGTCGACGGCCAGCAGGACGGCGGTGCGCTGGTCGCGGGTCTGCACCTCGGCGAAGGGGCCGTGCGCGTCCCACCCGGCGGCGGTGACGTACTCGAAGCGCGGGTCCGTCCACGCCCCGGACGGGTGCGTGCCGGTGTCGGCACGTGCCGGCGTACGGACGGGCGTCCGCGTCCCGTCCAGGCGCAGCACGTGCAGCGACACCTCCGGGTTGGCCGTTCCGGCGGCCGGGTAGCGGATCGTGCGCGGCGGCCGGGAGGGGTCGGCCGGGTCGGAGAGGTACCAGCGGGCCACGCGCGCGTGGCCCGTCCGCGTCACCAGCAGGGCGTCCCCGTCCGGCGACCACCAGTGGCCGCGCGAGCGCCCGATGGACTCGGCCGACACATGGTCCGGCAGCCCGTAGGTGATCTCCGGCCCCTCGGGCGCGGCCAGCAAGAGGTCCTGCCCGCCCGCGACGGGCGCCACCCGGACGGCGCCCCCGGTGACGTACGCGACCAGCGTCCCGTCCGGCGAGGGCCGGGGGTCGACGGCCGGGCCCGCCGTGGGCACCCGCCACGGGGCGCCGCCCCCGGTGCGTACCGCCCACAGCGCGCCGCCGTACGCGCACACCGCCACGCGCGCGTGCCGGTCGGTCGCGTACCCGGTCACCCCGGTCGTCGTCGTACCGGCCCGCTCCCGCCGTATCCGCTCCGCATCGGGGACGCCCTCCTCGCCGTCACCGCCCAGCTCGCGCGGGTCCAGCAGCAGCCGTTCGCGGCCGTTCTCGTATGCCCACAGCAGCCCGCACGGGTCGCTGCCCGAGACGGACCGGACGAACAGCACCCGCGCACCGTCGGGGGAGACCGTGAAGGAGCCCGGGACACCCAGCGAGAAACGTCGGGTACGGGCCAACTGGCGGGGCAGATCAGGTGCGTGGAGGGCGGTGGCGGTACTGGTGGGACTGGCGGGGTTCTCCATGGGACGGATCTTGACAGGTACGGCTGCGCCGGTGGGTCGGCCGGGCTCCGGCGCGTTCTAGTCCCAGCGGCTCGTATCGTGAACGGCGCGGGACCACTGGGCCTCGAACTCCTCCTGGCCGATCACGAACGGCACCCACGCGGGGTCGTAGCGGTCCACCCACGGGGGGTTGAAGGGCCAGTCCTCCGGGGTGCTCAGGTACGCCGTCCCGTCCTCGGTCAGCTCCACCATGCGGAGCCGACGACCGTCGGGGCCGACCTCCACCAGGTAGACCACAGGGTCGTCGTCCTCGTCCCAACGTCGGCTCAGATACAGCGGCTCCCGGCCGGCCAGGGCGCCGAAGCCCGGCTTGCCGCGCTGGGCGTCCCGTTCGGCTCGGGCCTCCGCCAAGCCGGGGGGTGTGGCCGTTCCGTCGACGTCGGCCTCGTCCAGGCCCCATGTCTCGGCCTCCGCGCGCGTGGCCTCGGTGTGCACGACCTCCACGCCGGCGAAAGTCTCCAGGACCTCCTGCTCGGACCGGGCATGGACCCACCACCAGGTCCCGCCCATGCCATAGTCGTGCAGTTACAGAAAACGCGTCTTGGGCGCGGCGTCGGAGGGGTCCACCCGCACAGCCTAGGGCGCTCGCACTCATGAACGTACGGCCGCTGCCGACAGCGGGCGCCCGGCCCAGGGTCTGTCCGGCGGATCTTGCGGGCCATGCCGGCGCGAGGTGGTGGTTGCACGCGTTCCTGTGCGGCTTCCACAGCACGCGACACCGCCTCCGGGCTGCGAGAACCTCACCAGCGGCCGCTGCGCTTCCCGGACTTCGGCAGATGCGGCTCGGCCGGGCCCCACTCCGCATGCGTGCAATCCACCCGCACCATGCCCATGCCGACGACCCAGGGCCGAGACGGTCACCGGATCCGTCAGGTCTGGTTGGGGCTGAGGGAACGGGCCCTGTCCCTGCGGCTGTTGCGCGTGGCGGAGACGGTGGCGGCGGTCCAGGCCGTCGCCCATACGGTGCCGACGAGCAACGCCGCGAGCGCGGTGGGCACATGGGGAGGGGTGGCGCCCAGGCTCGGTGCCAGCCCCGCGGCGCGGGCGCCGAAGCCGAGGACGCCTGCCCCCACCATGGCGATGCCCGCCCAGGAGACGACGAGCACCGGCCATCGGAGCAGCGGGGTCCGCGGCAGACGCACGAGGAGCAGCGCGACGACGGCCATGAGCAGACCGAGAGCCGCGTTCCCCAGTTGGGCTGTCTCGACGTCGGCGACGCCGGAGTAGGCGTCAGCTGGTGCGGGGTAACCCGGCATGCCCAGCTCTCCCTCTCTTGCCAGGTGCACCTTGCTGACGGTGTAGGCGACGGCACCGAGGCAGGCGGTGAAGGCCGCGGCCATGTGCTTCGTACTCGATCGGGGCATGGGTTCATCCTCCAGAGAGCAGCGGCGGGGTCACCCCCCCCGCCTGGGCGAGGGAGTCAGCGTTCTGCGGGCTGCCCCGGGGCAGCTCCCGCTCCACGGGGCCACGCCGCCCGGTGCCGCTTCCCATAGGACCACGTCACCGCCGTCATCAGGACCGGGATGGCGGCCAACGGGGCGAAGACGAGGCCCCAGACGATCTGTGCCGCACCGCTTGCCAGGTAGGTCTGGCTCTCGACGGTGAGGGCGACCACGAGTTGCCACAGTGCCACCAGGACCAGGGCGGCCGAGGCGGTCCAGGCCAGCGAGGCGAGGGTGCGGGGGCGCAGTGGCCGCCATCGGTCGGTGACGAGGAGCAGCGGGAGCAGGGCGGCCAGCTCAGCGATGACGGACAGGCCGACGACGTACGCGATGCCCCACCCCGGGATGCCGTAGATGTCGCGCAGGACTTGGTCGCTGTAACCCACGTACACACCGGATGCCATGGCGATGCGCCACAGACCGGACGGGACGGCGCACAAGGCGATGGCGTGAGCGGCGCGGCGTGCCCAGAGGGGCGCTGGGACGGTGGTGCCGACAGGGAGGGGAGCGGAGGCTGTCGTCATGGCTCCATGCTGGCCGTGAGCATGGCAACCAGGCGTCGCCCGTCACGGCAGACCGTGTCCCCCCGGCGGAGGAGACTCACGTTGCCGACGTACCGCCTGAGCGGGATGCAGAGGTGGTCGGCGTCATCCCCTGGTGCGGAGGCGCCGAGGGGCCGGAGAGTCCGTTGTCGCGCCGGCCGGTGGCTCGGGTACTCCTCGCTGGTATCACTCGCGGTCACTATGCTCCCTTCGTACCGGAGGAGGCAGGCGGCAAGGGGTGCGGCGGCGCGCCGGCCGGAACCCTCCCGGATTCTCCCGAGCGGCGATGACCGTCGATGACCGATGATTCCGGGAACGCAGTCCGTAGAGATGGGTGGCCTGGAAAAGTGTTGAAAGAGGTCGTCGCGACCCGCTATGTCACGCCCTTGCGTGAGGGCGGCTCGCTTCCCGGGATCGTCGAGGCCGACGATCTCGGTACGTACGTCATGAAGTTCACCGGCGCGGGCCAGGGCCGCAAGACCCTCGTCGCCGAGGTCGTCTGCGGGCAGCTGGGGCGCCGGCTCGGGCTGCGTGTGCCGGAGCTGGCCGCCATCCAGCTCGACCCCGTCATCGGCCTCGGGGAGCCCGACCAGGAGGTCCAGGAGCTGCTCAAGGCGAGCGGCGGGCTGAACCTCGGCATGGACTACCTCCCCGGCTCGATCGGCTTCGACCCGCTCGCCTACGCGATGGACCCGCGCGAGGCGGGCCGGGTGGTCTGGTTCGACGCGCTGATCAACAACGTCGACCGCTCCTGGCGCAACCCCAACATGCTGGTCTGGCACGGCCAGCCCTGGCTGATCGACCACGGCGCCACCATGATCTGGCACCACAACTGGCCCGGCGCCCGTGCCTCCGCCGCCAAGCCGTACGACGCCTCCGACCACGTCCTCGCCTCCTTCGGCCCCGACGTCGAGGCCGCGGCGGCCGAGCTGGCCCCGCTGGTCACCGAGGAGCTGCTGACCGAGGTGGCCGCCGACGTGCCCGACGAGTGGCTGGTCGACGAGCCCGGCTTCGACACGCCCGACGCGCTGCGCCGCGCCTATGTGGAGGCCCTGCTGTCCCGCGCCGCGACGATCCACGCGCGCGTGACCCTGGGCGAGCGGACCGAGCAGCGGCCGTCGCAGGCCCCCGGATGGCTCACCGATCACCTGGCGCCCTGGCCGCACCCGACCCGGGAGAGCGCCGGGAAGGACCGTACGAAGGACAGTGGCCAGTGACCGACCGGGACGTCTTCGAGTACGCGCTGCTGCGCGTCGTGCCGCGCGTCGAGCGCGGCGAGTGCTTCAACGCGGGCGTGGTGGTCTACTGCCGGGCCCGGTCCTTCGTGTGCGCCCGTACGCACCTCGACGAGGCCAAGCTGCGGGCGCTGGACCCTGCGGCCGACGTGACCGGCGTACGGGCCGCCCTGCGCGCCGTCGAGGGCGTGTGCGCGGGCGGTGAGCCCGCCGGACAGGCGGCGCGCGACGACGCGGGCCGGCGCTTCCGGTGGCTGATCGCGCCGCGCTCCACGGTCGTCCAGCCCGGGCCGGTGCACACCGGGCTCACCGCCGATCCGCTGCGGGAGGCGGAGCGCCTGCTCGACCTGCTGGTCCGCTGAGTGACCGGCCGCACCCGGTGTGCCGTTGACACCGGGTGCCAGGGTCTCTAGCGTCTCGTCTGCTGAAGGTACTAAGCGGTCGCTCACCGGCATGGCGTGCCGGCCGGACCGCTCCACCGGGATCCAAGGGCGAGGAGAACCAGCATGTCCACCACCGAGCAGCGCGTCGCCGTCGTCACGGGCGGCGCGCGCGGCATTGGCGCCGCCACCGCGATCCGGCTCGCCGCCGAGGGCCGCGCCGTCGCCGTACTCGACCTCGACGAGGCGGCCTGCAAGGACACCGTCGAGAAGATCACCGCGGCCGGCGGCCGGGCCGTGGCGGTCGGGTGCGACGTGTCCGACGCCGCCCAGGTGGAGGCCGCCGTCGCGCGCGTGGCCACCGAGCTGGGCGCGCCGACGATCCTCGTCAACAACGCGGGCGTGCTGCGCGACAACCTGCTCTTCAAGATGAGCGAGTCCGACTGGGACACGGTCATGAACGTGCACCTCAAGGGCGCCTTCCTGATGGCCAAGGCGTGCCAGAAGCACATGGTCGACGCCGGCTTCGGCCGGATCGTCAGCCTCTCCTCGTCCTCGGCGCTCGGCAACCGGGGCCAGGCCAACTACGCGGCCGTCAAGGCCGGCCTCCAGGGCTTCACCAAGACCCTCGCCAAGGAGCTGGGGAAGTTCGGCATCACGGCCAACGCCGTGGCGCCCGGCTTCATCGTCACCGAGATGACCGCGCAGACCGCCGCGCGCGTGGGCATGGGTTTCGAGGACTTCCAGGCCGCCGCGGCCACCCAGATCCCCGTCCAGCGCGTCGGCCGGCCCGAGGACGTCGCCAACGCGATCGCCTTCTTCACGGGCGACGACGCCGGATTCGTCTCGGGCCAGGTCATGTACGTGGCCGGCGGCCCGCTCAACTGAAGGACGGGGTCGCGGACATGACCACCACAGAACTGCCCCCGCTCTCCGGGAGGGCCGCGCTCGTCACGGGCGCCAGCCGCGGCATCGGCTACGGCGTGGCGGAGGCGCTCGTCGCCCGCGGCGACCGGGTCTGCATCACCGGGCGCAACGAGGACGCGCTCAAGGAGGCCGTGGAGCGGCTCGGCGCCGACCGGGTGATCGGCGTCGCCGGCAAGGCCCACGACGAGGCGCACCAGGCGGTCGCCGTCGAGCGTGCCATGGACGCCTTCGGCCGCGTCGACTTCCTGGTGAACAACGCCGGGACCAACCCGGTCTTCGGCCCGATCGCCGAGATGGACCTCAACGTCGCCCGCAAGGTCTTCGAGACCAACGTGATCTCGGCCCTCGGCTTCGCCCAGCAGGCCTGGCGGGCGTGGCAGAAGGACAACGGCGGTGCGATCGTGAACATCGCGTCGGTGGCCGGAATGACCCCTTCGCCCTTCATCGGCGCGTACGGCATCAGCAAGGCCGCCATGATCAATCTGACCCTCCAGCTGGCCCATGAATTCGCCCCGAAGGTCCGGGTCAACACGATTGCCCCGGCCGTCGTGAAGACCAAATTCGCCCAGGCTCTCTACGAGGGCCGGGAGGCGGAGGCGGCGGCCGCGTATCCGCTCGGCAGGCTGGGCGTACCGGAGGACATCGGAGGTGCCGCCGCATTTCTCACCTCCGCCCAGTCGGACTGGATCACCGGACAGACTCTGGTGGTCGACGGAGGAATTTTCCTCAATGCCGGAGTCGGCTGATCCCGATTTTCCCGTTTGACCGCACAATGCCTCAAGTGCCCCGCCCGGCCGACACATTGACCTGGCGGGGCACTGCGGTATGGTCGGCCGACCCATGGCTGAACGAGGAGCGTGCGCACGTGTTCAACCGGACCAGTCTGCGGCAGGCGACCGTGGCCCTTGCGTCCATGTCCCTGCTGGCGGGATGCGGCCTCTTCTCGGGCGAGGACGCCGATGGGGAGAAGAAGATCGTCGTCGGTACGACGAGCGCTCCCAGCACGCTCGACCCGGCCGCCGCCTGGGACGGTTCCTGGGAGCTGTACCGGAATGTCTTCCAGACCCTGCTCGCCTTTCCCACCGGTAGTGCCACGCCTCAGCCCGACGCGGCCGACTGCAAATTCACCGACACGGTGAGCAAAGTCTATGAATGCCGTCTGAAGGACGGACTGGAATTCTCCGACGGGACCCGGCTGGACGCCGCCGCCGTCAAGCACTCCATCGACCGCATACGAAAGATCAACGCAAAGGGCGGACCGGGCCCGCTCCTCGGTTCGCTCGACCGGATCGCGGTCGGCGGGGATTCCACGGTCACCTTCCACCTGAAGGAACCCGACGCCACCTTCCCGTACATCCTGGCCACGCCCGCCATGTCCATCGTCCCGCCCGGCAAGTACCCGGCGGGCGCGCTGCGCGAGGACGGCCGGCTGACCGGATCCGGCCCCTACGTGCTCGACTCCTACCAGGAGGGGACCGAGGCCGTCCTGACCAGGAACCCCACCTACAAGGGGTTCGCCGACCGCAAGAACGACGCCGTCACCATCCGGTACTTCTCGGAGTCCGAGGCGATGGTGGCCGCCCTGCACGACAAGAAGATCGACGTCACCTACCGCGGTCTGACGGCCGAGGAGGTCGTCGGGCTCCAGGGCGACAAGCCGGAGAACGAGGGCCTCCAGCTGGTCGAGTCGACCGGCGCGGACATCCGCTACCTGGTCTTCAACGCCCAGGACCCGTCCGTGAGCAAGCTCGCCGTGCGCCAGGCGGTCGCCCAGGTCGTCGACCGCGACGCGCTGGTCGCCAAGGTCTACCAGGGCACGGCGGAGCCGCTGTACTCGATGGTCCCCAAGGGCATCGCCGGGCACACCACCGCCTACTTCGACCGGTACGGCGAGCCGAACGCCGAGAAGGCGCGCACGCTGCTGGAGGAGGCCGGCGTGGACGGGCCCGTCGCCCTGACGCTCTGGTACACCACCGACCGCTACGGCTCCGCCACCAAGGCCGAGTTCGAGGAGCTGAAGCGGCAGCTGGAGGCGTCCGGGCTGTTCAAGGTCACCCTGAACGGCAAGCCGTGGAAGGACTTCCAGAGCGGTTACCAGAAGGGCCAGTACCCGGCCTTCGGCCGCGGCTGGTTCCCCGACTTCCCGGACCCCGACAACTTCATCGCCCCGTTCGTCGGCAAGGAGAACGTGCTCTCCACGCCGTACGTCCGGCCGGAGATCACCGACCAGCTGCTGCCCAGGTCCCGCAAGGTCAGCGACCGGGGAGCGGTGACGGGCGACTTCGAGCGGGCGCAGGAGCTTCTGGTGGACGACGTCCGGCTGCTGCCGCTGTGGCAGGGCAAGCTGCACATCGCGTCCAGCGAGGAGATCGCCGGTGGTGAGCGGGCGCTGGACCCGCAGACGGTCATGCAGATGTGGGAGCTCCAGCGGAAGACCAGCTGGTAGCACCGGTTGTCAGTGGTCGCCGGTAAGTTCTCTCAGCAGACAAGGCGATCACCCCACCGGAGGTTGTTCACGTGACCGACACCGACATGCTGCCCGAGTCCTGGCGCGGCGTTCTCGGCGACGAGCTGCAGAAGCCCTACTTCGCCCAGCTCACCGAGTTCGTCGAGGAGGAGCGGGCCAAGGGGCCGGTCTACCCCCCGCGCGAGGAGGTGTTCGCCGCCCTCGACGCCACCCCGTACGACAAGGTGAAGGTCCTGGTCCTCGGCCAGGACCCCTACCACGGTGAGGGCCAGGGGCACGGGCTCTGCTTCTCCGTGCGGCCGGGCGTCAGGACCCCGCCCTCCCTGCGCAACATCTACAAGGAGATGCAGGAGGAGCTGGGGCACCCCGTGCCCGACAACGGTTACCTGATGCCCTGGGCCCGGCAGGGCGTTCTGCTGCTCAACGCGGTGCTGACGGTCCGGGCCGGCGAGCCGAACTCGCACAAGGGCAAGGGCTGGGAGAAGTTCACCGACGCGGTGATCAGGGCCGTGGCCGAGCGCCCCGACCCGTGCGTCTTCGTGCTGTGGGGCAACTACGCGCAGAAGAAGCTGCCGCTCATCGACGAGACCCGGCACGTGGTGGTCAAGGGCGCGCACCCCTCGCCGCTGTCGGCGAAGAAGTTCTTCGGCTCCCGGCCCTTTACCCAGATCGACAAGGCCGTCGCCGACCAGGGGCACACGCCCATCGACTGGCGCATCCCCAACATCGGCTGACACCCCCGCGGCTGACGCGCCCCCTCGCCGCCGATCGTCCCCGGTCCGGCGCACGCACCCGTCCTCCTGCGTCGCCGGTCGTCCCGGGTCCCGCGGCCTCCCGCGTCGCCCATGCCTCCTCGCCGCTGGCCGTCACCGGTCCGCGGGTGCCCCCGCCCCGCGCCGGACCCCGCCTGACCGGGAAAGGGGGCCGCTGCGGCTAGCGTCGTCGGCACCGGCCCCGGGACCTCGCCGTCCCGGCCCGGGTCGCCGACCGACCAGTGGAGGCCGCACGTGCGGGAGCAGCAGCAGGACGCGCCGGACGCGTCGGAGGACGCCGTCCTGACCAGGATAGGGCAGACGATGATGCTGCTCCACGGAGGCGACCGGGAGGAGGCGCGCAACCGCTTCGGCGAGCTGTGGCAGCAGCTCGGGGCGGACGGCGACGCCTTCCAGCGGTGCACGCTGGCGCACTGCATGGCCGGTGCCCAGGACGACCCGTACGACGAGCTGGCCTGGGACCTCCGGGCGCTGACCGCCGCCGAGGGGGTGGGCGGCCGGCCCGTGGCGGTGCGGGCCCTCTACCCCTCGTTGCACCTCAACCTGGCCGCCGACTACGCCCGGCTGCGGCGCCCGGACGCCGCGCGCGCCCACCTCGACCGCGCCCGCGCCGCGTCGGCGGTCCTGGCCCACGACCGGTACGGCGACGGTGTCCGGGCCGCCATCGCCCGGCTGGCGGAGCGCCTCGCGGGGGAGTGAGGCGACCGCACGCGCGACCGCCCCGCCCCGCCGGGCCTCAAGGCGGGGCATCCTCTCGCGCGGCGGGGTGCGCAGCGCGGCCGGGCCGCCGGGCCCCGAGGTGGGGCATCCTCTCGCGCGGCGGGGTGATGCGCAGCGCGGACAGGTCGGCCTGGGTGCTTCAGTGGCCGAGGGCCTCGCGGCAGAGGCGGGCCCGCCGGCTGTCGGGGTCCCAGCCGCCCTGGTCGCGGCCGAACTCGCAGACGTCCGGCACATTGTCCGGCACGGACGGCGGCAGCTCCGGGGCGGCGGCGGGGACGTGCTCCCGGACGGCGCCCGGCAGCCGGTCGCGCAGCCGCTCGGCGGAGGGGAGCCGGGCGGGCCGGTCGTCCCCGGCACCCCGCGGCGGAGCGGCGGGCGGCACGGCGGCCGGTGCGGCACGGTCCGGGGCGTCCGCGGCGTCCGGCCCGCGCGGCGGCCGGGGCCCGGGCGAGGACGGCTCCGGCGGCAGCGCCGCCTCCAGGGCCTCCCGGGCGGGCCCCGGCACGATCTGGGGTGCGGCGCCCGGCCGGTCGGGCAGGCTCGCCGTGGTGCCGGCCGGCACGGTCGGGGCGTCCGAGTCCACCGCCACGCAGCCGGAGACGGCCGCCACCGCCACGGTCACCAGGACCTTCGCTGTGATTCTCGTTCGTTGCACCCCGTAACTGTGGTCGTTGCGGCGGCCGTTGGGGATCTCTACCCGCGGTTATTGATCCACACGGGTGATGGGTATGACCGGCCGATGATCGGTCCCGGGCGCCGAGTCACCCGCGCCGGGGCTCCCCGCCGAGCATCCCGCCGAGCAACTCGGTCAGGCCCGCGCGCAGTTCCCCCTCGGACGGTACGGCGGAGTGGAACGACCCGACCGCGCAGTGGAACATGACGCCCTCGCACCAGGCCACCAGGGACAGGGCGTGCTGTTCCGGCCGGGCCGAACCGGCCGCCCGCATCAGCGCGGTCAGCGGGACGGTGAACCGCCGGCCGGTGTCGTCGTAGAACGCGCGCAGCTCCGGGCGCCGGGTGGCCTCCAGCCCCAGTTCGTAGCGCGCGACCAGCAGGTCCCGGTGGTCGGTCAGATACCGGTGCAGGGCGGCGGCGAGCGCCCCGGTCAGCGCGTCGGGCCCGGCCGGACCCGGCCCGCCGTCCGCGGGCGCCGGGTCCGGCAGCGGGGCGAGCAGCTGGTCCACGGCCAGGACGCGCGCCTCCCGGTCGGCGAGCCGCCGCACCGCCGTCTCCAGCAGCGCCTGGCGGGTGCGGGCGCAGTTGGAGGTCGACCCCTGCGGGAGCCCGGCGGCCTCGTCCACCGCGCGGTGGGTCAGACCCCGCATGCCCCGCTCCACCAGCAGGGACAGGGCGGTGTCGGCGATCAGCTCCACGCGGGCGGCGCGGGCGGCGCGTGGGGTGCCCTCGCGGGCCGGACGTGCGGTCATGGCCCCAACCTACCGCTCTCACTACAGCCGTAGTACGGTGACCGTGTCACTACAGGTGTAGTTAAGAGACGCCGGGAGCAGCCATGCCCATACGGACCACCCCGCCCCACGCCGTCGTCATCGGCAGCGGCATCGGCGGCCTGACCGCCGCCGCGGCCCTCCACCGGCGCGGCTGGCGCGTCACCGTCCTGGAGCGCGCCGCCTCGCTCGCGCCCGTCGGCGCCGGCATCGGCCTCGCCCCCAACGCGCTGCGCGCCCTGGACGTCATCGGCCTCGGCGACGAGATCCGCGCCCTCGCCACCTGGCAGGGCGACGGCGGGATGCGCACCCCGTCGGGCCGCTGGCTCTCCCGTACGGACGCCCGGGCCGCCGCCGACCGGTTCGGCGACCCGCTCGTCCCGGTCCACCGGGCCACGCTCGTGGACGCGCTCGCCGCCCGGCTCCCGGACGGCGTCATCCGCACCGGATCGCCCGCCACGCTCACCGACCCGGGAGCGGCGGCGACCGGCCGCCCGGCCGTCGTCACCACACCCGACGGCGACCTGGAGGCCGACCTGGTCGTCGGCGCGGACGGCATCGGCTCCGCGGTCCGGCCCGCCCTCTTCCCCCGGCACCCGGAGCCCGCCCACGCGGGCTTCACCACCTGGCGCGTCGTGATCCCCGCCCCCGGGCGGCCCTTCGCCCCGCACGAGACCTGGGGCCGGGGCGCCCTCTGGGGCACCCAGCCCCTCAAGGACGGCCGTGTCTACGCGTACGCCGCGGCCGCCGCCCCCGCCGGAGGCCACGCGCCCGACGACGAGCGTGCCGAACTCCTGCGCCGCTTCGGCACCTGGCACGACCCGATCCCCGCGATCCTCGACGCGGTCGCCCCCGGCGAGGTCCTGCGCCACGACGTCCGCCACCTCACCACCCCGCTGCCCGCCTTCCACCACGGCCGCACCGCGCTCCTCGGCGACGCCGCCCACCCCATGGCGCCCACCCTCGGGCAGGGCGGCAACCAGGCCATCGAGGACGGCGTCGTACTCGCCCACCACCTGCCGCCCACCGCCGACACGGGCGCGGGCCTCGCCGCCTACTCGGCCGCCCGGCTCCCCCGGACGACCGCCGTCGTCCGCAGGTCCGCGCGCGTCGCCCGGCTGCTCACCCTCACCAGCGCCCCCGCCGTCGCCGTCCGGGAAACCCTGATGACGCTCGCCCGGTTCGGGCCCGGCCTCGCCCTGCGCGCCTTCGACGGCATTGCCGACTGGCGCCCTCCCCAGCACCCGTATGCTGACCGGGCGGCCGGGCACCCGGGCGTGGGAGCGGGCGGGGAGAGGGCACTGTGAAGATCGGCTGCATCGGGCTCGGCGACATCGCGCGGAAGGCGTACCTGCCGGTCCTCGCCACCCTGCCGGGCACCGAACTGCACCTCCAGACCCGCACCCCGGAGACCCTCGCGCGCGTGGGCGACGCCCACCACGTCCCCGGCGCACGGCGCCACACCGATCTCGACGCGCTGCTCGCCGCCTCGCCCGACGCCGTGTTCGTGCACGCCCCGACCTCCGTCCACGCCGAGATCGTCACCCGCCTGCTGGAGGCGGGCGTGCCCACCTACGTCGACAAGCCCCTGGCGTACGAACTCGACACGTCACGGCGCCTGGTGGAGCTGGCCGAGCGCCGGGGCACCGCCCTCGCCGTCGGCTTCAACCGCCGCCACGCGCCCGCCTACGCCCAGTGCCTGGACCACCCGCGCGACCTGATCCTGATGCAGAAGAACCGGGTCGGCATGCCGGAGGACCCGCGCACCCTGGTCCTCGACGACTTCATCCACGTCGTGGACACCCTGCGCTTCCTGCTCCCCGGCGAGGTCGAGCACACCGACGTACGCGCCCGGGTGCGCGACGGACTGCTGCACCACGTCGTGCTCCAGCTGTCCGGGGACGGCTTCACCGCCATCGGCACCATGAACCGGATGAGCGGCTCGACCGAGGAGATCCTGGAGATCTCCGGCCGGGACACCAAGCGCCAGGTGCTCAACCTCGCCGACGTCGTCGACCACAAGGGCCAGCCGACCGTCCGGCGGCGCGGCGACTGGGTCCCGGTCGCCCGCCAGCGCGGCATCGAGCAGTGCGTGCACGCCTTCCTCGACGCCGTACGCGCCGGTACGCCCCTCAGCGCCCGGGACGCACTCGCGACCCACGAGCTGTGCGAGCGGGTCGTACGGGAGTGCCGGGAGCAGACCTCCGTATGACCGCCCGGCGCCCGTCGGCGGCGCCGAACACGGCCAGCACCGCCAGCGCCGCGTACACCGCCCAGTCCCCGTACCGCACATAGGGCGTCGTCCCCCCGGCCGGCGGGACGTCGTACACCTCGACGTCACTGCGGTCCGTACCGAGCGGGGAACCGATACGCCCGCCGTCCGGCCCGTACACCGCGCTCACCCCGGTCAGCGTCGCGTGCACCATCGGACGGCCCGTCTCCGCCGCCCGCAGCGCCGCCAGCGACGCGTGCTGCCCGGGCGCCCAGCTCTCCTGGAACGTCGACGTCGCCGACTGTGCCACCAGCACCTGCGCCCCCTCCCGGGCCAGGTGCCGGCTCATGTCCGGGAACGCCGACTCGAAGCAGACCAGCGGGCCCAGCCGCAGCCCCCGCTCGCCGACCGTCATCACCACCGGCCGCTCACCCCGCCTGCGGTCCTCGTCGGCCGCCCTGCCGACCGAGGTGGCCCAGCCCAGGACGGAGCGGAAGGGCACGTACTCCCCGAAGGGCACCAGCCGCATCTTGTCGTACCGGTCCCCGGTGGTGCCCTCCGGCCCGACCAGCACGCTGCTCTTGTAGATGCCCGGCCGGTCCGAGCGGCGCGCGTCCACATTGACCAGCACCTCGGCGCCCACCTGACGGGAGAGCGCCGCCAGCCGCCGGGTGTACTCGGGGCGGGCCGTCAGATCGGCGCCCACACTGCTCTCGCCCCACACCACCAGGTCCACGTCCTGCCCGGCCACCCGCCGGGCCAGCTCCTCGCCCCGGGCGAACCGCCGCTCGGCGCTGCCCACCCCGTCCACCACCCCTTCGACCACGCCCGGCTGGACCACGGCCACCCGCACCGGCCGGTCGGGGCGCGGAGCCGGCGCCCACCACGCCGCGAGCCCCACGGTGAGCCCGCTCACCGCCAGCCCGGCCACCGCCACCGGACGAAGGGCGGGCGCCGAGACCAGCAGGACGACCGCCGTGTTCACCGCCACCACCAGGAGGCTCACCAGCCACACCCCGCCCAGCGCCGCCACCCGCAGCACCGGCGCCACCTGCCACTGACTGGCGCCCAGCAGCCCCCAGGGGCCACCGAGCCCCTCCCAGGACCGGACCAGCTCGGCCAGCAGCCATCCCGACGGGACGACCGCCAGAGCGGCGGCGGCACGCGCGCGTGAGGGCGTCCCCGCCAGCATCCGCCGCACCAGCGCCCCCCACGGAGCCCACAGCAGGCCCAGCAGCGCGGCCACCAGCAGGATGAAGACATGCAGACTCGGCACCAGCCAGTGGTGCACGGCGAGCATGAAACCGATCCCGCCCAGCCAGCCGTCCAGCACCGCCCGGCGAGCGGTCGGCGCCGTACGGATCAGCAGCATCCACGGCACCAGCGCGAGATACGCCCACCACCACAGCGACGGCGCCGGAAAGGCGAGCGCGGGCAGCGCCCCGGCCGCCACCGCCAGCGCGCCCCGCCACCACCGGGACGTCAGCAGCCGCCCCCGGGCGCCCCACCAGGGCACGGGCCGCCCGGCCCCGCCCTCGTACGGCGCCTCCGTCCCGACCGCCTCGTCCCGCCGGCCGACCGGTATCCGCATCCCGCGCCTCCTCGCGCAGTGGGGCCGTCTCCTGACGACTCCAGTGTGCGGGAGGGGATCATTCCGCCGACAGCGGGCCGCCGTTCGCGGCGCGCCGCCACTTCTCGCGGACCACCACCTCGCGCACCCGCCACCCGTCCTCGGTCCGCGCCAGGGTGAACGCGCAACGGCCACCGGAGGCCACGACTCCGCCCGCATCCCCCCGGACCGGGTTCACATAGTCGGCCAGCACCTCGGCGCTGTCGCCCGGGAAGCCGTCGGCGTCCGCGACGGACACCCGCCGGTTCACGAACAGGGACTGGCGCACCGGGAACCCGCACACCGCGGCCGCCAGCCAGTCCGCGACCTCGCCGGCCCGGCCCGCCGGCCCGCCCGCGTCCCGGTAGTCGGCCAGCCCGTCGTCGGTGAACAGCGCGCGGAAGGCGGCCCAGTCCGCGTCGTCCACCGCCACCGCGTACCCGGTGATCACATCGTCGATGGCCAGCCGGTCCATCACGGTCGCGAGGTCCACACGCTGCGTCATCGCTTCAGTGTCCGGCAGCCGCACCCGGGGGCCAAGAGCCGTGCACGCCCCGCCCACCGCTCGGCGCCGCTCACGCCGCCTCCCAGTGGTGGGCCCGCCCGCCGCGCCACTCCACGAGCCGGGGGTCGTCCAGCGAGACATCGGCCTCGTCGAGCCCGGCGCGGCGCAGGAACTCGAGCAGGTCGGCGTCGTTGTGGGCCAGCCCCACGATCTGCCCGCGCACGGTCACCCGCCGCCCGCCGCCGGGGGAGGGGCGGTGGACGACGACAGGTGCCTGCGGGGCCATGCGACCAGGGTGCGCCCGGCGGCGGGTGATCGCAGCCCGGAGCCGGTGGGGGTGGCGGGACACGGTGCGGCGGGACACGCGTGCGCTGTCGGTGCACGCTGGCGGTTCACACGGGGTGTGAAGGGAGTGCGTGCACAGGTGCGGTACGCACCCTCGCGCCCGGCCGCCCGGCGCGGCAGGCTCTCCGTACGTGGCCGGGCCGGAGGACCCGGGCATCGGGCCGCCGGTCACCCCCCCTGCCGGCGGCCCCCGCCCATGCGCGGACGCGGCCGGGCGGTAACCGGGACCGGGGTCGGGGGCGGGGTCCACCCGGCCCGCGTCACGGCGGTTCTACGCGGCGCTGTCCCAGGCGGCGCCCGCGGCGTCCCCTTGCTGCGACGTACGGGCCCACTGGAGCACCAGGGCGCTGTAGATCCGCTGCTCGTCTTCCGAGAGGCGGCCGCCGGAGCGCACCCACAACTCCCGGATCGCCGCGTTCAGCGCGTCGGCATCCGGGGTGGGCAGCTCGGCAGGGGATCTGGTCATGGCACCCAGCGTAGGCGGAGCACGGGGCCGTCCGGCTACCTCGAAGGCCCCTTTGTGACGAAGCTCCCGTCGCCCGTCAGCCCGCCGACTCGCCCGCGTGCGGGCTGAGAACACCCATGCCGACCAGGGCGAAAATCACCAGGCCCAGCAGGATCCGGTAGATCACGAACGGCATGAAGCTCTTGGTGGTGATGAACTTCATGAACCAGGCGATGACCGCGTAGCCGACGACGAAGGCGACGATCGTGGCGAAGATCGTCGGGCCCCAGGAGACGTGCCCGCCCTCCGTCGCGTCCTTCAGCTCGAAGAGGCCGGAGGCCAGCACGGCGGGGATGGCGAGCAGGAACGAGTAGCGGGCCGCGGCCTCACGGGTGTAGCTCATCAGCAGGCCGCCGCTGATCGTCGCGCCGGACCGGGACACGCCCGGGATCAGCGCCATCGCCTGGCACATGCCGAAGATCAGGCCGTCCCGGACGCCCAGGTCCTTCAGCGTCTTCCGCTCCGGCGCCGCGCGGTGCCGGCCGCCCTCCTCGACCCGGGCCGCCAGGCGGTCGGCGATGCCCAGCACGATGCCCATGACGATCAGCGTCGTCGCGATCAGCCGCAGGTCCCGGAACGGGCCCTCGATGTGGTCCTTGAGGGTGACGCCCAGCACACCGATCGGGATGGATCCGACGATCACCAGCCAGCCCATCTGGGCGTCGTGGTCGGCGCGCATTGCCTTGTCCGTCAGCGAGCGGAACCACGCGGAGACGATCCGCGCGATGTCCTTGCGGAAGTAGATGAGGACGGCCGCCTCCGTGCCGATCTGGGTGATCGCCGTGAAGGCCGCGCCCGGGTCGTGCCAGCCGGCGAAGGCCGCCGTGAGACGCAGGTGGGCGCTGGATGAAATGGGGAGGAACTCCGTCAGCCCCTGGACGAGTCCGAGGATGAGTGATTCGAACCAATTCATGGGGCTAGGGCCGTCCCGAATGTGCTCGTGCGGTCAAGGAGGGGGAGGCCGCTGATCGGCGGCCGGTCGGTGCGCAGCGTACAGGCCCAAGATGAATGATCGATTCGCGGTGGGCCGCGCCCGCCGGCCGGTCCGGCCCGATCCGGACGTGTCCCGAAGTCGCGTCCTACCGGCGGCGCAGCCGGTGCCGCTTGCACCAGGCGACCACCGCCGCGCCCAGGCCGCTCACCACGATGAAGCCCATGGCGACGAGGAAGGTGGGCGAGGTCGGGGACGCCGCCTCGCTGCCCGCGACCACGTACGCCGCCGTGTTGGGGACCGAGCCGATACCGGTGGCCAGCAGGAAGGGCGCGTACCCCATCCGCGAGACGGCGGCACAGTAGTTCGCCGCCGCGAACGGGACCCCGGGGAACAGCCGGATCGCCAGCATCGACCGGAAGCCGTGCCGGCTCAGCTGCCCGTCCGCCGCCTCCAGCCAGCGCCCCCGTACCAGTGGACGCAGCGCCTCCTGCCCCAGCAGCCGGCCCAGCGTGAACGCGATGCCCGCGCCCAGCACCGTCCCGGCGATCGCCGCCGCGAGCCCGGCCTGCGAACCGAACAGCGCGCCCGAGGCCAGGTTCAGCAGTGGCCTCGGGACGAAGGCGGCGGTGCACAGTCCGTACGCCAGTGCGAACAGCACCACCGCTCCGGCGCCGTTCACCTGGGGCGGCCAGCCCGCCGACAGCAGCCGCTGCGGCTCGTAGAGCAGCACGGCGACGCCCGCCGACGCGAGGAGGGCGAGCAGGAGCGAGAGTCTCGACCAGGGGGACAGCAGAACGCGGGAGCAGCGGACGGCGAGACCGGCCTGGGGCCTGGTGACGGGGTCGAGCATCCGGGGAGACTAACCGACGGCGGCCCGTGATCGCCGTAACGGACGTCTCGATCACCGGGTGACAACCGCCTCATTTCCCGCCGCACACACCCCTGGTGACACATCCGCACCAGCCGTCCCGGCCACCGCGAGCCGCCGCCGCGACGGCCCGTAATTCGGTCGACGCGCACCGGCGGCCCGGGCATGATCGACGCATGTTCCGGTACGCCTTCCTCGCAGCGCCGTCCGCAGTCGCGGACGCGCCGAAGGCTGCCGCATTCGCCTTCCCCGCCGTTCTCGACGGCGCCCGAAGCTGACCCTTCCCGGATCGTCCGGCGGACCCCGCAGGGGGAGGGTCGGCAGGACGCGGGGGTCCCTCCAACGCTTCGAGTTCCGGGAAGGAACGCCAGCAGCCATGCCCAAGACGGCATACGTGCGCACCAAGCCGCACCTCAACATCGGCACCATGGGCCACGTCGACCACGGCAAGACCACGCTCACCGCCGCCATCACCAAGGTCCTCAGCGAGCGGGGGACCGGCACGTTCGTGCCGTTCGACCGGATCGACCGGGCGCCCGAGGAGGCCCAGCGCGGCATCACCATCAACATCGCGCACGTCGAGTACGAGACGGACACCCGCCACTACGCGCACGTGGACATGCCCGGCCACGCGGACTACGTCAAGAACATGGTCACCGGCGCCGCCCAGCTCGACGGGGCGATCCTCGTCGTCTCGGCGCTCGACGGGATCATGCCGCAGACCGCCGAGCACGTCCTGCTGGCCCGTCAGGTCGGCGTCGACCACATCGTCGTCGCGCTCAACAAGGCCGACGCGGGCGACGAGGAGCTCACCGACCTCGTGGAGCTGGAGGTGCGGGAGCTGCTCACCGCGCACGGGTACGGCGGCGACTCCGTCCCCGTGGTCCGGGTGTCGGGGCTCCGGGCGCTGGAGGGCGACCCGCGCTGGACCGGTGCCGTCGAGGCGCTGCTGGACGCCGTGGACACCTATGTGCCCATGCCGGAGCGGTATGTGGACGCGCCGTTCCTGCTGCCGGTGGAGAACGTGCTCACCATCACCGGCCGCGGCACGGTCGTCACCGGCGCCGTCGAGCGTGGCACCGTCCGGGTGGGCGACCGCGTGGAGGTGCTGGGCGCGGACACGGAGACGGTGGTCACCGGGCTGGAGACCTTCGGCAAGCCGATGGAGTCCGCGCAGGCCGGCGACAACGTGGCGCTGCTGCTGCGCGGGGTGCCGCGCGACGCGGTCCGGCGCGGCCATGTCGTGGCCGCGCCCGACAGCGTCGTGCCCCGCCGGCGCTTCACCGCCCGCGTGTACGTGCTGTCCGGGCGCGAGGGCGGCAGGACCACGCCGGTCACCACCGGGTACCGGCCGCAGTTCTACATCCGCACCGCGGACGTCGTGGGCGACGTGGACCTCGGCGAGGCGGCCGTCGCGCGCCCCGGCGACACGGTCACCATGACCGTCGAGCTGGGCCGCGAGGTGCCGCTGGAGCCCGGCCTGGGCTTCGCGATCCGCGAGGGCGGCCGCACGGTCGGCGCCGGGACGGTGAGCGAGGTGCTGTGACGGCCGCCGCCGGGCGGCGGAGGGGGACGTTCGTCCTCCGCCGCCCGGCGGCGGGCTGTGTCCGGGTCGGTTTCGGTGGTGGCGGGCACCCGGCCGGCCCCCGGGTGGCCGTCCGGGCGGCGCCGCGCCCTGGCCGGCTCCGGGCCCCGCTCGGCCCCCGGGTGGCCGACTCGGCCATGGTTGCGGCTTTCGGCGTAGGGGCGGCGCCGGGCCCTGGCCGGCTCCGGGCCCCCGCCCGGGCCCCGGGGGGCGGCGCCTACGCTGTGGCGATGGACGACGAGCCCCTCCCCGTGCTGCGTGAGGTCGACCACGGCACCGCCCGGTTGCTGCCCGATGTGGACCGCCGCCGCGCCTGGCTGCTCACCGTCGACGGCGCGCCCCAGTCGTACGTCGACCTGGACGACCCGGTCCACCTCGAGTTCGAGTACGCCCGCCGGCTCACCCACGCCGTGGACTGCGCCGCGCCCGGGGGCGAGCCGCTCGACGTCCTGCACCTCGGCGGCGGGGCGCTCAGCCTGCCCCGGTGGCTGGCCGCCACCCGGCCCGGGTCACGGCAGGACGTGGTGGAGGCCGACCGGGGGCTCGTCGCGCTGGTCGCCGAGCACCTGCCGCTGCCGCCCGGCAGCGGGGTCACCGTCCACGCGGCGGACGCCCGCGCCTGGCTGGAGGCCGCGCCACCGGACTCGGCCGACGTGCTGATCGCGGACGTCTTCGGCGGCTCACGGGTGCCCGCCCACCTCACGTCCCTCGGCTACGCGCGCGAGGCGGAACGGGTGCTGCGGCCGGACGGCACCTATGTGGCCAACCTCGCGGACGGGGCGCCCTTCGCCTTCCTCCGCTCGCAACTGGCGACCTTCGCCGCCGTGTTCGCCCACCTCGCGCTGGTCGCCGAGCCCGCGGTGCTGCGCGGCCGGCGGTTCGGCAACGCCGTGCTGGTCGCCTCGCACCGGGAGCCGGACGTCCCCGGGCTCGCCCGGCGGGCCGCCGCTGACGCCTTCCCCGCGCGCGTGGAGCACGGCCCGGCGCTGGCCCGCCTCACCGGCGACGCCCGGCCGGTGCGGGACGAGGACGCCGTCGCCTCACCCGAGCCGCCCGGCGGGGCCTTCGGCATCGGCTGACGCGGCCGCGGGCGCGGGCGCGGGGACGGCCACGGGGACGCCGGCCTCCTTCGTACGCCGCGTCAGATTCCGTACGTCGGGGATCAGCAGCACCAGCGCGGTGGGCAGCACCACCAGCGCCGCGCAGCCCCACAGGGCGCCGGACCGGCCGAAGAGGTGCTCGGCGGGACCGGCCAGGGCCGTCGACAGCGGGAGCATCGCGGTCGAGCCGAACCAGTCGTACGCGCAGACCCGGGAGAGCTTCTCCTCCGGGATCTCCTGGTGCAGCGTGGTCATCCAGGCGACACCGAAGACCTCCAGCGCGAGGCCGCACACGAACATCGCCGCGACCAGGCCGCCCACCGGCAGCGGCACCGCCAGCGCGGCCGAGGGCAGCGCCAGCGGGAAGACGCACAGGGTGCCGACCAGGAGCATCCGGCGCGGCTTCCACCGCATGGCCAGCAGCGCGCCGCCGACCGTCCCCGCGCCGAACGCCGCCAGGGCCAGGCCCCAGGGCCGGGCGCCGCCCAGCTCGTCCCGGGCGACCAGCGGCCCGTACACCGACTCGGAGGCGCCGACCACCGCCACCACCACCGAGAACTGCGCCACGATCGACCAGAGCCAGGGCCGCCCGGTGAACTCCTCCCAGCCCTCCCGCAGATCGGCCAGCAGCCCGCCGCCGGGCTCGCGCTCCGCGATGTGGCTCACGTCCAGGAAGAAGCGCAGCGCGCCCGCCACCGCGAAGGCCGCCGCGTCGACGGCGAGCACCCAGCCGGGGCTCCAGGCGGCGATCATCGCGCCGCCCAGCGCCGCGCCGCCGATGCCCGCCCCGTTCATCGCCATCCGGAAGAGGGCGAACGCCCGCGCGGCCTGCTCGCCCCGCACACTGGAGATCAGCATGCCCTCGGCGGCCGGGCTGAAGAACGCCTGCCCGGTGCCGCACAGCGCGGTCAGCAGCATCATCTGCCACAGCTTCGGGTCGCCGGCCAGCACGAGGGCGGCGAAGACCGCCTGGGACACGCAGTTGAGCGCGTTGGCCGCGACCATCACCCGGTGGCGCGGCAGCCGGTCGGCCACCGCCCCGCCGACGAGCAGGAACAGCACCAGCGGCAGGGTCCGGGCGGCGGCCACCAGGCCCACGTCGCCCCCGTCGCCGCCGGCCTCCAGCACGGCGAACGCCGCCGCGATCAGGGCGCCGTGGGTGCCCAGGTTGGTGACGATCGCGGCGGCGGTCAGCAGGGTGTAGTTGCGGCCGGCCCACTCGGGGCGCCGGGGTCGCGGGCGCCGTCGGGGCGCGGGGGCGGGAGTGCTCACCGGGAGACTCTCCCCGGTGGCCCTCCGCACCGACAAACGGTTTTCGGCGCGGAGGGGCGCGCGAGGACGGGACGGGCGTACGGCCCGGACCGGGGCCGCCTCAGGCCCCGGTGGTGGCCCCGGGGAAGCCCCCGGGGCCGTGGTCAGGACGCGGCCGGGTCCAGCCGGACGGTGGCGAGGATCTTCTGGATCGTGGCCTCCTCCAGCTCGTCGGGCACACCGGCGTTGGCGTACAGCACCCAGCTCACGAAGTCACCCTTGGAGTTCTTGAAGGAGAAGGCGATGGCCTTGCCGTCCGTGTCGCACTTGCCCTCCTTCTTGGTGTTCAGGGCGGTCGCCGTGGAGACATGGCCGGCCAGGCCCGAAGTCGTCGTGTACGGCTTCGCCTTGGCGACCTTCACCGTGCCCTTGGGCTCCTTCTGGGCGTAGCCCGCCCACACCCAGTTGCCGGCCTCGTTGTAGGCGGCCTCGGAGGTGTTCTTGGCGCCCTGGCCGCCCTTGGTGCCGACCATGGCGAGGCCGTTCTCCTCCTGGCGGCCGTCCTTGTTGGCGTCCTCCGTGCACCACTTGCTCTTGTACTCGGCCGGGGCGGACATGACGACGGCGGGGCTGCCGTCGCCCTTCTTCTCGTCCTCGAAGCCGACGCTGGTGCCCGAGCCGACGACCTCCCACTCGGCCGGGACGTCGAACAGGACGAAGCGCTTGGGGTTGTGGACGACCTTCCAGCCCGGGACGGTCGGCTTGGCGGCGGAGGAGCCGTCACGCGGGTTGTCGGAGGGCGACGGGGCGGCCTCGGAGGCCGGCGGGGCGCTCTGCGAGGGCTTCGGGTCCCCGCCGGCGGTCTTCTTGCCGTCGTCCTTGCCGAGCACCAGGAACCCGGTGACCCCGGCGGCCACCACGACCGCCGTCGCCGCGACGATCGCCACGATCGTGGTCTTCCGCTTGTCGTCCCCGCCGCCCTGCGGCGGTACGGGCGGGCCGGGCATGCCGTACGGCTGGGCCACGGTCGGCTGCTGGTACGGGTTCGGCTGCCCGTACCCGCCGGGCTGGTGCGGCGGGTGGCCCGGCTGCTGGGGCGGAGCGCCCGGCGGTGGCGGCGGGGTCACGGGCTGCTGGTAGCCCGGCTGCTGGTACGGGTTGGGCTGCTGGTACCCCGGCTGCTGGTACGGGTTCTGGTCCTGCGGGTTCTCGCCCCCGGGCGGCTGCTGTCCTGGCCACATGGCGAGTAACCATAGAGGTGTGGGGTGACAGGTGCCACGCCCGCCCCCGGGTCCCCGTACCGGGGATGCCTTCCCACCCTTACTACCGGCTGGTAACTTCGGGGTCATGTCCGAGACCCTGCCGAACATCGGCGACATGCTGCTGGCCACCGTCCCCATGGCCAAGACCCTGAACCTGGAGGTCGTCGAGGCGACCGGCGAGCGGGCGGTGCTCCGCCTCCCGGACCAGGGCGCCTTCCACAACCACGTCGGTGGCCCGCACGCGGGCGCGATGTTCACGCTGGCCGAGTCCGCCAGCGGCGCCATCGTCATCGGCGCCTTCGGCGACCAGATGAACCGCGCCGTGCCGCTCGCCGTCAAGGCGGAGATCGGCTACAAGAAGCTCGCCATGGGCACCGTCACCGCCACGGCCACCCTCGGCCGCACCAAGGCGGAGGTCCTCGCCGAACTCGACGCCGGACAGCGCCCCGAGTTCCCCGTGCACATAGCGATCACCCGCGAGGACGGCGCGGTCACCGGCGAGATGACCATCGTCTGGACCCTGCGCCCCCAGTCCTGACCTCCGCGCCCCGGTCCTGACCTCGCCGCCGCCCCTCCGCGAGGACGGCCGGCGGCACACGGTCCACGCGCGCGTGGTCGGACGCGCGCGGGAAGGCCGCCCCCGCACCCCTCTTCGGGTGCGGGGGCGGCCCTGTTTGACGGCCGATCACCCCGTACGCACTCATAGTGCGCGTATGCCGGAAAACGTCTCGCGGAGAACCACCCTCCGCCTCCTCACCGCCACCGCGGCAGCGGCCGCCGCGACCCCCGCCCCGACCGCCGCCGCCCGCACCGCGGCCCCACACCCCGCCACCTCCGCCGCCTCCGCCGGTGACCGCGCCGACGCGCTGCTCGCCCGGCTCACCCTCGACGAGAAGCTGACCTTCCTGCACGGCGCCAAGGAGCCCCGCGGCCTCGGCCAGGCCGGTTGGATCCCCGGCGTGCCCCGCCTCGGCATCCCGCCCCTGCGCCTCGCCGACGGCCCCGCCGGCGTCCGCGTCCGGGCCCGTGCCACCGCGCTGCCCGCCCCCGTGATGATGGCGAGCGCCTTCGACCCCGCCCTCGCCCGCGAGTACGGGCGCGTGATCGGCCACGAGGGCCGCGCGCTCGGCCAGGACGTCCTGCTGTCTCCGATGGTCAACCTCATCCGCACCCCCTACGCCGGGCGGAACTTCGAGACCTTCAGCGAGGACCCGCTGCTCACCGCCGACCTGGTCGCCGAGGAGATTCGTGGCATCCAGGACGAGGGGCTCATCGCCACCGTCAAGCACTTCGCCCTCAACAACCAGGAGAAGGACCGCACCACCGTCGACGTCCGCATCGGCGAACAGGCCCTGCACGAGACGGAACTGCGCGGCTTCGAGGCCGCCGTCGCCGCCGGCACCGGCGCCGTGATGGGCGCGTACAACAAGGTCGACGGCCTGCACGCGTGCGAGAACCCCGACCTGCTCACCGGCGTGCTGCGCGAACAGTGGGGCTTCGACGGCTGGGTGATGAGCGACTGGGACGCCACGCACAGCACCGCCCCCGCCCTCACCGCGGGCCTCGACATGGAGATGCCCGCCGGCCGCTGGTTCGGCGACGCCCTCCGGGACGCCGTGCGGGACGGCACCGTCCCCGAGGCGGCCGTCGACCGCGCCGTACGCCGGATCCTCACCATCATGGGCCGCTTCGGCCTCCTCGACGGCACCGCCCCCGCGCGCCCCGCCGCCCGCGACCGCGCGGCCGGCGCCCGCCTCGCCCACCGGGTCGCCGTCGCCGGGGCCACCCTCCTGCGCAACGAGCGGGCCACCCTGCCGCTCACCGGCCAGGCCGCCCGCTCCCTCGCCGTCATCGGCCCCACCGGCACCGTCCCGTTCGTCAGCGGCGGCGGCAGCGCCCATGTCGTCCCCGACCGCGCCGACAGCCCCCTCGACGCCCTCACCGCCCGCGCGGGCGAAGGGGCCCGCGTCACCCACGCCCTCGGCGAGGACCTCTACGGCCGCCCGCTGCCCGGCCGCGCCGCGGCGCTCGACCGGCAGCACGTCCCGGCCGGGAAGACGTACACCTTCGAGGGGACGATCACCCTCGACCGGCCCGACGAGTGGACCTTCGTCGTCCACTACGGCACCACCCGCCCCACCGTCCTCGTCGACGGCACCGAACTCTTCGCCGCCCAGGACCGGGAGACCGAACTCTTCGCCGGCTTCGGCCTCGTCTCCACCGCCCCCGACGGGCTCAAGGTCCGCCGCCGCACCCTCGCCCTGCCCGCCGGCCGCCACACCCTGCGCGTCACCGCCACCGGCGAACAGGTCGTCCGGCTGCGCCACCTCACCCCCGCCACTCGCGCGGCCGACCTCGCCGAGGCCGTCCGCACGGCCCGCGCCGCGCACAGTGTGGTGCTCTTCGCCTACGAGGACGCCGCCGAGGGTCGCGACCGCACCACCCTCGCGCTGCCCGGCCACCAGGACGCGCTCATCGAGGCGGTGACCGCCGCCAACCCCCGTACCACTGTCATCCTCAACACCTCGTCCGCCGTCACCATGCCGTGGCTCGACCGGACCGGCGCCGTGCTCCAGATGTACTACCCCGGCCAGGAGGGCGCCGCCGCCACTGCCGCCGTCCTCTTCGGCGACACCGACCCCGGCGGGCGGCTCACCCAGACCTTCCCCGCCTCCGACAGTGCCCACCCCACGGCCGGCGACCCCCGGCGCTACCCCGGCACCGGCGGCGTCCAGGAGTACTCCGAGGGCATCCGCACCGGCCACCGCTGGTACGACGCCGAGGGCGTCGAGCCCCTGTTCCCGTTCGGACACGGGCTGTCGTACACCACCTTCGCGTACAGCGGGCTCGTGGTGACCCCCGCGCGCGGCGGCGGCCTCACCGCGCGCTTCACCGTCCGCAACACCGGCCGGCGCACCGGCGTCACCGTCGCCCAGCTGTACGCCGGGCCCTCGCCGGACCTGGACCTCGACCAGCCCGCCCGGCTGCTGGCCGGCTACCGGCGCGTCGAGCTGCGGCCCGGACAGCTCCGCCATGTCGTGGTCCCCGTCGCCGCGCGCACCCTCTCCTCCTGGGACCCGGACCGGCACGGCTGGGTGCTCGGCACGGGCACCCGCACCGTCTGGCTGGGCACCTCCGCGCGGGACCTGGTGCTCACCGCTCGGGCGCGGGTCCTCCCCGGATGAACCGGTAGGCTGCCCGGCGTGCTCGCCGCGCCGGGCGGCACGGATCACGGATGACGACGACGGAGGAACCGGCTTTGCACGTCCAGGAGTGGCTCGAGACCGTCCCGGCGGTCAGCATCTACGTCCTGGTGGGCGTCGTCATCGGGCTGGAGAGCCTCGGCATCCCGCTGCCGGGCGAGATCGTCCTCGTCAGCTCCGCGCTGCTGGCCTCCCAGCACGGCGACATCGACCCCTGGGTCCTCGGCGCCTGCGCCACGGCGGGCGCCATCATCGGCGACTCGATCGGCTACGCCATCGGCCGCAGGGGCGGCCGGCCCCTGCTGACCTGGCTGGGCGGCAAGTTCCCCAAGCACTTCAGCGAGGGCAACATCGCCCTGGCGGAACGGTCGTTCCAGAAGTGGGGCATGTGGGCGGTGTTCTTCGGCCGGTTCGTGGCCCTGCTGCGGATCTTCGCCGGCCCGCTCGCGGGCGTGCTGCGCATGCCGTACTGGAAGTTCCTGATCGCCAACGTCTTCGGCGGCATCCTCTGGGCGGGCGGCACCACGGCCGTCATCTACTCGGTCGGCGTGGTCGCCGAGGCGTGGCTCAAGCGCTTCAGCTGGCTGGGTCTGGTGCTCGCCGTGCTGATCGGCCTGACGTCGATGCTGGTGCTCAAGAACCGCGCCAAGAAGGCCGCGGCGGCGGCCGAGGCCCGGGCGGCCGAAGCCGCCACGCCCGAACCGGTCGGCGCGACGGCGAACTGACGGTCGGCGCCAGGGGCCGTACGGGGCCCGCCCCGGCAGGCGCCCCAGCTCCCCGGCGTGGCCACCGGGAACAGGCGCCGTCCCGTCCGTGCCGCCCTGCGGCACGCCCGCCCACCACCAGCGGACCAGGGGCGCGGGCCCGCCGGCCGTCAGGACGTGTGCGCCTCGCCGTGCGCGCGGGCCAGCTCCACGTACATCGTGGCGTTCAGCTTGATGCCCTCGCGCTCCTCGTCCGTCAGCTCCCGCTTCACCTTGGCGGGCACGCCCGCCACCAGCGAGCCCGGCGGGACGCGCATTCCCTGCGGGACCAGCGCCTGGGCGGCGATCAGCGAACCGGCGCCGATGTGGGCGCCGTTGAGGACGGTGGCGCCCATGCCGACCAGGACGTCGTCCTCCACGGTGCACCCGTGCAGCACCGCGTTGTGGCCGACCGACACGCGCGCGCCGACGGTGACCGGGAAGCCCGGGTCGACGTGGACGGTGCAGTTGTCCTGGATGTTGCTGTCCGCGCCCAGCACGATCGGGCCGCAGTCGGCGCGCAGGACCGCGTGGTACCAGACGCTGGACCCGGCCGCCATGGTCACCTCGCCGACGACCACGGACGTCGGCGCGGTGAACGCCTCCGGGTGCACGTCCGGCTCCTTGCCGCCCACCCCGGTGATCAACGCCCGCTCAGTCATCGCCTGCTCCTCGTGTTGCGAAAGGTCGCGCCAGGGGAACGGTAAGGGACGGCTGTGGCGGCCGTGACGGTGGGGCGAACATCACAGCGCGCGGCGCGGACCGGCCCCGGCGCGCCCGACTACCGTGGCCGGGTGCCCAAGAACAGCAACACGTTCTCCTCCCTGGCGGCCTGGCGGCGGCGGCTCCTCAGCCGCGCGGTGCACGGCGGCTGGCGGTGGGTGCGGGAGACGGGGGCCGTCACCGCCGAGCGGCCCGGCCCGCTGCGCTTCCGCCGCCTCGGCCCCGGCACCCGGCTGGCCTTCCCGCAGGGCACCGTCTTCGGCGAGCAGTGGATCGAGCTGGGCGACCACTGCATCATCGCCGAGCAGGTCACCCTGACCGCGGGCATGCTGCCCGGTCTCGACCTGGGCCCGGACCCGGTGCTGACCCTCGGCAACGGGGTCGTCCTCGGGCGCGGCAGCCATGTCGTCGCCGACGCCCCGGTGACCATCGGCGCCGACACCTTCTGCGGCCCGTACGTCTACATCACGTCCACCAACCACAGTTACGACGACCCCCACGAGCCGGTGGGCCGGCAGTGGCCGCGCTCCGAGCCGGTGGCGATCGGCCCCGGCTGCTGGCTCGGCACCGGCGCGGTGATCCTGCCCGGCGCCCGCCTCGGCCGGAACGTGGTGGTGGCCGCCGGCGCGGTCGTCCGGGGCGAGGTGCCCGACCACGCGGTGGTCGCCGGGGCGCCCGCCCGGGTGGTGCGCCGCTGGGAGGCCGGCACCGGCTGGCAGCCGCCGCTGCGCACGCCCGCCCCCGTCCCCGTACCCGAAGGGGTGACCCCGCAGCAGCTGCTGGCGCTCGCCGAGCTGGACGACGCCTGACCGCGCGGGCGCGGCGTCAGCCGGCGGCCAGCAGGACGGTGCCCACCAGCGCCAGTCCCGCGCCCGCCGCCTGCACCGCCCGCAGCCGCTCCTTGAGCACGCCCCGCGCGGCGAGCGCCGTCACCACCGGGTAGAGGCTGGCGAGCACGGCGGCCACCGTGACCGGGCCGGCCTGCGCGGCGATCGCGTACGTGCCGTTGGCCGCGACGTCCGCCAGGCCGACGAACGCCAGCGCCGGCAGGGACGCCGCGACCACGCGCGCCCCGCCGTCCTCCGGGAGGGCCCGCCCGCCCCGCTTCACGGAGACCCACAGGGCCGCCCCGCCCACCGCCACATTGGTGACCCGCTGGACGAACAGGGCGAGGAACAGCCCGGTCAGCGTGGTGGACGCCTCCGCGATCAAGGCCATCACCGAGCCGAACCCGAACGCCGCGACCAGGGTCAGCAGCACCGCCTGCCGCCGCACCGGCGCGCCGCGCAGCTCCGGGCCGCCCGCCAGGACGATGCCGGCGACCGCCACCGCGATGCCCGCGAACTGGACCAGCCCCGGCCGGTCGCCGACCAGCAGGCCGACCGAGACGGGGACGACGACCCCGAGGGAGCCGAGCGGGGAGACGACGCCCATCGGGCCGAGGGCGAGGGCCTTGTAGAAGGCGAGCATGGCGACCGGCCCGACGGCCCCGGCCGCCACCGCGTACCAGAGGAGCGGGCCCGCCTCGCTCCAGCCGCCGGTGGCGAGGACGATCGCCCCGAGCACCACCACGGCGACGGTCTGGGAGACCACCACGACCGTGAGCGCGGGCATGCGCCGGGTCAGCAGGCCGCCGCCGAAGTCGGCCAGGCCCCACAGGAGGCTGGTGGCCAGGGCGAACAGTGCTGTCATGGCGGTCCTCGCAGTACAGTGCGGTGAACAGTGGAGTACAGCACACCGTAGTGCAGTCCATTGAACTCTGTCATACAAAATATTGGACGGAATGTGTCGGACCTCGACCAGCTCACGCAGTCACTCGCCCGCAACCTCAAGCGCTGGCGCGGTGAGCGCGGCTTCACCCTCGACGCCCTCGCCGCCCGCGCGGGCGTCAGCCGCGGCATGATCATCCAGATCGAGCAGGCCCGCACCAACCCCAGCGTCGGCACCACCGTGAAGCTCGCCGACGCCCTCGGCGTCTCCATCACCACCCTCCTCGACTACGAGCAGGGCACCCACGTCCGCCTCGTCCCGCGCGAGCAGGCGGTCCGCATGTGGTCCACCGACCGGGGAAGCAGCACCACCCTCCTGGTCGGCGCCGACGCCCGCGGGCCCCTCGAACTGTGGTCCTGGACCCTGATGCCCGGCGACGTCCACGCCTCCGACCCCCACCCGGACGGCACCACCGAACTCCTCCACGTCGGCGCCGGACGGCTCACCCTCGTCGTGGACGGCACCGACCACGCGGTGCCCGCCGGGACCTCGGCCGTCTTCGAGTCCAACGTCCCGCACGCCTACCGCAACGACGGCGCGGAGACCGTCGAGATGACCATGGCGGTCTCCATCCCGCCCGCCCGCTGAGCCGGCCGCCCCGCCCCCGCCCTCACAGCCGCGGGATCTCGATGGCGGGGCAGCGGTCCATCACCATGTCAAGGCCGGCCGCCCGCGTCCGCTCGTACGCCGCCTCGTCGACCACCCCGAGCTGGAACCACACCGCCTTCGCGCCCTTGGCCACCGCCTCGTCGGCGACCGCGCCCGCCAGGTCGCTGTTCACGAACACGTCCACCACGTCCACCGGGAAGGGGATGTCCGCCAGCGAGGCGTACCCCCGCTCCCCGTGGACCGTCTCCGCCTTCGGGTGCACCGGCACCACCCGCTTGCCGAACCGCTGCAGCACCGCGGCCACCCCGTAGGCGGCCCGCGACCGGTTGCCGGACAGGCCCACCACCGCCCAGGTGTCCCCGGACTCGGTCAGGATCCTCGCGATGGTGTCCTTCTCGTCGCTCACGTTCCGCCTCCCGTACGCACGATCTCGTCCGCCCCGGCCAACCCCGCGAGGGCCCCGGAGATTCCCCCGCCACCCCGCGCATAGGGTGGCGGGATGCAGGAGCAGTACCGGACCGTCGCCCACGCGGGCGTGCACGAGACCGAGATCGGCCGATCGCGCTTCCTCTGCGCCCTCGCGCCCGCCGCGACCGAGCAGGAGGCACAGGACTTCGTCGCGCGCGTGCGCGCCGAGCACCCCACCGCGAGCCACCACTGCTTCGCCTACGTCATCGGCGCCGACGCCGCAGTCCAGCGGGCCAGCGACGACGGCGAGCCCGGTGGCACCGCCGGCGTCCCCATGCTCCAGATGCTGCTGCGCCGCGACATCCGCTACGCCGTCGCCGTCGTCACCCGCTACTACGGCGGCGTGAAACTCGGCGCGGGCGGCCTGATCCGGGCCTACGGGGGAGCGGTCGGGGAGGCGCTCGACGCCATCGGCACCCGCACCCGGCAGCGGTTCCGGCTCGCCACCGTCACCGTCGACCACCAGCGCGCCGGGAAGCTGGAGAACGACCTGCGCGCCACCGGCCGGGCCGTCCGCGACGTCCGCTACGCCGAGGCCGTCACCCTGGAGATCGGCCTGCCCGACGCGGACGTCGACGCCTTCCGCGGCTGGCTCGCCGACGCCACCGCGGGCACCGCCCGGCTGGACCTGGGCGGCGAGGCGTACGGGGACGCCTGAGACCGCCCTGATCGGAGGGAAAAGCGAGGTCCGTGACACGGCGGAGGTCCGGCCCCGTTAGCGTGTACGGCGTACACAGGGGCGCCGCAGCGTGTACGGGGTGCACAGGGACGCCCGGGCGGGCGCCGGGGGCGGAGGAGCGGTACATGCGGGACGGAGCGGCACCGTGAGACTGCTGCACACATCGGACTGGCACCTGGGGCGGTCGTTCCACCGGGTCGGGCTGCTCGACGCGCAGGCCGCCTTCCTCGACCACTTGGTCGCCGCCGTCCACGAGCACGACGTCGACGCCGTGCTGGTGGCCGGGGACGTCTACGACCGCGCGGTGCCCCCGCTGGCCGCCGTGGAGCTCTTCGACACCGCGCTGCACCGGCTCGCCGCGGCCGGGGTGCCCACCGTGATGATCTCCGGCAACCACGACTCCGCCCGCCGGCTCGGCGTCGCCGCCGGGCTCATCGAGCGCGCGGGCATCCACCTGCGCACCGACCCGGACGGCATCGGCACCCCGGTCCTCCTCTCCGACGCCCACGGTGACGTCGCCCTCTACGGCCTGCCCTACCTCGAACCCGCCCTCGTCCGCGACCGGCTGAACGCCCCCAAGGCCGGCCACGAAGCCGTCCTCACCGCCGCCATGGACCAGGTCCGCGCCGACCTCGCCCGCCGCGCCCCCGGCACCCGCTCCGTCGTCCTCGCCCACGCCTTCGTCGCCGGCGGCGAGCCCAGCGACAGCGAACGGGACATCACCGTCGGCGGTGTGGCCGCCGTCCCCGCCGGCGTCTTCGACGGCGTCGACTACGTCGCCCTCGGCCACCTGCACGGCAGCCAGACCGTCACCGAACGCGTCCGCTACTCCGGCTCCCCCCTCGCGTACTCCTTCTCCGAGTCCGGCCACCGCAAGACCATGTGGCTCGTCGACCTCGACGGCGACGGGACGGTCACCGCCGAACGGATCGACTGCCCCGTGCCCCGCCGCCTCGCCCGCCTCACCGGCCGCCTCGACGACCTCCTCGCCGACCCCGCGCTGGTCCGGCACGAGGACGCCTGGGTGGAGGCCACCCTCACCGACCCCGTGCGCCCCACCGAGCCCATGGCCCGCCTCGCCGAGCGCTTCCCCCACGTCCTCAGCCTCGTCTTCGCCCCCGACCGGCCCGACGACGACCCCCACGCCTCCTACGCGCGGCGCCTGCGCGACCGCGACGACCACCAGGTGGCCGAGGACTTCGTCGCCCATGTACGCGGCGGAGCCGGCCCCGACGACCTGGAACGCGCCGCGCTGCGCCAGGCGTTCGACGACGTCCGGGTGGACCTGGCCGTGCGCGAGGTGGCCGGATGAGGCTCCACCGGCTCGGCATCACCGCCTTCGGGCCCTTCGCCACCAGCCAGAGCGTCGACTTCGACACCCTCTCCTCCGCCGGCCTGTTCCTGCTCCACGGACCCACCGGCGCGGGCAAGACCAGCGTCCTCGACGCCGTCTGCTTCGCCCTGTACGGAGCGGTGCCCGGCGCCCGGCAGAGCCCCGGCACCCCGCTGCGCAGCGACCACGCCCCGCCCGGCACCCCCACCGAGGTGGTGCTCGACCTCACCGTGGCCGGCCGGCGCCTGGAGATCACCCGCCGGCCCGCCCAGCCGCGCCCCAAGAAGCGCGGCGGCGGCCTCACCACCGAGAAGGCCCAGTCCTGGTTGCGCGAGTACGACGCGGCCGACGGCACCTGGAAGGCCCTCAGCCGCTCCCACCAGGAGATCGGCGAGGAGATCACCCAGCTCCTCGGCATGAGCCGCGACCAGTTCTGCCAGGTCGTCCTCCTCCCGCAGGGCGACTTCGCCCGCTTCCTGCGCTCCGACGCCGAGGCCCGCGGCAGGCTGCTGGGCCGCCTCTTCGACACCCGGCGCTTCGCCGCCGTCGAGGAGCGCCTCGCCGACCTGCGGCGCACCGCCGAACAGCAGGTCAAGGACGGCGACGAACGGCTCCTCGCGCTCGCCCACCGGATGGCCCAGGAAGCGGGCGACACCCCCGACCGGCTGCCCGTCCCGGACGCCCGCCCCGGCGACCCCGGCCTCGCCGGTGACGTCCTGACCTGGGCGGCCGTGGCCCGCTCGGCCGCCCGCGAGGCCCTGGACACCGCCGCCTGCGCCCTGGCCGCCGCCGAGGAGCGGCACACCGCCGCACGCCGCGCCCTGGACGCCGAGCGGGAACTCGCCGAACGGCAGCGGCGGTACGAGGACGCCCGCCGGCGCGCCGCCGCCCTGGACGCCCGCCGGGCCGAGCACCAGGAGTGGCAGGCCCGGATGGAGCGCGGGCGCAAGGCCGAGCGGGTGGCCGGCCCGCTGGCCCTGCGCGACGACGTGGAGCGCGAGAACCACGCCGCGCACCGCGCCCGCGAGCGCGCCGTCGCCGGACTGCCGCCGGACCTCGCCGACGCGGGCGCCGCCCGGCTGACCGCCCTCGCCGGGACGCTCCGCGAGGAGCTGGGCGGCCTCGACACCGCCCGCCGCGCCGAGCAGCGCCGGGCGGAACTCGCCCGCGAGCGCGCCGGACTGGACCGGCAGGCCCACGCCGACGACGCCGCACTCCAGGACGCCGACACCTGGCTGGCCGGGTGGGAGAGCACCCGCCGCGCCCTCCAGGAGCGGGTCGAGGCCGCGCAGGAGGCCGCCACCTGCGCCGAGCACCTGGCCGGCCGCCTCGAACCGGCCCGCCGCCGCCTCGCCGCCGCCCGGCGCCGCGACGCGCTGGCCCAGGACGAGACGGCCGCCGCCACCCGGCTCGCGGACGCCAGGGAGCGGGCCAACACCGCCCATGAGACCTGGCTCGACCTGCGCGAACGCCGTCTGCGGGGCATCGCCGCCGAGCTGGCCGCCGCCCTCGCGGACGGCGAGCCCTGCGCGGTCTGCGGCTCCGCCGACCACCCGCGCCCCGCCACCGCCGACACCGGCCACGTCGACCGCGCCACCGAGGACGCCGCCTACGCGGCCCACACCCGCGCCGACGAGGCCCGCGCGGCGGCCGAACGGGAACTCGCCGTCGTACAGGAGGCGCTGGCCGCCGCCCGCCACGAGGTGACGCCGGACGGGGCCGCCGGAACCGGCCCCGCCGTCGGGGACCTGGCCGCCGAGGTCGCCCGGCTGGAGGAGGCGCACACCGAGGCGCGCGCGCTCGCGGGCGGCGCGCACGCCGCCCGGGAGGAGCTGGGCCGCGCCGAGGAGGAGCAGCGGCGGCGGCTGGAGGTCCGCCGGCAGGCCGAGCGCCGCGCCGCCGCCCGCACCTCGCAGCGCGAGGCGCTCGACCGGGAGCAGAGCGCCGTGGACGCCGCACTGGCGCGCGTGCCGGGCGGTTCCGTCACCGCCCACGCCGCGTCGCTGGAGCACCGGATCGCCCGCCTCACCGAGGCCGCCGACGCCGTGCGGGCCGTCGAGGACACCGCGCGGCGCCTGAAGGAGGCCGACGACCGGCTCGCCGACGCGGCGTTCCGCGCCGGGTTCGACACCCCGGCCGCCGCCGCTGCCGCGCTCCTCGACGACGCCGCGCACCGAGACCTCCAGCGGCGCCTCGACGCCTGGCAGGCCGAGGCGGCGGCCGTCGCCGACCGGCTCGCCGAACCGGACACCCGTGCCGCCGCCGGGCGCCCGCCCGCCGACCCCGCCGCCGCGGGCGCCGCCCGGGACGCCGCCGAGCGGGCCGCCCGCGCCGCCGACGCCGCCCTCGCGGGCCACCGCGAGCGGTGCGCCGGGCTGGACCGGCTGTCCCGCCAGGCCGCCGCCGAGGTACGGCGGCTGGGGCCGCTGCGCGCCGCGTACGAGCGGGTGGCGCGGCTCGCCGGGCTGACCGCCGGCACCTCGGCCGACAACGAGCGCAAGATGCGGCTGGAGTCGTACGTCCTGGCCGCCCGCCTCGAACAGGTCGCCGCCGCCGCGACCGCCCGCCTGGCGCGGATGTCGTCGGGGCGCTACACCCTCGTCCACTCCGACGCCCGGGCGGGCGGCAAGCGGGCCGGTCTCGGGCTGCACGTGGTGGACGCCTGGACGGGCCGCGAACGCGACACGGCGACCCTCTCCGGGGGCGAGACCTTCTTCGCCTCGCTGGCGCTGGCGCTCGGCCTCGCCGACGTGGTGACCGAGGAGGCCGGGGGTGTCCGGCTGGACACGCTCTTCATCGACGAGGGCTTCGGCAGCCTCGACGACCAGACGCTGGACGAGGTGCTCGACGTCCTGGACTCGCTGCGCGAGCGGGACCGCAGCGTGGGCATCGTCAGCCACGTCGGCGACCTGCGCCGCCGCGTCCCGGTCCAGCTGGAGGTCGTCAAGGAGCGCGGCGGGTCCGCGGTACGGCTGCGCGGCGCGGAGGCGCTCGGCGGCTGACCGGCCGCCGAACGCCGCCGCCTGGCCGGTCAGTTGCCGATCGCGCGGCGCGGCAGCGGCGACGAGTAGACGACGCTGGTGGTCACCGGGCCCAGGACGGCGACCCTCGACGCGATCTCCTCCAGGTGCCGCATGGAACGGGCGGCGACCTTCAGCACGAAACAGTCGTCACCGGTGACGTGGTGCGCCTCCAGGACCTCCGGCGTCGTGTCCAGCATGTCGTGGAACGGCTTGTAGTTCCCGGTGGGATGGCGCAGCCGTACGAAGGCGAGCACCGGCAGCCCGAGCCGTTCCGGATCGACCACCGCGGTGTACCCGGAGATCACCCCGGCCTCCTCCATCCGCCGCACCCGCTCGGTGACGGCGCTCGCCGACATGGAGACGGCGCGGGCCAGTTCGGCGAAGGTGGCCCGGCCCTGCTCCTGGAGGGCGGCGAGAATGCGCCAGTCGGTGGCGTCCGGTGAGAATCCGTTCATGGGCGAGGAATAGCAGGGGAATCCCCGGCCGGAACAGTCTTCCACCGGGGATCGTCACTTCATCGGAATGATCAAGAGCCCTAGCGTGGTGGGCATGACGACGACACCGCTCACCAGCACCCCCGCCACCCACCCCGTCCTGCGCGTCCCGCCGGCCGCGCCGGCGGCGGCAGCCGCGTACTTCTCGGCGAGCCTCGCCTTCCACACGGACGTCTCGGACGTCGCCGCCGCGCTCGCCGCCGGGGGCGACCCCGGATTCGTCCTGCTCGACTGCCGGTCCACGGCGGCCTGGGACCAGGGCCACGTCCCCGGCGCCGTCCACCTGCCGACGGACCGGATTCCCGGACAGGCGCCCGCACTGCTCGACCCGGCGGTGCCGGTCGTCACGTACTGCTGGGGACCGGGCTGCAACGGCGCCGCCCGCGCGGCGCTCGCCCTCGCGGAACTCGGCTACCGGGTCAAGGAGATGCTCGGCGGCTTCGAGTACTGGGCCCGCGAGGGCTTCACCTACGAGACGTGGGAGGGCCCGCACCGCCGCGAGGCCGACCCCCTGACGGCTCCGGCCGGCGGCGGCGACTGCGGCTGCTGAACCGCGCGCGGGCGCCGGGAGCCGGGGGCGGGCGACGTCACAGCCGGGCCAGCTCGTCCACCAGGTCGTCCAGCCCCAGCGGGCCCTGGGACAGCGCGGCCATGTGCCACTTCTTGGCGTCGAACGCCTCGCCGTGCGCCCGGCGGGCCTTCTCCCGGCCCAGCAGCCAGGCCCGCTCGCCGAGCTTGTAGCCGATCGCCTGGCCCGGCATGGACAGATAGCGGGTCAGCTCGCTCTCCACGAAGGCGGGCGGGCGGCTGGTGTGCCGCTGGAAGAACTCCTGCGCCAGCTCCGGCGTCCAGCGCTCGCCCGGCCGGAAGGGCGAGTCCGCCGGGATCTCCAGGCCCAGGTGCATCCCGATGTCCACGATCACCCGGCAGGCCCGCATCATCTGGCAGTCCAGGTAGCCGAGCCGGCGCTCCGGGTCGGGCAGGAAGCCCAGCTCGTCCATCAGCCGCTCCGCGTACAGGGCCCAGCCCTCCGCGTTGGCGCTGACCCCGCCGATGGTCGCCTGGTAGCGCGAGAGCCGGTCGGCGACGTGCACCCACTGCGCGATCTGGAGGTGGTGGCCGGGCACCCCCTCGTGGTACCAGGTCGACACCAGGTCGTACACCGGGAAGCGGGTCTCGCCGTCCACCGGCAGCCAGGTGCGGCCGGGCCGGGAGAAGTCCTCGGACGGTCCCGTGTAGTACGGGGCCGCCGCGCCGCCCGGCGGGGCGATGCGCGACTCCACCCGCCGTACCCGCTCGGCCAGTTCGAAGTGCGTGCCGTCCAGCGCCTCGATCGCCTCGTCCATCAGGCGCTGGAGCCAGACCCGTACCTCCTCCACCCCCTCGATGTGGGTGCCGTGCTCGTCGAGGTGGGCGAGCGCCCGCCAGGGGTCCGCGCCCGGCAGGATCCGGTCCGCCTCGGCCCTCATCTCGGCCAGCAGCCGGTGGTATTCGCCCCAGCCGTACGCGTACGCCTCGTCCAGGTCGCAGTCGCTGCCGTTGAAGTAGCGCGACCAGCGCGCGTACCGCTCGCGGCCCACCGTGTCGGGCGCGCCCTTCACCGCGGGGGCGTACACGTCCCGCATCCAGTCCCGCAGCCGGGCCAGCGCGCGGGTCGCCCCGCCCGCCGCCGCGTCCAGCTCCGGGCGCAGCGCGGCCGGGGCGGGCGTCACGAACTCCTCGAACCAGCCGCGCCGCCCCGCCTCCTCGCCGCCCGCCCACTCGGTGAGCTGCTCGGTGAAGGTGGCCGTCGCCCGGGGGCCGCCCGGCAGCCCCCGCTCCAGGCCCAGCGCGAGGGACTCCCGGTAGCCGTCCAGCGCGGCCGGCACGGCGCGCAGCCGCTCGGCCACCGCCGCCCAGTCCTCGTCCGTCGCGGTGGGCATCACGGTGAACACGATCCGCACGCTGTGCACCGGCGAGCGCATGTTGCTGACCGCCCGCAGGCCCTCGCCCGCGTCGTGCACGGCCAGTTCGGCGGTGAGGCGCTCCCGCAGCAGCCGTCCGCAGCGCCGCTCGGTGTCGTCGCGGGCCCCGGGCAGCCGCTCGGCCGCGTCGAGCCGGGCGAGCGTCTCGCGGGCCAGCCGGGCGGTCTCCTCCTGCCCGGCGGGGGAGAAGTCCGGGAGCAGTCCGGCGCTCTTCCGGACGCCCAGGTACGTACCGGTGATCGGGTCGAGTTCGATGAGCGCGTCGACATGGGCGTCGGCGACCATGCGGGGGAGCGCGCTGCTGGAGGTCTCTGGCATGCGGCCATCCTGGTATGCCGCCGGCCTCGTCGTCACCCTCAACCGTTCCGGTCGGCCGACATGTGAGCGGGCGCGCCGGGCGGCAGCAGCGGCCCGCACTCCCACTGCTGGAAGATCAGCCGCGTCTCCACCCGGGCGACCTCCCGCTGCGAGGTGAACTCGTCCAGCACCAGTCGTTGCAGGTCGGAGGGGTCGGACACGGCGACGTGCACCAGGTAGTCGTCCGGGCCGGTCAGATGGAACAGGGCGCGCGACTCCGGCAGGGCGCGGATGCGGTCGACGAACGGACCGATCAGCTCGCGGCGGTGCGGGCGGACCTGGACCAGCAGCAGCGCCTCCAGCCCGCGGCCGATTTTGGCCGGATCGAGTCGCAACCGGTTGCCCAGTACGACCCCCGTGCGCCGCAGCCGGGCCACCCGGTCCAGACACGTGGACGGCGCCACCCCCACCTGCTCGGCGAGATCGCGGTACGTGGTCCGGGCGTCGTTCTGCAAAAGGCGAAGAATGTGCAGATCCACCGTGTCCAGAACGACAGATTCGGTCATGCGCCGAACGTAACACGGCCACTTTCCAGCTACCCGGCGGTATCTGTTCAGAGTGCCGCTCATGGATGCCCTTCCTCTCGACGCCTCGCACGCCCTCCCCACCCCGAGGGCGCTGGCCACCGAAGCCGTGCACGCGGGACGCGACGACCTCGCGGCACTCGGCCTGCACGCGGTCCCGATCGACCTGTCCACCACGTACCCGTCGCACGACGCGCGGGCCGAGGCCGAACGCATCGACGCCTTCGCGGCCACCGGGGCCAGGCCGGACGGGCCGCCCGTCTACTCCCGGCTGGACAACCCCACCACCGCCCGCTTCGAGACGGCCCTCGCCCGGCTGGAGGGCACCCAGAGCGCCGTCGCCTTCGCCAGCGGCATGGCCGCCCTCACCGCCGTCCTCCTCGTCCGCGCGAGCATGGGCCTGCGCCATGTGGTGGCGGTCCGGCCGCTGTACGGGTGCAGCGACCACCTGCTGTCCGCCGGGCTCCTCGGTACGGAGGTGACCTGGACCGACGTGGCGGGCATCGCCGACGCCATCCGCCCCGACACCGGCCTGGTGATGGTGGAGACGCCCGCCAACCCCACGCTCGCCGAGGTCGACATCCGGGCCGTCGCCCACGCCTGCGGCTCGGTGCCGCTGCTGGTCGACTCCACCTTCGCCACCCCCGTCCTCCAGCGCCCGGTCGAGCACGGGGCGCGCATCGTGCTGCACAGCGCCACCAAGTACCTCGGCGGGCACGGCGACGTGCTGGCCGGCGTGGTGGCCTGCGACGAGGAGTTCGCCGGGCGGCTGCGCCAGGTGCGCTTCGCCACCGGCGGCGTGCTGCACCCGCTGGCGAGCTACCTGCTGCTGCGCGGGCTGTCGACGCTGCCCGTGCGGATGCGGGCCGCGTCCACCTCCGCCGCGGAGCTGGCGTGCCGGCTGGACGCGGACCCCCGGATCGCCCGGGTCCACTACCCGGAGATCGGCGGGGCGATGGTCGCCTTCGAGGTGTTCGGCGACCCGCACGACGTGATCGCCGGCGTACGGCTGATCACCCCGGCCGTGAGCCTCGGCAGCGTCGACACGCTGATCCAGCACCCGGCCTCCATCAGCCACCGGATCGTCGACCGCGACGACCGCCGCTCCGCCGGCGTCAGCGACCGGCTGCTGCGGATGTCGGTCGGCCTGGAGGACGTCGAGGACCTGTGGCGGGACCTCACCGAGGCGCTCAGCGCCCGGCCCGGCCGGCCCGCGGAGCGGGCGTCTTCGCACCAGCCCCGCCCAGCCGCGCGGTGACCACCAGGGTGCCCTCCTCGATCTGGTAGTCCAGCGGCAGGCCGAGCCCGCGCATCGCCGCGACCATGCCGGTGTTGGACGCCTGGGTCACGGCGTACACGCTCTCGCAGCCCGCCTCCCGCGCCAGCGACACCAGGCGCCCCAGCAGCTCCGAGCCGATGCCCCGGCGCTGCCAGTCGTCCTCGACCAGCAGCGCCACCTCGGTCTCGTCGCCGTCCCACAGCAGATGGCCGAGCGCCACCAGCCGCCCGGACGCCGTCTCCACGGCCAGGGTGCGGCCGAACCGGGGGCTCAGCAGGTGCCGCAGGTAGCCGGCGGCGTCGGCCACCGGGCCGTGGTAGCGCAGCCCCAGGGTGCGGTCCGAGCAGCGGCCGTGCATGGCCAGGGCGGCCGTCAGGTCCCCCTGGTCGGCGCGGCGGACCGTGATGTCGTTGCCCTCCGGGAGGGTCAGTACGTCCGCCTGGCGCGGCACCCGCGGCCCGAGGCGGGCGTCCAGCTCCACCAGGGCGCGGGCCCGCGCGAACTCCGTGGGCGTGAACGGCAGATACGGCCGCTCGATGGTGAGGACGCCGCCGTACGGGTCGCGCAACCGCATCACCGTGTCGCCGTCCTCCAGGGCGCCCTCCACCGGCGCGGTGACCCCCGTCGGGCGCCCGGCCGGCGAGACCGCGGGCAGCGAGTGGATGGTGCACCGCCCGAGCAACTGGCGCAGCGCCAGCGGCAGTTCGGCGCCGTCCAGGGCGGTCCGGGTGGCCAGCCCCAGGACGCGCGCCGGGGTGTCCACCAGGTCGTGCGCGTCCGCGCGCTCGGTCCAGGTGGCGGTACCGCCCGCGGCGGCGACCTCCCGCGTCAGCGCCGCCGCCTGGAGGCCGGCGGGCGCCCGCAGCAGGAACTCGTCCACGGTGCCGTCGGCCAGCGGATGCGTCTGGAGCGTCAGGATGTCCACGCGCAGCCCGGCCAGCGCCGTGCACAGCGCCGCCAGACTGCCCGGCTCGTCCCGCACCGTGGTCCGCATCCGCCACAGCACCGTCCCGCCGCCGGCCGCCGCGCCGGGCTCCTCGCCGGGCCCCTCGCCGGCGGGACCGCCCGGCGGGGCATGGCTGTGGCGCCGCGCCCACCAGGTGTGGAACGCCGCCGTGGCGACCAGCACCACCGCCGACACCACGAGCAGGTACGGGCCCTCCGGGCCGTGGGCGACGGTGTTGGCCACCGCGTCCGCGACGGCCACGGCGGTGAACAGGGCGGCCAGCTCGACGAGATCGCGCCGCCAGTGGTGGGGGCGGCGGGGCTTGCGGGAGGACGTCACATCGGTCATGCCCCCACTGTGGCGGGACGGTGTTGCCCGATCACGAACGCCCTGTGACTGATGGGTTAAGCGTGGAACCGAGGGTTACGTCCTGTTTCGCCGAGCCGAGCCGAGCCGAGCCGAGCCGAGCGGGGCGGGGCGACCGCGCACAGCTGAGCGGCGGCCCTCCCGCGATCCTCGAGGGACCTCGGGAAGGGCCGCTCACTGCTCTGCCGTCGGACGGCGGCCGGACGTGGTCCGGGCCGGGCCGGTACCGGCGCCGGACGCCCGGGTCAGCCGCCGGCGTTCACGCACTCGGTGACCGGGCTGTCCTTCAGGCAGTTCGGCAGTTCCTCCTCCCACTGGTTCAGCTGCTGGGTCGCCTGGTCCCGCTGGGTGGCGGAGGCGTTGGGGTCCTGTGCCGTCTTCACCGTGTTGTTCACCCGCTGGGCGAAGTCGGTCGCGGCCGTCTGCTGGGCCTGCGGCGTCCCGGGCTTCAGCGCGTTGACCAGGACCGTCGTGGTGGTCGTGACGACGTTCGTCACGGTCACCTTGACCGCCGGGGGCGCGTTGGACTTCAGCAGGTTCACCAGGACGCTGGTGGTGGTCGTCACGGTATTGGTGACCGCGACCTTCACCGACGTCGGCGCGTTGGACTTGAGGACGTTGACCAGGACGGTGGTACTGGTCTTGACGGTGTTGGTGACCGCCACCTTGGCCGCCGGGGGCGCGTTGGACTTCAGCACGTCGACCAGGACGTTGGTATTGGTCTTGACCGTGTTGGTGACCGCGACCTTCACCGACGTCGGAGCGTTGGACTTCAGCACGTTGACCAGGACGTTGGTGTTGGTCTTGACGGTGTTGGTGACCGCGACCTTCACCGCCGGCGCGGCGTTCGACCTCAGCACCTCGACCAGCACGGTCGTGGTGGTGCGCACAGTGGTGGTGACCGCCACCTTGACCCCGGTGGGCACTCCGGACTTCAGCACCTCGACCAGGACGGTGGTGGTCGTCTGCACGGTGGTCGTGACCGCGATCTTGACCGAGTTCGGCGCGTTGGACTTCAGCGTGTCGACCATGACCTGGGTGGAGGTCTCCACCGTGTTGGTGACCGCTATCTTCACCTCGTTGGGCACGTTGGACTTCAGGACGTCGACCAGGACGCTCGTCTGGGTCTCGACGGTGTTGGTGACCGCGACCTTGACCGCGTTGGGCGCGTTGGACTTCAGCGTGTCGACCAGTACCTGGGTCGACTGCTGCACCGTATTGGTCACCGAGACCTTGACCTCCGACGGAACGTTCGCCGCCTGGAGGTTCGTCAGGGCCTCGGTCGACTGCTTCACGACATTGCCGAGGGCGACGCGCTGCGCCAGCGGGGTGTTCGGGTCCTCGACGAGCGCGAGGGTCTCGTTGAGGTTCCCCGCCGCGTCCTTCACCTCGGGCGGGGCGTCCTGCTTCGTCAGGTCGTTGACGTCATTCTTCAGTTGAGGCGTCAACTTCTGGAGCTGTTCCTGCTGCTCGGCCGGCGGAGGCTGCTCCTGCTCGGGCGGCTGGGCCGGCGGCTGCTCCTCCTGGGGCGGCGGCTGCTCCTCCTGCGGCGGCGGGGGCTGCTCCTCCTGCGGCGGCTGCTCCTCCTGGGGTGGAGGGGGCTGCTCCTCCTGGGGTGGCGGAGGCGGCGGTTGCTCCTCCTCGGGCGGTGGCGGCGGGGGCTGCTCCTCCTCGGGCGGAGGCGGCGGCTCCTCCTCCGGATCCGGTGCGGGTGGATCCGGCTGGGCGGGTACCGCTGCTGCGGACACGGGCGCTTGGGGTACGGCCTCGGCCCCGACCGCGCCCGTCGACAGCGCGAGTGCCGCAGCCAGGCAGGACGCCCCGCAGAAACGGGCGATGTGTCTCCCGGTGGTTCTGGACATGACTGTTCCAGGTGAAAAGTGCGTCAAAGTGACAGGGGCCCTGCGGAACTCTGCTCCGCGGGCGGCGGCCTGAGTACGGAGTTCCCTGACTCAACGAGGGCACAGGCGCTACACCACCCACTCTTCCCCCAGTTGACCCATCCCGCAAGGCGGCAGACCCAATATCGTGATATAGGCCATGATGTCCTCACCGGATGCCGCCACCCGGCGGCCGGGCTTGTGGCCCCGCCGACACGGGCCTTTCCTCGTCCCGGCACGTGCGAACACCCCGTGAACGCTTCACGACAGGGCTCGACTCCGCTGCGTAACCGCCGGACGATTGGTCTTGACCAAGGGTGCCCGCCGTCCTATGGTCCAGAGAGATAGTGCAGGAACCTTTAATAAACAAGGCACGGAAAGCCGCCGGGAGTCCGGCGATTGCGGAGGATCAGGGTGGGGACCACGCAGCTGGAATCGGTGCCGGAGCCCAAGTACTGGCACCTGAAGACCGTGATCGGTGAGGCACTGGACTCGGAGTTCTCGGTGGGGGAGGTCCTGCCCAACGAGCGGGAGCTGGCCGCCCGTTTCGGCGTCGCCCGCGCCACCCTCCGCCAGGCGCTCGAACAGCTGGAGCTGGAGGGCCGCCTCCAGCGCCGCCGCGGCGTCGGCACCACCGTCGCACCGCCCCGCGTCGGCGTGGACGTCTCCACCGCGCAGGCCCAGTGGCCCGGCGCCGGCGACGAGACGTGGGAGCCCGTCGACTGCGCCCTGGCCGACCCGCCCCCCGCCGTGGCCCGCCTCCTGGAGCTGGACCGGTCCGCGGGCCGGCCCGTCCACACCGTGCGCCGCCTGCGCGTGTCGCACGGCCAGGCCGTGGCCGCCGAGCAGTTGTACGTCCCGGCCGCCACCGTGCCGGACCTCACCGCCATCGACGCCCCGTCCGGTCCCGCCCGCGCCCGCAGCGTCCTGCGCGAGCTCCAGCGCCTCACGCTCGACGGCCAGGACCGCGCCGTGGAGCTGGGCTCCGCCCGCGCGGACGACGCCAAGGAGCTGGACCGGCTGCCCGGCGCGCCCGTGCTGCTCGTCACCACCCGGTACCTCGCCGGCGGCCGTACCGCCGCGGTGTCCGTCGCCACCTACCGCGCCGACACCTGCCGGCTCACCTTCGGCGACGCCGGGGACTTCGGCATCGCCTCCTGACCCGGACGCGCCCGGCCCGCCGCCCCGTCAGCGGCGGGCCGTCACCGTGCCCTCGACCGCGAACAGCTGCTCCTCCACGTGGTCCAGCGCCAGCCGCAGCGCGCCCGTCGCCACCACGGCCTCACCGAGCAGCGACAGCTCGACCCGCGGCGGGCGCAGGCAGAACCGCGCCAGCTCGTCCCGCAGCGGCTGGAGCACGCCGTCCAGGCCGGCCGCCCAGCCGCCCACCACCACCAGCTCCGGATCGAGCGCCAGCACCAGCGCCGCCACGTCGTGCACCAGCCGCTGGATGAACCGGTCCACGGCCGCACGCGCGCGTGCGTCGCCCTGGCGCGCCAGCGCGAACACCGCCGCCACCGCCTGCTCGTCCAGCGGGTGCAGAGGCTCGTCCGTCGTGGACAGCAGCGTCTCCGGTGTCGCCCCCTGCCCCAGCAGGTGCAGCGCCCCGATCTCCCCGGCCGCCCCGCCGAACCCCCGGTGCAGCCGCCCGCCGATCAGCGACCCGGCCCCGGGGCTCAGCCCGGCCAGGACGAACACGACGTCGTCCGAGTCGCTCGCGGCGCCCTTCCAGTGCTCGGCCACGGCCGCCGCGTTGGCGTCGTTCTCGACCAGCACCGGGCACCGGAACGACCTCCGCAGCCGCTCGCCCAGCGCCAGTCCGGTCCAGCCGGGCAGCGCCGTACCGAGCCGGACCGTCCCGTCCGCCTCCACGATCCCGGGCGTCCCCACCCCGACGGCCCGCAGCGCGCCCCGGGCCACGCCCGTGCGGCGCAGCACGTCGGAGACCACCGCCCGCACCCGGTCCAGCCGCTCGTCCGCCGACGCCGTCTCCGCGACCGCCCGCGAACCGGCGCCGATGATCCGCCCGTCGAGCCCCGACAGCAGCGCCGCCACCCGGTGCGGCCCGATCTCGACGCCCAGCAGGTGGCCGGCCTCCGCGCGGAAGCGGAACCGCCGCGCGGGCCGGCCCTGGCGCCTGGCCTCGCCCTCCTCGGGCGCCACCTCGGTCACCAGGCCCTGGGCGATGAGGCCCTCGACCACACCCTCCACGGTCGGCCGGGACAGCCCGGTGAGCCGGGTCAGATCGGTCAGCGTCCGCGCGTCGCCGCCCCGCAGCGCGTGGAGTACCACCGCGGAATTGATCCGCCGCAGCAGCGACGGGTCCCCGCCGGTCAGCCGCCCCACAGTGTGTCCTCCCAGCTCGCACGCGTGTCTGCCGGATGGTACTCAATGTTCCGGCCACCCCGTGAGCCCCCTCGCGGCGGCGCGGCGGGCCCGGCCGGTCCACGGGATTCCGGCCGGCCCGGCCGCACGCACCGGCGAGACCGCGCCGGGGCGCCTGACGGAACGCCAGTTGTCAGTGGCGGGGGCTTTACTGGAGCCATGACCACCGCACGGCACCTGGCGACCATCGACCGGCTGCGGACCCTGCCGTTCCCGGCGCGCCCGGGGAGAACGGACGCGGGGTCCGGCGGTGCCGGCCACCACCTGGCCGAACTGGCCACCAGCGAGGACTTCTGGGAGGACGACGGCACCCGGCGGGAGGCCGCCGAGGAGCAGTACGAGGCGGAGCGCGACGCCCTGGCGGTGGTGCTGACGGCGCGCTGGGGCGAGCCGCAAATGTTCAGCCTGTGGTCGCTCTTCGAGCGGGGCGCGCGCGGGGAGGAACTGCCCGAGCCCTGGGGGACCCTCAGCCAGTCGGTGCCCGATGTGCACCTGTGGCGGGTGGAGGAGCGGTGGATAGCCCTGGGCGTCTCGCAGTGGGACGGCGAGCTGCCCTTCCAGCTCCTCGCGGTGATAACCGAGGTGGACCCGCCCTGACCCCCGCCCCCGACCCGCCCTGACCCCCGCCCCCGACCCGCCCTGGCCCCCGCCCCCTCGGCGGGCGTCGTCCGTCAGCGGGTGGGCGGGAGGAACTCCGGCTGGTCCAGCAGGCGCAGCCAGCTGCCGTCGGGCTGACGGCGGACGACCTGCGCGCGGGCGCCCGAGCCGTCCCGGGGCGGGGTCGAGGTGAGGGCGATGTCACCGCTGACCAGCGTCGGCAGCGGCTCCTCGGGCGCGAAGCGCGGGCCCTGGGCCAGGACCTTCTCCCACAGGACGCGGATCGCCTCCCGTCCCACCGTCAGTTCGCCCGGCGGGTACGCGAGGACGGCCTCCTCCTCGTACAGCGCGGCCACCCCGGCCGCGTCCCCCGCGTTGGACCGCTCGACGAACAAGCGGGTGAGGTCCTCGGGGCGCATCGCCTTCTCGTACCCGGTCATGGCTTCCTCCTGCTGGTCGGCTTCCGGTACGCCCCAGCCTCGTCGCGCCGCGATCAGAAGTCCAACAGATGGATCTACTGGCACCTAGAATCCCCAGTCATGGAGCTGAGGCAGCTGGAGTACTTCGTGGCCGTCGCCGACGCACGGAGCTTCACCCGTGCCGCCGAGCGGGTGCACATCAGCCAGTCCGGCGTCAGCGCCCAGATCCGGCGCCTCGAACACCACCTGGGCGCCGAGCTGTTCGACCGGTCGGCCCGCACCGTGACCCTCACCGCGGCGGGGGAGGCGGCCCTCGTCCACGCCCGTGCGGCCCTCGCCGCCGCCGGCGCGGTCGGACAGGCGGTCGACGAGGTGAGCGGCCTGATCCGCGGCCGGCTCACCGTCGGGACGGTCATGGGCTGCACCCTGACACCGCTGTTCGACGCGCTCGCCGCGTTCCACGAGGCCCACCCCGGCGTGCGGCTCTCGCTGCGGGAGGACAGCTCCGACCGCCTCACCGACGCGGTGCGCTCCGGCGACATCGACGTGGCGCTCATCGGCGCCGCCGCCAGCGCCCCGGAGGGGCTCGCCTCCCTGACCGTCGTCAGCGAACGGATCGTCGCGGCCGTCCCGCCGGGGCACCCGCTGGCCGCCCGCGGCCATGTCGCCCTCGCCGACCTCATGCCGTACCCCCTGGTCTGCATGCCGCCCGGCACCGGCCTGCGCGCGGTGTTCGACCGTGCCTGCGCCGCCCGGGGGCTCCAGCCCGAGATCGCCCTCCAGGCCGGCGCCCCCGGCGCGCTGATCGACCTCGCCGCCCGGGGCCTCGGCGTCGCCGTCCTCAGCGAGTCGATGACCCCGGACCACGCCGGCCGGCTCACCGCGCTCACCCTCGACGACGCCGACGTCCCCGCCCTGCTGGCCCTGGTCTGGCAGGGCGGCCACCACCCCGCGGTACGCGCGTTCGTCGCGCACATCCGGCGTACGTTCGGCATCCCCGCCCCCGTCCCCGCACCCGCCCGAAGGACCACCCCGTGACCGTCGCCCGCTCCGTCGCCCTCTTCGCCGTCGCCGCCCTGTTCGAGATCGGAGGCGCCTGGCTCGTCTGGCAGGGCGTCCGCGAGCACAAGGGCTGGATCTGGATCGGCGCCGGCGTCGCCGCGCTGGGCCTCTACGGCGTGGTGGCCACCCTCCAGACCGACGAGAACTTCGGGCGCATCCTCGCCGCGTACGGCGGGGTCTTCGTCGCCGGGTCCCTCGCCTGGGGCATGGTCGCCGACGGCTACCGCCCCGACCGCTTCGACGTCATCGGCGCGCTGGTCTGCCTCGTGGGCATGGCCGTCATCATGTACGCCCCGCGCGGCCACTGACCCCGGAGCCCTAGGACTCCTGCGCGGCCTCCCGGAGCCGGGCGAACTCCTCCGCCATCGTCTGCAGCGTCCAATGGGCGTTCAGACCGCTCGGGTTGGGCAGCGCCCAGATCCGGGTGTCCCCGATCGTCCGTTCCTGCGGGCCGGTCCGCGCCTTCGGGTCCCGGAAGGCGGTGCGGTACGCCGTGATGCCCGCGACCGCCAGCCAGCGGGGCCGCAGCCGCTTCACCTTCGCGGCCAGCAGGCGCCCGCCCTCGCGGAACTCCTCGTCGCTCAGCTCGTCGGCCCGCGCGCTCGCCCGGGCCACCACATTGGTGATGCCCAGCCCGTACCGCAGCAGCTCCTCCTGCTCGGAGGGGATCAACTGCCGCGGTGTGAAGCCCGATCGGTGCAGCACGGGCCAGAAGCGGTTGCCGGGCCGGGCGAAGTGGTGCCCCGTGGCGGCGGACATCAGGCCGGGGTTGATGCCGCAGAAGAGCACGGACAGCCCCTCCGCGACCACATCGGGCACGAGGCGGTCACGGGCGGCCATCAGTTCCTCGGGTGTCATCCCGGTAGTGTGCCCCGGACCCGCGCTCTTGATCACCCCGGCCCCGGCCCGCGGGCGACACGGAACCGCCCGCGATCACGTCCGTACGGCGTGGTCGCGGGCGGCCCGGGCGGAACGGGTGGGCGCTCCGGTCAGAGAATGGCGCCCGGGGTGTAGGCGGCGGCCTCGGGGTGCTGCTTGGCGATCTCCTCGATGCGGGCCACCACCGCGCCGACCTGCGCGGCGGCGGCGCCCGTGAAGGAGAGCTTGTCCGCCATCGCCGCGTCCAGCGCCGCCCGGTCCAGCGGGAGGCGGTCGTCGGCGGCCAGCTTGTCCAGCAGCTCGTTGCGCTCGGCGCCCTGCTCGCGCATGGCCAGCGCGGACGCCACCGCGTTCTCCTTGATGGCCTCGTGGGCGACCTCGCGGCCCACCCCGGCCCGCACCGCGGCCATCAGCACCTTGGTGGTGGCCAGGAACGGCAGGTAGCGGTCCAGCTCCCGGGCGACGACCGCCGGGAACGCGCCGAACTCGTCCAGCACGGTCAGGAACGTCTCCAGCAGGCCGTCCAGCGCGAAGAACGCGTCCGGCAGCGCCACCCGGCGCACCACGGAACAGGACACGTCGCCCTCGTTCCACTGGTCGCCCGCCAGCTCGCCCGCCATCGACGCGTACCCGCGCAGGATCACCATCAGGCCGTTGACGCGCTCGCAGGAGCGGGTGTTCATCTTGTGCGGCATCGCCGACGAGCCCACCTGGCCGGGCTTGAAGCCCTCGGTGACCAGCTCGTGCCCGGCCATCAGCCGGATCGTCTTCGCCAGCGACGAGGGCGCGCCCGCCAGCTGCACCAGCGTGGTGACGACCTCGTAGTCCAGCGACCGCGGGTAGACCTGGCCGACCGAGGTGAAGGCGTGCGCGAAGCCCAGGTGCCCGGCGATCCGGCTCTCCAGCTCCGCCAGCTTCGCGGCGTCCCCGCCCAGCAGGTCCAGCATGTCCTGCGCGGTGCCCACCGGGCCCTTGATGCCGCGCAGCGGGTAGCGGCCCAGCAGCTCCTCCAGGCGCGCGTACGCCACCAGCAGCTCGTCCGCCGCCGTCGCGAAGCGCTTGCCGAGCGTCGTGGCCTGCGCGGCGACATTGTGCGAGCGGCCCGCCATCACCAGCTCGCCGTAATCGCCGGCCAGCCGGCCCAGCCGGGCCAGCACCGCCACCGTACGGTCGCGCATCAGCTCCAGCGACAGCCGGATCTGCAACTGCTCCACGTTCTCGGTGAGATCGCGCGAGGTCATGCCCTTGTGGACCTGCTCGTGGCCCGCCAGCGCGTTGAACTCCTCGATCCGCGCCTTCACATCGTGGCGCGTGACCTTCTCGCGCTCGGCGACGGACGCCAGGTCGACCTGGTCGAGCACCCGCTCGTAGTCGGCGAGGGCGGCCTCCGGCACCTCGATCCCGAGGTCCTTCTGGGCGCGCAGCACCGCCAGCCACAGCCGGCGCTCCAGCTTCACCTTCTGCTCGGGGGACCACAGGACGGCCAGCTCCGCGGAGGCGTAGCGGCCGGCCAGGACATTGGGGATGCGAGGCTTCGCAGACACAGCAGTCACGTGGCCCGATTCTACTGGCGGTTTCTGCAGGCCGGCGCCCCGGTCCGGGTTGTGGCTTGCTACGAGAGCCCGGGCGGGCCCACCGGGGTGTCGCCGTCGAGAGCGTACGGCAGCAGCTCCGGCCGCTTGGCGGGCCGCCCGTCGCCGGAGGACCTGCCGGTCAGCCGGCGCCCTATCCACGGCCCCAGGTGCTGCCGCGCGAACCGGGCGTCCCCCACCCGCCGCGCCAGCCACGCCGCGGGCACCGCCGGCGGCAGCGGCGCCCGCCAGTCCTCCTCCGCCTCCAGCCCCAGGGCCTGCCAGACGGCCTCGGCCACCCGGCGGTGGCCCTCCCCGGTGAGGTGCAGCCGGTCCAGGTCCCACAGCCGGGGGTCGCCCATCACGGGGGTCCCGTACAGGTCGACGACGAGCGCCCCGTGCCGGGCGCCCAGCTCCTCGACGTACCCGAAGAGCTGCTCCATCCGCGGCCGGAACCGCTCCATCACCGGACCGTCGCGGCCCGGGCTGCGCATCAGCACCAGGCGCCCGCACGACGGGGCCAGCCGCTCCACCGCCTCCTCCAGCAGACCGCGCACCCGGCCCATGTCGCACGAGGGGCGCAGGGTGTCGTTCAGCCCGCCGACGAGTGTGACAATGTCCGCTTTCATCGCCGCCGCGAGGTCCACCTGCTCCTCGACGATCTGGCCGATGAGCTTGCCGCGCACCGCGAGGTTGGCGTAGCGGAACCCCGGGGCGCGGGCGGCGAGTCGGGCCGCGAGCCGGTCCGCCCAGCCCCGGTAGGAGCCGTCGGGCAGCAGGTCCGACATGCCCTCGGTGAAGCTGTCGCCCACCGCGACGAAACTGTTGTAGGTGGCATTCGTCTCCATGGCGCAGCGATCGTATCGCGTAGGGTCTGCGGGTCGGCAGAACGGAAGGCGGAGACGAGCACCATGAGCAGCGAGGCCCTGGAACAGGCGCTGGCAGAGGCCCTGGCCCACCTGCTGACCGCCGTCGACACCTGCGACGACGAGGTGCTCGACCCGGACACGGCGGTGCGCTGGACCGAGCACACGGCCCACGTCCTGGACCGCCTCGCGCCCGCCGACCGGCGCCGGCTGGGCGACCTCTTCGAGCAGGCCGCGCGGCGTGAGCCGGACGCCGCGCTGCGGGCCGCGCTCGCCCGCGTACCGGCCGGGCTCGGTCTGGACGAAGACGTGCACGAGGGGTACTGCGACGCCGTGGAGGACCACGCCCGCCACTTCGCGAAGCTGCTGCGGGACGCCGACCCGGCCACCCCCGTGACCACCTGCCCCGGCTGGACCCTCGCCGGTCTCGCCGCCCACTACGGGACCGCCCACCGCTGGAGCGCGCACCTGGTGCGCACCCTGCCCACCGAGCGGGTCCTCGCCCGGGACCTCGCGCTCGACCCGCCCGCCGACCCGGCCGCGTGCCTGGACTGGGCGGTCCGGGGCGCCGAGGAGGCCGCGCGCACCCTGCGCGCCGCCGACCCCGACGCCGCGCTCTGGTCGCCCGGCGCCGACCCGCACGTGCGGGCCTTCCCCCGGCGCCTCGCGTTCGAGTCGGCGGTCCACCTGGCCGACGCGGAGCTGGCGCTGGGCGCCGAGCCGCGGATCGAGCCGGGCCTCGCGGCCGACGGCGTCGAGGAGTTCCTGGAGAACCTCCCCTACTACGGCCGGCTCGCCGAAGCGGTCTCCCGGCTCGGCCGCGACGGCGCCTCCCTGCGTCTGTCCGCCACCGACACCGGCGCGTCCTGGACGATCACGCTGGGCGGCGGCGGCTTCGCCTGGTGCCGGGACACCCCGGCGCACCCGGAGGCGCCCGCCACCGTCACGGTCGCGGGCACCACCGGTGAGCTGCTGCTCCTGGTGTACGGGCGGTACGGCGCGGACGACCTCCGGTTCGCGGTCTCCGGCGACCGTACGCTCGCCGCCGGCTGGGCCGCGGCGACCGCCTACTGAGCCGGCGGCCGGCGGCCCGAGCCGCCGCCCGTCCGAGCCGCCCCCGGACTACGACGCCGGGCGGCCCACCAGCTCCCGCAGCACGTCCTCCATGGTGACCAGGCCGGCCAGCCTGCCGTCGTCGTCCAGCACCGCCGCCAGGTGGGTGCGGCTGCGCCGCATGGCGGTCAGGACGTCGTCCAGCGGCGTGGCCGCCCGGACCCGGGCGATCGGCCGCATCGAGGGCACCGGGAACGGCAGGTCGCGCGGCGTCACGTCCAGCGCGTCCTTCACATGGAGGTAGCCGAGGATCCGGTGGGTGGAGTCCACCACCGGGAAGCGGGAGAAGCCGGACTCGGCGGCCAGCGCCTCCAGCTCCTCGGGCGTGGTGCCCACGCGCGCGTAGACCACCCGCTCCACCGGCATCACCACGTCGCGCACCGGGCGGCGGCCCAGCTCCAGGGCGTCGTGCAGCCGCTCGGCGGCCCGGTCGTCCAGGAGGCCCGCGTCACCGGCGTCGGTGACCATCCGGGCCAGCTCGTCGTCCGAGAACGTCGCCGACACCTCGTCCTTGGCCTCCACCCGCATCAGCTTCAGCAGCGTGTTGGCGAACGCGTTGATGGTGAAGATCACCGGCTTCAGCGCCCGGGCCAGCGCCACCAGCGGCGGGCCGAGCAGCAGCGCCGTACGCGTCGGCTCCGCCAGCGCGATGTTCTTCGGCACCATCTCGCCCAGCAGCATGTGCAGGTACGTGGCCAGGGACAGCGCGATCACGAACGAGATCGGGTGCACCAGCCCGTGCGGGACGCCGACCGCGTCGAACACCGGCTCCAGCAGGTGGGCGATGGCCGGTTCGGCGACCACGCCGAGCACCAGCGTGGACAGCGTGATGCCCAGCTGGGCCGCCGCGAGCAGCGCCGAGACGTGCTCGAGGCCCCAGATGACGCTGCGCGCCCGCCGGTCGCCGGACTCGGCCGCCGGCTCGATCTGGCTGCGGCGTACGGAGATCATGGCGAACTCCGCGCCGACGAAGAACGCGTTGACGAAGAGGGTCAGCAGACCGATCAGCAACTGGATCGCGGTCATCGGCCCGCCTCCCCGTCCTCGGCGGACGCCTCACGACGGTGGCCGCGGACCTCGCCGGTCCCGGTCCCGTCCCCGTCACCGTCCTGGTCCTCGCCGGACCCGGCCGGCGGGGCGTGCAGCAGGACCCGCGCGGCCCGGCGCCCGGAGGCGTCGGCCACGTCGAGCACCCAGCCGTTCAGGGCGACGCGGTCGCCGACGGCCGGGATGCGGCCCAGCTCGGTCGCCACCAGCCCGGCGAGGGTCTCGTACGGGCCGTCCGGCACCCGCAGCCCGATCGTCTCCAGCTGGTCGGTCCGGGCGGCGCCGTCCGCGGACCACAGGGCCCGCCCGTCGGCGTCCTCGCCCGCCGGCGCCAGGTCGGGCGTCTCGTGCGGGTCGTGCTCGTCCCGCACCTCCCCGACGACCTCCTCCACGATGTCCTCCAGCGTCACCACACCGGCGGTGCCGCCGTACTCGTCTATGACGACGGCCATCGTCGTCTTGCCGGACAGCCGGTCCAGCAGCCGGTCCACGGTCAGCGACTCCGGTACGAGCAGCGGCTCGCGCAGGATCTCCGTGACCGGCTTGCGCGGGCGCTGCCCGGCCGGGACGGTCAGGACGTCCTTGATGTGCGCGATGCCGATGACGGAGTCCAGGCCGCCCCGGTAGACGGGGAAGCGGGACAGGCCGGTCGCGCGCGTGGCGTTGGCCACGTCCTCGGCGGTGGCCTGCGCCTCCAGCGCGGTGACCTGGACGCGGGGGGTCATCACGTTCTCCGCGGTCAGCTCCGCCAGGTTCAGCGTCCGGACGAACAGCTCGGCGGTGTCCGGCTCCAGGGCGCCCTCGCGCGCGGAGTGGCGCGCCAGGGCGACCAGCTCCTGCGGGCTGCGGGCGGAGGCCAGCTCCTCGGCCGGCTCCAGGCCGAGCCGTCGCACGATCCGGTTGGCTGTGTTGTTGAGGTGGCTGATCAGCGGCTTGAACGCGGCGGTGAAGATCCGCTGCGGGGTGGCCACCACCTTGGCGACGGCCAGCGGGGAGGAGATGGCCCAGTTCTTGGGCACCAGCTCGCCCACGACCATCAGGACGACCGTCGACAGGGCCGTACCGAGGACCAGGGCGATCGAGGACGCCACGGAGGGCGACAGGCCCACGGCCTCGACCGGGCCCCGGATCAGCTTGGCGACGGACGGCTCGGCGAGCATGCCGACGACGAGGTTGGTGACGGTGATGCCGAGCTGCGCGCCGGAGAGCTGGAAGGTGAGGGAGCGCACGGCCTTCAGCGCGCCGGCCGCCCCCCTCTCACCCCGCTCGACGGCCCGTTCGAGCTCCGAGCGCTCGATCGTGGTCAGGGAGAACTCGGCCGCGACGAACGCGCCGCACGCGAGGGAGAGCAGCAGCGCCACGAGGAGCAGAAGCACTTCGGTCATCGGGTCACCTCCGTCCCATGATCGGCCACGGAGGGGAGGGATGCGCGATGTCGGCTGCGGCTGCTACTGGGAGGCTCGCCCATGGGCGGACGCTCACACCTTTCGGTCGCTGGTGAATGGTTCCCCCATGGTAAAGGGTCGGCAAAGTGATGGTGTGCTCAGGGTGCGGAGGGCCGGAGGGGCTTGACCCACCGGCGCCACTGCGGCTCCGGCGCGTACCCGGCGGCCCGCCAGGCGTGGTGGGCGAGCGCGTTGCGCTCCAGGACCATGGCGTCGCCGCGCCGCCCGCCGAGGTGTACGAACCGCTCCTCGGCCGCCGCCAGCAGCGCCGCCCCGACGCCGCGGCGGCGGAGGTCCGGGTGCACGGCGAGCCGGTACAGGTGGCAGCGCCACCCGTCGAACCCGGCGATCACCGTCCCGGCGAGCGCGCCGTCCAGCTCGGCGAGGATCAGGGCCCCGGGGTCGCGGCCGACGAGCCGTTCGACGCCCTCGCGGTCGTCGCTGATGCTGGTGCCCTCGGCCGCCACCTTCCAGAAGGCGAGGACGGCGTCCAGATCGGCCGGCGAGGCGCTCCGTATACGAAGATCGTCCATGGGCTCATCATCGGCCATCCGCCCCGCCCACCGTCCGGGTGGTCCCCACCGCCGGCCTCCTCTTTCCGCCCGGGCATCCCCTCCGGGCCCTTCCGGTTGCCGTCTGCCCCCGCGCCGCCGGTCCACGCCCGGACACCCGGGCCGCCTCAGTGCACCGACAGCCCGCCGTCCACGAAGAGCGCGTGGCCCGTCACGTACGCCGAGGCCGGGCCCGCCAGGAAGACCGCCGCACCCGCGAAGTCCCCGGCCAGGCCGTTGCGCCCCACCATCGTGCGCGCCGCCAGTGCGGCGACCGTCTCCTCGTCGTCCTGGAGCCGGGCGTTCAGCGGGGTCAGGACGAAGCCGGGGACGAGGGTGTTGCAGGTGACCCCGTACGGCGACCACGCCTCCGCCTGCGAACGGGCCAGCGACTCCAGGCCGCCCTTCGACACCCCGTACACCCCGCTCGTGACGAACGCCCGGTGCGCCTGCTGCGAGGTGACGTGGATGATCCGCCCGTACCCCCGCTCCGCCATCCCCGGGCCGAAGCGCTCGCCCAGCAGGAACGGCGCCTCCAGATTGACCGCCATCGTGGCGTCCCAGACGTCCTCGCCGACCCGCCCCATCGGCGGCCGCAGGTTGACGCCCGCGCTGTTGACCAGGATGTCGGGCTCCCCGTACACCCCGGCCGCCTCCTCGGCCGCCGCCCGCACCCCGGCACGGGTGGAGAGGTCACCGCTCACCCACGCCGCCCGGCACCCGTCGGCCACCAGCTCGTCCACCGCGGCCCTCAGCCCTTCCTCCCGGCGCGCCACGATCACCACCCGCGCGCCCGCCCGGGCCAGAGCGCCCGCGATCGCCCGGCCGATGCCGGAACTGCCGCCGGTCACCAGGGCGACCCGGCCGTCGAGGGAGAAGAGCTGCGCGAGATACGAGTGAGGCGACGTCATCCCCGCACCCTAGTCACCGCCCCCGGGCCGCCGGGCCACCCCCAGGACGCACGACGACGACGGTGTGCGCGGCCCCTGCTCCGGGACCAGCAGCCTGCGGTACGTCACGATCTCGAACCCCGCCGCCTCGATGGCGCCCAGCGGGTCCCGCGCCGTGTGGCAGCCACCGAACAGCAGCGGCCACACCGTGCGGTCCAGGGCCCGCTGAGCCGCCGCCATGCGCCGCCCCCCGGCCAGCCCGTGCTCGAAGAACCGCAGCTCACCGCCCGGCCGCAGCACCCGCCGCAGCTCCCCGAGCGCCCTCGGCAGATCCCGCACCGTGCACAGCACCAGGGACGCGACCGCCGCGTCGAACGCCTCGCTCTTCACCGGCAGCGCCTCCGCCGCGCCCGGCACGACGTCCACCGGCACCTTGGCACGCAGCCCCGCGCTCACCGCCAGCCGGCGCAGCCGCCGCTCCGGCTCGATCGCCACGACCTCCGAGACGGCGGCCGGGTAGTGCGGGAAGTTCAGCCCGTTCCCCGCGCCGACCTCGACGACCCGGCCGGACAGCCCGGACAGCAGCTCCTCGCGGAGGGCGGCCACCCCGCCCCTGGCGTCCATCGTGACGCTCATCCGGGCGTAGAAGCGGGCGAACAGGGGGTGGTGGACGGCGTCCCGCATCGCGGACCTCCGGGGGAGAGGGGCCAGGGCCAGACACCGTCAGTGTCCCCCCGTCAGCCGGACACGAAGCAGAACTCGTTGCCCTCCGGGTCCCGCATCACCTGGAAGTCGCCGTACTCGTCCGTCACCAGGCCGCCCACCGGCACCGCGCCGAGCCCCTCGGCCCGGGCGGTCGCGGTGCGGACGTCGCCCGCCTCCAGATCCAGGTGCAGCCGGTTCTTCACCGCCTTGCCCTCCGGTACGCGCTGGAACGCCACCCGGACGAAGTCCGGCGGGTCGACGTACGACCAGTCCGGGCTCCGCTCCACCGGCTCGCCGCCCAGCAGCGCCGCCCAGAACAGGGCCTGCGCCGCCGGGTCGCCGCAGTCGAACACGATCTCGCTCACCACAGCTCGCATGATCACGAGCCTACGGCCGAGGCGAACACCTCCGCATCCCAGACGCCGCCCAGCTCCGGCGCCAGCCACCCCGCCGCCCGCTCCCGGAACACCTCGGCCGGCAGCGCGCCCGCCCCCGAGGGCACCGCGCCCAGCAGCGGAGCACCGGCCGCCCGCGGCAGGTCGGAGACATTGCAGCGCTCCGCCAGGCCCGGCTCGTCCGGCCAGCTGCCGACGACCACCCCGGCCTGCGTCAGCCCGCGCGCCCGCAGCGCCTCGGCGGTCAGCGCCACCGCGTTCAGGGTGCCCAGACCGGCCGGCGCCACTACGAGCACCGGCGCGCCGAGCAGCCCGGCCGCCTCGGCGAGCGTGCCGCCCTCGGCGTCGTACCGCACGAGCAGCCCGCCCGCGCCCTCGACCAGCACCAGGTCGTACTCCCCGGCGAGCTTCGCCGCGGCGTCCGCCACCTCGCGCGGCCCCACCGGCGCCATCCCGGCCCGCCGGGCGGCCGTCTCGGGCGCGAGCGGCTCGGGGAACCGGGCCAGCTCGACCGGGACGACCCCGTCACCCGCGAGCCGGACCACCTCGTCCGCGTCACCGCGCTCACCCGGGGCGACCCCGGTCTGCGCGGGCTTCAGCACCGCCACCGACCGGCCCGCCGCCCGGGCCACCGCCGCCACGGCGGCCGTGACCACGGTCTTGCCGATCTCCGTGCCCGTCCCGCTGACCACCAGTACCGCCATGTCATCCCTCCCGCGCCGCCGCGCGCACCGCGCGGCAGATCCGTGCCAGGTCCTCGTCGCCGGTGACGTACGGCGGCATCACATAGACCAGGTCGCGGAACGGCCGCAGCCACACGCCCTCGCGCACCGCCGCCGCCGTCGCGGCCGCCATGTCGACCGGGTGGTCCAGCTGGACGACACCGATGGCGCCGAGCACCCGTACCTCGCGGACCCCCGGCAGGTCCGCCGCCCCGGCGAGACCGTCCCGCAGCCCCGTCTCGATCCGCTTGACCTCCCGCTCCCAGTCCTGCCCGAGCAGCAGGTCGACGGAGGCCAGCGCCACCGCCGTGGCCAGCGGATTGCCCATGAACGTCGGCCCGTGCGCCAGCACCGGCACCTCGCCCCGCGAGATGCCGTCCGCCACGCGCGCGGTGCACAGGGTCGCCGCCAGCGACAGATAGCCGCCCGTCAGCGCCTTGCCCAGGCACATCACATCGGGCGCCACGCGCGCGTGGTCCGCCGCGAACAGCGCGCCGGTCCGGCCGAAGCCGGTGGCGATCTCGTCGAACACCAGCAGGACACCGTGCTCGTCGCACGCCTCCCGCAGCACCCGCAGATACGCCGGGTCGTGGAACCGCATCCCGCCCGCGCCCTGCACCACCGGCTCGACGATCACCGCCGCCAGCTCGTCCGCGTGCCGCCCGACCGCCTCGCGCAGCTCGCGCGCGTAGGACTCCTCGTACTCCTCCGGGGGCGGACCGGTGAAGACCTGCCGGGGCAGCGCGCCCGACCACAGCTCGTGCATCCCGCCCTCGGGGTCGCACACCGACATCGGCTGCCAGGTGTCGCCGTGGTAGCCGCCGCGCCAGGTCAGCAGCCGCCGCTTGGCGGGCCGCCCGACCGAACGCCAGTACTGCAGGCACATCTTGACGGCGACCTCGACGGACACCGAGCCCGAGTCACTGAGGAAGACATGGCGCAGCGGCTCGGGGGTGATCTCCACCAGCCGGGCGGCCAGGCGGACGGCGGGCTCGTGGGTGAGCCCGCCGAACATCACATGGCTCATCCGGCCGAGCTGGCCGCGGGCCGCCTCGTTGAGCACCGGGTGGTTGTAGCCGTGGACGGCGGACCACCACGAGGACATGCCGTCGACCAGTTCGTCGTGCCCGTGCGCCGGTTCGGCCAGCCGCAGCCGCACCCCGGCGGCGGACTCCACGACCAGCGGGTCGGTCCGGCCCGGCATCGGGCCGTACGGGTGCCAGACGTGGGCCCGGTCGAGGGCGAGCAGCTCCGCCGGCGGCAGCTCAGGCATTGGGGGCGAGGTCCGTGCCGGCACCCCGGCGCCGCACGGCCACCAGGTCGGGGCGGGCGCCGTCCGCCGGGGCCGCGTCCGCCGCTTCGGCGGGAACCGGCACCGCTCCGTCGGCGGGCCCGCAGACCGAGCCGGAGCCGCAGCCGCCGCCCGTGCCGCAGGACCCCTCGTCCCGCGCGTCCGTGCGGTGCCCGGGCAGCGTGGTGGTGTCGGTGCCCTCCACCTCGAAGCCCGCGTCCGCGATCATCTCCAGGTCCGCCTTGCCGGCCTGCCCCTCACTGGTGAGGTAGTCGCCCAGGAAGATCGAGTTGGCCAGGTGCAGGGCCAGCGGCTGGAGCGTCCGCAGATGCACCTCGCGCCCGCCCGCGAGGCGTACCTCCACGTCCGGGCAGACGAACCGGACCATCGCCAGGATGCGCAGCGCGCGCTGCGGCGTCAGGTTCCACTCCTTGGCGAGCGGGGTGCCCTCGAAGGGGATCAGGAAGTTCACCGGCACCGAGTCCGGGTCCAGCTCGCGCAGCGCGAACACGACGTCGACCAGGTCCTCGTCGCTCTCGCCCATGCCGGCGATCAGCCCGGAGCACGCCGACAGGCCCGCCGCGTGCGCCTTCTGCACGGTGTCGACCCGGTCCGCGTAGGTGTGGGTCGTGGTGATCTCCCCGTACGTCCCCTCGGACGTGTTGAGGTTGTGGTTGTACGCGTCGGCGCCCGCCGACCGCAGCCGCTCCGCCTGGCCGTCGGAGAGGAGCCCGAGGCAGGCGCAGACCTCGACGTCCTGGTTCTCCTCCTTGATCGCCTCGATGGTCTTCGAGACGCGGTCGACGTCGCGGTCCGTGGGGCCGCGTCCGCTGGCCACCAGGCAGACCCGCTTGGCGCCGCCCGCGACACCCGCGGCCGCCGCCTTGGACGCCTCCTCCGGCTTGAGCCAGGTGTACTTGAGGATCTCCGCCTTCGAGCCCAGCCGCTGCGAGCAGTAGGAGCAGTCCTCGGGGCACAGGCCGGACTTGAGGTTGACCAGGTAGTTGAGTTTCACCCGCCTCCCGAACCACTGGCGGCGCACCTTGCCGGCCGCGGCCACCACGTCCAGCAGCTCGTCGTCGGAGGTCGCCAGCACGGCGAGCGCTTCTTCGCGGGTCGGCAGCTCGCGCCGAAGCCCCTTGTCCACCAGCGTGTTCAGCAGGTCCATGGGCCTGATCCTGGCGTACGGCACGGCCCCGGGCCAAGGAGGAACTCAACAGGAGAGCGGCTTTCGAGTGTGTGTATAACCACACTCCGGTGGCCCCCGACCACGATTAGGGTCTGTTCGCTGTCTACAAAAGGGAACCGGACATGTCCCAGGCTCCGACCGATTCGCCGGCCCCCGTCCCCGCCCCCGCGCCGGGCGGGGACGCGGCCGTTCCCGCCGGGGCGCCGCCCGCCGGCGGCCCCTCCGCCTTCGACTGGATCGACGCGGAGGCCCGCCGCCGCGCGGACGCCGGACTGGTCCGGACGCTGCGCCCCCGCCCGGCCGTCCCGGAGGTCCTGGACCTGGCGGGCAACGACTACCTGGGCCTGACGCACCACCCGGAGATCACCGCCGCGGCGGCGGACGCGGCCCGCCGCTGGGGCGCGGGCGCCACCGGCTCCCGGCTGGTGACCGGCACCACCGAGCTGCACGCCGAGCTGGAGCGGGAGCTGGCCGCCTTCTGCGGGGCGGAGGCGGCCCTGGTCTTCTCCTCCGGGTACGCCGCCAACCTCGCCGCGCTCACCGCGCTGAGCGCCCCGGGCTCCCTGATCGTCTCGGACGCGGCCAACCACGCCTCGATCGTCGACGGCTGCCGGCTCTCGCGCGCCGAGACGGCGGTCGTCCCGCACGCCGACCCGGACGCCGTCGCCAAGACGTTCGGCGCGCACCCCGGCCGCCGGGCGCTGCTGGTCACCGACTCGGTGTTCTCGGTGGACGGGGACGCCGCGCCGCTGGCCGCGCTGGCGGCGGCATGCCGGGCGCACGGCGCGGCCCTGGTCGTGGACGACGCGCACGGCCTGGGCGTGCTGGGGGAGGGCGGGCGCGGCGCGGTGCACGCGGCGGGGCTCGCGGGCGCCCCGGACGTGGTCACCACGCTGACGCTCTCCAAGTCCCTGGGCAGCCAGGGCGGCGCGGTCCTCGGGCCGGCCCGGGTGATCGACCACCTGGTCAACGCCGCCCGGACGTTCATCTTCGACACCGGGCTCGCCCCGGCGGCGGCGGGCGGCGCGCTGGCGGCCCTGCGGCGGCTGCGGGCCGAGCCGGCCCTGGCGAGCCGGGCGCGGGAGGTCGCGGCCGGACTGCACGCACGACTCACCGCGGCGGGCCTGACGGGCGCCCGGCCGGACGCGGCGGTGGTGTCGGTCCGGGCGCCCTCGCCCGAGCAGGCCGTGGCGTGGGCCGCCGACTGCCGGGCCGGGGGGCTCGCGGTGGGGTGCTTCCGGCCGCCGTCGGTCCCCGACGGCATCTCCCGCCTCCGGCTCACCGCCCGCGCCGACTTGACGGAACGTCAGATCGACGAGGCGGTCGCCGTGGTCCTCCGTACGGCGCCGGAGGGGGCCGTGTCGGCGGGCTGAGAGCCGGGACCGCGCCACGGCGGGTGCGGCCGGCCGCCTGCCGCGGGGGCGCGCGGTTCCTCACCGGGTCTGCGCCGGCGCACCGCCGGACCGCGCCGTGCGCTCCGTACGGCCGGGCCAACCCCTCAGTGTGCCGCCCAAATCCGTTCTCGCGTCGTAGAGTTCACCGCTTCGAGCGACAGATGCCCGCAGATCCTGGGGGATCGCCCCCCTCAGAGGCGACATAAGTGGCAGTCTGGCGCGAAGCGCAATCCGAGGCCGTCCTCAAAAACATCCGGTACGTGTCGGAGTCCGGCCCGGTGGGAAAGGGACGGCCTCGCCATGGCAGACCATCAGGAAGCATCCGTCACACTGCCGAGCGATCCCGCCTCGGTCTCCGCCGCCAGGAGATATGTGGCGGGGGTCCTCACGGAGTGGGGGCTGGCCGACGACGCCGACACCGCCGACACGGTCCGGCTGATCGTCTCGGAACTCGCCACCAACGCCGTGCAGCACACCTTCGGCCAGTCGCCCACCTTCACGGTGGACGTCCGGCTGGAGCGCGACGAGCGGCTCCGCATCGGCGTCACCGACAGCCACCCGCGCTGGCCGCAGCGGCTGCCGGCCGCCGTGCAGCAGGACAACGGCCGCGGCATGGTCATCATCCGCTGGCTCGCCGCCGAGCGGGGCGGGCGGCTCTCGGTCACCCCGACGCCGGACGGCGGCAAGACCGTCTGGATCGCGCTGCCCTGGACGGTCGCCGTCCAGACCTGAGGCCGCCCGCCCGCCGCCGGGGGCTCCCGCCGGGCCGGCCCGGCGGGTCCCCCCCACGACCGGTCGGTCGCGGTGGCGGAGCGTCAGCGCACGCGTCCGTACCAGACCGACGAGGACCAGATCTTGTCCAGCTTCACCACCGAACCCGACTTCGGCGAGTGCCAGATCTTGTTGTTACCCGCGTAGATCCCGACGTGGTAGACGCTGCTCCCGCGATGGAAGAAGACCAGGTCGCCCTTCTGCCGCCCGGAGGCGGAGATGTGGCGGGTCTTGTTGTACTGCTGCTGCGCGGTGCGCGGGAGCTTCTTGCCGGCCTTCTTGTACGAGTAGAGCGTCAGGCCGGAGCAGTCGAACCGGGACGGGCCCACCGCTCCGTAGGCGTACGGAGCGCCCTTCTTGGACGCGGCGATGTTCAGCGCCTTGGTCGCGTGCGCCGGGGCGGCCTGCGCCTCCGGGACGCCGCCCGGCGCCAGCAGGGTGCCGCCGACGGCGGCGAGGGTGAGTGCCGAGACGGCACCCGCCCGGGACAGCAGAGACGGGACATGAATCTGCGCGGTCATGCGCAACCCTTCGTCAGCCGCCTGTGAAGGATGACCTGTCGGGTTCGGGCTGGCGAAGTTGCCCGGCCGCTCGCGCGGCTTCACCCCAAGGGAGACCGGGGGGACGTACTGCGTCCGGTCACCCGTACTGCTCGGGTCCTCCACTCCTGCCGATCCACTCCTGTCGACCAGTCGTCCGGACGGCGGCAGGACTCGGCGTCCGCCCGGACCGCCCCGCCGCGGCGGCGGGGGCTTGTCGTCGTCAGGGATCTTGACCCATCCCAGGGGAAAAATCCGAGCCCAAACGGCCTTTTGTGAGGCTCCTCACGACTGATCCATTCGGGTGGACAGGGTCGATTTGGGGCCCGGCGGCGTGACACGGGCGATCCCCGTACCAGCGGCGGAACCTGATATTCCGCCAGATGGGTCGTTCCGCTGCGCAAGTCGCGTCGTACGAAATTCCTCCGAATGCCTACGCTGAACGAGGGAGCGTTTCTCGCACTGCTGAGCCCGTCCGGGGGAGGGCACGTCGGGGGTGCGGCGGTCCCGTGCCGTCGAACTGAGCCCTCGTCACACGACGCGCGCGCCGCTCGCCGTCAAGGACCTCCCGGCGCCGCGCCGGAGCGGAGGCGCCCCTCCCGCCGTTCCCGGGACCCGTCGCCGGCCGGACGGATGTACCCGGCGGTTCGCACCCACAGCCATGCGCGGGCAAAGGGCCGGTTTACCTCCCGGAAAAACTTCGACCAGAGATGGAAATATCTCTCGGCCACACTCGTCCCCGCAGGTCAACAGAGTGTTGAAGCCGGATAGGGTCCCGCTGCGCCCGGGACCGGACCGGGCGGAGGACTGTGAGGTGAATCGTGCAACTGACCCCGCACGAACAGGAACGTCTGCTCATCCATGTCGCGGCCGACGTGGCCGAGAAGCGCAGGGCCCGCGGCGTGCTGCTCAACCACCCCGAGGCCGTCGCCCTCATCACCTCCCACATCCTGGAGGGCGCCCGCGACGGCCGCACCGTGGGCGAGCTGATGGCGTCCGGCCGCAAGGTCCTCACCCGCGACGAGGTGATGGACGGCATCCCGGAGATGATCCACGACGTCCAGGTCGAGGCCACCTTCCCCGACGGCACCAAGCTCGTCACCGTCCACGAACCGATCGTCTGACGGGGGAGCGCGCCCGATGATCCCCGGAGAGATCCTGTACGCCGACGAGCCCGTCCTCCTCAACGAGGGCCGCCCCGTCACCCGCCTCACCGTCCTCAACGCCGCCGACCGCCCCGTCCAGGTCGGCTCCCACTACCACTTCGCCGAGGCCAACCCCGGCCTCGACTTCGACCGTGCGGCCGCCCGCGGCCTGCGGCTCAACATCGCCGCCGGAACCGCCGTGCGCTTCGAGCCCGGCATCCCCGCCGACGTGGAACTCGTACCGCTCGCCGGGCTGCGTGTCGTCCCCGGCCTGCGCGGACAGACCGGAGGCCCCCTCGATGCCTGACCTCAGCCGCGTCCGCCTCGACCGGCCCGGCTACGCCGACCTGTTCGGCCCCACCACCGGCGACCGCATCCGGCTCGCCGACACCGACCTCCTCGTCGAGATCGAGGAGGACCGCTGCGGCGGCCCCGGACGCTCCGGCGACGAAGCGGTGTTCGGCGGCGGCAAGGTGATCCGGGAGTCCATGGGCCAGTCCCGCGCCACCCGCGCCGAGGGCGCCCCCGACACCGTCGTCACCGGCGCCGTCATCATCGACCACTGGGGCGTCGTCAAGGCCGACATCGGCATCCGCGACGGCCGCATCACCGGCATCGGCAAGGCCGGCAACCCCGACACCATGGACGGCGTCCACCCCGACCTGGTCATCGGCCCCGAGACCGAGATCATCGCCGGCAACGGAAAGATCGTCACCGCCGGCGCCATCGACGCACACGTCCACTTCATCTCCCCGACCGTCGTGGAGCAGGCCCTCACCTCCGGCATCACGACGCTCGTCGGCGGCGGCACCGGCCCCGCCGAGGGCACCAAGGCCACCACCGTCACCCCCGGCCCCTGGCACCTCGCCCGGATGTTCCAGGCGCTGGACACCTACCCCGTCAACATCGGCCTGCTCGGCAAGGGCAACACCGTCTCCCACGAGGCGATGCACTCCCAACTGCGCGGCGGCGCACTGGGATTCAAGATCCACGAGGACTGGGGCGCCACCCCCGCCGCCATCGACGCGTGCCTGCGCGTCTGCGAGGAGAGCGGCGCCCAGCTCGCCATCCACACCGACACGCTCAACGAGGCCGGCTTCGTCGGCGACACCCTCGCCGCCATCGCCGGGCGCACCATCCACGCGTACCACACCGAGGGCGCGGGCGGCGGCCACGCCCCCGACATCATCACCGTCGTCTCCGAGCCGTACGTCCTGCCCAGCTCGACCAACCCCACCCGGCCGCACACCGTCAACACCCTCGACGAACACCTCGACATGCTGATGGTCTGCCACCACCTCAACCCGGCCGTCCCCGAGGACCTCGCCTTCGCCGAGTCCCGCATCCGGCCCTCCACCATCGCCGCCGAGGACGTCCTCCACGACCTGGGCGCCATCTCGATCATCTCCTCCGACTCCCAGGCCATGGGCCGCGTCGGCGAAGTGGTCCTGCGCACCTGGCAGACCGCCCATGTGATGAAACGGCGCCGCGGCGCCCTCCCCGGCGACGGCCGCGCCGACAACCACCGGGCGCGCCGCTATGTCGCCAAGTACACGATCAACCCGGCCGTCGCCCAGGGGCTCGACCACCAGATCGGCTCCGTCGAATCCGGCAAGCTCGCCGACCTCGTCCTGTGGGAGCCCGCCTTCTTCGGCGTGAAGCCCCAGACGGTGATCAAGGGCGGCCAGATCGCCTACGCCCAGATGGGCGACGCCAACGCCTCCATCCCCACCCCCCAGCCGGTGCTGCCCCGCCCCATGTTCGGCGCGCTCGGCACGGCCGCCGCGGCCGGCTCGTACAACTTCGCCACCACCGCGGCGCTCGACGACGGGCTGCCCGAACGCCTGGGCCTGCACAAGGAGTTCACCGCCATCACCAGCACCCGGGGCGTCACCAAGGCGGACATGCGCGAGAACGACGCCCTGCCGCGCGTCGAGGTCGACGCCGACACCTTCACCGTGACCATCGACGGCGAGCCGGTCGAACCGGCACCCGCCGCCGAACTGCCCATGGCCCAGCGCTACTTCCTCTTCTGAGGCCGGGGAGCCCGATGACACGCGCCGCACTCCTCGTCCTCGCCGACGGCCGCTTCCCCGCCGGCGGGCACGCCCACTCCGGCGGAGCCGAGGCCGCCGTCAAGGCCGGCCGCCTCCGGGACGCCCGCGACCTGGAAGGCTTCTGCCGGGGCCGCCTGCACACCACCGGCCTCACCTCCGCCGCCCTGGCCGCCGCCGCGGCCCACGGCCACGACCCGGCCGCCCTCGACCGGGCCGCCGACGCCCGCACCCCCTCGCCCGCCCTGCGCGCCACCGCCCGCAGGCTCGGCCGCCAGATGATCCGGGCCGCCCGCACGGCCTGGCCCCACCCCGAACTGGACGCCCTGGCCCGGGCGTTCCCCCGCGGCGCGCACCAGCCGGTGGTCCTCGGGACCGCCGCCCGCGCGGCCGGCCTCGGCCCCGAGGACGCCGCGCACTGCGTCGCGTACGAGACGGTCGGCGGCCCCGCCACGGCCGCCGTCCGGCTCCTCGGCCTCGACCCCTTCCAGGCCACCGCCGTCCTGGCGCGCCTCGCCCCCGAACTGGACCTGGTGGCCGCCCGCGCCGCCGAGGCCGCCCGCGCCGCCGAGGCCGCCCGCGCCGGCGTCGACGCCCTGCCCGCCGCCTCCGCGCCCCTGCTCGACATCACCGCCGAACAGCACGCCACCTGGCCCGTACGCCTCTTCGCGTCCTGACCCCACCCACTGGAGGACCCATGCACCTCGACCACGGCCACCACGGCCCCGCCGCCGTCAGCGCCGACGCCCACCGCCCCGACGGCACCCGCCGCGCCCTGCGCATCGGCCTGGGCGGCCCCGTCGGCTCCGGCAAGACCGCCACCGTCGCCGCCCTCTGCCGGGAACTGCGCGAGCAGCTCTCCCTCGCCGTCGTCACCAACGACATCTACACCCGCGAGGACGCCGACTTCCTGCTGCGCCACGCGGTCCTGCCGCCGGAGCGCATCCAGGCGGTGGAGACCGGCGCCTGCCCCCACACCGCGATCCGCGACGACATCTCCGCCAACCTCGAAGCGGTCGAGGACCTGGAGGACGCGGTCGGGCCGCTCGACCTGATCCTGGTCGAGTCCGGCGGCGACAACCTCACCGCCACCTTCTCCAAGGGCCTGGTCGACGCCCAGATCTTCGTCATCGACGTCGCGGGCGGCGACGACATCCCGCGCAAGGGCGGCCCCGGCGTCACCACCGCCGACCTGCTCGTCGTCAACAAGACCGACCTCGCCCCGTACGTCGGCTCCGACCTGGGGCGGATGGCCCGGGACGCCAAGGAGCAGCGCGGCGACCTCCCCGTGGCCTTCACCTCGCTCACCGGCGAGGAGGGCGTCGGCCCGGTCGCCGCCTGGGTGCGCGAGCAGCTGGCCGCCTGGACCCGAGCGGCGTGAGCGTCCACGCCACCGCCCGGATCGTCGCCGCGGCCGGCGGCGCCCTGCCCGTGCTGGAGAGCGACGGGCCGCTCGCCCTGCGCCGCACCCGCGCCACCGGACCGCACACCCGGGTCACCGTCGTCGGCGCGATGACCGCGCCGCTCGGCGGCGACCGGCTGGCGCTGGAGGCCCGGGTGGAGGACGGGGCACGGCTCACCGTCGACGCCGCCGCCGCGACGGTGGCCCTGCCCGGCCGGGACGGCGGCCACGCCCGCTACGACGTGCGGCTGTCGGTGGGGGAGGGCGCGGAGCTGCGCTGGCTGCCGGAGCCGCTGGTCTCCGCGGCCGGCTCGTCCCTGCGGATGCGGACGACGGTGGAGCTGGCCGCGAGCGCGCGGCTGGTGCTGCGCGAGGAGCAGGTCCTGGGCCGGTACGGCGAGGAGCCCGGCACCCTCGCCGCCCGCCTCACCGTCCACCGGGCGGGGCGCCCCCTGCTGGACCAGGAACTGCGTTACGGTCCGGGGGCGCCCGGCGGGTGGGACGGGGGTGCGGGACTGGCGGGGAACCGGGCTGTGGGCCAACTGCTGGTGGTCGACCCCGACTTCGCCGTGGAACCCGTGAAGCCGAGCCTCGTGGGCGACCTGGCCGCGGTCACCCCGCTGGCCGGTCCGGCCGCGCTGGTGACGGCCCTCGCACCGGACGCGCTGCTGCTGCGGCGGGCCCTGGACGCGGGGCTGGCGGCCATGGGATGACGGTGCGTCAGCCGCCGACGTACCAGGTGAAGCCGCCCGTCGACGCCGCGACCGCCAGCAGGATGCCGAAGACCACGAGGTCGACGATGCCGAGCGCGATCGCGGCCTTCGCCATGCCCGCGCCGTTCTTCACGGACGACTGCCGCAGGGCGACCGCACCGAAGATGATGGCGAGCGGACCGAGGATGATGTTGAAGAACAGCACACCGACGATGCCGCAGACGAGTCCGGCGATGGCGAGGCCGTTCGTGCGGGACTGCGGCTGTCCGTGCGCGCTGCTGGTTCCGAAACCGGCCATGACAACTCTCCCTGCTCACAGTGGACTTGTGAAGCTTCGTGTTGCCCGTTGTGCCGTTCCCATGCCCACCCGGTGAGAAATCGGTGCCGCGGTCCGGCGGAGGCCGTCGGCCCCCGCGGCCTCAGCGCCGGAAGCGGGGCAGCCCGCGCGGCCGGTCGGCGGCCTGCGCGGCCTCCTTCACCCGGGCCGCGTAGTCGTCCACGTACTCCTGGCCGGACAGTTCGAGGATCCGGTACATGATCTCGTCCGTCACGGCGCGCAGCACCGTCTTGTCGTTCTCCATCCCGGCGTACCGGGAAAAGTCCAGCGGCTCACCGAACCGGATCCGCACCCGCTTCACCCGGGGCACCTTCTGGCCCGGCGGCTGGATCTCGAACGTGCCGAGCATCGCGCACGGCACCACCGGCACCCCCGCCTTCAGGGCCATGACCGCCACGCCGACCTTGCCCTTGTAGAGGCGGCCGTCGTGCGACCGGGTGCCCTCCGGGTAGATGCCCAGCAGCTCGCCCTTCCCCAGCACGCCCAGCCCCTCGCGGATCGCCGCCTGCCCGGCCTCCTTGCCGGAGCGGTCCACCGGGATCTGCCCCGCGCTCCGGAAGAAGGCGGCGGTCAGCCGGCCCTTGACGCCGGGGCCGGTGAAGTACTCCTGCTTCGCCAGGAAGGTGATGCGCCGCCTGAGGACCACCGGCATCAGGAAGTGGTCCGAGAACGACAGGTGGTTGCCCGCGACGATCGCGGCCCCCTCCCCGGGCACATGCTCCAGGCCCTCGGTCCTCGGCCGGAACAACAGCCGCAGAACGGGCCCGAGAAGGACGTACTTGAGCAGGTAGTAGAACACTGACTGGCTCCCCACTGCACCGGATCGGCTCGCGTCGGATCGGCCCCGTTCTCGGGTTCTACCAGGACGCGAACCGCTCCGAGGGGGATCAGTGTAGGTGCGCGTGTCGTGCCCGGGAACCACGCGTGGGCGCGGCCGGTGAGCGGCCGGTGAGCGGGCACAAGAACCGCATGACTGTAGCCAAGAGCAGTGTCCTCGTCCTCGACTGCGCGGAGCCCGAGGCCCTGGCGGAGTTCTACGCCGGGCTCCTGGACGCCGAGACGCGGCGGGGGACCGATCCCGACTTCATCGAGGTGGCCGGCCTTCACGGCGTGTGCCTCGCCGTCCGGCGCGACCACGGCTACGCGCCGCCGAGCTGGCCCCGTCCCGACGACTCGCAGCAGGCGCACCTGCACATCCTGGTGGCCGAGGAGGACATGGACGAGGCCGAGCGCGAGGCGGTGAGCCTCGGCGCCCGGCCCGTGGAGACCCGGGACAACTCCGGCCCCCGGGACGTGCGGACCTACGCCGACCCGGCGGGCCACTCCTTCACGCTCGTCGCCCGGGAGGGCCGCACGGCCGAGCCGGTGGAGCCCCGGGAGGAGCGGGCCGAGCCGGCGGAGCGGCGGGAACCGGGCCGTACGGTCCCGTCCGCGCCGTAGCGGAGCCGTAAAGGCGTCTCAGGGCGTCGGCTGGGCGTCTCAGGACGTCCTCAGGGCGTCTCACGGCGTCTCACGGCGTCGCAGGGCGTTTCAGGGCGCCCCGGGGGCCGAGGCCGGGTCCGCCTTCGCCCGGGGCGCCCCCTCGGCCTCCGCCTCCGTCCTCGCCTCGGCCTCCGCCAGGCGGGCGCTCAGCGTGGCGTTGTGGGCCTCCAGGGCCGCGATCCGCTTGCGGGCGAAGTACAGCTCCGTCACCGCGTCGCGGAACTCCGCGACCAGCTCGTCGGGGGTCAGTTCCATGGTGTCGTCCTCCGGTGGGGTACGGGCGCGGGTCAGGCGGGGGCGATGGTGGTGACCGTGCCCCGGGGGCCGCGCCACTTCAGCGCGCCGCCCTCGGCGTACAGCGCCCCGCCGCCGTGCGAGTCCACCCCGGTGGGCACCGACGCGGTGTCCACCACCCGGATCACCCCGTCCACCCGGAGCGCGGAGTCCACCGACGGGCGCTGCACCACATGGAGCTGCGACCAGGGCTCGGCCCCGACGTCCATCCCGACGCCCACCCGGCCGCTGCCCTTGACGACGAAGTCGTCCCGGCCGTTGTTGCGCAGGCAGATCAGATTGCCCCGGGTCGGGCCGTCCTCCGCCGTCAAATAGATGCCCTGCGCGGCGGTCCCGGGCGTCCGCAGGTCGATGGACAGCGCCGACGCCTTGTGGTCCGACCCGTCGGCGTGCCCGGTGTGCGTGACCTTGACCGTGCCGTGGGCCTTCTCGGTGCCCCGTACGAACACCGCCGACATCCCCGGGTTGTCCGAGACGATGTTCGCCGCGACGCCCCCGCCGGACTTCCCGGCCTGAATGGCCGTCAGGGCGTGCTCGGTGGTGGACGCCGTACGGAAGAAGGCGGCGTTCACGGCCGAGTCCGCCCGGAACCGCTCGGCGACCACCGGCCCGTCGAACGTCGTCGTCGCCCCCTCGGCGGCCCCGGCCCCCGCTGCCTGTGCCGCGTGTGCCGCGGTGGCGCTCCCGCCCGCCACCAGGGTCACCGCGCCGGCCGTGAAGCCTCCCAGGAACAGTCTCCGTCCCACCGTCATCCGCATGTTCCTCCCGCTCATGGGCGCGCACCGGTCGCGCGCCCGGGAAGTGGACTCCGGGCGGGGCGCTTTGGTTGTACGGCGACGACGGGGCGCCGGGCCGGCAGGTTACTCATGCGTTCCGCACGGCCGGTTGCTGACGGTTGTGACTGTTGGTCACCCGCCCCGGGGTGACACCGTCTTCCTCGTCGCCACCGACACCGTCGGGAACGCGGCACCGTCGGGAGACCGACACCCGTCGTCGTCAGCAGCGCCGAGCGAGGGAGCAGGTGTGATCAAGGGCTACGCCGCCTTCTGTGACGCGGACCGCCACTTCTACGACGCCCCCCACCGGCTCTCCGCCGAGGGCGGCGACCGCAGGAGCGCCCCGTACGCGGCGGCTCTCGCACCGGTCCCGGAGGGCTGGCAGCGGCACCGCAGCGGCGACTGGCTGGCCCTTCGCCCCGCCGACCTCTCCCTCCCCGCCCAGGGCTGGAAGATCCACGTCTCGGCCTGCCTGGACAACGCCGAGTCGGTGCTCGAACGGGTGCGGGACTACTGCCTGCCGCGCGGCATCGCCTTCAAGTTCGTCCCGAGCCGCTACCTGCTGCACACCCGCAACGCCAAGTACGCCGACCGCGCCGCCAGCGGCAAGTTCATCACCGTCTACCCGGCGGACGACGAGCAGTGCCGGCGCGTCGCGGACGACCTGGCGGGGCTCCTCGCCGGCGAGCCCGGCCCGTACATCCTCAGCGACCTCCGCTGGGGCGAGGGCCCGGTGTACGTGCGCTACGGCAGCTTCACCCGCCGCCACTGCTACGACGACAAGGGCGAACTGTGCCCGGCCGTCCAGCACCCCGACGGACGGCTCGTGCCCGACTTGCGCGGCCCCGTCTTCCAGACGCCCGACTGGATCGAGCCGCCCGCCTTCCTGCGGCCCCACCTCGACGCGCGGGCCGCCGTCACGGTCACCGACCTCCCGTACGCCATCGACAGCGCCCTGCACTTCTCCAACGGCGGCGGGGTGTACGTCGGCCACGACCGCCGCACCGGCGAGAAGGTCGTCCTCAAGGAGGCCCGCCCGCACGCCGGGCTCGCCGCCGACGGGGCCGACGCGGTGACCCGGCTGCAGCGCGAACGCACGGCGCTGGAGCGGCTCGCCGGCCTGCCGTACACCCCCGAGGTGCGGGGCACCTTCACCGTCGGCGACCACCACTTCCTGGCGATGGAGTTCCTGGAGGGCAAGCCCCTCAACACCTTCTTCGCCCGCCGCCACCCGCTGATCGAGGCCGACCCCGCCCCCGAGGCCCTCGCCGACTACACCGAGTGGGCCCTGCGGATCCACCGCCTGGTCGAGGAGGCCGTCGACGCGGTCCACGCGCGCGGAGTGGTCTTCAACGACCTCCACCTGTTCAACATCATGGTGTCCGAGGACGAGACGTCCGTGGCGCTGCTGGACTTCGAGGCCGCCGCCCACATCGACGAGGGACGGCGCCAGACCGTCGCCAACCCGGCCTTCGTCGCCCCGCCCGACCGGCGCGGCTTCGCCGTCGACCGCTATGCCCTCGCCTGCCTGCGGCTCGCCCTGTTCATACCGCTGACCAGCCTCTTCCCGCTCGACCCCGGCAAGGCGCGGCACCTCGCCGACATCGCCGCCGCCCAGTTCCCCGTCCCGCGCGCCTTCCTGGACGAGGCGGTGGCGGAGATAGCCGGGCCGCCGGGGGAGGACACCGGGCCGTACCTGCCCGTCGAACCCGGCGACTGGCCGCGCAGCCGCACCTCCATGGTGAACGCCGTGCTCGCCTCGGCCACACCCGACCGCGAGGACCGGTTCTTCCCCGGCGACATCGCCCAGTTCGCCGCCGCGGGCGGCGGCCTGTCCTTCGGGTACGGCACCGCCGGCGTCCTGTACGCCCTCGCCGCGACGGGCGCGGAGCGCTGCGCCGAGGCCGAGGAGTGGCTGCTGCGCCGCACCAAGGAACCCGAGTCCGGCACCCCCCTCGGCTTCTACGACGGCCTCGCCGGGGTCGCCTGGGCACTGGACCGCCTCGGACACCCCGAACGGGCCCTCGAACTGGCGGAACAGACACTCCGCCGGCCCTGGGAGGACATCGCTCCCGACCTGCACAGCGGCCTCTCCGGAGTCGGCCTCGCCCTCGACGCGCTCGGCATGCGCGACGACGCCCTGCGCTGCGCCGGCCTCGTCGCCCGCGCCCTGCCCCGGATCACCCGCGCCGGGCTGCTGCACGGCGCCTCCGGACCGGCGCTCCTCTTCCTGCGGCTGTACGAACGCACCGGCGACACCGGCCTGCTCGACCTGGCCCGCGACGCCCTCGGCCGCGACCTCGGCCGGTGCGTGACCAGCGCGTACGGCACCCTCCAGGTCGACGAGGGGTGGCGCACCATGCCCTACCTCGGCGCGGGGAGCGTCGGCATCGGGATGGTGCTCGACGACTACGCCGCCCACCGGCAGGACGACGACCTCGACCGGGCCCGGCACGAGATCGTCCGGGCCGCCCAGGCCACCTTCTACGCGCAGCCCGGTCTCTTCCGCGGCGCCGCCGGCATGGTGCTGTACCTCAGCCGCACCACGGCGCCCGGGCCCGGCACCGCGCCCTCCGACGTACGGCGCCAGATCGACGCCCTCGCCCGGCACGCCGTGCCGTACCAGGGTCATCTGGCCTTCCCCGGCGAGCAGATGATGCGGCTGTCCATGGATCTCGCCACGGGCACCGCGGGCTGCCTGCTCGCCCTCGGCAGCGCCGCGTCCGGCGGACGCGCGCACCTGCCCTTCCTCCCGCCGCTCCGGCGGCCCACGAGCCGGCCCCAGCCAGGGGTCGTGAAAGAGCACACACCGTCCCCATGAAGGAAAGGAACTGATCATGTCGCTTCTCGACCTGCAGTCGATGGAGACCCCGAAGGAAGAGGCCACCGGCGACGTCGCCACCGGCAGCCGCGCCAGCCTGCTGCTCTGCGGCGACAGCAGCCTGAGCGTCACCACCTGTAACTGACCCTTCCGGTCGCGCGGTGCCGAACGCGCGCGGCCGTGACGGATCACCCGCGGTCCCGGGCGGCTCCACCCGCCCGGGACCGTTTCCCGTACCCGAGGAGGACACCGCCCCCATGACCTCCCCGCCGCACCCCGGCCGCCGTACCGCGCCCGCCCCCCGCCCGTCCCCGGAGCCGACCCGGGGCAGCGGCGACCGCGTCCTGCGGGGCGCACTGCGGCACAGTGGCGGACGCGCCGCGGCGGTGCTCGTCTGCTCGGTGGCCGCGGCCCTCGCCGCCCTCGCCGAACCCGCCGTCCTCGGGCGCGCCCTCGACCTGCTGCTCGCCGGATCGGACACCGCGCCCCGCTGGGTCGCCCTGTGCGCGGCGCTGATCGCCGCCGAGGTCGTCCTCGACGCGCTCGTGGCGCTGCTGACCGGCACCACCCACGCCCGCTCCACCGCCTGGCTCCGCCACCGCGCCCTCGGCCGCCTGCTCGCCGCCCCGCCGCACCGGGCCGCCCGCCTCGCGCCCGGCGACCTCGCCACCCGGCTGACCGCCAACGCCACCGAGGCGGGCACCGTCCCGGCCACCGCGGCCGGTGCGCTCGCCACCGTCCTCCCGCCGCTCGGCGGCATGGTCGCGCTCTTCCTGATCGATCTCTGGACGGCGCTGGCCTTCCTGGCCGGCGTCCCGCTGCTCGTCCTGCTGCTCAGGGCGTTCGCCCGCAGCTCCTCCGGCACCGTCTCCCGCTATCAGAAGGTGCAGTCCGGCATGGCGGACCGCCTGGTCGAGGCGCTGGCCGGGGCCCGGACGATCGCCGCCGCCGGGACGCTGGAGCGCGAACGCCGCCGGGTCCTCGCCACCCTCCCCGAACTCGGCGCCGAGGGACGGGAGATGTGGCTCGTGTACGGCCGGGCCGTCGCCCGCAGCGGCGTCCTGATGCCCCTCCTGGTGACCGTCGTCCTCGCGGTCGGCGGGGTCCGGCTGGCCTCCGGCGCGCTGGGCGTCGGCGACCTGGTCGCCGCCTCGCGGTACGCGGCCCTGGCCGCCGGTGTCGGCTCGCTCGCGGCCGCGCTCGGCGCCCTGGTGCGCGGCCGGGCCGCCGCGCGGCGCACCGGCGAGATCCTCGCCCTCCCCGAGCTGCCCCACGGGGACCGGACGCTGCCCCCGGGCGGGAAGGGCACGCTCGAACTGCGCGGCGTCACCGTCGTACGGGACGGTACGACCGTGCTGGACGGTGTCGACCTGCGGGTGCCCGGCGGGGCGACCGCCGCCGTCGTCGGCCGGTCGGGCGCGGGCAAGTCCCTGCTCGCCGCCGTCGCGGGCCGGCTGGCCGACCCCGACGAGGGCGAGGTCCTGCTCGACGGCGTCCCGCTGCGCCACGTGGCGCCGGGCTGCCTGCGCGAGGAGGTCGGGTACGCCTTCAGCCGCCCCGCCCTGTTCGGTACGACGGTGGGCGAGGCGATCGCCTTCGGTGCCCGCACCGCACCGGACGACACCGTGCGGCGGGCGGCCGGGGCGGCGGGCGCCGACGGCTTCACGGGGCGGCTGCCCCGGGGATACGACACGCCCTTGGCCGATGCGCCCCTGTCGGGCGGCGAGCTGCAACGGCTGGGCCTGGCACGGGCGTTCGCCCACGCGGGCCGGCTGCTGATCCTGGACGACGCCATGTCGGGGCTGGACACGGTGACCCAGCGGCAGGTGGAGCGGGCCCTGGTCCGGGACGTCCGGCCGGGCACCCGGCTCGTCGTCGCCCACCGGCTCTCCTCCGCCGCGGCGGCCGACCTGGTGGTGTGGCTGGACGGCGGGCGGGTGCGCGCCACCGGCCCCCACCGCGCCCTCTGGCGCGACCCGGCCTACCGGGCGGTGTTCGCCGCGACGGGCGCGGAGGACGAGACCGGCGCGGAGACCGCGAAGGGCGTCGGGGCCGTGACGGGCGCGGAGGGACCGGATCCGGGCCCGGCCGGGGACGGGGGCGCCGGGGCGGAGGACGCGTACGCCGGGGTGAGGACCACCGGGCCGGCCGGCGCGACCGGCGCGACCGGCGCGGCCGGGGCGGAGGAGCGGTGAGCACGGGCGGCGTCCTCACCGAGGGCCGGCGCTTCCTGCTGCGGCGCCGGCGGAACGTGCTGCGCCTCGGGGCCTGGTCCCTGCTGGAGTCCGCCCACACCTTCCTCGGCGGGTACGGGGTGGCCCGCGCGCTGGACGACGGCTTCCTCGCCGGGCGCACCGGAACCGGCCTGCTGTGGCTGGCCGTCGCCGCCGCCGGGACGCTGCTCGGCGGGCTCGCCGTACGCGGGGTGTTCACCCACCTCGCCGGCCTGGTCGAGCCGCTGCGCGACGGGCTCGTCCGCCGGGCCGTGGGACGGGCGCTCCACGACGCCGTCGCCGACCCGGCCCGGGCGGAGAGCGCGGCGGGCGGCACGGTCGTCTCCCGGCTCACGCACCAGACCGAGATCGCCCGCGACAGCTTCGCCGGGCTCGTGCTGACCGCGCGGTCCTTCGTCTTCACCTCGCTGGGCGCGCTGGCCGGCATCGCCTCCCTGGAACCGGCGCTGACGCTGGTGGTCCTGCCCCCGCTGCTGCTCGGCCTGGCGCTGTTCCTCGCGACCCTGGCCCCGATGGCGGCCGTGCAGCGCGCGTTCCTCGACGCCGACGAGGCCCTGTCGGCCCGGGTCGGTGCCGTCGGCGCGGGGCTCCGGGACGTGACCGCGTGCGGCGGGGCCGGACACCTGGCGGAGAGCACCGGGCGGCTGATCGACGCCGAGGCCCGGCTCGCGCGCCGGCTGGCCCGCTGGGCGGCCGTCCGCACCCTGGCCCTCGGCGCGGCGGGCCGGCTCCCGGTGATCGCCCTGCTGCTCGCCACCCCCTGGCTGCTGCGCGGCGGGGTGAGCGCGGGCACCCTGCTGGGCGCCCTCACCTACCTCGTCCAGGCGCTGCTGCCCGCCCTGGACGCGCTGATGACCGCGTTCGCGGCGGCCGGCACCCGGCTGCTGGTGGTGCTGGAACGCTTCACCGGCGCGCCCGCGGATCCGCCGGAGCCATCCCCCGTGCGCCCGGCGCGCCCCTGTGCTCCCGCGCGCCCGCGTACCACCCCGACCGCCGCCCCGGCCGGGCCGCCCGCCGCCGAGCTGCGCGGCGTCCGCTTCGCCTACGGCCCCGGGGCGCGGCCGGTGCTGGACGGACTCGACCTCGTCGTCGCCCCGGGGGAGCACCTCGCGGTCGTGGGTCCCAGCGGCATCGGCAAGTCCACCCTGACCGCCCTGCTCGCCGGGCTCGCCACCCCGACCTCCGGCACCGTCGCCGTGACCGGCACGCCCGCCCTGCTGCCCCAGCAGGCGTACGTGTTCACCGGCACCGTCCTCGACAACCTCACGTATCTGCGACCCGACGCCACCGACGAGCAGGTGCGCGAGGCGGTGGACGACCTGGAGCTGGCGCCCCTGGTGCGGCGGCTCGGCGGCCTGGGCGCCACCGTCGCCCCCGGCCGGCTGTCGGCGGGGGAGCGCCAGTGCCTGGCGCTCGCCCGCGCCCATCTGTCGCCCGCCCCGCTGCTCCTGCTGGACGAGGCGACGTGCCACCTGGACCCCGACACCGAGGAGCGGGCCGAGCGCGTCCTCGCGGCCCGGCCCGGCGCGCTGGTCGTCGTCGCCCACCGCATCTCGTCCGCCGTACGGGCCGACCGGGTCCTGGTGCTGGACGGGGACCGGGCCGTGTGCGCCCCGCACGGCGAGCTGCTCACGCGCTCCCCCCTCTACCGGGACCTCGCCGGCCTCTGGCGGCCCGACGCGGCCCATGCCGCGTCTTCCCAGGGCCCGCCCGGACTCTGACGGCCCGACGCGGCCTGATCGGGCCGCGTCGGCCCGGCCCGATCAGGCCCTCTCCGCAGAGCGGCTCCCTCACACCCACCCAGCGCCCTGCGATATCCGGATCGCGTCGATCCGGTTGCGTGCGCCGACCTTCCGCGTGGCCGACGCCATGTAGTTGCGCACCGTCCCGTTCGACAGGTGCAGCCCCCGCGCTATCTCGGCTATGGACTCGCCCTCCGCGGCCCGGGCCAGCACGCTCAGCTCACGGGCGGTCAGCGGCATCCGGGACGCCTCCAGAAAGCCGAAGGCGAGCGATTCGTCCACGAACCGCTCGCCCTCGGCGACCTTGCGTATGCCCCGCACCAGCCGGTGCGGCGAACCGTGCTTGTCGACGTACCCCAGCGCCCGTGCCTCGAACGCTCTGCGCAGCGCCCCCGGCCGCCCCGGCGAGGCGAGCACCAGCAGCGCCGTCCGCTCGCCCAGCACCTCCCGGTCGGCGGCGGCACCGCCGTCCCACAGCGCCCCCGCCCCCGGACAGTCCAGGTCGACCACGCACACATCGGGCCGTAAACACTCCGCCTGCTTGCCCGCGGACCGCCAGCCCGCCGAGAAGACGTCGAAGGCCCCCTCGGATCTCAGCAGTGCCACCAGCGCGGACCTCAGCAGACTGACGCTGTGCAGGACCAACACCTTTGTCATGTCCCATCCCCTCCCTGTCGTCAGCCCGGATGGTGACACCGGGCTTCCGTATGGTCACCCATCCGGCTTCCCCGGGCGGCGAGGCCGGAACATTGCCCTGGTACGTGCGGGGCGCGTGGCTCCCCGGCATGTGCGCCCCCCGTGCTGCGCCGTGCGCGTGCGTACGCCGGACCTCGCGGTGGTCCCTGTGTTATGCGCTCCCCGGCCGCCGCCCCGGGAAGGGCCGCCGCCTGGTGGGAACGGGTGCTTCCCCCGAAAATGGCGGGGTATGCGGTGGTCCTCCGCGCGACGAGGAGGGTGGAACCCGATGACCTTCACGACCGACCGGCCCGGGACCCCCGAGGGCGACACGGGGCTGCCGACCGTGCGCTCCCTGGAGGAACTCGGCCAGCTGGTGGTCCGCCGGGGCCGGCTCTATGTCCGCTGGTCCTGCGGCCCGGACCGCGACCTGGGCGCGACCCGCAGCGTCGACGAGCTGACGGGCATCCCCATGCCGGGCCTGTCGGCGAACCCGCTGCGGGTCGAGGAGTGGTGGGGCGACCGGTCGCTGCGGCTGTGGGTGGCGCGCCGCCTCTTCGACTACTGCCACCTGCGCGCCGACCGGGTCGGCGACGTGCGGCCCTGGACGCTGTGCGGCCGGGAGGTCGGGCGCGGCCCGGACAACGAACCGCTGGTGCGCGACATCGAGCCGGTGAGCTGGATCGCCCCGGACGTCATCGCGGAGGCCGAGGAGGAGGTGGCCCGCCAGCGCCGCCCCTGGGGCCCGATGCGCCGCTGACCCCGCCCGGGCCCGCCCCGGCCCTGGGGCCCGATGCGCCGCTGACCCCGCCCGGGCCCGCCCCGGCCCTGGGGCCCGATGCGCCGCTGACCCCGCCGGGGCCCGCCCCGGCCCCGCCCCACCCCGCCCCACCCCGCCCGGGCCCGCCCCACCCCGTCCGGCGCCCTGCGCGTCCCGCGGTCTGCGGCGCCGCTTCCGGGGAACATGGGGGCTCATGTCGACAGCGAAGGACCAGCCGCTCAGGCGGGCGCTCACCACACCCCTGCTCTACTTCTTCATCCTCGGCGACGTCCTCGGCGCCGGGGTGTACGTCCTGATCGGCGAGGTCGCCGCCGACGCCGGGGGAGCCGTCTGGGTACCGCTCGCCACCGCCCTGGCGCTGGCCCTGCTGACCGCGGCCTCCTATGCGGAGCTGGCCACCAAGTACCCCCGGGCCGGCGGTGCCTCGCACTACGCCACCCGCGCCTACGGGCCCTTCGCCGGGTTCCTCGCCGGCTTCTGCATGCTCGCGGCGGGCGTGGTCTCGGTCGCCGCGCTCGCCCGGGGCTTCGCCGGCGACTACCTGACCGCCTTCGTCACTCTCCCGGTCGCCCTGGTCGCCGTCGTCTTCCTGGCCGCCCTCGCCCTGCTCAACGCCCGGGGCATCCGGGAGTCCACCCGCGCCAACGTGGTCGCCACCCTCGTCGAGCTGGCCGGCCTCGCGACCGTGGTCGTCCTCGGCGCCTGGCTGCTGCTCCGCGGCGACGGCGACCCCGGGCGGCTCGTCCGGCTCGGCACCCCCGGGCACGGGGCCGCGGCCGCCGTCCTGAGCGGCGCCGTCCTCGCGTACTACTCCTTCGTCGGCTTCGAGACCTCGGTCAACGTCGCCGAGGAGACCCGCGACCCCCGCCGCTCCTACCCCCGCGCGCTGTTCGGCGCCCTGCTCACGGCCGGCGTGGTGTACGTGCTGGTGGGCCTGGCCGCCTCCGCCGCCGTGCCGACCAGCACCCTCGCGCGCTCCAGCGGGCCCCTGCTGGAGGTGGTCCGGGCGGCCGGCGGCGTACCGGTGTGGCTGTTCAGCGCCGTCGCGCTCGTCGCCGTGGCCAACGGCGCGCTGCTGACCGGCATCATGTCCTCCCGGCTCGCCTACGGCATGGCCCGGGACGGGCTGCTCCCCGCCGTGCTGACCCGGGTGCTGCCCGTCCGGCGCACCCCCTGGGCCGCGATCGCCGTCACCACCGCCCTGTCGATGCTGCTCGCCCTCACCGGCAGCGTCGCCACCCTGGCCTCCACCCTGGTCCTGCTGCTCCTGGTGGTGTTCTTCCTGGTCAACACCGCCCTGCTGGTGCTGCGCCGCGACCCGGGGACCGAGGGGCACTTCCGGGCGCCGACCGCCGTACCGGTCCTGGGCGCCGCCTCCTGCGTCCTGCTGGCCACCCGCGTCGAACCGGAGGTCTGGCTGCGCGGGCTCGTCGTGATCGGCGTGGGCCTGGTCCTGGCGGCCGTCGCCGCGGCCCGGCGCGGCCCCGAGCGCCCCGCCACCGGACGCGACGGCGCGGAGCCGAGCGGCGCGGAGGACGCCGCCGGGACGGGGCCGGGCGGGGACCGGGCGTAGGCCGTCGGCGCGACGTCCCGGCGCGTCGCCTTGGCGGGCGGGCGCGGCGGAGGTGCCCTGACCCTGCGTGTGCCCGAGCCAGGAGCCGCGCACCAGGAGCCATGGGAGCACCGGATGTCCTTCCGCGCCGCCGCCGCGACAGCGGCCGTCCTCCTCGCCCTCGTCCCCGCCGCACCCGGCCACGCGGACACCCCCGCCCCGGCGCCCGGGGAGGGGGAGGGCCTCTTCCTCACCGTCTCCGGCGGCGACGACAGCTGGATCCGGGGCGTACGCCTGCGCTGCGCGCCCCGCCCCACCGGTCCGCACCGCGACCCCGAGGGCGCCTGCGCCGCCCTGCACACGGCGCGCGGCGACCTGGACCGGCTGCGCGGCGACCAGCACCCGTGCACCAAGCGCTTCGACCCGGTGACCGCCCGTGCCACCGGCGAGTGGCGGGGCATCACCCTCGACTGGCGCCGCACCTACCCCAACGCCTGCGTGCTGGACACCGAGACGGGCCCGGTCTTCCGCTTCTGACCGTCCCGCGGGCCGCGGCGGCTCAGCTGTCCCGGGTCGCTGCCATCCCGATCGTCACCAGCCCGAGCACCACCCACCCGAACCACAGCCAGCCGTTGCTGCCGAGCGCCACCGTGTACGCGGTCGTCAGCACCAGCGCCCCGATGGTCAGCCCGCTCATCGTCTTCGTGGAACCGGACATGCGCGTCCTCCTCCCGACGGCCTCCCACGGCCTACCGCCATGGTCGCTCCGGGGCGGGGGTCCGCGCTACCGCCCGGCACCTCGCGGGCCGGCCAGGTCCGTGCTAACGGCCGCGCGCCTGGAGCGAGGCCAGGTACGCGTTGTACGCGGCCAGCTCCTTGTCGCCGTCCCGGTCGGCCGCCCGGTCCTTGCGCACGGCGTGCCGCTGCTCGGACCGGTACCACTGGTAGACCAGCGCGATCAGCACCAGCACCGAGGGGATCTCGCTGAACGCCCAGGCGATGCCGCCCGCCGCGTTCTGGTCGGAGAGGGCGTCGATGCCGAGGGAGGCCGGCGGGTTCGCGTACGTCCCGACCATCGGCTCCGTCGCCATCATCAGCGCGATGCCGAAGAAGGCGTGGAAGGGCATGCCGGCGAACAGCTCCAGCATCCGCATCACGTACCCGGGCCGGTGCGGGCCGGGGTCCACGCCCATGATCGGCCAGAAGAAGACCAGGCCGACGGCGAGGAAGTGCACCATCATCGCGATGTGCCCGGGCCGGGAGCCCATCAGGAAGTCGAACAGCGGGGTGAAGTACAGGGCGTACAGGCTCGCGATGAACAGCGGGATGGTGAACACCGGGTGCGTGATGATCCGCATGTAGCGGCTGTGCAGCAGCGCCAGCAGCAGCTCGCGCGGCCCCCGGGCCCCGCGCCGGGAGGCGACCGGCAGCGCGCGGAGCGCCAGCGTCACCGGCGCGCCCAGCAGCAGCAGGATCGGCGACAGCATGCTGATGATCATGTGCTGCACCATGTGCACGCTGAACATGACCATGCCGTAGTCGTTGAGCCCGGTGCACATCACCAGGGCGACGGTCAGCACACCGGTGACGAAGAACACCGTGCGCCCCACCGGCCAGGCGTCCCCGCGCCGCCGCAGCCGTACGACGCCCCAGCCGTACAGGGCGAGCGCCAGCAGGCAGCCGGTCAGGAAGAAGGCGTCCGGGGAGAACGCGAGCCCCCGCCCCAGCGTGAACGGCGGAAGATCCATGGGCATGTCGTGCATCCCGTGCCCGCTGTGATCCATCCGCCGGCTCCTGACTCGTTTCGTGCTGGGTTGTCCGCTTGCGGGGTCCAGACTAGAACCGCCCCCGGTCGCGGCTGCGACCGGGGGCGGGTGGTTGAGCGGGAAACGGCCGTCAGAGCACCGTCTCCGCCTCGTCGTACCGCTCCGAGGGCACGGTCTTGAGCGTCTCCACGGCCTGCGCCAGCGGCACCATGGCGATGTCGGTGCCGCGCAGCGCGGTCAGCATGCCGAACTCGCCCCGGTGCGCCGCCTCCACCGCGTGCCAGCCGAACCGGGTCGCCAGCACCCGGTCGTACGCGGTCGGCGTCCCGCCCCGCTGGACGTGCCCGAGGATCACCGCGCGGGCCTCCTTGCCGAGGCGCCGCTCCAGCTCCCCGGCGAGCTGCTGGGCCACCCCGGCGAACCGCTCGTGCCCGTAGATGTCCTTGCCGCCCTCGTTGAACTCCATGGAGCCGGCGCGCGGCTTGGCGCCCTCCGCGACCACCACGATGGCGAACTTCTTGCCCGCCTCGAACCGCGCCCCAACCCGGGCGGTCAGCTCGTCGATGTCGAAGGGCCGCTCGGGCACCACGATGGCGTGGGCGCCGGCCGCCATGCCGGAGTGCAGCGCGATCCAGCCGGTGTGGCGGCCCATGACCTCCACGATCAGCACGCGCTGGTGCGACTCGGCGGTGGTCTTCAGCCGGTCCAGCGCCTCGGTGGCCACCCCGACCGCGGTGTCGAAGCCGAAGGTGACGTCGGTCGACGCGATGTCGTTGTCGATGGTCTTCGGTACGCCGACGATGGGCAGCCCCGCCTGCGAGAGCAGGTTGGCCGCCTTGAGGGTGCCCTCGCCGCCGATCGGGATGATCGCGTCGAGGCCCAGGTCGGCGACGTGCCCCCGGGCGCGCTCCACCCCGTCGACCAGGTGGGCGGGCTGCACGCGCGAGGAGCCGAGAATGGTGCCGCCCCGGGCGAGGATGCCGGCCACCGCGTCCAGGTCGAGCTTGCGGTAGTCGCACTCCAGGAGGCCCTTCCAGCCGTCGTGGAAGCCGATGACCTCGTCGCCGTGGTCGACCACAGCGCGGTGCACGACCGAGCGGATGACGGCGTTCAGGCCGGGGCAGTCGCCGCCGGAAGTGAGCACACCAATGCGCATAGCCCGAGATACCTTTGCAACGTGGGCCGACTCCCGGACCACGTCGTCCGGCTGGTTCCCCGCCACCCTACCGGCGCAGGGTGACGGGTCCGAAACGAACGTCCGACTACTGGACGGTAGTCGTACGAACCGACAAGGCCCTCGCGGGCCGACGGTCCGTCAGGCGGGCTGCGAGGCCGCCGCGATCCGCTCGGTGCGCAGCGCCTCGTACCACCGGTCGTCGGTGGGCGGCAGCGCGTTCACATCCAGGGCCAGCTTCAGCAGCAGGTCCGCGATCTGCGGATTGCGCGCCATGACCGGTCCGTGCATGTATGTCCCGAAAACGGTGTCGTTGTACGCGCCCTCGGTGCCGTCGCCGGTGCCATTGCCGTTGCCGAACACCGTCCGGGCGAAGGGCCGCGCCGTCGGCCCGAGGTGGGTGACGCCCTGGTGGTTCTCGAACCCGGTGAGCTGGGGCAGCCCCAGCCGGGGGTCGATGTCCGCCAGCACGTCGCCGACGCACCGGGCGCCCTCGCCGCGCGTGGAGATCACGTCGATCAGCCCGAGGCCGGGCTCCCGCTCCCCGAGGTCGTTGATGAACTCGTGGCCCAGGATCTGGTACCCGGCGCACACCGAGAAGATGATGGCGCCGTTCTCCGCCGCCCGGTTCAGCCCGCCGTCGCGGCGCAGCCGCTCCGCCGCCAGCCGCTGCGGCCGGTCCTCGCCGCCGCCGATCAGGTAGATGTCGCCGGACGTCGGGATCGGCTGGTCGCTGCGCACGTCCACCCGCTGGACGTCCAGGCCGCGCTGGCGGGCGCGCCGCTCCACCACGAGGGCGTTGCCCTGGTCTCCGTACGTACTGAGCAGGTCCGGGTAGACCCACACGAGACGCAGACTGCTGTCGCTCATGCTCATGTCCTTCTGGGGTCAGTTGCCGACGCGGCGGCGGACGTCCTGGAACGCGGTGTAGTTGGCGATGAGCTCGATCCGGCCGGGCGGCGACAGCTGCACCGCCTCGTCCACCGTCTCGGCCACCCGGAAGTCCAGGCCGGCCACTTCGAGCCGCACCGCCAGGTCCAGCCGGCGGTCGCCGATCACCACGATCGGGTGCCCGGCGAGCCGGGTGTAGTCCACGTCCCAGAGCCACGAGGTGTCCGTGCCGTCCGCGCCGCGGGCGTTGACGGACAGGATGACCGGCGTGGGCGGCGGGTCGATCAGCGAAAACGTCTCGAGCCAGCCCGCCGGGTTCTTCGCCAGCAGCAGTCGCAGGTCACGGCCCTGGAAGCTCACCACGTCGTACCGGCCGGCCACCGCCTGCACCGAGTACATCCGCTCCAGCGCCACCTGCGGCGGCACACCGAAGACGGCCGCGACCGCCGCCGAGGTGGTGGCGTTCGCCTTGTTGGCGCGGCCGGGCAGCTGCAGGTGGATCGGCCAGGCGGAGCCGTGCGGGTCCAGTACGTGGTCCCCGTTCAGCGCCCAGCTCGGCGCGGGCCGGCGGAAGCCGCACTCGCCGCAGAACCAGTCCTCGCCGGGGCGCTGCATCACACCGCCGCAGGCGGGGCAGGACCAGGCGTCGTCCTTCCACTCCTGGCCGGCCGCCACCCACACCACATTGGGCGAGGAGGAGGCGGCCCACACCACCAGCGGGTCGTCCGCGTTGGCGATCACGACCGCCTTGGTGCCCGACAGGCCCTCGCGCCACTTCTCGGCGAGCATCCGGGTCTCGGCGGCGCGGTCGAGCTGGTCGCGGGAGAGGTTCAGCAGCGCGATCGCCTTGGGCGTCACATCGCGCGCCACACCGGCCAGGTACTTCTCGTCGACCTCGATCACGCCGTACCGGGCGTCCGAGCCGCCCGCGAGGGCCGAGGTGATGCCGGCGGGCATGTTCGCGCCCAGGGCGTTGGAGACGACCGGGCCGCTGGCCCGCAGCGCCTCGGCGATCAGCCGGGTGGTGGTCGTCTTGCCGTTGGTCGCCGACACCAGGACGACGTCCAGGTGCTGCGCCAGCCGCCCCAGCAGGTCGGGGTCGAGCTTGAGCGCCACCCGGCCGCCGATCACGGATCCGCTGCCGCGCCCCGCCGCGCGAGACACCGCCGCTGCGGCCTTGCCCGCCGTCACGGCCAGCTTGGCGCGCGGCGACAGCGGCTCAGGATTGCCAGGGTGTCCTGCCATCGTCCTTGTTCCTCCTAGCGTGGGTCCGGGCTCAGCCTATCGACCTCCGGCCCGGCGCCCGAACCGCGCCACCTGCCGAAACCCTCCGGCGGGTACGGAACGTAGGCTGGACGCCATGCGAAACCGGCCGATCCCCGGCAGTTCCGGCCGCGTACGAGCCATGACCCTGCTCGGCGACCCGGTCCTGCACAGCCCCTGCGAGCCCGTCACCGACTTCGGCCCGTCCCTGTCCCGGCTCGTCGAGGACATGTTCGCCACGATGTACGCCGCCGAGGGCGTCGGGCTCGCGGCCAATCAGGTCGGCGTCGGCGCCCGGGTCTTCGTCTACGACTGCCCCGACGACGAGGACGTCCGCCACCTGGGCCACATCGTCAACCCCCGCCTGGTGGAGGCCGACGGCATCACGGTGCGCGGCCCCGAGGGCTGCCTGTCCCTGCCGGGCATCGAGGCCGGCACCGAGCGCTTCGACCGCGCGGTGGTGGAGGGCGTCGACCGGCTGGGCGCCCCGGTGCGCGTCGAGGGCACCGGCTTCTTCGCCCGCTGCCTCCAGCACGAGTGCGACCACCTGGACGGCACGGTCTACACCGACCGGCTCACCGGCCTGCGCCGCTCCCGGGCGCTGCGGGCGGCCCGGCGCGCCCCGTGGGCGAAGGGCTCCTGACGGCTCCCCGCGCCTGACCGCTCCTCGCACCAGACCGCACGCAAGCCCGGCGGCTCCGCCGCGTACGGGCTCCGCCCGCGTACCGCCCCGGCGGTCAGGCGTCCCGGCCGCTCTCCTTGTCGGCGACCCGCTCCAGCCGGCCCCACAGCAGGTCGGCCAGCGAGTCGACCAACTCGGCGCGCGAGCAGGGGCGTTCGCCGAGCCACCAGTCGCCCGCGGCGTGCATCATGCCGACGATGCCATGGCCCCACACCCGGGCCAGGACCTCGCTGCCGGGGCCGAGGTCGACGCGCTCGGCGATGAACCGGGCCAGCTCCTCGCCCATGCGGCGCAGCACCGGCGCCGAGTGGCGGCCGGTGTCGAAGCCCTGGCCGGTGCCGGTGTCCTCCGAGGGGTGCATCAGGAAGCGGTACACCTGGGGGCGGGCCTCGATGGCGGCCAGGTAGGTGTCGAGCGTGGCCTCGACCTGGCGCCGCCGGTCCGCGGGCGCGTCCAGCGCCGCCTGGAGGGCGGACAGCAGCGCGTCCGTGTGGCGCTTGGCGAGCGCCCGGTAGAGGCCGCCCTTGTCGCCGAAGTGCCGGTAGAGGATCGGCTTGGTGATGCCCGCCTCGGCGGCGATGGCGTTCATCGACGCCTGCGGCCCGTCGCGGAGGACCACGCGGTCGGCGGCCTCGAGCAGTTCGCGTCGCCGCTGGTCGGCCGACCGCTGCTGGTCGGTCCGGTGTGTGGTCTCCATAGCGTGTCTCCCCGCCCTTGCGATGTCCTCACAGACCCGCGCAACGTAACACCCACCCCGGCACGGCCGCTGGTTGACAGCGGCTACTTGCCGGTAACAGACTGCGGTTACCGCAAGTAACACGCCGGGAGGGAACATGGCCGAGTTCACCTTTGAACTCAACGACGACCAGAAGCAGGTCCGTGACTGGCTGCACGGTTTCGCCGAGGACGTGATCCGCCCGGCCGCCTCCGAGTGGGACGAGCGGGAGGAGACCCCCTGGCCCGTCATCCAGGAGGCCGCCAAGGTCGGCATCTACTCCCTCGACTTCTACGCCCAGCAGTTCTTCGACCCCACCGGCCTCGGCATCCCGATGACGATGGAGGAGCTGTTCTGGGGCGACGCCGGCATCGCCCTGTCCATCGTCGGCACCGGCCTCGCCGCCGTCGGCGTCCTCGCCAACGGCACCGAGGAGCAGATCGGCACCTGGATACCCCAGATGTACGGCACGCCCGACGACGTGAAGGTCGCCGCCTTCTGCTCCTCGGAGCCCGACGCCGGCTCCGACGTCGCCGCCATGCGCACCCGCGCGGTCTACGACGAGGCCACCGGCGAGTGGGTGCTCGACGGCACCAAGACCTGGGCCACCAACGGCGGCATCGCCAACGTCCACGTCGTCGTGGCCGTCGTCGACCCGGAACTCGGCTCCAAGGGACACGCCTCGTTCATCGTGCCGCCGGGCACCCGCGGCCTGTCCCAGGGGCAGAAGTTCAAGAAGCACGGCATCCGCGCCTCCCACACCGCCGAGGTCGTCCTCGACGGCGTCCGCGTCCCCGGCTCCTGCCTCCTCGGCGGCAAGGAGAAGCTCGACGAGCGGCTCGCCCGCGCCCGGGAGAAGGCCCGCAAGGGGACCGAGCGCGTCAAGAACGCCGCCATGGCCACCTTCGAGGCGTCCCGCCCGGCCGTCGGCGCCATGGCGGTCGGCACCGCCCGCGCCGCGTACGAGGTCGCCCTCGACTACGCGAAGACCCGCGTCCAGTTCGGCCGGCCCATCATCGACAACCAGGGCGTCGCCTTCCAGCTCGCCGACATGCGCACCCGGATCGACGCGGCCCGGCTGCTGGTGTGGCGGGCCTCCTGGATGGCCACCACCGGCAAGCCGTTCACCGCCGCCGAGGGCTCGATGTCCAAGCTGTACGCCAGCGAGGTCGCCAAGCAGGTCACGGCCCAGGCCGTCCAGATCCTCGGCGGCAACGGCTTCACCCGCGAGTACCCGGTGGAGCGGATGCACCGCGACGCCGCGATCTACACCATCTTCGAGGGCACGAGCGAGATCCAGCGCCTGGTCATCGCCCGCACCCTCTCCGGAATGCCGATCCGCTGACCCTCCCGGACGCGGACCGGTGGTGGCGGGGCGCCTCCCCCGTGTGAGGCGCCCCGCCGGTATCCGGGGCGTACCGGGGCTCACTTCACCGAGCCCGCCATCACGCCCTGCACGAAGTGCCGCTGGAAGGCGAAGAACACCACCACCGGCACGATCAGCGACAGGAAGGCGCCGGGCGCCAGCACGTCGATGTTGCTGCCGAACTGCCGCACCTGCGACTGGAGTTCCACCGTCAGCGGCTGCGAGGAGCTGTCGGCGAACAGCAGCGCCACCAGCATGTCGTTCCACACCCACAGGAACTGGAAGATCGCCAGGCTGGCGATCGCCGGGCGGCCCACCGGCAGTACCAGCCGGGTGAAGATCCGCCACTCGCCGCCGCCGTCCATCCGGGCGGCCTCCAGCATCTCGCGCGGGATGTCCGCGAAGTAGTTGCGCAGCAGGAAGATCGCGAACGGCAGCCCGTACGCCACATGGAACAGCACCACGCCCGGGATCGTGCCGAACAGGCCCAGCTGCCCGAAGAGTTTGGCCACCGGCAGCAGACCCACCTGCACGGGCACCACCAGGAGCGCCACCACCATCAGGAAGATCCAGTCCCGGCCGGGGAACTCCAGCCAGGCGAAGGCGTATCCGGCCAGCGCGGCCACCACCACCACGAGCACCGTGGTGGGCACCGCGATCAGCACGGTGTTCCAGAACGCCCGGGTGATCCCCGCGTTGCCCAGCAGCGCCGTGTAGTTGTCCAGCGAGAGCTGTCCCGGGGCGGCGAGCGCCGTCCACCAGCCGCTCGCCGCGTTGTCGCCGGCCGAGCGCAGCGAGGACAGCAGCAGCCCGGCGACCGGGGTGATCCACACCAGGCCCACCACCGCGAGGAACGCCTGGACCAGGCCGCTGCCCAGCCACCGGCGCAGCCGGCCGCCCCGGGGCCGGGCCGGCGCGGGCCGCCCGGGCGGGGGAGGGGCGGGCCGCTTCGACGGAGGTGCGGAGAGGGTCGCGCTCATGACTGGCTCCTGCGGAAGCGGCGGACGTTGAACACCATGGCGGGGATCACGAGCAGCAGGAGCAGCACACCGAGCGCGCTGCCGAGCCCCTGGTCGTTGCCGCCGCCGAAGGAGACGAGCCACATCTGGGTGGCGAGGACGGTGGCGTCCTCCTGCACCGGGCCCGGGGCGATGATGTAGATGAGGTCGAAGACCTTCATCACATTGATCACCAGCGTGACGAAGACGACCGTCAGCACCGGGGCCAGCAGCGGCACGGTGATCCTGCGGAACACCTGCCACTCGTTCGCCCCGTCCATCCGGGCCGCCTCCAGCGCGTCCCGCGGCAGCGACGACAGGCCCGCCCCGATCAGCACCATGGCGAAACCGGTCCAGATCCACAGGTACGCGCCGATGATCGCCGGGGTGACCAGTGCCGGGCCCAGCCAGGAGATCCCCTCGTACGGCGGGGCGAAGTTCGCCGCGGGCAGCCGCACCGTGTACGCGCCCTCCGCGAGGTCCGGGAAGCGGAAGGAGCCGTCGGCCGCCGTGGTGGCGGTGGCGACCGTCCGGCCGTCCCGCACCGCCTCGACCGCCATCCCCGGCAGACCGCGCTCGGCCGGGTCGACCACCCCGGGCCGGCCCCCGCCGCCGGGGGTGAAGTCCAGGTAGACCACCCCGCCCAGCTCGTCCGCGCCGGGCTTCACCGGCGCGGCGGGCTCCGCCCCGGCCGGCACCTCCTTGGGCGGCACGCCCACGAGACCGAGGGTGACGGCACTGCCCGGCGCGACCGGCGAGGCCGTGCCGTACGACCCGTCGCCGGCCTTCTCCAGGCCCTGGCCCTCCCGGGCCCGGGCGGCCGGGTAGGACGACGACTCCTCGAAGGCGCCGTGCACCCCGACGACCGCCGCGTTGAGCACGCCCTTGTCGGGGTCCTCCTCGTAGGCGAGCCGGAAGATGATGCCCGCCGCCAGGAAGGAGACGGCCATCGGCATGAACAGCAGCAGCTTGAACGCGGTGGCCCAGCGGACCTTCTCCACCAGCACGGCCAGGATCAGGCCGAGGCCGGTGAGCAGGGTCGGGGCGACGACCACCCAGATGGCGCTGTTGCGGATGGCGGTGAGGGTGGCCGGGTCGCGGAACATCTCCGCGTAGTTCTCCCCGCCGACGAACCGGGTCCCGGCCGCGTCGAAGAAGCTCCGGCCGACGGAGAACACCACCGGGTAGACGACCAGCGCGCCGAGGAGCAGCAGCGCCGGCAGGACGAAGACGAGGGCGACGGTCCGCCGGCGGCGCTGGGCGCGCCGCCGGGGACCCGCCGCCCCCGCCGGGGCGGGAGCGGTGAGGGTGGTCATCGGCCGTCAGCCCTTGTACGCCTTGGCCGCGGCGGCCTCCAGGGCCGCCGCGGTCGCCGCCGGCTTCGACGGGTCGCGCAGGAAGTCCTGGAGCAGCTTCCACTCGCCGGTGCCCTTGGTGCCGCCGAAGGAGGCCGGGGCCTGGTCCGACATGTCGAAGCGCACCGCGTCACCGGCGTCGATCAGCGACCGCGCGGTCGCGCGCAGGGTGTCGTCGCCGTACGCGGCGAGGTCCAGCTTCTTGTTGGGGGAGAGGAAGCCGCCCGCCTCCGCCCAGACGGCCGCCGCCTCGGGGGTCGCCAGGTACTCCAGGAACGCCGTCGCGGCCTTCCGGTTCTTGCCGTCCTTGAGGGCCACGGCCGCGTCGCCGCCGCTGACCACGGGCGCCTTGCCGCCCGCGACCGCGGGGAAGGGGAAGAACCGGGCGTCCTTGCCGATCGTGCGGCCGAACTGGTCCTTGGCGATGCCGGCGACGAAGTCGCCCTCGTACACCATCGCGGCCTCGGGCTCGGGCCCGAAGACCTTCTCCACCGAGCCGGGGAAGTCGGTGCCGAGCGCGCCCTTCTGGCCGCCGGCGATCAGCTCGGCGTCCGAGAAGAGCGTCCCGAGGGTGGTCAGGGCCTTCACCACGCTGGGGTCGGTCCACGGGATCTCGTGCCTGGCGAGCCGGTCGTACTTCTCCGGGCCGGCCTGGGAGAGGTAGATGTTCTCGAACCAGTCGGTGAGGGTCCAGCCGTCCTCGCCGGCCACCGCGAACGCCGGGAGCCCGGAGTCGGAGACCGTTCTGCCCGCCTTCAGCAGGTCCTCGTACGACTTCGGCGGCTCCACGCCCGCCTGCTCGAACGCCTCCGGGCTGTACCAGACGGTCGACTTGTGGGCCGCCTTGAAGTACAGACCGTACGGCTTGCCGCCGACCGATCCGTACTCCTTCCAGACCGGCGCGAAGTTCGCGTCGAGCGCGCTCACGGTCTTCCCGGACAGCGGTGCGAGCCAGCCCTTGGCGGCGAACTGCTGGAGCACACCGACCTGGGGGACCATCACCACGTCCGGGGCGTTGCCGCCCTCGATCTTGCTGCCGACCACGGTGGAGACGTTGTCCCCGGTCGAGGTGAAGCGGGTGGTGGCACCGGTCTTCTCGGTGAACGCGTCCAGCACCTTCTGGAAGTTCTTCTGCTCGGCCCCGGACCACACCCCGGCCACATTGAGGGTCTGGCCGCTCAGCGGCTTGTCGCCGCCGCCCGCGCTCACCGGGCCGCCGCCGCAGGCGGTCGCCCCGAGGGCCAGGGCAAGCGCCGAACAGCAGGCCATCGCCGTACGTCGTCGCGTCGTCATCGTGTTACCTCCGGGGTGGTGTGGTCACCGGTCCACCAGGCGGCGGTGGATCCGGGCAGGACGCCGGCCGGGCAGGGGCCGCTGGACAGCAGGGGGGCGCCGGAGACCGGCGCGGGCACCGGGTCGGCGGTGAAGTTGACGGCGCAGACGAGGCCGTCGCCGCGCTCGAAGGCCAGCACCCCGGGCGGCGACTCCCGCCAGCGCAGTGTGCCCTCGCCCAACTGGGGCAGCCCGCGCCGCAGTTGGAGGCCGTCGCGGTACAGGTGCCAGAACGAGCGGGTGTCGGCGAGCGCCCGGTCGGTGGCGTGTTCGGCGAACCAGCCGGGCTGCGGCAGCCACGGCTTGGCGCTCTCGGCGCCGGTGCTGAAGCCGAACGGGGACGCGTGCCCCGACCAGGGCAGCGGGACGCGGCAGCCGTCCCGGATGCGGGCCCGGCTGCCGGTGCGCCGGAAGATCGGGTCGGTGAGCACCTCGTCCGGCAGGTCCACGACCTCCGGCAGGCCCAGCTCCTCGCCCTGGTAGATGTACGCCGCGCCGGGCAGCGCCAGCATCAGCAGGGCCGCGGCGCGGGCGCGGGCGGCGCCCAGTCCGCTGCCCCCGGTGCCGGACTCGCCGTACCGGGTGACGGTGCGCACCTGGTCGTGGTTGTTGAGCACCCAGGTGACGGTGGAGCCGGTGCCCGCGATGTCCCGGACGGCCTCGTCGATCACCGTACGGAAGGTCCCGGCGTCCCAGGGCGCGCTCAGCAGGTCGAAGAAGAACGCCTGGTGCAGCTCGTCGGGGCGGACGTACTTGGCGTGCTCGCGGGCGGTGGGGACGGAGACCTCGCCGACCAGCAGCCGCTCGCGGCCGTCGCGGGCGGTGTACTCCTCGCACACCGCGCGCCAGTGCCGCCACACGTCGTGCACCTCGGGCTGGTTCCACGCGAGCGGGTTGACCGAGTCGCGGGTGCGGGCGTCGGCGCCGGGGTCGGGGGAGTCCGGCAGGTCGGGGTGCTTGAACAGCCCGGCGGCGACGTCGATGCGGAAGCCGTCGACGCCCCGGTCCAGCCAGAACCGCAGGACGTGCTCGAAGTGCGCGGGCACCTCGGGGTTGCGCCAGTTCAGGTCGGGCTGGTCGGGCGTGAACATGTGCAGGTACCACTGGCCCGGGGTGCCGTCCCGCTCGGTCACCCGGCTCCAGGCCGGGCCGCCGAACATGGCGTGCCAGTTGTTGGGCGGCACGTCGCCGCCCGGGCCGCGGCCCTCGGCGAAGTGGAACCGGGCGCGGGCCTCGCTGCCGGGGGCGGAGGCGAGCGCCTCGCGGAACCAGGCGTGCTCGCTGGAGCAGTGGTTGGGGACGATGTCCAGCAGCACCTTGATCCCGAGCCGGTGGGCGTCCGCGACCACCCGGCCGAACTCGTCGAGGTCGCCGAAGACGGGGTCCACGTCGCAGTAGTCCGCGACGTCGTAGCCGTGGTCGGCCTGGGGCGACGGGTAGAAGGGGCTCAGCCAGACGCCGTCGACGCCGAGCTTCTTGAGGTACGGCAGCCCGGCGCGGACGCCGGCGAGGTCGCCGATCCCGTCGCCGGTGCTGTCCAGGAAGCTGCGGACGTAGACCTGGTAGATCACCGCGTCGCGCCACCAGGGGTGGGCGGACGGGTGCCGGAGGTGCTGCGAGAGGCCGTCGCCGGCCGGAGCTGTGAGCATCACCCGTTGACCTGTTTCTTCGTGAAGGGGTGCACGCCACCAGAGCGGGTAGCGGTTATGCATGCATGTTAAGTACGCGTGACGAGAGGGTGTCAACGGTGGTGCGGAAAACAGCGGGAGTTCGCGGCTTATGTCCCGATATGCAGCGCGCCGACGTCAGCTGACGTTACCTAACAAGTAACTATGACGGAGGGGGAAGGGGCGCGTGGGACGGAGGAGTCAGCGGCGGCGGGCGATGGCCGCGAGCTCGCCGGCCAGCCGGCGCACGGCCGCCTCGGGCGTCTGGCGCTGCGCCAGCGCGTCCTGCATCACGGCCTGCACGGCCAGGCTGACCTGCTCGTAGTGCGGGCTCTTGGGGCGCGGGGCCGCCGCCAGCACACTCGCCCGCAGCGCGGGCAGGTACGGGAAGCGCCGCACCAGCGCCGGGTCCCCGTACAGGGCCGCCCGCACCGGCGGCAGCGCCCCCTCGGACAGCACCCGGCGCTGCACCGGCTCGCTGGTGAGGTACGCGATCAGGTCCCGCGCCGACTCCGGGTGCCGGGCATGGCTGCTCACCGCCAGGTTCGACCCGCCCAGCACACTGGTGCCCGGCCCGCCCGGCCCCGGCAGCGGCACCGCGCCGAATTTCCCCGCGACCCGGGAGTCCGGGCCGGACGCGCCCGCCCAGGCGTACGGCCAGTTCCGCAGGAACAGCAGCCGCCCCTCCTGGAAGGCCCGCCGCGACTCCTCCTCGGTGTAGGACATCGCCTCCCGGGGGATCCAGCCGTCCCGCACGCCGCGCGCCAGGAAGCCCACGCCCGAGCGGGCCGCGGCCGAGTCCACCGTGACCCGCTCGCCCTCGTCGCCCAGGATCGACCCGCCCGCCGAGTACACCGCCTCGGCCGCGTTCACCGTCAGGCCCTCGTACGGCAGGAACTGGCCCGCGTACCCCCCGACACCGGCCGGGGGCGCGAGCGTCCGCGCCTGCCGCTCCAGCTCCGCCCAGGTGCGCGGCGGCCGCTCGCCCGCCCGGTCGAGAATGTCCTTGCGGTAGAAGAGCATCCCCGCGTTGGTGACGTAGGGGACGGCATACAGCCGCCCGTCGTACGTCGCCGTGTCCACCACCGGCGGCAGGAAGCTGTCCAACGGGAAACGCCGCCGGTCCACCGGGGCGATCCACCCGGCGGCGGCGAACTCCGACGTCCACGCCACATCGATGTTCAGCACGTCGAACCGGCCCGCACCCGACCGCAGGTCCGTGATCATCTGCGACCGCGTCTCGTCCGCCGAGTCCGGCAGCTCCACCAGCGTGACCTTCTCGCCCGGATGTGCGCGGTTCCAGCCGTCCAGCACCCGGCCCAGATACCCGGTGAGGTCACCGGCGGTCGCCAGCGTCATCGGGCCCCGCCCGTCCCCGGGCGCACCGCCCGCGGGACCGGCACCGGACGCCGCGTAACCGGTCAGGACGACCATGGCGACCAGGAGCCCCCTACCCGCGGCACGTATCCACCGCATAGGTTCCTCCCAGTGCACCCGGCGCGAGACATCGGCGTCCGCGTCTCGGGCATGTATACCCGTTAGGCATGGGCGATACTAGAGCCCACATCACACCGGGAGCAGGCGGAGGAGGACAGCACGGGTGCGCCTTCCCCTCCTCGCCCTCCTGGCCCGGGGCCCCGCCCACGGCTACGAGCTCAAGCAGGACCTTGAGCAACTGCTGGGCGCCGCGTACCCTCCCACCAACGTCGGCCAGATCTATGTGACACTCGGCCGGCTGGAGAAGTCCGGACTCATCGAGGGCGAGGAGATCGCCCAGGAGAGCCGGCCCAACAAGAAGATCTACCGCCTCACCGACGCCGGGCAGGAGGCACTGCGCGCCTGGTTCGAGGAGACGGCCGACGAACCGAGGGTCCGGGACGAGTTCTTCATGAAACTCGCCCTCGCCCCCCGCACCGGGCTCGCCGACCAGATCGCCCTCATCAACCGACAGCGACGCGAGTACCTCAACACCATGCGCAACCTCTCCAAGCTGGCCGCGACCGAAGACCGGGACAACCGCATATCGCACCTGCTGATCGAGGGCGCCATGCTCCACCTCCAGGCCGACCTCGACTGGCTGGAGCGCTGCCAGGAGGAACTGGAGGACCTGCGGTGAGCGACACCTCCATACCCGGACCCCTGCTGCTGGCCGAGGGCCTGGTCAAGACCCACCACGGCGAGGGCGCCCCCGCCCACGCCGTACGCGGCGTCGACCTCTCCGTACGGCACGGCGAATTCGTCGCCGTCACCGGGCCCTCCGGCGCCGGCAAGTCCACCCTCCTGCACCTGCTGGGCGGCCTCCAGCGCCCCGACGCCGGCTCCCTCGTCCTCGACGGCGAACGCACCGACTCCTGGGGCGAGGCCCGCTGGGCCGTCGAACGGCGCCGCCGCATCGGCATCGTCTTCCAGTTCTTCAACCTCGTCTCCAACCTCACCGTCGCCGACAACGTCGAACTCCCCGCCCTCCTCGCCGGCACCCCAGCCCGGCAGGCCCGCGCCGCACGCGAGGAACTCCTCGCCGAACTCGGCCTGGACGCCAAGGCCCGCAGCATGCCCGGCGAGCTGTCCGGCGGCGAGCAGCAGCGCGTCGCCCTGGCCCGCGCCCTGGTCAACCACCCCCGGCTGCTCCTCGCCGACGAACCGGCCGGCAGCCTCGACAGCAAGGGCACCCGCGAGGTCATGCGGCTCCTCAGCCGCTTCCACCAGCGCGGCCAGACCATCGTCCTCGTCACCCACGACGCCCGGCTCGCCAGCTCCGCCGACCGCGTCATCAGCTTCTTCGACGGCCGCGTCGCCGACGACGCCGAACTGGGGGCCGCGCCCGCGCGCCGCACCCGCCCCTCCCATGTCGTCGAGCTGAACGAACTGAAGGACTGACCCGCGATGCGGGCCATGCTGCGCTGGACGCACGCCGATCTGCGGACCCACCGGGGCGAGGCGCTCTTCCTCGTCGCCGCCACCGCCGGGATCGTCGCGTCGCTGCTCCTGGCCACCGCCCTCTTCGGCTACGCCACCAACCCCTGGCAGCGGGTCTTCACCCAGTCCCGGGGCGCCCACGTCTGGCTCCACACCGGGCCCACCGCCGACACCGGCCGCCTCGCGGCCCTCGACGGGGTCGCCGGCCTCGCCGGCCCCCACCGCACCGCCACCACCACCGCCGCCTCACCCGGCGCCCGCGCCGGCGTGGAACTGCGCGCCACCGGCGCCGCACCCCCCGCCACCGGCCGCCCCCAGCTCACCGCCGGCCGCTGGCTCGACCCCGCCACCCCCGACGGCGTCGTCCTCGAAGCCGGCCTCGCCCGCGCCCTGTGGGCCGAACCCGGCGACCGGCTCACCGTCGCCGGGCGCACCCTCACCGTCCTCGGCGTCGCCGAGACCGCCGAACGCCGCTACCGCCCCGGCGAGCGCCCCGGCACCGTCTGGGCCCTGCCCCGCGCCGTCCCCGAGGACCGCACCGCCGGCCAGGTTGTCGGACTGCGGCTCACCGACCCCGGCGCCACCGACTACACCGTCCAGCGCGCCGTCACCGCGCTCGGCGCCGGCGCCGTCCACGACGTCTCCACCTGGCAGCAGGCCCGCGCCGATGCCCAGGGCGACACCCGGCTGCTCGGCCAGGTCCTCGGCCTCTTCGGGCTCGGCGCCCTCCTCGCCGCCGCCCTCGCCGTCTTCGGCGCCATCGCCACCCGGGTGCGCGGCCACCTCCGCGACATCTCCGTCCTCAAGGCCGTCGGCTTCACCCCCGGCCAGGTCGTCCGGGTCTTCCTCGTCCAGCACCTGGCGTTCGCCGTGCTCGGCGCCGCCCTGGCCGTCGCCCTCGTCCGCGCCCTCGGCGGGCGCCTGCCCGGCCGCCTCGGCGACGCCGTCCAGGTCTGGCAGGGCCTGCCCGGCCACTACCCCGCCCTGCTGCTCGTCCCCGCCGCCGCCGTCCTGTTCATCGGCGCCGCCACCGGGCTCGCCGCCTGGCGGGCCGGCCGCGTCCCGCCCGTACCCGCCCTGCCCCCGGCCGCGACCCCCGGCGGCGGCCTGTCCGGCGCGGCGCGCAAGGCCCTCGCCCTCCGCGTCCCGCCCGCCCTCGTCCTCGGCTGGCACCGCGCCTTCGGACGCGGCCGGCGCGCCCCGGCCACCCTGGTCCGCCTCGCCCTGCCGCTCCTGCTGATCACCGTCGCCCTCGGCGCCTGGACCACCATCGAGCGCTTCGACAGCCGCCCCGAACAGGTGGGCCTCGCCGCCGCGCTCACCGCCCGTCCCGGCACCGCGCTCACCGACCGCGAGGCCACCGCCCTGCTGCGCGCCCACCCCGACGTCACCGCCGCCCACCCCGGACTGGAGGTCGCCGCCCTCGTCCCCGGCCAGACCGGCACCATCGCGCTCCGCGGCCTCGGCACCCGCGAGCGGCCCTACCCCTACTCCGTCGCCGAGGGCCGCGCCGCCCGCGGCCCCGACGAGGCCGTCGCCGGACAGGGCCTGCTCGACCTCCTCGGCGCCCGCGTCGGCGACTGGGTGCGCCTGACCGTCGGCGGCCACCCGCAGGTGCTGCACCTCGTCGGCCGGAGCATCGAACCGGAGAACGGCGGCCGCGTTGTCTCCACCTCGCTCGACACCCTCCGCGAGAACGACCCGGGGCTGCGCCCCAGCCTCTACCAGCTCCAGCTGCGCCCCGGGGCCGACCCCGCGGCGGTGGGCGCCGCGCTCACCGAAGCCTCCGCCGGCCGGCTCGACGTCCACGAGGTCACCGGCCCCGCCGACCGCCTCTCCGCCCTGCGGGGCGTCGTCGCCGGACTGATCGCCGTCCTCGCCCTGATCGGCCTCACCGAGCTGTCCACCGCCATCGGCGGCACCGTCCGCGACGGCGAACGGGACCTGCTCGCCCTCAAGGCCATCGGTCTGTCCCCGCGCCAGATCACCACCGTCACGGTCACCGCCGTCGGCTGCACCGCGCTGGCCGCCGCCCTCGCCGGCACCGCGCTCGGCGTCCCCGTCGCCCACTGGCTGGTCGACCACGAGGCCCACGCCACCGGCATCGGCGCCGGCGTCGCCCACGCCCCGCCGCCGCTCGTGCTGCTGGCGCTGCCGGCCGCGGCGGTCGCCGGAGCGGTGGCCCTCGCCGTGCTCCCCGCCGCCCGCGCCACCCGCAGGCGCCTCGCGGACACCCTCGCCTCGGTGGCCTGACCGGGCGCGGGGAGCCCCGCCGCGTACCCCGGCGTCAGGCCGCCGGCAGCTCCGCCTCGATCGCCGCGACCAGCTCGGCCGCCTCCGGCTCCGTACGCGGGCGGAAGCGGGTGACCGCGCCCGAGGGGGAGACCAGGAACTTCTCGAAGTTCCACTGGACGTCCCCGGCCTCGCCGTCCGCGTCCGCCGTCCGCGTCAGCTCCTGGTACAGCGGGTGCCGGCCCGCGCCGTTGACGTCGGTCTTCTCCAGCATCGGGAAGGTCACGCCGTACGTCGCCGAGCAGAAGGTGCCGATCTCCTCGGCCGTGCCCGGCTCCTGCCCGCCGAACTGGTTGCACGGCACGCCCAGCACCGTGAAGCCCCGGTCGCCGTAGGTCTTCTGGAGCCTTTCCAGGCCCTCGTACTGCGGGGTGAGACCGCACTTCGACGCGACGTTGACCACCAGCACCGCCTTGCCCGCGTACGCGGCCAGGCTGGTGGGGTCGCCGGTCAGGGTGCGCAGCGGGATGTCGTACAGGGACATGCCAGAACTCCTCTTCGAAAGGGCGGGGGTGCGACGGGTCGATCAGATCACACCGGCCTGGTAGACAGGCAAGCATGCACCAGGACGTCTCTCTGCCCGGGGCCGCCGACGAGGAGGCCGGCCCGCCGTTGGTGCGGTGCCGGATGTGCGGACGCCCGCTGACCGGCACCGCCTCCCGCCGCACCGGGCTCGGCCCGGCCTGCGACGCCAAGCTCCACCCCGCCGGGCCCGCCGTCCGCACCCGGCGCCACGAGGTGGAGCAGGACGCGCTGCCCGGCCTGTAGGCCCGGGCCGGGGCGCGGCCACCGGCGCGCTCAGAGCTTTCAGAGCTTGCGGAACAGCCCCTCCTGCACCACCGACACCAGCAGCCTGCCCTCCCGGTCGTAGATCCGGCCGCGCGCCAGCCCCCGGCCGCCCGTGGCGATGGGGGACTCCTGGTCGTACAGGAACCACTCGTCGGCCCGGAACGGCCGGTGGAACCACATCGCGTGGTCCAGCGACGCCATGTCGAACCCGCGCGGCCCCCACAGCGGCTCGACGGGAATGCGGACCGCGTCCAGCAGGGTCATGTCGGAGGCGTACGTCAGGGCGCAGGTGTGCACCAGCGGGTCGTCGCCCAGCGGGCCGACCGCCCGCATCCACACCGCGCTGCGCGGATCGGCGCCCCCGACCTCCTCCGCCGACCAGCGCAGCCGGTCGGTGTACCGGATGTCGAACGGCATCCGCCTGGCCATCCGCTCCATCGCCTCCGGCAGCGCGCCCAGGTGCTCCCGCACCTCGTCCGCCACCGACGGCAGGTCCTCCGGGGGCGGGAAGTCCGAGCGCGGCGGCAGCTGGTGCTCGAAGCCCGCCTCCTCCGGCCGGTGGAACGACGCCGTCAGATTGAAGATGGTCTTCCCGCGCTGGACGGCGGTCACCCGCCGGGTGGTGAACGACCGTCCGTCCCGCACCCGTTCCACCTGGTACACGATCGGCAGGCCGGGGACGCCGGGCCGCAGGAAGTAGGCGTGCAGCGAGTGCACCGGCCGGTCGCCGTCCGTGGTGCGCCCGGCCGCCACGAGCGCCTGGCCGGCGACCTGGCCGCCGAAGACCCGTTGCAGGGACTCCTCGGGGCTCGCGCCCCGGAAGATGTTGACCTCGATCTGCTCCAGGTCGAGCAGATCCACCAGTCTCTCGGCGGGGTTCGTCATCCGCGTTCCTCTCCGGTCGGAGTTCCGGTCAGAGCTGGCCGACGTCGGTGACGCGGACCACCGCGCGGCCCTCCTCGTCCGAGGCCGCCAGGTCCACCTCCGCGCCGATGCCCCAGTCATGGTCGCCGTTCGGGTCGGCGAAGGTCTGCCGGACCCGCCACAGCCCGTGCACCGGGTCCTCCTCGATCGACAACAGCTTCGGGCCGCGCGCGTCCGGGCCGGTGCCCAGGTCGTCGTACTCCTCCCAGTACGCGTCCATCGCCTCCGCCCACCGCTCCTCGTCCCACCCGGAGTCGCCGTCCATCTCGCCCAGCTCCGCGAGGTGGTCGAGCGCCGCCAGCTCCACCCGGCGGAACATCGCGTTGCGCACCAGCACCCGGAAGGCGCGGGCGTTGGCCGTGACCGGCTTGACCTGGTCGGCCTTCTCCTGCGCCTCCTCGGCGGTCTCCACCTCCGGGTTCGCCAGCTGCTCCCACTCGTCCAGCAGCGAGGAGTCCACCTGCCGCACCATCTCGCCCAGCCAGGCGATCAGGTCCTCCAGGTCGTCCGTCTTCAGGTCGTCGGGGATGGTGTGGTCCAGCGCCTTGTACGCCGACGCCAGGTACCGCAGCACGATGCCCTCGGTGCGCGCCAGCTCGTAGAAGGACGTGAACTCCGTGAAGGTCAGGGCCCGTTCGTACATGTCCCGGATCACCGACTTCGGCGATACCGGGTGGTCGCCGACCCACGGGTGGGACTTCCGGTACGTGTGGTACCCGTGCCAGAGCAGCTCCTCCAGCGGCTTCGGGTACGAGATGTCCTGGAGCCGCTCCATCCGCTCCTCGTACTCGACGCCGTCCGCCTTCATCGCGCCGACCGCCTCGCCGCGCGCCTTGTTCTGCTGGGCGGCGAGAATCTGGCGCGGGTCGTCCAGCGTCGACTCGACGACCGACACCATGTCCAGGGCGTACGAGGGCGACTCCGGGTCCAGCAGGTCGAAGGCGGCCAGCGCGAAGGTGGACAGCGGCTGGTTGAGCGCGAAGTCCTGCTGGAGGTCGACGGTGAGCCGGATCGTGCGGCCCTCGGCGTCCGGGGTGTCCAGCTGCTCAACCACCCCGCCGTCCAGCAGCGAGCGGTAGATCGCGATGGCGCGGCGGATGTGGCGGAGCTGGTTCCTGCGCGGCTCGTGGTTGTCCTCCAGCAGCCGGCGCATCGCCGCGAAGGCGTCGCCGGGCCGGGCGATCACCGACAGCAGCATGGTGTGGGTGACCCGGAAGCGCGAGGTCAGCGGCTCGGGCTCGGAGGCGATCAGCTTCTCGAAGGTGTTCTCCGTCCAGCCGACGAAGCCCTCCGGGGCCTTCTTGCGCACCACCTTGCGCCGCTTCTTGGGGTCATCGCCGGCCTTGGCGAGGGCCTTCTCGTTCTCGATGACGTGCTCGGGCGCCTGGGCGACGACGAACCCGGCCGTGTCGAAGCCCGCGCGCCCCGCCCGGCCCGCGATCTGGTGGAACTCCCGCGCCCGCAGGGTCCGCACCCGGCTGCCGTCGTACTTGGTGAGCGCGGTGAACAGCACCGTGCGAATGGGGACGTTCACGCCGACACCCAGCGTGTCCGTCCCGCAGATCACCTTCAGCAGGCCCGCCTGCGCCAGCTTCTCCACCAGGCGCCGGTACTTGGGCAGCATGCCCGCGTGGTGCACACCGATGCCGTGCCGCACGTACCGGGACAGGTTCTTGCCGAAGGTGGTGGTGAAGCGGAAGTTGCCGATCAGCTCGGCGATCCGGTCCTTCTCCTCGCGCGAGCACATGTTGATGCTCATCAGCGACTGCGCCCGCTCCACCGCCTGCGCCTGGGTGAAGTGGACGATGTAGACCGGAGCCTGCTTGGTCTCCAGCAGCTCGGTCAGCGTCTCGGTGATGGGCGTGAGCCGGTACTCGTACGACAGCGGGACCGGCCGGGTCGCCGAGCGGACCACCGAGGTGGGGCGGCCGGTGCGGCGCGTGAGGTCCTTCTCGAACATCGAGACGTCGCCGAGCGTCGCCGACATCAGCACGAACTGCGCCTGCGGCAGCTCCAGCAGCGGGATCTGCCAGGCCCAGCCGCGGTCCGGCTCGGCGTAGAAGTGGAACTCGTCCATCACGACCTGGCCGATGTCCGCGTCCTTGCCGTCACGCAGCGCGATCGACGCCAGCACCTCGGCCGTGCAGCAGATCACCGGCGCGTCGGCGTTCACCGACGCGTCGCCGGTGAGCATGCCCACGTTCTCGGTGCCGAAGATCTTGCACAGGTCGAAGAACTTCTCCGACACCAGCGCCTTGATCGGCGCGGTGTAGAAGGTGACCTGGTCGTTGGCCAGGGCGGTGAAGTGCGCCCCCGCCGCCACCAGCGACTTCCCGGAGCCGGTCGGGGTGGAGAGGATCACGTTCGCCCCCGACACCACCTCGATCAGCGCCTCCTCCTGGGCCGGGTACAGGGTGATGCCCCGCTCCTCGGCCCATGACGAGAAGGCCTCGAAGAGGGCATCGGGGTCGGCGTCCGGCGGCAGCTGATCGATAAGGGTCACGCCCCCATCTTGCCTGCCCGGCGTCCGGAAGCGGGAACCGGCCGCCGGGACGAAGATCAACGACGGTAGGCTGTCGTGTCGACCGGGGTGCGCGGCCCGGGTGCGCGGCGGGGGTACCGGGCGCGGGACGAGGGCGACGGGCGGGGACACGCACATGATGGGACCGGCACACTCACTCTCCGGTGCCGCGGCGTGGCTGGGGGTGGGCGCCGCGACCGCGGCGGCGGGACATCCGATGCCCTGGCCGGTGCTCGTGGTGGGCGCCCTGATCTGCGCGGGTGCGGCGCTCGCACCCGACCTCGACCACAAGTCGGCGACCATCTCGCGGGCCTTCGGGCCGATATCGCGCACGCTCTGCGGCATCGTCGACAAGCTCTCGTACGCCGTCTACAAGGCCACCAAGACCCGGGCGGACGCCCGCCGCAGCGGCGGCCACCGCACGCTCACCCATACCTGGGTGTGGGCCGTGCTGTGCGGGGCGGGGGCGTCCGCGCTGGCGATAACCGGCGGCCGGTGGGCGGTCCTCGGCATCCTCTTCGTGCACCTGGTGCTGGCGGTGGAGGGGCTGCTGTGGCGGGCGGCACGGGTCTCCAGCGACGTCCTGGTGTGGCTGCTGGGCGCCACCAGCGCGTGGATCCTGGCGGGCGTGCTGGACAAGCCCGGGAACGGCGCGGACTGGCTGTTCACCGCGCCGGGGCAGGAGTACCTGTGGCTGGGGCTGCCGATCGTGCTCGGCGCGCTGGTCCACGACATCGGCGACGCCCTGACCGTCTCCGGCTGCCCGATCCTGTGGCCCATCCCCATCGCGGGCAAGCGCTGGTACCCGCTCGGCCCGCCGGCCGTGATGCGCTTCCGGGCGGGCAGCTGGGTGGAGCTCAAGGTGCTGATGCCGGTCTTCATGCTGCTGGGCGGCGTGGGCGGGGCCGCGGCGCTGGGTTTCCTCTGAGCGTCCCGTTCGGGTGAACCGGTCGCGAACCGACTCCGCGGAACTTCATGATCCGCTTTATTCCGATCATGGATTCCACTGACCTGACACGTCGTCAGTTCGCTGCGCGCACCGGCGCCGCCGCGGCCGTGACCGCCCTGCCCGCCACCGCCCTCCCGGCGTCCCCCGCCGCCGCGGCCCCCGTCACCGCCTCGCCCGCGCCGCCCCGGCCCACCGCCGACCGGGAGACCTGCCTCGCCGTCGCCCGCGCCCTGCTCGTCCTCGGCGACGACAACCGGCCCCTGGTCCCGGAGTACCGCAGGATCCTCCTCGGCGGCGGCCTCCCCAGAAGCTCCACCGCCCGCAAGAAGGTGCTGGTCCTCGGCGCCGGACCGGCCGGCATGGTCGCGGCCCACCTGCTCCGCGAGGCCGGCCACGACGTCACCGTCATCGAGGCCAACGGCAACCGGGCCGGCGGCCGCATCAAGACCTTCCGCACCGGCGGCCACGAGAACGCCGACCAGCCGTTCGCCGACCCCAAGCAGTACGCCGAGGCCGGCGCCATGCGCATCCCCGGCAGCCACCCGCTGGTCATCGGCCTGATCGACCGCCTGGGCATCACCCGCCGGCCCTTCCACTACGTCGACGTCGACCCCTCCGGCGCACCCCGCCACCGCACCTGGATCCGCGTCAACGGCATCCGGGCCCGCCGCGCCGACTACGCCAGGGACCCCCGCGCCATCAACCGCTCCTTCGGCGTCCCGGCCGCCCTGGAGAACGTCCCCGCCGCCGAGATCGTGCGCCGCGCCCTCGACCCCGTACGCGACGAGTACAGCACCCGGCGCCCCGACGGCACCCGCGTCGACAAGCCCATGCCCCAGCTGCTCGAAGGCTGGGCCCGGGTGATCCAGCGGTTCGGCGACTGGTCCATGCACCGCTTCCTCACCGAGCACGCCAAGCTCGACGAACGCACCGTGGACCTCATCGGCACCCTGGAGAACATGACCTCCAGGCTGCCGCTGTCCTTCCTGCACAGCTTCATCAGCCAGTCCCTCATCAGCCCCGGCACCGCGTTCTACGAACTCGACGGCGGCACCGCCGTCCTCGCCGACGCGCTCCTCGACCGGATCCGCGGCGACATCCGCTTCGACCGGCGCGTCACCCGCGTCCACACCGGCGACGGCGGCGTCACCGTGGACACCGTCTCCGAAGGACGCGGCGGCCCGGTGGTGCGCGAACGGTTCACCGGCGACACGGCCATCGTCACCATCCCCTTCTCCGGCCTCCGGCACGTCCAGATCTCACCCCCGCTGTCCTACGCCAAGCGCCGCGCCCTCACCGAGGTCCACTACGACAGCGCCACCAAGGTGCTCCTCGAATTCAGCCGCCGCTGGTGGGAGTTCGGCGAGGACGACTGGCGCCGCGAACTCGACGCCATGGAACCCGGCCTCTACGACCGCTACCGCAAGGGCCAGGTGCCGCCGGACGGACGGCACCTCGGCCGGCACCCCTCCGTGCCCCCGGGCCACCTCACCGAGAACCAGCGCACCCACTACGCCGCCCACGCCTGGGTCTCGCGCGAGCAGCCCGAGGCGGCGGAGGTCATCGGCGGCGGCTCGGTCACCGACAACCCCAACCGGTTCATGTTCCAGCCCTCCCACCCGGTCCCCGGCAGCCCCGGCGGAGTCGTCCTCGCCTCCTACAGCTGGGCCGACGACGCCCGCCGCTGGGACGCCTACGACGACGAGGCCCGCTACGCCCTCGCCCTGCGCGGGATGCAGGAGGTGTACGGGCAGCGGCTGGAGGTCTTCTTCACCGGCGCCGGCCGCACCCAGAGCTGGCAGCGTGACCCGTACGCGTACGGCGAGGCGTCCGTCCTGCTGCCGGGCCAGCACACCGAGATCCTCCTCGACATGCGCACCCGCGAGGGCCGGCTCCACTTCGCGGGCTGCCACACCTCGGTCAAACCCGCCTGGATCGAGGGCGCCCTGGAATCGGCGGTGCGCACGGCGCTGGAGGTCCACACCGGCTGACGCCCCGGCCCGCCGGCCCCGTGGTGCCGGTCCCCGCCCCCCGGTGTGCGGGGGCGGGGGCGGGGGCCGGTCAGCCGTGCCAGGAGCGCCAGAGGGCGGCGTACGGGCCGTCCGCGGCCACCAGGGCGTCGTGGCTGCCGAGTTCGGTGATCCGGCCGCCCTCGACGACCGCGATCACATCGGCGTCGTGGGCGGTGTGCAGCCGGTGCGCGATGGCCACCACCGTGCGGCCCTCCAGCACCCGGGCGAGCGAGCGCTCCAGATGCCGGGCGGCCCGCGGGTCCAGCAGCGACGTCGCCTCGTCGAGGACCAGGGTGTGCGGGTCGGCCAGCACCAGCCGGGCCAGCGCGACCTGCTGGGCCTGCGCCGGGGTCAGCCCCACGCCGCCCGAACCGACCTCGGTGTCCAGCCCGGCGTCCAGCGCCCGCGCCCACCCGTCCGCGTCGACCGCCCCGAGGGCCGCCCACAGCTCGGCGTCCCCGGCACCCTCCCGGGCCAGCCGCAGATTGTCGCGCAGCGAGCCGACGAAGACATGGTGCTCCTGGTTGACCAGCGCCACATGCTCCCGCACCCGCTCAGCGGGCATCGCCGACAGCTCCGCACCCCCCAGGGCGATCCGGCCCGCCCGCGGCGCGTAGATCCCCGCCAGCAGCCGGCCCAGCGTCGACTTGCCCGCACCGGACGGGCCGACCAGCGCCACCCGCGTCCCCGGCGGCACGTCCACCGACACCCCGTGCAGCACGTCCACGCCCTCCCGGTAGCCGAACCGCACCTCCCGCGCCGTCACGTCCCGCCCCTCCGGGCGGACCGCGTCGTCCCCGGCCTCCGGCTCGATGTCCCGCACACCGACCAGCCGTGCCAGCGACACCTGCGCCACCTGGAGCTCGTCGTACCAGCGCAGGACGATCCCGACCGGGTCCACCAGCATCTGCGCCAGCAGCGCGCCTGTCGTCAACTGGCCCACGTCCATCCAGCCGTTGAGCACGAACACCCCGCCGATCACCAGTACCGCCGCCAGCACGGTGGTGTGCGTGACGTTGACGACCGGGAACAGCACCGAACGCAGGAACAGCGTGTAACGCTCCCACGCCGTCCACTCCTTGATCCGCCGGTCCGACAGGGCGGTCCGCCGGGCGCCCAGCCGGTGCGCCTCGACCGTCCGGCCCGCGTCGACCGTCTCGGCCAGGGCGGCGGACACCGCCGCGTACCCCGCGGCCTCCGAGCGGTACGCCGCCGGCGCCCGCCGGAAGTACCACCGGCAGCCCACCACCAGCAGCGGCGCGGCCACCAGGACCGCGAGCGCCAGCGGCGGCGCGGTCACGGTGAGCCCGCCCACCAGCAGCCCGGCCCACACCACGCCCACCGCGAGCTGCGGCACCGCCTCCCGCATCGCCTCGGCCAGCCGGTCGACGTCGGTGGTGATCCGGGACAGCAGGTCACCCGTGCCGGCCCGCTCCAGCACACCGGGCGGCAGCGCCACCGACCGTACGAGGAAGTCCTCGCGCAGATCGGCCAGCATCTCCTCGCCCAGCATCGCGCCGCGCAGCCGCACCATCCGCACGAACACCGTCTGCACCACCAGCGCCACCGCGAACGCCCCGACCACATACGGAAGATGGAGGTCCCGACTGCCCGAGGCGAGCCGGTCCACCACCGAACCGAGCAGGTACGGCCCCACCATCGAGGCGACGACCGCCACCGCGTTCACGGTGACGAGCACCGCGAAGGCGGCCCGGTGGCGGCGCAGCAGCGCGGTCACATACGCCCGGACGGTCGCGGCGGTGCCCACCGGCAGGGTGGTGGCCGTCTCCGGCGCCGCCGGGTCGTACTCCGGGGGCGCCACGCCGGTCACGGCCTTCATGCCGACTCCTCGATGTCCACCAGCGTCTCCTCCTCGGTCTCCCGGGCGACCACCGCGCGGTAGCGCCCGTCGGCGGCCAGCAGCTCCCGGTGCGTGCCCACCGCTACCGCCTCGCCGTCATGGACCAGCACCACCCGGTCCGCGACGTCCAGGAGCAGCGGCGACGACGCCAGCACCACCGTCGTCCGGCCCGCCCGCAGCCGCCGCACCCCCGCCGCCACCCGCGCCTCGGTGTGCGAGTCCACCGCCGACGTCGGCTCGTCCAGCACCAGCACCCCGGGGTCGGTGACCAGCGACCGGGCCAGCGCCAGCCGCTGGCGCTGGCCGCCCGAGAGCGACCGGCCGCGCTCGGTGATCCGGGTCCGCATCGGGTCACCACCGCCGTCCACCGACGCCTGCGCCAGCGCCTCCAGCACGTCGTCGCACTGCGCCGCCGCCAGCGCCTCGCCGGTGCTCACCCTCCCGGACGACGGCACGTCCAGCAGCTCGCTCAGGGTCCCGGACAGCAGGACCGGGTCCTTGTCCTGTACGAGGACGGCGGAGCGCGCCGCGTCGAGCGGCAGCTCGTCCAGCGGCACCCCGCCGAGCAGCACCGGCACATGCCCCTCCACGACCTGCGCCGGATGACCGCCGAGCCGGTCGGCCAGCCTGCCCGCCGCGTCCGGGTCCCCGCACACCACGGCGGTGAACAGCCCGGCCGGGGCGAGCAGCCCGGTGACCGGGTCGTACAGATCGCCACCCGGCCGCTCGGCGGTGGCTTCGGTGGTGGCCGTGGTGGTCGTGGTGGTGGTGCGCTTCAGGGCGAGCACCCGCGCGGCCCGCTTGGCGGACGGCCGCGAGAAGGAGTACGCCATGGCGATCTCCTCGAAGTTGCGCAGCGGGTGGTGGGTCAGCATGACCGCGCCGTACACGGTGACCAGGGCGCCGACCGAGACGCGCCCCTCCAGGGCGAGCCCCGCCCCGTACACCACCACGACGACCATCAGCACCCCCGGCAGCAGCACCTGGACGGCCGCGATCAGGGCCCACATGCGGGCGCTGCGCACCGCGGCCTCCCGCACCTCCTGGGACGCCTCGCGGTAGCGGCGCAGGAACAGCTCCTCGCCGCCGATGCCGCGCAGCACCCGCAGCCCGGCGACGGTGTCCGAGGCCAGCTCGGTCGCCCGCCCCGCCTTCTCCCGCTGGACGTCCGCCCGCCGGGTCGCGCGCGGCAGCAGCGGCAGCGCGGAGAGGGCCACCAGCGGCACGCCGACGGCGACCACAACGCCGAGCGCCGGTTCGTAGACCACCAGGCCCACGCAGACCAGGACCAGCGTGAGGGCCGCGGCGGCGAACCGCGACAGCGCCTCCGTGAACCAGCCGATCTTCTCGACGTCGGCGGTGGAGACGGCGACGACCTCGCCCGCGGCGACCCGCCGGGTGAGCAGCGAGCCCAGCTCGGCGGACTTGCGCGCCAGCAGCTGCTGGACGCGGGCGGCGGCGGTGATCCAGTTGGTGACGGCGGTGCGGTGCTGCATCGTGTCGCCCACCGCGACGGCCGCGCCCAGCAGGGCGATCAGGGCGGCCGCCCGGGCGAGCCCGCCGCCCGACCGGTCGACCACGGCCTCCACGGCGAGGCCCACGCCCAGCGGGAACCCGGCGATGCCGAGGTGCAGCAGCAGGCCCCACAGCAGGGACCTGACCTGTCCGCCCCACTGGTTGCGGCACAGCCACACCAGGAAGCGCGTACCGGACCGGACGTCGGGGACGCCCGGGTCGGCGTACGGAAGACGGTGAATCTGCATGGCGTCCCAGCGGGTGCGTGGAGGGGCGAGGGGATCGGAGGCGGGCGCCGCGGACCGGCAGCCGGAAACCGTGCAAGGTTCGCCTTCCGGACCGGCGGGCGGCAAACGGTTTTCCGGCCCGGCCCCCCGGAACCGGCCGTCTTCCCGGCCGGTCCGCCCCTTTCCCCGCGGTGGCCGGGCCACGCGACCGGCCGGTGGGCGCGCGGTCCCGGCCGCGCGCCCTCACCTCACCCCGAGCGACCCCTTTCCGCCCCCTACTCGGGTTTCTCCGAGTCGACGCCCGGACGGGCCCTGCGCCACTCGCCACGCGTGAAGTCGGGTATGCGCTGCGGCGCGCCCCCCGCCTTGATCGAGGCGTGGCTCAGCGGCACCGGCGCCGTCCACGTCGCGGCGTCGTACACGTCGAAGTCCGGGACCAGCCCGAGGCGCATGCACTGCATCAGCCGGTAGACCATGATGTAGTCCATCCCGCCGTGTCCGCCCGGCGGGTTGGCGTGCTCCTTCCACAGCCAGTGGTCGAACTCCTCCGCGTACGCCGAGAAGTCGGCCCACTGGTCGTCGCTGTGGTCCGGCTCCAGGTAGATCCGCTCCGGGTAGTCCTCGAAGACGCCCTTCGTGCCGCCAAGGCTGTTGATCCTGCTGTACGGGTGCGGGGTCGACACATCGTGCTCCAGCCGGATCACCCGGCCCTTCGCGGTCCGCACCATGCTGATGGTGCGGTCGCTCCCGATGTACGACTCCTTCCAGCTCGGGTCCGTCCGGGGCACGTGCGCCTCCCGGTACTCCGCCAGGCCCAGCGCCGGTGTGCCGAAGCTGCTGATGCTGACCACGCGGTCGCCGCGGTTGACGTCCATGTAGTTGGCGACCGGCCCGAAACCGTGGTTGGGGTACAGGTCGCCCCGCAGCCGGGTGTGCCACAGCCGCCGCCAGGGGCCCTCGTAGTACGTCGGCGAGAACATCAGGCCCCGCAGGTCGTGGTTGTACGCCCCGGCCCCGTGCAGCAGTTCGCCGAACTTCCCGGCGTGCGCCATGCGCAGCACGCGCATCTCGTTGCGCCCGTAGCAGCAGTTCTCCAGCTGCATGCAGTGGCGGCGGGTGCGCTCGGAGAGGTCCACGAGCCGCCACAGCTCGTCCAGGCGCATCGCGACGGGGCATTCGACGCCCACGTGCTTGCCGTTCAGCATCGCCGCCTTCGCCATGGCGAAGTGGAGGTCCCAGGGGGTCGCCACATAGACCAGGTCGATGTCGCCGCGCTCGCAGAGGTTCTCGTAGTCGTGCTCCCCGCCGGCGTACACGGCGGGGGAGGGCTGCCCGGCGGCCACCACCTTGGTCGCGGCCTTCTCGGTCTTCGCGCGGACCGGGTCGCACACGGCGACCACCCGCACGCCCGGGACGGCCAGGAAGAGGTCGATCATGCTGTCACCGCGGTTGCCGAGCCCCACGATCCCGACGCGGACGGTGGAGCGCCGCTCGAAGGGCACCCCCGCCATGGTGCGGCCCTGGCGCGGCGGAGCGGCGTCGGCGGCGTCCCCGGCCGGGGCCTCCGCGGCCGCCGCCGGGCCGGTGCCCAGCGCGCCCCACCCCAGCCCGGCGGCTCCCGCCACCCCGGCCGTGGTCCGCAGGACCGCCCGCCGGCTGGGCGGGCCCTCGGGGGCGGTGTCCCGGTCCTGCCCGTCGGCTGCTGCGTCGTTCATCGAACCTCCAGAGCGTCGTGTGCGCGGCTGGTCCATGAATCCCGGCAAGGACCCTGGCCGGTGGGGTTGTTGGTGCGCAAGGGCCGTGTTTGGACTCTCGTTGCGAGTGCATGGACTTCTGGGGCCGCAGCATCCGGATCACCGCGAGGCGCTCGGCGAGGCAGCCGGCCGGGGACTGGGCGGGGCGCTCGTCGGGTGCTCGGCGAGGCAGCCGGCCGGGGACTCGGCAGGGCGCTCGGCGGGCCGCCGGGGCACCGGGCGCCGGGCGCACGCACCGGCGCGGGGCGCGCGCCCCCGCGTACACCGACCGCCGCCCGCCGCGCGGTATCCGGCCAGGTCGGAACCGCTTTGTGCCAATCACCGGCGATCCGCCACCCACCCCGCCGGAGCGCCGCTACACAGGAAGACCGGTGCGGCGCGCTCCCGGCACGGCGCGGGCCGATGGTGTGGGGGAGGACTGAACGGTTGCTGACCATCAAGGTGGCCGTACTGCTCGCGGGCAGCGGCGTCTCCGGGGCGAGCCGGTGAGCCCCCGCGCACGCGGGCGGAGACCGACGACATCCCGGCGCCCTCCCGCACGCCGCCCCGCACGCCGCCCGACGCGCTCTCCCGCGCGGCGACGCGGCCGGCGGCCGGGGCGGCGGCGGAGCGCGGACGACCGGCTGACCGGCCTGCTGGTGGTCGCCGTCCTGGCCGTCGCGGTCACCGTGGCCGCCGTCCGGTGGCTGCTCGCGCACGGGTGGGTCCTGGTGGCCATCGGCGTACTCGCGGCGTCCGCCGCCGGCGCCCGGCTGCACCGGAAGCGGCAGCGGGCCCGCTGGGAGGCGGTCCGGGCCCAGGGCCTGCGGTACGCCGTGACGCAGCTGGACGCCCTGCACCACACCCGGTTCGAGGACGCGGTACGGGACCTGATGCACCGGGACGGCTGCCGGGACGCGGTGCGCGTCGGGGGCCGCGGCGATTTGGGCGCGGACGTGAAGGCCACCGACCCCTACGGCCGCCGCTGGGTCGTCCAGTGCAAGCACCGCCGCGACGGGCTCGCAGGGTCCCCGGTGGGCACGCCCGACCTCCAGGTCCTCAACGGCACCGCCCGCCAGGTCCACGGCGCCGACGTCGCGGTCCTCGTCACCAACGGCCGGGTCACCCGGCCGGCCGTGGACTTCGCCGCCCAGCAGCGCCTCCATGTGGTCGACCGCCACACCCTCGCGCTGTGGGCCTCCGGCTCACGCCCGCTGTGGGAGCTGCTCCGGGCCGTGCCTCCGCCCCGGCGGCCGACGGCCCTCTCCTGAAGGGGCCTTCCTGAAGGGCCCCTCTCCGGAAGGGGATCTGCCCTGAAGGGCCCCTCTCCGGAAGGGGATCTGCCCTGAAGGGGCCCCGTCCCCGAAGGCCGGCAGGGACCGGCTACTTCTCCCAGTCCACCCGCATCCCGTGATGCCGTACGCAGCCGCCGTCGGCGACCAGGGACGGCACCCCGGAGTAGTGGTCGGGTGCGAGCCACAGGGCGATGCCCCGGTCGTCCGTCGTCCGCACCCCCGGCAGGCCGGCGCCCGGCTCGCCCCGGGGCGGCGCCGGGACGTCCTTCACCGTGTGGCCCCGCGCCCGCCACTCTTCGCGGAGGGTGGCGACGGCTGCCAGGTAGTCGGCCCGGTCGACGTGGTCGAGGCTCCATTCGACCGTCGGCCGGTCGCGGGTGACGTCCCCCTCGTCCACACCGAAGTCGTCCTTGCAGGACGCGTTGGCCATCTCCCGGCCCGCGTACACCGATCCCGGGTCGAGGCCCAGCCGCCGTACCGCGTCCTCACCGGCCGACTCGGTGTGCCGCAGGTGTTCGCGGAACGCCGTCTCCGAGAGGATCTTGCCTCCCTCCCAGGCGGTGCAGCCCCGGGCCAGTGCGGCCAGGGCGAGCACGATCGCCGTCCCGACACCCATCAGCGCGGCCACCTGGCGCCAGTTGGGGGACGTACGGGCGGCGGCGGGGCCCGGCGCGGCGGAGGCGGGGCCGGCGGAGGGCGGCGTTGTCGTCATGGACACATCCCACCGGGCGGTACGGGCCGGACGGCACCGCTCCCGTACTCAGAGGCCGGTGAGTACCGCGCCGCTCCCGCCGGGCGCCGGGTGACGACCGGTCAGGGGCGTGTCGCCCGCTCCAGCGCCAGCAGCGCGGAGTGGTAGGGGCGGCCCGTGGCGTGCTGCATGCCGACCTCGCACATCCGGTTGGTCGAGAGGTAGGCGTCGTACGTGCGGGCCGTCACTTCCGCCGCCTCCCGCGCCGTCGCCGACTCGGTCAGCTCCGGGTGCAGCAGCCCCCGGTCGCCCGCGAAGGCGCAGCAGCCCGCCTCGTCCGGGACGACGACCTCCTCGGCGCAGGCCGCCGCGACCGCCACCAGCCGTTCCGCGTCGCCGAGGTGGTGCCCCGCGCAGGTGGGGTGGACGACCGCGGACCCGGCCCTCCGGCGTACCTCCAGGTGCGGCAGCAGCTCGCCGGCGGCCCAGGCGACCGGGTCCAGCACGGTCAGCTCCGCGTGCAGCTCGCGGTTGCGGTCGCTCAGGTACGGCACCACCTCGCGGGCCAGCCCCAGGGCGCAGGAGGAGGCGTCGGTGACGAGCGGCAGCCGCCCGCCGGCCGTCCAGCCCCAGGCGGCCTCCACCACCCGGTTCGCCATCAGCCGGGCGCCGTCCTCGTACCCCTTGGAGTGCCAGACGGTGGCGCAGCAGGTGCCGGACACGTCCTCGGGGATCCACACCGGCTTCCCGGCGCGCGCCGACAGCGCCACCACCGCCTCGGGCAGCGAGGGCCCCTCGTGGCCGTCCGGTTCGCCGAAGACGCGGTTGACGCACGACGGGTAGTACACGGCGACGGCCGTCGTCCGCTCCGTACCGGGCAGTGCGGCGGAGGCCGCCGCGGGGATCTCGGGCAGCCATTCGGGCACCAGGTCGGGGCGCACCGCGCGCCGCGCCAGGCCCGTCAGGGACGCGGGCAGCCGGTCGCCGAGCCGCCGCCCGGTGGCGACCGCCCGCCGGGCCGCCGCCTCCACGGCCCCGAAGCGCCGCGCGGCCAGTGCCGCGGCCCGCTCCTCCGCGGCCGAGTGCCGGGCGTGCCGCAGCCGTTTCATCAGCGTGCCCGTGTCGATGCCCACCGGGCAGGCGAGCGCGCAGACCGAGTCGCCCGCGCAGGTGTCCACCGCGTCGTGGCCGTACGCCGCGAGGAGTGCCGTCTCGACGGGCGCCCCCGGGCCCTGCCGCATCATCTCGCGGCGCAGCACGATCCGCTGACGGGGCGTCGTGGTCAGGTCCCGGCTGGGGCAGACCGGTTCGCAGAACCCGCACTCGATGCACGGGTCGCTGAGCGGGTCCACCCTCGGCACGGTCTTCAGGCCGCGCAGGTGCCCGCGCGGGTCGCGGTCGAGGACGATCCTCGGCGCGAGGATGCCGTCGGGGTCGAGCGCCGCCTTCGTCCGCCACATCAGCTCCGTGGCCCTCGGCCCCCACTCCAGCTCCAGGAAGGGCGCGATGTTGCGGCCGGTGGCGTGCTCGGCCTTCAGCGAGCCGTCGAACCGCTCGACGGTCAGCTTGCAGAACTCGTCCATGAAGGCGGCGTACCGGTCCACGTCGGCCGGGTCGGCCGGGTCGAACGCCAGCAGGAAGTGCAGGTTGCCGTGGGCGGCGTGCCCGGCGACCGCGGCGTCGAAGCCGTGCTCCGCCTGGAGCGCCAGCAGCGCCTCGCACGCCTCGGCGAGCCGCGCCGGGGGCACCGCGAAGTCCTCGGTGATCAGCGTCGTACCGGACGGGCGTCCCCCGCCCACCGCGGCGACGAACGCCTTGCGCGCCTTCCAGTACCCGCCGATGGTGGCGGCGTCCCGGGTGAAGGCGTTGGTGACGGAGGGGACGGGTGCGGTCGGCCCGGCCTCCGCCAGGACGCGGGCGGCGGCCCGCTCGTACGCCGTGAGCGCCGCCTCGTCCGGCGCCCGGAACTCCACCAGCAGGGCCGCCGTGGGGCCGGGCAGCCGCGCCCAGTCGGCGGGCACGCCGTCCACCCGTACCGAGGCGCGCAGGGTGTTGCCGTCCATCAGCTCCACGGCGGCGGCGCCGGCCTCGGTGAAGCCGGGCACGGCCGCCGCCGCGGCGGTCAGCGACGGGAAGAACAGCAGCGCCGCCGCGACCTCGCGGTCCAGGGGAAGGGTGTCGAACACCACCTCGGAGAGGAAGCCGAACGTGCCCTGGGACCCCACCATCAGCCCCCGGAGGATCTCGGTGGGCGTGGACCCGTCCAGGTAGGCGTCGAGGCGGTACCCGTTGGTGTTCTTGATCCGGTACTTGGCGCGGATACGGGCCGTCAGCTCCGGGTCGGCCTCGATCTCCGCCTTCACGGCGAGCAGCTCGGCGCACAGGCCCGGTTCGGCGCGCGCCAGTTCTTCGTCGGCCCCCGGGTCGGCCGTGTCGACGACGGTGCCGGAGGGCAGCACCACGGTCAGGGAGGCGACCGTGCGGTAGGAGTCGCGGGCCGTGCCGGCGGTCATGCCGGAGGCGTTGTTGGCGACGACGCCGCCCACCGTGCAGGCCGCGGCGCTCGCCGGGTCGGGGCCCAGGATCCGGCCGTGGCGCGCGAGGGCGGCGTTGACCCGGGCGACGGTGGTGCCGGGGCGGACCCGGACCCGGGCGCCGCCGTCCAGCACCTCCACGCCGGTCCAGTGGCGGCGTACGTCGACGAGGATGTCCTCGCCCTGCGCCTGGCCGTTGAGGCTGGTCCCGGCCGCCCGGAACACCACCTCCCGGCCCTTGCCGTGGGCGTAGGACAGCACCGCGGAGATGTCGTCGACGTCCTCGGCGACCACCACGATCCGCGGCAGGAACCGGTAGGGGCTGGCGTCCGAGGCGTACCGGACGAGGTCGGAGACGTGCCAGAGCACCTTGCCGGGGCCCAGGAGGGCGGTCAGCTCGTCGCGCAGCCGCCCGGATGCTCCGTGCGCCAGCAGGTCGGGCACCCGGTCGGGGGAGGGGGCGTGGTGCGCGCCGGGACGGAGGGCGTCGGGGTTCGGCTCCAGCAGCGGCATGTCACGGTCCCCTCGGTGGGCCGCCACGCGGGCGGCGGTGCACGGAGGGCGCGGCGGGCGCCCCGGTCAGCAGTCGCGCCGCGGGCCTCCGTCGACCAGCGCGGACAGCAGGCCGCCGAGCACTTCGCGCTGTTCGGCGGTCAATGGAGCCAGGATGTCCTCTGCGGCGGTCCGGCGCGCGGTGCGCAGCCGCCGCAGCGTGTCGCGCCCGGTGTCGGTGAGCTCGATCCGCACCACCCGGCGGTTGGCCGGGTCGGGGACGCGGCGGACCCGGCCGCTCGCCTCCAGGCCGTCCACCAGGCTGGTGACGGCGCGCGGCACCACTTCGAGGCGGGCGGCCAGGTCGGCCATCCGGGGCGGGTGGTCGTAGTGCGCGACCGTGCGCAGCAGCCTCGACTGGGCGGGGGTGATCGCTATGTCGGCCGACTCGAGCTGCCGCTGCTGGCTGCGGTGGAGGCGCCGGGTCAGCCGGAGCAGCTGCTCGGCCAGCAGACCGTCGGCGTCGGGGGTGTTCATGCCCGGATGATATCAGGACCTCGTGCACTGTGAATATAGGTAACAATGAGCTATGCTCTCATGGGCCCGGCGTACGAACCGGGCCCGCGAGGCGCGGCCCCCGCCGCTCCTCCCGCCCGCCCCGCGCCCGGGGCCGGGGGCACGCGCGGCACGCGTCCCGTCCGGCCCCCTGGCCACCTCCCTAAGGAGCCCATGCGCAGCCACCCGGAGTCCGCCTGGACACCCCCACCGCCCGATCCGGAGCAGCCGCCGGCCGACATCCGGCGCATCCTCCGGCTCTTCCGGCCCTACCGCGGCAGGCTCGCCGTGGTGGGCCTGCTGGTCGGCGCCTCGTCCCTGGTGTCGGTCGCCTCGCCCTTCCTGCTCCGCGAGATCCTCGACACCGCGATCCCGCAGGGCCGTACGGGCCTGCTCACGCTGCTCGCCCTCGGCATGATCCTCACCGCCGTGGTGACCGGCGTCTTCAATGTCCTCCAGACCCTGATCTCCACCACCGTCGGCCAGCGCGTGATGCACGACCTGCGCACCGCCGTCTACGGCCGGCTCCAGCGGATGTCGCTCGCCTTCTTCACCCGCACCCGCACCGGCGAGGTCCAGTCCCGCATCGCCAACGACATCGGCGGCATGCAGGCGACTGTCACCTCCACCGCCACCTCCCTGGTCTCCAATCTGACCGCCGTGGTGGCCACCGTCGTCGCCATGCTCGCGCTGGACTGGCGGCTCACCGTCGTCTCCCTGCTCCTGCTCCCGCTGTTCGTGTGGATCAGCCGCCGGGTCGGCCGCGAGCGCAAGAGGATCACCACCCAGCGGCAGAAGCAGATGGCCGCGATGGCCGCCACCGTCACCGAGTCGCTCTCCGTCAGCGGCATCCTGCTGGGCCGCACCATGGGGCGCGCCGACTCCCTCACCCGGTCCTTCGCCGCCGAGTCGGAGCGCCTGGTGGGGCTGGAGGTGCGCTCCTCCATGGCCGGCCGCTGGCGGATGTCCACCATCGGCATCGTCATGGCCGCGATGCCCGCGATGCTCTACTGGGCCGCCGGACTGGCGCTCCAGGCGGGCGGGCCGGCCATTTCCATCGGCACCCTGGTCGCCTTCGTCTCGCTCCAGCAGGGCCTGTTCCGGCCCACCGTGAGCCTGCTCTCCACCGGTGTCGAGATCCAGACGTCGCTCGCCCTCTTCCAGCGGATCTTCGAGTACCTGGACCTGCCGGTCGACATCACCGAGCCCCGCGACCCCGTCCGGCTGGAGAAGATCCGCGGCGAGGTCCGCTTCGAGGAGGTCGCCTTCCGGTACGACGCCGAGGGCGGCGAGACCCTCAGCGACATCGACATCACCGTGCCGGCGGGCGGCAGCCTGGCCGTCGTCGGCCCGACCGGCTCGGGCAAGTCCACCCTCAGCCACCTCGTCCCGAGGCTGTACGACGTCACGGCCGGCCGTGTCACCCTCGACGGCGTGGACGTGCGGGACCTGGACTTCGACACCCTCGCCCGCGGGGTGGGCGTGGTGTCGCAGGAGGCGTACCTCTTCCACGCCTCCGTCGCCGACAACCTCCGCTTCGCCCGCCCCTCCGCGACCGACGAGGAGATCGAGGAGGCCGCGCGGGCGGCGCAGATCCACGACCACATCGCCTCGCTCCCCGACGGGTACGACACCCTGGTCGGCGAGCGGGGCCACCGCTTCTCCGGCGGTGAGAAGCAGCGCCTGGCCATCGCCCGGACGATCCTGCGCGACCCGCCGGTGCTGATCCTGGACGAGGCGACCAGCGCCCTCGACACCCGCACCGAGCACGCCGTCCAGCAGGCCATCGACGCCCTCTCGGCCGGCCGGACCACCCTGACCATCGCCCACCGGCTCTCCACCGTCCGGGACGCCGACGAGATCGTCGTCCTGGACGGCGGCCGCATCGCCGAGCGCGGCACCCACGACGAACTGATGGCGCGGGACGGCCGGTACGCGGCGCTGGTGCGCGGCGACGCGGAGCTGGAGCCGGTCGTGCCCTGACCGGCCACCCCCGGGCGGAACGACGGCGCCGCCGCTCCCCTGGGACGGGGAAGCGGCGGCGCCGGGGCGGACGATCGTCAGACGAGCCAGCCGACGAAGTGGACGAGGCCGGCGAGCAGGTCGGTGATGACGTTCATGTCGTGCGTTCTCCTTGAGCTTCACTGATGTGTGGGACAGTGCAGTCGCGGTCTGCAGCCCGTCGCTTGCGCACCGTAAGCATCATCCGTCGCGTGCGCCGCGGGCACCGAAACGGGTGACGATCATGCGTTCGGGCGAACATCCGCGCCCCTGTTCGTTTGTTCCGTGCCGCTGGGCGGGGATCGCGGCGGCGGGAGCCGCGGTGCCGCGGGAGTGCGGCGGTGGGGGAGTACGGCGTGTGAAGTGCCCGGATTTGTCCGTTTGTCGGGTTAACGTGCCCGCATGACGAAGGACTCCCCGCAGGGCATGCCCCCGCGCCGACGGCTCCGGATGACCCGCCGCGGCTGGATCGCGCTGAGCACGGGCGTGCTCGTCGTCGTGGCCGCCGCGGTGCTGCTGCCCCTCCTGCTGACCGGCAAGGAGCCCCCGGCCCCGCCGCCCCCGGAGAAGCCCACCATGCTCCTCGTCCCCGAGGGCTGGCGGGCGACGCAGGTGTACGAGGCGGCCGACAAGGCGCTGAAGGCCGCCCCCGGCACCACCCGGAAGGTCGCCGAGGGCGCGAAACTGAAGCTGCCGGACGACGCGCTGGGCAACCCCGAGGGGTTCCTCTTCCCCGCGACGTACCCGGTCTACAAGAAGACGACCCCGCGCGGGCTGCTGGACTACATGGTCCGCACCGCGCACGAGCGCTTCGGCCCGGCCCGGGCGGGCGCCGCCGCGGCCCCGCAGCCCGGCATGGGCCTCTACCAGCAGGTGATCATCGCCAGCATCGTGCAGGCCGAGGCCGACACCCCGGAGGACATGGGCAAGGTCGCCCGGGTCGTCCACAACCGCCTCGCGCAGGGCATGGCGCTCCAGATGGACTCCACGCTGAACTACGGGCTCGGCCGGTCCACCATCGACACCTCGCACGCCGAGACCCGGATGGACAACCCGTACAACACCTACAACCGCCAGGGCCTGCCGCCCACCCCCATCGCCAACCCCGGCGAGCAGGCCATGCGCGCCGCGACCGCCCCGCCGCCCGGGAACTGGCTCTACTTCGTCACCGTACGGCCCGGCGACACCCGCTTCACTGCCGACTACGCCGAACACCAGCGCAATGTGCAGGAGTTCAACGCACAGCGGGCGTCCGACCCGAGCTGACCGCGACCGGTCCGGGCACCTCCGCCGGCGCCGCCGCCACCCGTGCCGTCTCCAGCAGCCGGACGATGTCACGGGCGGCGGCCCGGCCCGCCCGGTTCGCGCCGATCGTCGACGCCGACGGCCCGTACCCGACGAGGTGTACGCGCGCGTCCCGTACCGCCCTGGTCCCGTCCACGGCGATCCCGCCGCCCGGCTCACGCAGCCGGAGCGGCGCCAGATGGCCCACGGCCGCCCGGAAGCCGGTCGCCCACAGGATGACGTCCGCCTCCAAGGGCGGCCTCGCCTCCCGGTCCCACGCCACGCCCGTCGGGGTGATCCGGTCGAACATCGGCAGCCGGTCCAGCACACCCCGCTCCCGCGCCCGCCGGGTGGCGTCGTTCAGCGGCAGCCCGGTCACCGACACCACGCTCGCCGGCGGCAGCCCCCGGCGCACCCGCTCCTCCACGAGCGCCACCGCCGCGCGGCCCTCCGCCTCGCCGAACGGCCCCTCGCGCCACACCGGCTCGCGCCGCGTGACCCAGGTCGTCTCCGCCGCCACCTCGGCGATCTCCATCAGGTGCTGCGTCCCCGACGCGCCGCCGCCCACCACGACCACCCGCAGCCCCGCGAACTCCTCCGGCCCCGGGTAGTCCGCCGTGTGCAACTGCCGTCCCAGGAAGCTCTCCTGCCCCGGATAGCGCGGCAGGAAGGGCCGGTCCCAGGTGCCCGTCGCACTCACCAGGGCGCGCGCCGCGTACGTCCCCTCCGAGGACTCCACCAGCAGCCGCCCGCCCGCACCCTCCCGTACCGCCGCCACATGGACGGGCCGGTGCACCCGCAACCCGAACCGCTCCTCGTACGCCGCGAAGTACGCGCCGATCACCTCCGCCGACGGCCGCCCCTCGTCGGCGCCGGTCAGCTCCATCCCGGGCAGCGCGTGCATCCCGTGCACCTTGCCGTACGTCAGCGACGGCCACCGGAACTGCCACGCCCCGCCGGGCGCCGGGGCGTGGTCCAGGACGACGACGTCCCGCCCCGGCTCCATCCCGAGCCGCCGCAGGTGGTACGCGGCCGACAGCCCCGCCTGGCCTGCGCCGACGACCACCACGTCCACATGGTTCATGCTTCTACCAACCCGGAGCCCGCCCCGGATCTTCCCGGCGCGTCCCGCACCCCGCGCGATGCCACCATGGGGACATGAGCGACGCATTCACCACCCGTACGCTACGGATCACGACCGGCGCCCAGGAGACGGTCCACGACCTCACCGGCGCGTGCGCCTCCTTCCTCCGCGAGGTCGCCGCCGGCCGCGACGGCCTGCTGAACGTCTTCACCCCGCACGCCACCACCGGCGTCGCGATCCTGGAGACCGGCGCCGGCAGCGACGACGACCTCCTGGCCGCGCTCCACACCCTGCTCCCGGCCGACGACCGCTGGCAGCACCGCCACGGCAGCCCCGGCCACGGCCGCGACCACGTCCTCCCCGCCCTGGTCCCCCCGCACGCCACGATCCCGGTAGTGAACGGCGAAATGGCCCTCGGCACCTGGCAGTCGGTCTGCGTGGTCGACACGAACAAGGACAACCCGGAGCGGCAGGTGCGGCTGAGCTTCCTGGGCTGAGCGAGATCGTTCAGGGCATCGCCAGGGTCGGTGGCCTCGGCCGCAAACGCGATCAACTGCTCAGTAATGGGGCGATGTGGGTGGGACCCGCACGTGCGGGGCGCATGTGGTGCCGTGCTCCACGACCGCGTCGGGGCACGGACCACCCCGCGTGTGCGGGGCCCACAGATCTCACGGGGCGAACAGAGGCCCGCGACAAGGACCACCCCCGCGTGTGCGGGGCCCACCCGTGGACGAAGGTCGGCGCGGGCGGGGTGAACGGACCACCCCCGCGTGTGCGGGGCCCACGCCCACAGGGGAAAGCCGTGTCGGCCGCCCAGGGGACCACCCCCGCGTGTGCGGGGCCCACACGATGATCAATGAGCTCTCCTACGTGAGTCGGGGGCCATCCCCCGTGTGCGGGGCCCACTCGGCCGCTATGGAGAGTGGCTTGCCTTCGCCCGGACCATCCCCGCGTGTGCGGGGCCCACATGTGGCTAGGTCAGAACCTCGCCGTGGCGATCGGACCACCCCCGCGTGTGCGGGCCCACATCATCGGTGCCGACCCCGCGAGCGTCGACGAAGGACCACCCCCGCGTGTGCGGGGCCCACGCCGGCGCGCAGTTCCGCACGCTGGTCGGCCCGGGACCACCCCCGCGTGTGCGGGGCCCACCTCCTGGACGCGGTGCGAGGCGGGCGACTGTAGGGACCACCCCCGCGTGTGCGGGGCCCACAAGGGCGATGCCCCGATGAACCACCCCACCCCCGGACCACCCCCGCGTGTGCGGGGCCCACGACGGCGACGACTCCGAGGAACGCGACAAGCAGGGACCACCCCCGCGTGTGCGGGGCCCACACCACCCTCGCCATCGCGCTGGGCTACGGACCACCCCCGCGTGTGCGGAGCCCACCGTCGGGACCGGTACCGAGGGCGCGTCGAGTGCGGACCACCCCGGCGTGTGCGGGGCCCACCGGCGGGTCATGACGGGCTCCGATCAGGTGTGCGGACCACCCCCGCGTGTGCGGGGCCCACGGCCCCGACCGGCCGCAGCTCGGTGTCGGGGACGGACCACCCCCGCGTGTGCGGGGCCCACGACGTGTTCAAGCGGCTGGCCAAGGCGCCCGAGGGACCACCCCCGCGTGTGCGGGGCCCACGCCCGTCACGGTCCTCGCCATGGTGGTGTTCCCGGACCACCCCCGCGTGTGCGGGGCCCACCGCTCGCGCGCCTCCTGGAGAAGCCGCACAGCCGGACCACCCCCGCGTGTGCGGGGCCCACGCAGCGGCAGCACCAGCCCAGCAGGCCGCGGACGGACCACCCCCGCGTGTGCGGGGCCCACGGCGGCCCTCCCCTGCTGGCGGAGGCGGCGGCGGGACCACCCCACGTGTGCGGGGCCCACTGGGACAGACCCGGTCGCCAGCGCACCTGCTTCGGACCACCCCCGCGTGTGCGGGGCCCACGCAAGATGGTCGTGAGGGTCGTCGGTCTTCGGGGGACCACCCCCGCGTGTGCGGGGCCCACCACTACGGTGCCGGGATGGACGACGACCACGCGGGACCACCCCCGCGTGTGCGGGGCCCACGCGGCCTGCGGGTCGGCCGCTCGACGGGCCCGGGGACCACCCCCGCGTGTGCGGGGCCCACCTGCGCCAGTCAGCGCCGAAGACGCAGGCCGGCGGACCACCCCCGCGTGTGCGGGGCCCACGGGATGCGGCGCAGCATCTTCCCCAGCTGCGTAGGACCACCCCCACGTGTGCGGGGCCCACGGCCGGCCAGCGGCTCTGGGGTGGGGGCGGCGAGGGACCACCCCCGCGTGTGCGGGGCCCACTGATCACGCTGCTTCCCGGTGCAGGGCGGGGAGGGACCACCCCCGCGTGTGCGGGGCCCACCCGGGGGTGGGCCCGTGATGCTCGCTGAGGATCGGACCACCCCCGCGTGTGCGGGGCCCATAGCGCTCCGCCGTCGCGCCGGAATCGATAGCCCGGACCACCCCCGCGTGTGCGGGGCCCACGCAGGAGCTGCCACCCGCCGGGGGCGAGGACTGCGGACCACCCCCGCGTGTGCGGGGCCCACGACAGCCCGACCGCCGAGTCCGCGCTGCTCTTCGGACCACCCCCGCGTGTGCGGGGCCCACGCCTCGACCGGCTTCTTCGGCGGCGGCGGGGTCGGACCACCCCCGCGTGTGCGGGGCCCACGCCTCGACCGGCTTCTTCGGCGGCGGCGGGGTCGGACCACCCCCGCGTGTGCGGGGCCCACTCGGCGATGCCGTCGAAGGTGGAGCGGATGAGCGGACCACCCCCGCGTGTGCGGGGCCCACTTCGGCCCGGCCGTCACCGCGCGCAGGAGGAGCGGACCACCCCCGCGTGTGCGGGGCCCACGGGATGAGGAGGTGGGCGTCGAAGCCGTCAGGGGGACCACCCCCGCGTGTGCGGGGCCCACGACATCCGCTTGTCCAGCTCGAACTCAATGAGCGGACCACCCCCGCGTGTGCGGGGCCCACAGACACTCGTCACGTACGTGTCCCCTGCCACCAGGACCACCCCCGCGTGTGCGGGGCCCACTGGGCCGCCGGACGGGCGGCGCGTGTGGTGCGCGGACCACCCCCGCGTGTGCGGGGCCCACCGGGCCTCCGCCGACCTTGCCTTCTCCGCCCTCGGACCATCCCCGCGTGTGCGGGGCCCACTCGTACAGGACGGTCATCTGGGCCCGGTCCATCGGACCATCCCCGCGTGTGCGGGGCCCACCAGGTCCCGGAGGGCGTCTACGGCGGGACCGCCGGACCATCCCCGCGTGTGTGGGGCCCACTCCACCACGCCCGCCATGGCGCGCACGAGCCCAGGACCATCCCCGCGTGTGCGGGGCCCACGCCGAGAACGGCTACCAGGACATCCAGGACCGGGGACCATCCCCGCGTGTGCGGGGCCCACGAGGCGTACCCGAAGTTCAGTGAGGACGAACTGGGGCCACCCCGCGTGTGCGGGGCCCACATGCCCTCCACGAGGCGCGAGTTGATGAACTGCGGACCACCCCCGCGTGTGCGGGGCCCACGGACGGCCGCCCCCGGGGCGGAGCTATGTGCGCGGACCACCCCCGCGTGTGCGGGGCCCACCAGGCGGTCAGATCCGCTACGCAGGGGGTCTGCGGACCACCCCCGCGTGTGCGGGGCCCACCGGGCAGCGTGCGGGGTGCGGAGTTCGCGGCGCGGACCACCCCCGCGTTTGCGGGGCCCACCGCAGTGGCCTGCCCCCGGACGTGGGGGTGCGCGGACCACCCCCGCGTGTGCGGGGCCCACGCCTTCCTCCGCGTCGGCCGCGACTGGTTCGGGGGACCACCCCCGCGTGTGCGGGGCCCACGCCGCCGCCGACCAGCGGCGGACGGCCAGCGACGGACCATCCCCGCGTGTGCGGGGCCCACCTCGCATGCAACCAAGAAGCCCAGATCTCACGCGGACCACCCCCGCGTGTGCGGGGCCCACACGGTCACTGCCTGATCCGCCGGGGCGCGGGAGGGACCACCCCCGCGTGTGCGGGGCCCACGGGTTGGTCATCACCTCAGGCACGCCCGGCACCGGACCACCCCCGCGTGTGCGGGGCCCACCCGACGATGTACTTCTGGCCGAGCGGCAGGAGCGGACCACCCCCGCGTGTGCGGGGCCCACGCGCAGTCGCGCGGGCACTCGGTGAGGTGCGGGGGACCACCCCCGCGTGTGCGGGGCCCATTACAACGAC
>NZ_JBIBVB010000004.1:185263-743154 GCF_043079975.1 Streptomyces sp. NPDC015131 | reverse complement strand
CACGGCGGACCACCCCCGCGTGTGCGGGGCCCACTGTCCCCGTTCGCGTTGCTCCTGCTGAGCCCGTGGACCACCCCCGCGTGTGCGGGGCCCACGCGCAGTCGCGCGGGCACTCGGTGAGGTGCGGGGGACCACCCCCGCGTGTGCGGGGCCCATTACAACGACCGCCTGTTCACCTCCTGGTACGGCGGACCACCCCCGCGTGTGCGGGGCCCACTGTCCCCGTTCGCGTTGCTCCTGCTGAGCCCGTGGACCACCCCCGCGTGTGCGGGGCCCACGGCGAGGAGGTAGCTCTCCAGGCCCCGGAGGAGGGACCACCCCCGCGTGTGCGGGGCCCACACTTGCTGACCTGTGACGTTACCGCGAGGTCGGTCCATTTTCGATCGGTGCCATCGGGCACGTCACCCTTCCGTGCAGGCCGTACCGCGCTGCATTGTTCTCACCCCTTCGGGGAACTTGGCCCTCCATTTTCAGTGCCTCGTTCTACGATCCATCCAACTTAGATCACCTGAGCGGGAGTTGGAGCCATGGACACCGATGGCTGGCAGGAAGATGAGGCGCGATTAGCTGAGGCTGCCCTGGCTGTCCTCTGGGGAAAGTCGGCTGACCGTGCGGGGGGCACGACGAACCTGCTGCTGTCCCATCTGCTCGATACCGCAGCGGTCGCCGAGCGAATCTGGGACGAGCTCCTGGCTGCCTCGACCAAGAGGTATTGGGAAGGCATCGCAGGCGGCGACGGGCGTCGCTTGTTCGCTTGGTTGTGTGGGGTGCACGACTGCGGCAAGGCCACGCCGGCCTTCCAGCACCTATGGGCACCTGGCGCTGATGCGGTGCGCAGCGCCGGGCTCGGGTGGCATGGGCCCACGGTCGCCAACCCGCGCGCCAAGTGGCGTCACGAGCTCGCAGGGGCGTACCTGCTGAAGACGATCTTGCCGCAGGCCGATTGGGAAGACCGGCACGTGGCATGGGTGTGGCCGCTCGTGGCCGGGCACCATGGAGCGGTGCCCTCCGAGGACCGTACGCAGCCACCTCGGGCCGGGCGGAAGCAGATGCAGGGAGGCGAGCCCTGGCCGCGGGTACAGGCCCTTCTGCTTGAGCGCTTCAGCAGGGAACTCGGGTATCCGAGCCTGAGTGCCGTGCAGCCTGCCCACGTCCCGACACGTGCCGCGCAGTTGCACCTCAGCGGCATGGTCATCATGGCGGACTGGATCGCCAGCGATCAGGAGCACTTCGAGGGCTTGGACCAGCTGGCGCAGGTGCACATGGACAGCGCGAGAAGCCGAGCTGCGGTGGCTTGGAAGGAGTTGCGCCTCCGGGGAGGATGGCGACACCTCCAAGAGGCGGGGAGTGACGCCTTCGCCAAGCGGTTTGGGCACGATCCACGACCGTCCCAGGTGCTGGTGATGGATGCGGCGCGCCGTATGGAGCAGCCGGGGCTGTTGATCGTGGAGGCCCCGATGGGGGAGGGGAAGACCAAGGCTGCCTTGCTGGCGGCGGAGATTCTGGCCGCCCGCTTCGGAGCCGACGGAGTCTTCATCGGGATGCCCACCCAGGCGACGAGCGACCCGATGTTCGAGCAGGTGCGGGAGTGGCTGGGCGCTCTCGGCGACAGCGACGGCGACCTCGCCTCGCAGGTGGCCCTTCTGCACGGCAAGCGCATGTTCAACAAGGCGTGGCGCGACCTGGTGGAGGGGCGGGAGAGCGGGGATCCGGAGGCCGACTTCGCCGGTGTCAACGAGTACGGGGACTGCGAGGACGATGATCTTTTCGGCCCTGGGGTCGCTGCCTTCTCCGGGCGTGGGCTCTCCGGGGCCGCGCGGGGGCCGGCCGAGTGGTTCCTCGGCGCGAAGCGAGGCCTGCTGTGCCCATTCGTCGTGGGCACCATCGACCAGCTCCTGTTCGCCGCGACCCGCAGCCGGCACGTCATGCTGCGTATGGCGGGCTTGGCCGGGAAGGTCGTGGTGCTCGACGAGGTGCACGCCGCGGACGTCTACATGTCGCAGTTCCTCGTGGAGGGGCTGCGCTGGCTGGGTCAGGCTCAAGTGCCCGTGGTGCTGCTGTCCGCGACACTGCCCCCGCAACAGCGCCAGAAACTGGTCGAGGCATACCTTGCGGGCGCTGCGTCGCAGGAGGAAGCCACGCTCGACGAACTGCCGAACTCCCAGCGCTATCCGTCGGTGACGGCTGCTTGGGCGGCTTCCGACGGGACGGGGTACGGGATACACGTCGATGCCTGCGAAGGGTGGCGCAGCGATCTGCGGGTGGAACTCGCGCTTCTGCCGGAGGTCGTCCCCGACCGTTCCAGGGCAGCCGCATCCGAGGAGGCGCAGCGGAAGGCCGACGGTTCAATCGCGGCGCTCCTGCGCGCCGAACTCGCCGATGGCGGTTGCGCGCTGGTGATCAGGAACACGGTGGGCCGGGCCCAGTCGCTCTACACCGCGCTGAGTACGGAGTTCGGGAAGGACACTGTTCTGCTGCTCCACGGACGTCTGGCCGTCGCAGCACGAGCCGACCGCACCGAGCGATGTCTGAAGCTGCTCGGTGCTCCGGGGGAGCAGGGCACCGATGCGCTGCGGCCCAAGCAGTTGATCGTCGTGGCCACGCAGTTGGCGGAGCAGTCCTTCGACGTCGACGCCGACCTGCTCGTCACCGACCTGGCTCCTGTCGACCTGCTGCTCCAGCGGATCGGGCGGCTGCACCGGCACGACGGGCGGGTACGGCCGGACGGCCTCAGCCGGCCCCGGGTGTATCTGACCGGCCTGACCGGCCTCGGCCTCCCCGGAGGTGAAGCGTCGACCGCTCCTTGCGGCTCACCACCAGAAGCGTCGCCTCGCTTCCTCACCGCCTCGGAAGCGATCTACGGACGGCATCTGCTCCTGCGCACCGCTGCCGTGGTCAGAGAGTCACTGGACGCTGACGGAGCCGATGCGGGAACGTGGGCGGTTCCTGGCCAGGTACCGGAACTCGTCGCCTCCGTGTACGGCACCGACGAGGTCGTACCACCACCATGGGCAGAGGACGCACAAGCCGCCCAGTCGCTCTGGGAGACGGAGCAACGCCGTAGGGCGGAAGAGGCCGAGCGCTACCTCCTCACCCGACGAGGTGACAAGGAGGGTGCCACACTGGCCGGCCTGCACGAGGTGTCCTTGCCCGAAACAGGACTGGACGGAGAGCTGGACGCTGTCGTACGGGATGGGGAGCCCAGCGCCGAAGTGGTGCTCGTGACCCACGATGGTGCGACGTACCGGACGTTGTCCGGGCGAGCACTCTCCGCGAACGGTGATGTGGCCGATGACCTCCTTGATGACGTGCTGGGCGGCGCGGTCCGACTGCCCGGCGGCCCGGCTTCCAAGGCTGCCGAGACACTGCGCCCCCTCCCCGGTTGGATGGGCGACCCGCGCCTGCGTTACTCGCGGGCCCTCGTACTGGACGGCGAACGGGCGGGGCAACTCGGTGACCACCAGGTCCGTTACGACGACGCGCTGGGGCTGACAGTGGTTCTGAGCGCGACTGGAAGGTTCGGCCCGTGAACGGGAAGGGAACGGGCGCGGGCCGACGGACCCGCACCCTCCCTGCCCGCGGAGGCGGAGCCAACGACGGCCACAGACCGAACCACGGGACACCCCCGCTCCGGATGCGAGCAGCGTCTGCCGATCCGTCGTCGGAGTCGACACGTCCGCAGCGGGGCCACCGCGATTTTCTCATTCGTCCCGCTTGTCCTATGCAGGTGTGCCAACCTGCTGTGGCGAAGCCAGACCTCAGGAATTGAAGGGGCTCATCACCTTGATGAACCTGTTGACCGACCCCTGGCTGCAAGCCGGCCTGGCTGACGGTTCGGCTCTGCGGAGTGATCGGCCCGATGACGTCCTGCCGGAGCAGAGCGTACGCAGACTGCTTCTGGAAGCCGACAAGTTCACGGACATCGTGGTCGACCTGCCCACGCAGAAGGCCGCCATCTACCGCCAGGTGCTGCTACCGCTGGTGGTCGACGCCATCGGGCGACCGGCGGACGCCGCGGAGTGGCTCAGAATGTTCCAGGCAGGTGCCTTCACGGCGCGCCAGCGTACCGACCTCGCGGACTACCTGGACAAGCACCAGCATCTCTTCAACCTGTTCGACCCCCTCGACCCCTTCGCCCAAGTCGCCGATCTTCACACGGCCAAGGGGGACACCAAGGGTTCGGCGCTCCTGGTGGCCACAGCGGCGACGGGGAACAATGTGCCGCTCTTCTCGTCCCGGACCGAGGCGGACGCACTCGAGCTCACCCCGGCCCAGGCGGCCCGTTGGCTGATCCATACGCACTGCTGGGACACCGCCGCGATCAAAACGGGCGCCGTGGGTGATCCCATGGCGAAGTCCGGCAAGACGACTGGCAATCCGACCGGACCCCTCGGTCAGCTCGGCGTGACGATGCCGATCGGCGCCAACCTGTACCAGACGCTCCTGCTCAACATCCCGTACGGCCAGGCCCTTCTCCAGGACGACCTGCCGCAGTGGCGACGCCGGGCCAAGGAGGGGGATGTGCGGGAGACGCTCTCTTGCGCGACTCCGGCTTGGCAGACCAGAGCGGCCCGGGGCCTGCTCGACATCTGGACGTGGCAGGCCCGTCGTATCCGCCTGATCCCGGAAGAGACGCCGGACGGCCCGCGGGTGACCCGAGTCCTGGTGGCAGCGGGCGACCGGCTCGACCTCAACCCCGACACCGAGCCTCATACGGCCTGGATCACCGATCCCCCGGCCGGTGCGCGCAGCCGCGCGCCGTCAGCTCGGTCTGCCGCTGCCAAGACCGCGCGCCCCCGGCGCCACCTGCCCGGGCGCGCCGGCTGGCGCGGTCTCGACGCCCTTCTGGCGATCCAGGCACTCGACCAGGACCGCGGAGCGACGGCCACTCGCAGAGGCTTCACCAGCAGCCGGGCACTCAGACAGCTCAGCGATATCAGCCGACGACTGCCCTACCGCTACCCTCTGCGCGTCGAACTCACGGGCATCACCTACGGCAACCAGTCCGCCGTCATCGAGGACGTCTACTTCGACGACATCCCTCTGCCGGTGACCGCACTGGACCCGGACGGCGACGTTTACGGAGCGCTGCTGGGGGTCGTCCAGCAGGCGGAAGACCTGGCCACTGCTCTCAACCACCTCTCGGGGGACCTGCGCCGAGCCGTCGGTAGTGAACCCATTCCCTGGGACAAGGGCCAACGTCCCGGGGAGACCCTCCTCCACGCACTCGACCCGGTCGTACGCCGGCTGCTCGCCGGTCTGTGCAAGGCGGGTGACGACTTCGACCGCTGTGAGCAGGGCCTCGAAGCATGGGAGGCGAAGGCCGAGCAGATCACCTGGCGGGTGGCCGAAGGGCTCTTCACCACGGCCCCGCCCACCGCATTCACCGGCCGGAAGATCAAGAAGGACGGCAAGGAGCAGGTGTACCGCCTCAATACCGCCGAAGCCGCCTTCCGGAGCCGTCTGGCCACGATCCTCCGCCGACGTGCGGCAGCGCGCAGCACCAGCGAGCGCTGAACAGACCGTTTCCGCTGCCCAGCGATTCACCTGTCCCTGCCCCCGCTGCGCCCTCCGCCAGCGGCGACGTCGAAAGCTGCCCAGCATGTCCACCACGTCACAGCCCAGTCAGCACCCCGGTATCCCCGCCCCTGGACCCACGAACCGCTACTGGCACGGCCGCGTCAATGAACACGGTGAGTGGATCACCGACCACCACCACCGCGGCTCCCGCCGGCCTCCCGGCGAGGAACTCGCCGCGCTAAGGGCCGGTCTCGGCCGGAGCGCCTTCACCGAGCCACGCCTGTGGCCCTACTACAGCACCTTCACGGACGGCCGGATCACCGACGAACTGGAAGCAGAGCACGCCGCACTTTCCCTCTACGGACTCCACCAGCAGGGCCAGAGCGACGCCATGCACCGGCGCGGCACCAGCACCGGAAAGGCCTTGCGAGCCCTCCACGACCGATTCGGCGAAGACGCCGTGGACCGCCGCGTCGCCGCCGCGGTCAGCGCCACCACCGTCGGCGCGCTCGTCCACCGGCTCAGGGGCCTGGTCTCCCAGCTCCGCGTCGTACATCAGCCGCTGGACTACGACCAGTTGCTCCTGGACATCCAGCGCTGGCACTACCCGGAAGGGCGGTTGAGGGTCCGCCGACAGTGGGGACTCGCCTACCACCTGCGCCGCCCCCGCCCGGACGACGAGTAACAGTCCCGAGTCCCTCCAGGGGTCGACCGCCGGCACCTCCCAGCACCTGGGGCCGGGCCGAACTGCCGCGCAACGTTCCCTGTCCGCCGCTGCCACACCACCAGGTGGTAGCGGGCAGCGTTCGCGTACCTCGACGAACCCACTCACCATCTGTCACGAAAGACGACTCGCATGCGCCCTACTGCCACCGCCCGCATCCCGGAGCCCCGGATCTACGTCGACGTCCACATCCTGCAGACAGTGCCGCCTGCCAACTTGAACCGCGACGACCAGGGCAACCCCAAGGAGGCCTTCTACGGCGGGGTTCGCCGCTCACGGGTCTCCTCCCAGGCATGGAAGCACGCAACACGTAAGCACTTCGCCGAGCGCGTACCGGAGCAGGACCTGGCCACTCGCACGCGCCGCGTCATCGCCGCGCTGGCCGACCAAATCAAGGACGGTACGGAGCTGGGCGACGAGCCCGCCCTCCGCCTGGCCGAGGCCCTCCTGTCCCAGCTCGACCTCAGCGTCGGCAAGAAGAAGGGTGACACTGCCTACCTGCTCTTCTACGGACGTCGCCAACTCGACGCCGTGGCCGCACTGGTACGTGACAGGGCGCAGGAACTCGCCGCACTCGATGACGATGCCCTGGCCGACATCGTCAAGACCATGGCCGTGCGTGAGAAGTTCAGCACCGGTCACCCCATCGACGTGGCCCTGTTCGGCCGGATGGTGGCCGACGTCCCGTCCCTCAAGGTGGACGCGGCGGCGCAGGTGGCCCACGCGCTGTCGACCCACGCCGTCGAGCTGGAATTCGACTACTTCACCGCCGTGGACGATCAGCAGTCCGACGAGGAGACCGGCGCCGGCATGATCGGCAGCATCGGCTTCAACTCCGCCACGCTGTACCGGTACGCGACCGTGGGAGTGCACCAGCTCCTGCAGAACCTGACCGAAGGAGAGACCGCCATCCACGCGGTCGAAGAGTTCGTGACCTCCTTCGCCCGCTCCATTCCCAACGGCTACACCAACGCCTTCGCCCACCGCACCCTCCCCAGTCTCGTGAGCGTCGTCGTCCGGCGGGACCAGCCCGTCAACCTCGTCTCCGCCTTCGAGAGGCCCGTCAGCGCGATTGCGGGAGCGAACTCCTCCGGCATCGCGGCGGAGTCTGCCCGCCGACTGGCACGCGAGCACCTTCAGGCCATCGCCAACTGGGGAGACACCCCGGCCTTCACCGCCGCCTCACACACCTACATGGACGCCCCCAAAACCGGCGAAGCCCTGCAAGAGGCCTTCGGGAGCCCCGTTCCCTTCCCCAAGCTCCTCAGCGGGCTGCGTGCCCACCTCACCGACAGCCTCAAGCAGGCCGCACAGTGACCGCCCCGGCCACCGAGCCTGCCCGCTCGCCGAACGCCGAGTCGGCCGGGATCGGCGAAGACCACGCCGTGCTCATGCTGCGGCTGGCGGGACCCCTGCAGTCCTGGGGTGTACGCAGCGCCTTCAACCGGCGCGACACCGGGGCCGAACCCACCAAGTCGGGCGTCATCGGCCTGCTCGCGGCCTCGGTAGGTCTGCCCAGGGAGGAGCCGCTGGGCGAGCTGCTGGGTCTGCGACTGGGCATCCGCGTCGACCAGCCCGGCACCCTCCTGCGCGACTACCACACCGTCAGCGACTACCGGGGCCGTCCGCTTCCGCAGGCCGGTGTGACGGCCAAGGGCACCCAGAAGCCCACGTCACCCGCCAAGCACACCCATGTGACCACCCGGTACTACCTCCAGGACGCCGTGTTCGTCGCCGCGATCAGCGGACCTCGCGATCTGCTGCTCACCCTCGACACCGCCCTGCGCGCGCCCGCCTTCCCGCTGGCCCTGGGTCGCCGCTCCTGCCCGCCGACCCAGCCCCTCTGCCTCGGTATCCGGTCGACCGACATGGAAAGTGCCCTGCGCACTGAACCGTGGCAGCCCAGCGACCACGCGCGAAAGCAGTACGCCGCCCGACTGGGCCGCGAGCGCCGGCTCGGCCGACCCGCTTACCCCCCGTCGATCGACCGATCAGCCACCCTGGAGGACCCGAACGGCCACGACGTCCTCCAGGACGCTCCCGTCTCCTTCGACCCTCACCAGCGCAGCTTCACCAGCCGCCGCGTCCGGCACACCTGGCTCACCATCCCCTCGGGGTACGACAACGCAGACAGCGACGCCCACGACAACCCTGCCGACGACCCCGCCCACGACCCCTTCGCCCTGCTGGGCTGGTGACCACCATGACCTACCTCTCCCGCATCCGCATCAATCCTCTGCGCGCCGCCAGCCGAACCCTGCTGGCCAACCCCCGGGCTCTGCACGCGGCCGTGATGGGCGGTCTGCCCGACCACACGGACGACGAGCGAGTCCTCTGGCGCCTCGACCCGGACAACCCTCACCGGCCGTACCTCTTCGTCCTGACCCGCTCCCGCCCCGACTGGACCCACGTCGTCGAGCAAGTCGGCTGGCCGGACGCCGACGGCGAGCACGCCGCCGTACGCGACTACGCCCCCGTACTCGCCCAACTCGCCGTCGGCCGCGAGTTCGCCTTCCGGCTGACCGCCAGCCCCGTCCAGAACACCCGGACACCCACCAAGCCCACGCGGACGCAAGCCGAACGCCTTGCGGCCCACGCCGAAGCGGGCAACAAACGCCCCCGCAGCTTCCGCCTCGGACACCGCACCGCCTCCGCCCAGCTCGCCTGGATCCTCAGCCAGGCCCCCCGTCGCGGGTTCGACATCCCCGCGGTGCACTTGGAGGCCGCCGCCACCGGCCCCCAGCCACGCCCCCCAGCCACCGCCCCCGACACTGCGAAGCCGCGCCGTTCCCGCCCGGACACCAACCCGCCTTTCGAGGTCCGCATCACCGCACGCCACCGGCACTCCTTCCGCAAGCACGAGAAGGGGCACACCGTGGTCTTCCACAGCGCCACCTTCGAAGGGCGCCTCCGCATCACCGACACCCAGCTCTTCCGTTCCAGCCTGCTCGCCGGCATCGGCCCCTCGAAGGCCTACGGCTGCGGTCTTCTCACCCTCGCACCGCTGCCCGAGGCGAGGGGCTGAAGGGATGGCCGACATCTGGTGGAAAGCTGACCCCCACGACCTGCACCGCCTTGTCGACCGCGTTTCCAGCGTCTACGTCGAGCGCAGCCACCTCGACCGGGACGACAACGCCGTCGTCGTCATCAACAGACGCGAAACTGTCCGCATCCCCGCAGCCATGATCGCCGTCGTCCTCCTCGGGCCCGGAACCCGCGTGACCCATGGCGCCATCCGCCTGCTGGCCGACTCCGGCACCGCGATCTGCTGGGTCGGTGAGCAAGGCGTCCGCATGTACGCAGCGGGCCTCGGCCCCAGCCGCAGCGCCGGCCTGCTCCACCGGCAGGCCTGGCTCGTCACCCGGCCCAAGGAACGCCTGGCCGTCGCCCGCGCCATGTACGCCATGCGCTTTCCCGGCGAGGACGTCTCCAAGGCGACCATGCAGCAGCTCCGCGGCCGGGAGGGCACCCGCTTCAAGCGGCTCTATCAGGAGCACTCCCGCCGTACCGGAGTGCCCTGGAACGGTCGCGTCTACAAGACCGGCGACGCCTTCGCCGCCGGCGACGACGTCAACCGCCTCTTCTCCGCCGCCAACACCGCCCTGTACGGCATCTGCCACGCCGTCGTCGTCGGCCTCGGCGCCAGCCCCGGCCTCGGCTTCGTCCACACCGGCTCCGCCATCTCGTTCAACTTGGACATAGCCGATCTCTACAAAGGCGAATACACCCTCCCCCTCGCCTTCGATCTCGCCGCCCAAGGGCTCACCGACGAACGTGACGCCCGCGTGGCCCTGCGCGACCGGATCGTCGAGACCAAACTCCTCGGCCGCATCGTCAGCGACATCAAGACGCTCCTCAACCCACCCGACACCGACTTCGACACCCCCGAGACCAGCGCCCTGTGGGACGAACGCACCGGCACCGTCGCCGCCGGAGTCAACTGGTCGTCGAGCGAGCTTTCGGCGGTCATCTCCGCCGGACCATCGTCACCGACGGCCGGCACGGAATCGTTCTCGGCCGCCACCATGGGCGAACAGCACATCGCCGTCATCGGTCCCGAACCCGACACCACCGCGCCGGCCCCGGAGCAGCCGTCATGACCGTCATCGTCCTGATCGCAGCTCCAGAAGGCCTCCGCGGCCACCTCACCCGGTGGATGGTCGAAGTGAACGCGGGCGTCTTCGTCGGCAACCCAAGCCGCCGCATCCGGGACCGCCTCTGGGAACTGCTGGCCGCCCGCATCGGCGACGGTCAGGCCGTCCTCGTCGAACCGGCCGCCAACGAGCAGGGCTGGGCCGTCCGAACAGCCGGCCGCGACCGCTGGCGCCCCGTCGACTATGAGGGGCTGATCCTGTCCGCGCGAAACCGGCGTTGAGGGATGGGGCGCCCTCACTCGATGGGGTGACGGCAATCCATCCCGCCTCGCGGGGAGGGAGGTGGACATGTGGCGGAGCGCGCCGTACGCCTGGTGGGTCGGAATACCCCCGCGGGTGCGGGGCCGACGTGATCGTGAAGGCCAGGCCCGCGAACAGTCGGGGAACACCTCGCGGGTGTGGGGGTGACGCGAAGATCGCCTCACGGTCACGGCGGGCACCGGGAACACCCCCGCGGGTGCGGGGCCGACAGCACGGGTGCCCCCTGGTGTTCGGGTGGGTCGGGAACATCCCCGCAGGTGCGGGGCCGACGGCGACTACGCCTACTACGCCGACATCGTCCACGGAACATCCCCGCGGGTGTGGGGCCGACGCCTGTGCGGAAGCCCTGACCAGGCAGCGCACGGAACATCCCCGCGGGTGCGGGGCCGACCAAGCCCCGGAGACCCCGGACGGTCCCCGGGGCGGAACATCCCCGCGGGTGCGGGGCCGACCCTCGGGAGGAGGAGCGCGATGGGCAGCGCACCGCCGCGGGTGCGGGGCCGACCGCCTGGGCGACGTCGAGCGGGTACCAGGCCTCGGAACACCCCCGCGGGTGCGGGGCCGACCGGGGGCCTTCGCCGTGTGAGCGCCGGCCAGGAGGAACACTCCCGCGGGTGCGGGGCCGACTCGGGGCGGGGGAATCGCATCATCGGCTGCTCCGGAACACCCCCGCGGGTGCGGGGCCGACAGCCCCAAACGCTCGCGGTTGTGCCAGGCGAACGGAACACCCCCGCGGGTGCGGGGTCGACATGCGTGCCCCGGCGGCCCTTGCTGTCCGTTGCGGAACACCCCCGCGGGTGCGGGGCCGACCAGGCGGGTGTCACCGGCGAGGCGGGGCAGCGGGGAATACCCCCGCGGGTGCGGGGCCGACCTCGACGCTCACCTCGTCGAGACCGGCGCCCAGGGAACACCCCCGCGAGTGCGGGGCCGACAGCGCGTACTTCTCGAGGAGCCGGTCGACGTCCGGAACACCCCCGCGGGTGCGGGGCCGACTCGGCGCCCGGCACCGGATCTCACCCAAGGCTCGGAACACCCCCGCGGGTGCGGGGCCGACTGTTTGTGGGCGCACTGATGGCACTGCTGGCCAGGAACACCCCCGCGGGTGCGGGGCCGACTCGCGGCCCCGGCCGGCGAGGAACGCGAGGCGGGGAACACCCCCGCGGGTGCGGGGCCGACGGCAACGGCAGCCCGAGCTGGGACTGCTCCGGCGGAACACCCCCGCGGGTGCGGGGCCGACGTCAACGAGGGCTCCACCGCCGCGAACGGTGGCGGAACACCCCCGCGGGTGCGGGGCCGACTGTCTCGAAGCGGGCATCCTGACGCAGAGGCACGGAACACCCCCGCGGGTGCGGGGCCGACTCCAGCCTCAAGGGCAGCGAGGGCTTCGAGCGGGGAACACCCCCGCGGGTGCGGGGTCGACGCCCACATGGCGATCTGCGCGCGGAGTTCGATCGGAACACCCCCGCGGGTGCGGGGCCGACACGTCGGGCAGCACGACGTGGGTGGAGCTGCGGGGAACACCCCCGCGGGTGCGGGGCCGACGTTCGGGCTCAACCCCGGAGGGGGGTTCTCAGGGGAACACCCCCGCGGGTGCGGGGCCGACAAGAGCACCACGCAGCACGTACAGGCGAGCATGGGAACACCCCCGCGGGTGCGGGGCCGACGTCGTCAGCGCAACCGAGTCGCACAACATCAGCGGAACACCCCCGCGGGTGCGGGGCCGACTCCGTCGGCAGGGAGATCGAGGTGCGCGATACCGGAACACCCCCGCGGGTGCGGGGCCGACAAGGAGGTCCAGCAGACCGTCCAGAACCGCCTGGGAACACCCCCGCGGGTGCGGGGCCGACACGTGCCGCAGTGAACCACGGGGCCAGTAGTCCGGAACACCCCCGCGGGTGCGGGGCCGACCCGGCGCTGATGAGGTAGTGGATGCCGCGGCCCGGAACACCCCCGCGGGTGCGGGGCCGACACAGCCTCATGGTCGAGCGGACGAAGGAAGGACGGAACACCCCCGCGGGTGCGGGGCCGACATGCGGCCCGCGTACGGCGCCCAGGCCGCGGTCGGAACACCCCCGCGGGTGCGGGGCCGACCGCGCCAGCGGGGATCACGGCCCGCCCCTCCAAGGAACACCCCCGCGGGTGCGGGGCCGACCGTGCTGCGACGGATGAACATCAACGTGCTCCGGGAACACCCCCGCGGGTGCGGGGCCGACCCGGTCCCGAAGTGGATCCGTGCGCGGTAGAAGGGAACACCCCCGCGGGTGCGGGGCCGACCTCCCCAGCGCGGCGAGCGGAGAGCGCCGCCCCGGAACACCCCCGCGGGTGCGGGGCCGACGCGCGCGGCCCTATGCACACCTGGTATCAGCACAGGAACACCCCCGCGGGTGCGGGGCCGACAGCAAGGTGCGCACCTACAAGGCCGCGCCTGTGGGAACACCCCCGCGGGTGCGGGGCCGACGGGGTAAGAGTGCTCGCTCGCAAGATGCCGCGAGGAACACCCCCGCGGGTGCGGGGCCGACATGGCTCGGGCCTTCAGCATGGCGGCCGGGTACGGAACACCCCCGCGGGTGCGGGGCCGACTACTCGCTGCGCATCTACCAGGGCCGCCTGTGGGGAACACCCCCGCGGGTGCGGGGCCGACGCTTGCTGAGCTGCGGCTCTAGTTGAGTGGACGCTCGGTTTCAATCACCTGCATCTTGCCCATCAGGTCCGTCCAGCATGTCTCAAGGCTGCGCAGTGGCCCCGCTGTAATGCTCGGGGTCGGTCGTCGTCGGGGCCGACGCGCCGTTGGTTCGTGATTGAGGCAAGCGACACGCAACCGGTGCTTTGTGGCCTGCATCGTACGCCCGCGCGTTGCCGGGCTGTCTCTGTACGGGGCGGCTACCTGGGGCGAGTTGGGGGTCAGGTGCATGCGCCGGAGTCAACTCCCTGGTGAGCGGAGTCCTTTGACAGCGCGGAGAGCCCGCGCAGGGGGCGGAGTGAGGAGATCCGGGTTTTTGCCCGAAGGTTCAATATTTATCTGTACGATGTGACAATCTTCGGCGAAAAGGGATCTTGACTGGGCGCGCGGGGGAGCGTCGGGGGGCCAGGGCACGGGGGCGCGTCGGCGCTGGGTGCCGTCCTCCTCGTCCCCCCTCGTCCGGGGACCACATGGGAGGGGGACGCCCACGTGAACATGATGCTCGCCCGGCTCGGCGAGGGGGACCCGCGCACTCTGGGCGGTTACACCGTGCTCGCCGTCATCGGGCAGGACGGCATGGGCCGCGTCTACTTGGGGGAGAAGGCCGCCGGGGCGCCGCCCGTGGCGATCAAGACCGTACGGCCCGGGCTCCAGGACGAGCCCGAGTACCGGACGCGGTTCGCCCGGGAGGCGCAGGCGTGCCGGCGGCTGGCGGGGGCCGGGACACCGCGCTACCGCGGCGCCGACCCGGACGGCCAACCGCCCTGGCTCGCCGTCGACTACGTGCACGCCCCGCCCCTGAGCGTGCTCGTCCGCGAGGCGGGGCCCTTACCCCCGCCCGGGGCGATGTCGCTGGTCCGCGAACTGGCGCGCATCCTGCCCCGGGTGCACCGCCTCGGCATGGTCCACCGCGACCTGAAACCGGGCAACGTCCTGGTGGCCCGGCAGGGGCCCGTCATCATCGACTTCGGCCTCCTGCTCGACCTGGCCAGCCCCACCGATCCGCTCGACACCCCGCGCCGCGGCACCCCCGGGTACGCCGCCCCCGAGCACGGTGCCGCCAAGCCCGTCGGGGAGGCGGCCGACGTCTACGCCCTCGGCGCCATCCTCGCCTTCGCCCTGCGCGGCGCCCTTCCCGTCGACGGCACGAGCGTCCGGCGCAGACCCGACGGGCGCCCCGACATCGCCGGGCTCTCCACCGAGGCGTACGACCTCGTGGCCGACTGCATGGCCCTCGACCCCGCCGACCGGCCCGCCCCCGCCGAGGTCGTCGCCCGCGCCGACGCCCTGTCCCGGGGCGCCACGCCCGGCACCGCCCGCCCCGGCGCCTTCACCTGGCTGCCGCCCGCCGCCCAGGACGTCCTCCGCGCGTACGAGGAGATCCGCCTGCCCGAGGCACGGCCCGCCGACCACCCGGCCGCCGTTCCCACCGTCCCGCTCCCGCGCCCCGCCGCCCCGGCGACGACCAGGATCATGCCGCCCTCCGGCGGCGCGCGGCCCGCCGCCCGGCAGCCCGCCACCCGGCACGCGATCCCCGCCCGCTGGACCGCCCTCCTGCCCGGCCGCACCTACTACGCCGCGCCCGTCCTCCACCATGGCCTCGTCACGGTCGCCGCGCTCGACGGCACCGTCCGCGCCTTCGACGCCCGCACCGGTGACGTCGCCTGGTCACGGAAGCTGGGCGGACGGGTGGAGTGCGCGCCCGCCGCCGCCGGGGACATGCTCGTGGTATCCCGCGCCGACCGCTGGGTCTGCGCCCTGGACGCCGCCACCGGCGAGGAACGGTGGCGGCGCCCCACCGGCAACACGGCACCCTCCACACCCGCCGTCGCGGACGGCCTGGTCCTCCTCGGCGACCGGGAAGGGCTCGTCCGCGCCCTCGACGCCGAGGGCGGGGACCTCCAGTGGACCGCCCGTACCGGCGACCGCGCCGTCTACGGCGCACCCGCCGTCGCCGGCGGCCGCGTCTTCGCCGCCTCCTGGGACGGCTGCCTCTACGCCCTCGACGCCCACGACGGCACCCGCGTGTGGGAGGCCCAGACGGGCGGGGAGATCCACGGCGGACCGGTCGTCACCGGCGGCACCGTCCACGTCGGCAGCCGCGCCCGGTGCGTCTGCTCCTACCGCTGCGCGGACGGCCGGCCGGAGCGGACCACCGGCACCTACGGCCCGGTCCGCGCCCGTCCCGTCGCGTACGGGAACGAACTCTGGGCCGGCTGCGTCCGCGGCGGCGTCTACGGACTGGACCTCACCCGCGACGGCGCCGTCCGCCGCCTCGCGCTCGGCTCGGCGATCGGCTCCGAGCTGGCGGTCGACCAGCACAGCGTGTACGCCGGGGCCGCCGACGGCAAGGTGTACCGGCTGCGCCGCGACGGAGGCCCGGCCCGTTCCTGGTACGACGCGGGCGCACCCGTCGAGGCGGGGCTCCGGACCGCGGACGGCCTCCTCTACGTCGTCGGCACGGACTGCCGCCTGCACGCCGTCGACCTGGGCGCCGACCCCACCCAGCTCCTCGCCCCGGAGCGGGCCCGGTGACCCGCGCCCGCCGGGCCCGCGTCCGGCCGCGCATCCGGCTCGGGCTCCGGTTCCGGTTCCGGTTCCGGCGAAGCCCGGGCGGCGGGACGGCGGCGACCGAACCCGTCGTGTCCCTCGCCGCCCGGGCCAGGCGCGGACCGCACCTGTGGGCGGACGAGGTCGGCCGCACCTGGCTCGCCCTCGACCCGGACCGGGACCGGCCGGTCGCCTACCTCACCGCCCCGCACGCCCACTGGCGGACGACCGGCCAGGACGACGAGGCCCTCACCCGGGCCGTGCGGATCGCCCGGGAACCGGTGGTCGAGGGCACCCTGCCCTGGCTCGCCCGCGTCGAGGACGGCCCCTTCGCCGGCTGGCTGGTGGCGGAGTACCGCGAGGGGCGGCCCCTGCCGGGCGTCCTGGCGGGCCGTTCCGTACCGCTGCCCGTGGCGCTCCTGACGGCCCGCCGGGTCGCCTCCGCCCTGTCCGCCCTGCACCAGGCCGGCCGCCACCACGGCGGCTTCGGGACGGTGTCCGTCCTGTGCACACCGGACGGGCCCCTGGTCACCGGCCACTCCCTGCTGGCCCACCTCGACCGGGCCCGCCGCCCGGGCCCGGCCGACGTCCACGCCTTCGGGCAACTCCTGCGGACGCTCTTCCCGCACCACCTGCCCGGCCGGGAGGGGCGCCTGCTGCGGCGGCTGATCCGCCGGTGCTGCCGGAGGCACGCGGTCCTGCGCCCGTCCATGGCACGGGTGTCCCGGCGCCTGTCCACCGTCTTCTACGGGCTCAACCTCACGGACGGCACGGCACGTGAGGCGTACGCGCTGTTCGTGGCCTCCGCACCCGCCGTCGGCGTCGTCCCGGCACCCCCGCCCCGGACCAGTGCCAGCACCAGTACCAGTGCCAGTACGAGTACGCGTACGGAAGCGCCCGCCGGCGCCGCCCCCTCCGCCGCGTCCCCGGCCGCCGAACCCCTGGACCACGCCTACGACTCCGGCCCGCCGGACCCCGCCCCGGAACCGGAACCCGCGCGACCGCCTCAACCGGAACCCCAACCGGAACCAGAACCGGAGCCGGAACCCCAAAGAGAACCCGAACCCGAACTCGCCACCCCGCGCGGTGACCACGACGACGATCCGCCCGCCGAACCGGCGCGCGAGCCCGTGCGGGAGGCGGCGCACGCCGCCCCGGACGACGGCCATGTCGCCCGGGCGACCGTCCCCCTGTACGCCGCGCCCGTCGCGTACACCAGCACCGGTGACGAGAACGACGAGAGCCCGGACCTGTCCGGCGGGCGGGACGAGGGGCACGGTGCCCCACCGCCTCCCTGGACGCCCTGGACGCGGGCCCTCGGCTTCCTGCCGGAGGCCGCCCCCGCCGGCGACGGCGACCTCCTGTTCGTCGCCGGGACCGACGGCGAACGCGGCGCGGTGGCCGCCGTCGGCCTCCACGACGGCGAGGTCCGCTGGCAGCACGGCACCGACGCCCCCTGCCGCGTCCGGCCGTTGCGGGCCGGGGGAAGGGTGATCGTCGCGGACGACCACGGCACGGTGTACGGCCTCGACGCGGCCACCGGGCAGGTGACCGGGGTGTCCACGCTGGACGACCGGCCCGCCGGGGACCCAGTGTTCGCCTGGTCGGCCGTGTGGCTCGGCGGCGTCTCCGGCCGGCTGCACGTCCTGCGGGGCGGCCCCACCCGCTCCGAACCGCTGCGGCTGCCGGGCACCGCCGACGCGCTGACCGCGACCCCGGCCGTGCACCCCGAAGGCGCCCTGTGCCTGGCGACGTACACCGGTCTGGTCTGCCTCGCGCCCGACGGCCATGTGTGCTGGACCCGGCCGGACCTCTCCGACACGGGCGGCCTCGACCCCGTCTGGGACGGCGACGACCTGCTCGGAGTCGCGGCCCACGGGCTGCTGTTCCGCCTGAGCGGCGACGGACGGATGGTGTGGCGCGCCGAGTTGCCCGACCGGCCCACCGCCGGCCCCCTGGTCGTCGGCGGAACGGTCGTCGTCGTGACCGCCGACGGCACCGCCCACGGGGCCGACGCGCGGAGCGGCGCGCCACGCTGGCGGGCCCCCACGGGCTCGCCGCCGGCCGGGCGGCCCGCCGCCGGGGGCGACGGCACCGTCCTGCTCGCCGGCCGCGACCGGTGGCTGCGCTGCCTCGACGTCCGCGACGGCACGGCGCGCTGGTCCGCCCGTACCGGCGGACGGGCCTGCCGGGGCGGACCGTACCCCTGGGGCGACCGCGTCCACATGGGCGCTTCCGACTGTCACCTGTACGCCATCGACGCCCGTGACGGCACCACCGGCGGCAGCGGAGCACTCCACGTCCACCCGCTGATCGACGACAAGTTCGCTGCCGCGCTGCGGACGCCCTAGCCCCGCCGGACGGCCGCACCCGCCGGCCGGCCCACTCCCAGCCCCACCCGTTCCGGTGTGCGCGCCCTGCCCGGGCCGCCACCGCCTCCACCTCACACCCAGGGGGACACCATGCCGTACGAGCGGAAGATCAAGCGGAACCAGCGGACCTATGTCGTCATCCTCATCGACCAGTCGGGATCGATGGAGACCCCGATGGCCGCCACCGGCCGCGCCAAGAGCGAGGAGGTCACCGACGCGCTCAACCGGCTGCTGCTGGAGCTGATCAGGGCGGCGGCCCCCACCGGACGGGACGTCAAGGACTACTACGACGTCTCGATCTTCGGCTACAACCACACCGTACGGTCGCTCTTCGGCGGCAAGCTCGCCGGCCGGGACAGCGTCAGCGTCGGCGAGCTGCACGCCGCCCCGGCCGCCATGCGCCAGCGCGAGATCGTCACCACCGACGCCGACGGCACCGAACACCGGGCCACCGTGCACGACCCCGTGTGGGTCACGGCCTCCGCCGCCGGCAAGACCAGCATGGCCGCGGCCTTCGCCCACGCCCTGCCGCTGCTGGAGGAGTGGGTGGAGGAGAACCCGACCAGCTTCCCGCCGATCGTGATCAACCTGACCGACGGCATCCCCACCGACGAGGGGCTGCACGAGACGGTGCAGCGCATCCGCTCGCTCTCCACCGCCGACGGCCAGGTGCTGGTTTTCAACCTCCATGTGTCGGCCGACTCCAGGGACACCTGCCGGTTCCCCGTCGCCCCGGACGGTCTGCCGCCCGAGGGCCAGCTCCTCTACAGCATCTCCAGCGTGCTGCCGGACGTCCTGCGCGAACAGGCGCAAGGGCTGCGGATGGACGCCCCGCACGGATGCCGGGGCCTGGTCTTCAACGGGAACGTCGTGGACATCACCAAGGTGCTGCGGATCGGCACGCTCGCGTGAGCGTCACCATCACCGGCGGCCGGATGCAGAAGGAGGGGGACGCGATGACGGAGTGCGCGGACGCCTGGTACCACCTCGTCCAAGGGGGCCCGGTCGGGCAGGAGTTGTGCGCCGGCCGGGCCGGCGACGACGTGACCGTACGGTGTGCGGTCGCCGACGGGGCCACACTGAGCGCCCTGCCGGAACCGTGGGCGCGGACCCTGGTACGGGAGTTGTGCGCCCTGCCGGTCCGGACCCTGGCCGACCCGGAGACCCTGCACGCGGCCCTGCGGATGCTCAGCGACGGCTGGCCGGCCGCCCTGCGGTCGTACGTCACCGGGCTCGGCCGCCCCCTGGACTGGCTGGAGCCGCACGCCCTCCAGCACGGACCGGCCGCCGCCTTCGTGGCCGTCGGCGTCCTCCCCGTACCGGGCGGGCGGCGGTGGCTGGCCGCGGCGGTGGGCGACTGCTGCCTGTTCCACACGCGCGGGGACCAGCTGGTCGCCGCGTTCCCGCTGGACCTCCCGGAGCGGTTCGGGCACAGCCCCGACCTGGTGCGCGGCCTGGACTGCCTCGGCCCCGGGGGCCTCTCGGTGATCCGTACGGCGACCGGGTGGATCCGCGCCGGCGACACACTGCTGCTCGCCAGTGACGCCCTCGCCAAGTGGGCGCTGGTGCAGCACACCGGGGGCCGCCCGGGCTGGCGGACCCTCACCGAGGTGGCGGTCGCCTGCGCGGAGCCCGGCCCGTACGAGGAAACGCCACCCGGCCGGTACGAGGACGAGGCCCCCGGCCGGTACGGGGACGAGGCCCCCGGCCCGGCCGCCGAGGGGCAGCCCGGCTCGTACGCCGACGAGGCCCCCGGCCCGCACGCCCAAGGGACACCCGGTTCGTACGGCGAGGACGCCTCCGGCTCGTACGGCGAGGACGCTTCCGGGCCCTATGGCGAAGACGCATCCGGTGCGGCGGGCGGTCCGCCGGGGGACGCGGGGGCGCTGCGGGCCTTCGTCGGCGGGCTCCGGGAGACCGGGGCCATCGAGGACGACGACGTGACCCTCGTCGCCGTGCGGTTCCTGGACGACGGGTGGACGAGCACCCGTCCCGGCCGGAGGGCGGACGTCCATGCCCGGCCGTGAGCGGGAGGCGGCCGACCCGCCGAGCCTGACCGACTACATGATGGCGGTGCAGCACCCGCGGCTGTGCTTCCCCGACGACGAGACCCTCGCCGCCTCCACCACCGTGCTGGACACCCTGGGCCCGGTGACCGGCAGCGGCGTCTTCGGCTGCGTCTTCCGCCTGACCTCCGAGGACGGCGCCCTCACCTGGGCGGTGAAGTGCTTCACCAGCCACTCGGACACCCGAGCCGAACGCTATCGCACGGTGTGCGCCGCGCTGGCGGAGCTGGACCCCGCCGAGGAACGCTGGCTGGTCCCCATGGAGTTCGCGCCCGAGGGCGTGCTGGTGGACGGCCGCCGCTGGCCCATGGTCAAGATGCCGTGGCTCACGGCCGTACCGCTCCTGGACTGGATCGAGCGCCGCAAGGAGTCCCCGGCCGCCCTGCGCGCGGTGGCCGCCGACTTCACCCTGGTCGTACGGCGCCTGGAGGAGCGGCGGATCGCACACGGCGACCTCCAGCACGGCAACATCCTGATCTCCGCACCCCGGCGGGTGCGGCTGATCGACTACGACGCCATGTACGTCCCCGCCCTCGCCGGTACGGCCAGGCCCGAGCGCGGGCACCGCAACTACCAGCGCCCGCGGCCCGTCCCGTACGGCCCGCTGGCCGACCGCTTCCCGGCCCGGGTGATCCAGCTCGGCCTGCTCGGGCTCGCCGCCGACGCGGAGCTGTGGGACCTGCTGCGCGAGGACGACGACCGGCTGCTGCTCGGCCAGGAGGACTTCGAGGCACCCGGCGACTCGGAGGCGCTCGCCGCGCTCGCGGACAGCCCGGACCCGCAGGTACGGGCCATCACGGCGCAGCTCGTGGCGGATCTGCGGTCCACCGCCGACGCGCCGCCCCCGCTGGCGGACGTGGTCATGGACCCGGTGCTCCGGCCGGCCGGGCCCCGCCGGACGGCACGGCCCAAGCCGTCCGCAGCCGACGCCTCAGCTTCCGCCTCCGCTTCCGCTTCTGCCTCGGGTTCCGCTTCCGCGTCGACGTCCGCGCCCGCGTCCGGGGCGGCTTCGGGAGCGCAGCCGGGCACGGAGCCCCGGCCTACCTCGGCACCCGCCCCGGAGCCGGCAGCGCAACCCGCGCCGGAGCCCGCGTCGGGCCCCGCCCCGGGGACCGGTTCCGAGCGGAAGCCGGACCCCGGGCCCCGCACCTCGCACCCCCCTGGCCGCCGCAGGTTCAGGGAGCCGGTGGTGCTGGTCTGCTCCTTCGTCCTGGTGCTGATCTTGTGCCTGCTCGGCTTCCTCCTCGTCGTCGCTCCGCCGTGGTCGCCGCTCCGCTGAGGCGCGGGGCGGGGCGGGGCGGAGCTCAGGCCACGACGTCCCGCGGCGGCTTGCCCGCGAGGTGGTCGGCGACGTTCTGGACGGCCGCCAGGGCGATGCGGACCAGCGTCTCCCGGGTGACGCCCGCCGCGTGCGGGGACAGGACGACGTTCGGCGCGGAGAGCAACCGCAGGGACGGCGGGGGCGGTTCGGGGTCGAAGACGTCGATGCCGGCGCCCGCGAGGGCGCCGGCGGCCAGCGCGTCCGCCAGGGCGTCCTGGTCGATCAGCGCGCCCCGGGCGGTGTTCACGACGAACGCCGTGGGCTTGAGCAGCGCCAGGCGCTCGGCGTCCAGGAGGTGACGGGTGTCCTCGGTGAGCGGGGCGTGCAGGGTGACGTAGTCGGAGGCGCGCAGCAGCTCCTCCAGCGGGACGTACCGGGCGCCGCCCAGGGCGGCCTCCGTCTCCGGCGAGGCCCGCCGGCGGCCGGTGTACAGCACCGCCATGTCGAACGCGACCGCCCGGCGGGCGACTTCCGTCCCGATGTGGCCGAGGCCCACCACGCCGAGCGTCTTGCCGGACAGCTCGGTGAGCGACTGCTGAAGGCGCGGCAGCGCCCACTCGCCGGCGGCCAGTGCGGTGTGCGCGGGCACCAGTTGCTTGGCGAGCGCCAGCATCAGCGCGAACGTCTGCTCGGCCACGTTCTGCCGCTCCGCACCGCTGGACCCGATCGTGCACACCGGGATGCCCCGTGCCCGGGCGGCGTCCACGTCGACGTAGTCGTGCCCGTGGCTGGCGCACTGGACCAGTTCCAGCCTCGGCGCGGCGGCGATGTGGGCGGCGGTGACGGGTCCGAGGCCGGTGACGACGACGTGCGCCTCGCGCAGCGCCGCCGGGTCCTCGTCGGCCGACTCGACGACGGTGACCCGGGCCTCGGGCGGGAAGACCGTGGCCAGGGCGGCGCCGGCGTCCCGTCCGCCCACATGGGGAGGGATGACGGCGAGGACGTTCCTCGGCTCCGGGACGTTCTCCGGGCCGGGGAGGTTCTGCGGGCGGGGGACGTCCTCCGGGCCGGGTACGGGTTCCGGGCCGGGGACGGCTGCCGGGCCGGGGAGGTTCTCCGGGCCGTGAACGGGTTCCGGGGTGGTGGGGGCGGTCATGCGGACTCCTCGATCAGGTCGTCGGGGCCGGCCGTGCCGGGCGTGGAGTGGCCGGACAGGGCCAGGGTCAGGTCGAGTTCGGCGAGCAGGCAGCGGATGACGTGCTCGACGCCCGCCTGTCCGTCGAGGCCGAGCCCGTACGCGTACGGACGGCCCACCAGCACCGACTTCGCGCCGAGCGCCAGCGCCTTGAAGATGTCGTCGCCCGTGCGGATGCCGCTGTCGAAGAGCACCGTCAGCCGGTCGCCCGCCGCCGCGGCCACCCGGGGGAGGGCGTCGGCGGCGGCGACCGCGCCCGCCACCTGCCGGCCCCCGTGGTTGGACACCACCACGCCGTCCACGCCCGCCTCGGCGGCCAGCAGGGCGTCCTGCGGGTGGAGGACGCCCTTCAGCACGAGCGGACCGTCCCAGTGCTCCCGCAGGAACGCCAGGTCGGGCCAGGTCTTGGCCGGGTCGGCGAACATCCCCACGAAGTGCGCCACCGCCGCGTTGGGGTCCTCGTGCACGGGCTTGGCCAGCCCCGCCCGGAACGCCGGGTCCGTGAAGTAGTTGGCGGTGCCCACCCCGTGCAGGAAGGGCAGGTACGCCTGGTCCAGGTCGCGCGGCCGCCACGCCAGCAGCGGTGTGTCCAGCGTGACGAGCAGGGCGGTGTACCCGGCGGCCCTGGCCCGCTCCAGGAACGAGCGGGTGACCTCCCGGTCCTTCGCCCAGTACAGCTGGAACCACCGCTCGCCGTCGCCCATCGCCTCGGCGACCTGCTCCCTGGGCGTGCTGGACGCCGACGACAGCACGAACGGCACGCCCTGGGCGGCGGCGGCCCGCGCGGCGGCCGGCTCCGCGTCCGGGTGCATGATCGACAGCACGCCCACCGGCGCCAGGGCGAGCGGTGCCGGCAGGGTCCGGCCCAGCACCTCGACCGTCAGGTCGCGCGCGTGGACGTCCCTCAGCATGCGCGGCACGATCCGCCGCCGCTCCAGCGCCGCCCGGTTGGCGGCGGCCGTACTCCCGCTGCCCGCCGCCCCCGCGACGTACCCGACCGGCCCGGGGCCGAGGCGCCGCTCGGTCAGCTCCTCCAGCCGGGTCAGGTCCGTGGGCAGCCGCGGTACGGCGCCGTTCATCCCGTTCAGATAGATCTCGTACTGGAAGTCCGCCCAGTGCTTCGCCATGTCTCCTGCGTCCCGTCCCCAGGTCGTCGAGATGGTGCGTCCCCCGGATCCTCGCCACCCGGGAGCCCCGCGTCCACCCCCGCGTCCACCCCCGCAACGTCGCTCCCACAACGTCCATGGCGTCACAGTCGCCGCCCCCGCCTTGTGCAGAGCGGCACACGACCGGGGCCGTCCGCGCCCCTAGCCTCACCGGAACACACAACGAGGGGTGGTACCGGTGAACTGGCTGATCCACGACTACCGCGAGAGCGATCTCGCCGCCGTCGTCCACTTGATCGACACCACGGCCGAACTCGGGCAGGAGTCGGTGTTCTCGCTCGCCGAGTGCATCGGCGCGCTGACCTCCCGCCAGCCCGCCGTCGTCGCGGTCCACCAGGGCGCGCCCATCGGCGCGGCGCTCGCGTGCGTGGCGGGGGAGCGGGCCTGGGTGATGCGCATCGCCATCGCCCCGGCCTGGCGCGGCAGGGGGCTCGCCAGCGCCCTGCTGGTCGAGCTGGAGCGGCGTCTCGTCGCCGCCCGGGTGGGGCGCATCGCCTATGTGCTGCCCGAGGAGGAACTGGTCGGCGAGGGCCTGCTCAACGCCGGCTACACCCGGCAGCCCGCCGTCGCCTACTTCGAGAAGGTCGAGCCGCTGCACGGCCCGGCCGCCAACCTCCTGGAGGACCTCGGCGGCAGCTTCCTGCCGGGCGACCTGTGGGGCAAGGTCGCCGGCATGGAGGCGGAGAAGGACCTGATCGAGCGGCGTGTCGTCCTGCCGCTCGCCCAGCCCGAGCGGGCCGCCCGGCACGGGGTCCGCCCGCCGCGCGCCATCACCCTGTTCGGCCCGCCCGGCACCGGCAAGACCACCTTCGCCCGGGGTATCGCCTCCCGGCTGGGCTGGCCGTTCGTGGAGCTGCTGCCGTCCCGGCTGGCCGACGAGGGCAACCTCGCGGCGGCGCTGCGCGGCGCGTTCGCCCGGATCTCGGAGCTGGAGCGGGTGCTGGTCTTCATCGACGAGGTCGAGGAGATCGCCCCCGTACGCGCGGAACCCGCCCAGCCCGGCGGGATGCACGGGGTCACCAACGAGCTGCTGAAGCTGATACCGCGCTTCCGGGAGGGCGACGAACGCCTGCTGGTGTGCGCGACCAACTCGATCCGCTCGCTCGACCCCGCCTTCCTGCGGCCCGGCCGGTTCGACTACCTCATCCCGATCGGTACGCCGGACAAGGCGGCCCGCGCCGCGATCTGGTCCCGCTACACCGACGGCCGCCCCGACGTGGACGTGGACGTGCTGGTCGCGGCCAGCGACCTGTTCACGCCGGCCGACATCGAGCACGCGGCCCGGATCGCCGCCCAGGCCGCCTTCGAACGGGACCTGGGCGACCAGGACCGGGCGCGGACGCCCGGCGCGAGCACGGAGGACTATCTGGAGGCCGTCGCCCAGTGCCGGCCGACCGTGTCCCCGGCGATGATCGAGCAGTTCGGCGCGGACATCACGGCCCACGCCAGGTTCTGACGTCCCGCCTATGCGGTACGGCGGTAGGTGGCGCCGTCCCGGGTACGGGTCAGCATGCCGCCGACGACCAGGTACCGGCGCAGCGCCGAGCAGTCGTCGTGCACCGTGCGGAGGGCCTCGTTCACCTCGGGCTCGGTGTAAGAACGGCCCGGCTCGAACAGCGTCTCGGCGAGGTGCGTGAGCAACTGCTCGCGGCGGGCGGGCTTGCGGGGGACGGCGGTCAGCCGCCCGTGGGAGAACAGGGCGGCCACGTCGCGCGCGCCGCCCGTACGGGTCTCGGACATGACGGGAAGCCTGCCGCGAACCGCCCGGGCGGGCAACGCAATTACCGGCCCGGGGCCCCAGCCGTCCCGGGAGCGTCGTCCGTACCGGGGACCCCGGCCGTACCGGCGGCCGGGGCGGCGGGGGCGGCCAGGGCCGCCGCATGTGTCCCCCAGTGGTGGGCGCCGCCGGGGCTCGTGACTGCCGTCGCGGCGGCCGGCCCGGCGGCGCGGGGCTACATGATCTCCTGGCCGGACCCCGGCAACCAGTGCTTCCCGGGGCCCGCCAGGACGAAGTCGTAGGCGGCCCGCGCCGAGAACGCCGGCTGACCGCCGCGCACCAGGAGGCCGGCGGCCAGGAAGGCCGGGTCGTCGGTCGTGGCGGGGACGTACGGGACGGCGACGCAGCGCATCCCGGCCGCTGCCGCCGCCGCTGCCCCGGGCGGGGCGTCCTCCAGGACGACGCAGTGCTCCGGCTCGATGCCCAGGCGGCGAGCCGCCTCCAGGAAGACGTCGGGCGCCGGCTTGCCGCGCTCGACCTCCTCCGCCGACACCAGGGTCGTGAGGTACGCGTCCAGCCCCGTACCGGCGAGCACGGCCTCGATGGCGGCCCGGGACGAACCGGACGCGACGGCCATCGGCACGCCCTCGGCGTGCAGCAGCTCCACGAACGCCCGCATCTCGGGGAAGACCTCGGTCGCCGCGCCCGCCAGCTCCAGATAGTGCCGGTTCTTGCCGGCCAGCAGCTCGTCGAGCGGCACGTTCAGCCCGTACTCCTCCTTCAGGGCCGCAAGGGTCTCGCGCGTCCCGATCCCGATGAAGTCGGTGTGCCGCTCCCAGCCGAAGTCCCGGACGCCGTACTGCTCCAGGAGCCGGCGCCCCGCCTCGTAGTAGTTCGGCTCGCTGTCCACCAGCGTGCCGTCGAGATCGAAGATGACCGCGTGGGAGGTGCTCATGCCCCCAGCATGCCGTCCGGCCCGCGCGCCCCCGGAACCACCCCCGGCCGCCAGAACTGCCCCCGGAACCCGCCGCCGCCCCCGGCCGCCGGAACCCACCCCCGGGTCCCGGTCCTACTCCGGTCTCAGCCCCGGTGGGGGCCGGCCGCCCGGCCCACGGCCTCCACCAGCGGCAGCAGCCGGTGCGGCACCCGCTCGCGCAGGGCCATCTCCGTCCGCGTACGGACCACGCCCGGCAGCTGGATCAGTCGCTGGATGACGTCCTCCAGGTGGCCGTTGTCCCGCGCCACCACCCGGGTGAGCAGATCCCCGCCGCCGGTGATCGAGAACGCCTCCACGATCTCGGGGATCGCCGCCAGCGCGTCCCCCACCTCGTCCAGGTGCCCCTGCGTCACCTCGATGTGGACGAAGGCGAGCACCGGGTGCCCGAGCGCGGCGGGGGAGAGGAACGGCCCCGTGCCGGTGATCACGCCGTCCCGCTCCAGCCGGTCGAGCCGCGCCTGGAGGGTGCCGCGCGCGATGCCGAGGATCCGCGCGTACTCGCGCACACTGGTGCGCGGCTGCTCGATCAGCAAGCGCAGGATCCGGGTGTCCAGCTCGTCCACTGCCACGGTTCCACGGCCCCCTCCTGGTACGGCGGTACGGCAGTCGCCGAGATCACCGTACCAATGGCCCACCACAGCCTCGGGCGCCTCTTTGCGGCCGACGGGCTCCACACCGGCCCATTGGCCTCCTCCTGCCCAGCGCACCCCGCCCGCTACTGGGCCAATGGCACAGTTGTCAAGGGCCGAGTTGAGCCAACGGGCCGGAAAGTGTTGTCATGGGGGTGTCGATGGCGCTGCGGATCCCGCGGCGCCTTTTTTATGGGCGTTTCATGGGCGGCTCATGGGCGGTTCATGGGCGCGTGCCGGAGCAGCGGCACCGACGAGGTCCGAAGGGGCGGGAGACTGTGCTGAAGAGGGTGTTCGTGGCTCCGGATCCCGGGCGGGTGCGCCTGCGCAGCGCCGTCCGGGCCGTCCTCGGCATCAGCCTGGCCGTGGCGGTCTGCGGGCTCGCCGGGCATTCCCTCACCGCGGCCATCACCGGCGGTCTCGCCGCGCTCCTCGCGCTCTTCACCGTCACGGACGCCACCGTGCGCGGGCAGATGGTGACCACCGCGCTGCTGCCCGTCGCCGGCTTCCCCGTGCTCGCCCTCGCCGCCGTCCTGCACGACCACCCCGCCGCCCGCGACGCCGCCTTCCTCGCGGTCATGGGAGCCGGCGTGTACGCGCGCCGCTGGGGGCCGCGCGGCCACTCCCTCGGGGTGTTCGCGTTCATGACCTTCTTCGTGACGCAGTTCCTCCACACGCTGCCCGGCCAGCTCCCCGAGCTGTACGCGGCGGTCGCCCTGTCCCTCCTCTGCTCCTCCGCCGTCCGCTTCGGGCTGTGGAGCTACGAACGGCGGCTCCCCCCGCCCGCCGCGCCCGCGTCCCCCATCGAGGGGCGCGGCCTGGCCCGTACGACCACCCGGCAGGCCGTCCAGGCGACGATCGGCGGCGCGGTCGCGCTGGTGATCGGCCAGGCGCTGTCCGGCGAGCGCTGGTACTGGGCCGTCGGCGCCACCTGGTGGATCTTCGTCAACACCACCTCGCGGGGCGAGACGCTCGTCCGGGGCTTCCGCCGCGTCCTCGGCACCCTCATCGGCATCGCCGCCGGGCTGGTCCTCGTCGTCCCGATGGCCGGCGCCCCGGTGCCCACGGCCGTCCTGGTCGCCGTCTGCGTGTTCGGCATCTTCTACACGGCCGCCGTCTCCTACACCTGGATGATGCTCGCCGTGACCCTGATGGCCGGGGCGCTGTACGGGCTCCTCGGCGTGCTGGACCACGCCCTGCTCGCGCTGCGGGCGCTGGAGACCGGGGCCGGGGCGCTCGGCGCCGTCCTGGCTGTGCTCCTGGTCCTGCCGGTCACCACCCACGCGACCACCGACGCCTGGGTCCAGCGCGCCCTGCGCTGTGTGCACACCTGCACCGCGGAGGCCGCCGCGCGTCTCTCCGGCACCCCCGGCGCCGACCCGTCCCTGCACGTCGCCGAGCTGGAGGTGCTCCTCGGCCGGGTACGCCTCTCCCTGGCGCCGCTCGTCCACCCGCTGAGTCCGCTGCGCGCCCGCAAGGCCCGTGCCCGGCAGGTGCTGGCGCTGCTCGACGCGTGTGCGCGTGAGGTACGCGGCCTGGCCTCGATCGCGGCCGACCCCGAGGCGTCCCACGACGCCCGGCTGGCGGCGGCGTGCTGGCGGGTGGAGGAGGCCGTCGAGGCGCTCACCACCCCGGAGCAGGCCCGCCGCGCCCGGACCGCGCCTCTGTCCGTCGAGGCCCCTCACGCCCCCGAGGCCGTGACGCCCGAGGCCGTGACGCCCGAGGCCGTGACGCCCGAGGCCGTCGCGCCCGCGCCGCTGGAAGCCCCGGTCGTCATCCCCGCCGCCCTGGAGGCACCGCCCGCCCCCGCCGCGCTGCCCGCTCCGGCCCCGGTCCGCGCCCTCGACGCCCCGCCGCCGGCGCGTGTCGCCGTCCCGCACACGGTGGCCGCCACCGCCGCCACGGCGGCCGTCATGGCGGTGCACGCCGCCGAACCGGCCCTCGCCCACCTCCACAGCCTGGAGCGCGCCCTCACCGAACTGGCCGCGCCCCTGCGCACCGCACCCCGCCGGACCCGCCAGCCCGCGATGCCGTGACGCCGCAATGCCGTAACGCCGCAATGCCGTAACGCCGCGATGCCGTAACGCCGCGATGCCGTAAAGGCCCACCACAAGAGCCCCTCACTTGGTCTAGACCTGCTAGCGTCGGCCGCGCACCGACGACGGCGGGCCGAGAGGGGCAGCAGGGTGGCGGACCAGGCAGGGCGGCGGTACGGCGACGACCAGGGGGCGGCGGGCCGGGGCGGAGCCGGGGCGCCGCGCCCGCGCCGCGCCTTCATCGGCTCGTACACCTCGAACGGCGGGCGCGGGGTCACCGTGGCCGCCGTCGACCCGCGTACCGGCGAACCGGTCGTGACGGGCGCCTCGGACGCGGTGACCGACCCGTCCTTCCTGGCCCTCGCGCCGGGCGGCGACGTCCTGTACGCGGTCAGCGAGACCGAGGAGGGCGCCGTCGCGGCCTTCGACGTCACCGGGCGTGTGCCCGTACCGCTCGGTCAGCCGGCCCCGGTGCGCGGCGCCCACCCGGCCCACCTCACGCTCGCCCACGGGCACGCGCTGACCGCCAACTACGGCTCCGGCAGCGTGAGCGCCCTGCCGCTGGGCCCGGACGGCGCGCCCCGCCCCGCCTCCGGAGTGCTGCGCCACCGGGGCGCGGGCCCCCACCCGGAACGGCAGGCCGGCCCGCACGCCCACCAGGTGGTGGCGGACCCCGCCGGGCGGTGGGTGCTCAGCGTGGACCTGGGCACCGACTCGGTACGGGTCGTGGGCCTGGACCCCGCGACCGGCGAGCTGACCCCGCACGGCGAGACCGCGCTGCGGGCGGGCAGCGGCCCCCGGCACCTCGCCTTCCACCCGGCGGGCGGCCACCTCTACGTCCTCGCCGAGCTGTCCCCCACGCTCACCGTCTGCCGCTGGGACGCGGAAACGGGCGGGCTCGTGCCCCTGGGCGAGACGCCCCTCCTGCCGAACGGCGCCGAGGGGCAGGCGTACCCCTCCGGGATCGTCGCCGCCCCCGACGGGCGCTTCCTCTACGCGGCGGTGCGCGGCGCGGACCTGATCACCGTCCTGGCGGTCGGCGACCCGGGGCGCGCCCGCGTGGTCGCCGCGGTGCCCTGCGGCGGGCGGTGGCCCCGTGACCTGGCCCTCGACCCCGAGGGCGGGCGCCTGTACGTGGCCAACGAGCGGTCCGGTGACGTCACCTGGTTCACCGTCGACCCCGAGACGGGCGTCCCGCTGCGGGAGGGCGCCATCGCCGCCCCGGCGGCCTCCTGCGTGATCCTCGACTGAGCGGCACGGCCCGCACGGGTCGCAAGGGACGGCCCGGACCGTACGAGCGCGGATCGGACCGTACGCGTCACAAGGGACGGACGGCCCGAACCGTACGAGCACGGTTCGGACCGTACGCACCGCAGAAGGGCCCGCGCCGGACAGTCCGGCGCGGGCCCTTCTCCGTGCGTACGGTGGTCCTCAGCGGACCGGCGTGCCCTGCGGCTGCGGGGCGATGCCGAGCGCCGTCGTGTACTGCGACAGCACCAGCTTCCCGACCGCCGGGTAGGCGCCGAGCGCCTCCGCCACCGGGCAGTCCGCCGCCTTCACCGCGTCGTCGAGGAGCCCCTCGGGCAGCTCCGGGCCGATGAGGTACGGGGCCAGAGCCAGCTGCGTCGAGCCGGAGCCCCGCAGCTGGTCGGCGACCGCCGCCACCGAGCCCTGCTGGTCCAGCGCGGCGGCCATCACCGGCACGGCGAGCCGGGCGGCCAGCAGCATGCCGGTGATCCCCGCCGCCTGCACGGCCTCCTCGCCGCCGACCGTGGCCAGCACGATGCCGTCGGCCGCCGTGGCGACCGTGAACAGCCGCGCACGGTCGGCGCGGGCGAGCCCCGCCTCGGACAGGCGCACGTGCACCGCCTCCGCGAGCAGCGGGTGCGGGCCCAGCACGTCGGTCAGCTCGACGGCCGCGCCGCTCTCCGCGACAGCCTGCTGTATCCGGCCGGTCAGGGCGCTGTCCGGGCCCGCCAGGAGGGGCACCACCACGGCGGCCGGGCCCTGGGGCTCGGCGACCTCGCGGCCGGCGGCCCGGGCCAGCTCGTACCGCTCGACACGCAGCGCGGCGGCCCGCTCCAGGACGGCCGTCAGCGTGGGGTACTCGGCGCCGTCACCGTCCAGGAAGCCGATCGCGGCCTCCAGCCCGGGAAGCTCGGAACGAGCGATGCTCACTACCTCTTCGGCCAGGCCGCGCACGGAGGCGGAAGGGGTGCCGGGAACGGCGAGGACGAGCGCGGGCGCACCCTCGGGGGCGGCCACGGGTTCAGGGCGACGGTGCCGCCCGGACTGTCGGGGTCGCGGCATTCGTACAGGCAGGCCGGAAGCAGGCCCAGTGGGGGAGCTCATGGCGCCGCATGCTACTGGCTTTACCTGCTCCGACGCTTGGGGAGGGGGCGGTCAGGCGCCCTCTGTCCGGCTATGTCCGATCAGTCGTCCGGCGGGTGATTGTCTCCAGCATGCCCGGCTCGTTCGGCAGGGCCAGGGTGTCCGTGGCGAGGGCGCCGGCCAGGGCGAGCGCCCCGTCGAGCGGGTCGCCCGCCGCCGGTACCGTCCGGGCGTGTGGCACCTGCCCGGCCAGCTCCGCGCGCAGCGGTACGAGGAGAGGGTCGCCCATCCGGAACAGGCCGCCGGTCAGCGCCACTTCCGCACCGTCACCGGGCGGGCAGACGGCGGCGACCGCCTCCGCGGCGTGCCGTGCCGCCCGCGCCAGGATCGCCACCGAAACCGGGTCGCCCCCGGCGCCGCACCGCCCCACCTCGGGCGCGAACGAGGCGAGCACGGCGGGCCGGTCGGCGCGCGGGTAAAGCAACCCCGGCAGACCGGCCGGCGGCCCGAAAACCGCCTCCACGCGCGCCAGCAGGGCCGCCGAGCCGCCCCGCCGCCCGTCGTGCGCCCGCAGCGCGGCCTCCAGGCCGGCCCGGCCGATCCAGGCGCCGCTGCCGCAGTCGCCCAGCAGATGGCCCCAGCCGTCCGCGCGGCGCCACCGCGTCAGGTCCGTGCCCAGCGCGATCAGGCCGGTGCCCCCCGCGACCACGGCTCCGGGCCGCTGCCCGAGCGCCCCGGCGTAGGCGGTCACCGCGTCGGCGGCCAGCACCTGCCGGTCCACGCCCAGCGAATGGTGCAACGCCCCGGGCAGGGCGGCGCGCAGCTCGTCCCCCAGGGTCGCCATGCCCGCCGCACCGACCGCCACCGCGGCGATCCGCCCGGCCCCGGACCGCCCGGCCCCGGCCCGTCGCAGCAGGCCCTCGGCCGCCGGGACCAGCCGTTCCAGCAGATGCCGCGCGTCGATCCCGCCCGGTCCGGTGCGCACGGGCTCCCCGAACGCCACCGTCTCCACGGTCCGTACGCCCTGGGGCCCGCAGTCCTCGGCCACGGCCCCGAGGGCGATCCGCAGGCCCGAGCCGCCCGAGTCGACGCCCAGCACCCATCCCCCGAACGGGGGAGCGGTCATGGGAGCCGCCAGTCGACCGGCTCGGAACCCTGCCGCACCAGCAGCTCGTTGGTCCGGCTGAACGGCCGGGAGCCGAAGAAGCCGCGGTCCGCCGACATGGGCGACGGGTGCGCCGACTCGATCGCGGGCAGATCGCCGAGCAGCGGCCGCAGATTGCGGGCGTTGCGCCCCCACAGCACCGACACCAGCGGCTTGCCCCGCGCCACCAGGGCCTTGATGGCCTGCTCGGTCACGGCCTCCCAGCCCTTGCCGCGGTGCGCGTCCGGCTTGCGCGGGGCGGTGGTGAGCGCCCTGTTGAGCAGCAGGACGCCCTGCCGGGTCCAGGGCGTGAGGTCGCCGTTGGACGGCCGGGGCAGCCCCAGGTCGGAGTGCAGCTCGCGGAAGATGTTCTCCAGGCTGCCGGGCAGCGGCCGCACCTCGGGCGCCACCGAGAAGCTCAGCCCCACGGCGTGCCCGGGCGTCGGATACGGGTCCTGGCCGACGATCAGGACCCGCACCTCGTGGAACGGCTGCTGGAATGCCCGCAGCACCTGCTGTCCGGCCGGTACGTAGGTGCGTCCCGCCGCGATCTCCGCGCGGAGGAAGTCACCCATGCCGGCGATGCGTTCGGCCACCGGCGCGAGGGCGTCCGCCCAGCCCGGCTCGACGATTTCTTTCAACGGTCGTGCTGCCACGGCCGTTCACCCTACCGGCCCAACGGCCGCCCCCGCGCCCGCCGTACCCCGCGCCGGGCCCCGGACACCCGACACCGTCCCCCCATGCATGCCGCGACCCTGCCGCGCCGTCCCGTCCGGGGCCCTCGTCCCGGGGTGCCCGCCCGGCCGGGCCGGAGCACCCTGGAGGTATGCCCCGCGCCAACGAGGAGGTCGAGGCGCTGCTCCAGGAGTACGCCGACCTCATCGCCATCACCGGAGGCGACGCCTTCAAGGCGCGCGCCTACGAGAAGGCGGCCCGTGCCATCGGCGGCCACCACGCCGACGTCGCCGGCCTCGACGCCAAGAGCCTGCGGGACATCCCCAACGTCGGCCGGTCGATCGCCGACAAGGTCGTCGAGTACCTCCGTTCCGGCCAGGTCGCCACCATCGAGGAGACCAGGGCGTCGATCCCGCCGGGCGTGCGGGAGCTGATCACCATCCCCACCCTGGGGCCGAAGAAGGCCATGGTGCTCCACGAGGAGCTGGGCGTGACCTCCGTGGACGGGCTGCTCGACGCCATCCACCAGGAGCGGCTGCGCGACCTCAGGGGCTTCGGCGAGAAGACCGAGGCGAACATCCTGCACGGCATCGCGCTGATGCAGAGGGCGGGGGAGGGCCGCGTCCTGATCGGCGCCGCCATGGACGTGGCCGAACAGATCACCGGCGAGCTCTCCGCCCTTCCCGGCTGCGTGCGGTGCTCGTACGCCGGATCGCTGCGCCGGATGCGGGAGACCATCGGCGACATCGACATCCTCGTCGCGGCCGAGGAGGCGGCACCGTTCATGGCGGCGCTGACCGCCCTGCCGCAGACCGCCGAGACCATCGCCCACGGTGCGAAGAAGACGTCCGTCCGCACCACCAAGGGCCTCCAGGTGGACCTCCGGGTGCTGCCCCCCGCCTCCTGGGGAGCGGGACTCCAGTACTTCACCGGCTCGAAGGCGCACAACATCCGCACCCGCGAGATCGCCGTGCGCCAGGGGCTCAAGTTGTCGGAGTACGGGCTCTTCGACGCCGAGAGCGGCGACCTCGTCACCTCGGAGACCGAGGAGGAGATCTACGCCCGCCTCGGTCTCCCCTGGATCCCCCCGGCGCTGCGCGAGGACCGGGGCGAGATCGCCGCCGGGCTCCGCGACGAGATCCCGGACCTCGTCCGCGACGAGGACGTCCGGGGCGACCTGCACACCCACACCGACCTCACCGACGGGCTCGCCCCGCTGGAGGACATGGTCGCCGCCGCCGCTGCCCGCGGCTACGCCTACTACGCCATCACCGACCACGCCCCCGACCTGTACATGCAGCGCATGACCGACGAGAAGATGCTCGCCCAGCGCGAGCGCGTACGGGAACTCGACCGCAAGCACCACGGGATGCGCCTGCTGCACGGCACGGAGCTGAACATCGGCCCCGACGGCGACGTCGACTGGCCGGCCGACTTCCTGGCGGGCTTCGACCTCTGCGTGGCGTCCGTGCACTCGCACTTCAACCAGAGCCGGGAGGCCCTCACCCGCCGGTTCGTGCGCGCCTGCGAGAACCCGTACGTCTCCGTCATCGGCCACCCCACCACCCGCCGCATCGGCAAACGCCCCGGCCTGGACGCCGACTTCGACGCGGTGTACGCGGCGTGCGCCGCCACCGGCACCGCGCTGGAGATCAACGCCCACCCCGAACGGCTGGACCTGCGCGACGAGGAGATCCTGCGCGCCAAGCGCCACGGGGTGAAGTTCGCGGTGAACTCCGACGCCCACTCCGTCACGCACCTGCCGTACATGCGGTACGGAGTGGGCACCGCCCAGCGCGGCTGGCTCACCAAGGACGACGTCATCAACACCTGGCCCCTGGCCCGGCTGCGGCGCTTCCTGCGCAAGGGCAGGCCCTGACGGCGGCGGGCCGGAGCCCCCGAGCCGGCCGGGGCGGCGCGGCCGTCAGCCGACCACCGCCGCCCGGACGCACAGCACGTCCGGCAGGTGCGAGGCGAGCAACTGCCAGCTGTCGCCGTCGTCCGCGCTCGCGTACACCTCGCCATTGCGGTTGCCGAAGTAGACGCCCGCCGGGTCGGCGCCGTCGGTGCACATCGCGTCACGCAGCACGGTGCCGTAGTGGTCGCCCTCCGGCAGACCGGCCGACAGGGCCTCCCAGCTGGCGCCCGCGTCACCGGTGCGGTACACCCGGCAGCGGCGCCCGGCCGGGACGCGGTCGGAGTCGGCCGTGATGGGGAAGACGTACGCCACGCCGGTGCGGTGCGGGTGCGCCACCGCCGCGAAGCCGAAGTCCGAGGGCAGGCCGGCGCCGATGTCCTTCCAGGAGGCCCCGGAGTCGTCGCTGCGGTAGACCCCCCAGTGGTTCTGGAGATACAGCCGGTCCGGGTCGCCGGCGTCCTGCGCGATCTTGTGCACGCACTGGCCGAACTCGGGGTCGGGGTCGGGCAGGAACACCGCCGACACGCCCCGGTTGGACGGCGACCAGCTCGCGCCGCCGTCGAGGGTGCGGAACACCCCGGCCGTCGACACCGCGACCGTCACGGCGTCCGGGGTCCTCGGGTCGGTGACGACCGTGTGAAGCCCCTCTCCGCCCCCGCCCGGCTCCCACCGCGACCGGGTGGGGTGCTCCCACAGCGGCCGGACCAGCTCGAAGCTCTCCCCGCCGTCCTCGGAGCGGAACAGCGCGGCGGGCTCGGTGCCCGCGTACACCACCCCGGGAGCCGCCGGGCCGGCCGGGTGGAGCTGCCAGACCCGCTCCAGCGAAGCCCCGGTGTCCTTCGGGAACTTGACGGCCTGCCGCACCGGCTCGGTCCAGGACGCCCCGAGGTCGTCGGAGTGGAACACCGACGGCCCCCAGTGCGCGCTGTCCCCGCCGGCCAGCAGCCGGGGCGTGCTCCCGCGCAGATCGATGCCGATCGCGTACACGGCCTGGGCATTGAAGTGCGGGCCCTCGAACTCCCACCGGCCGCCTCGCCTGCGGCCGGTGAACAGCCCCTTGCGGGTGCCTACGGTCAGTAGCACGTCGGTCATCGCCGACACCTCCTGGACGCCTTTGTCGCGGATGGGGTCAGTTTGCACCCCGCCACTGACAACCGGCGCCCAGGACGGCGTCCGCGCAGGTCAGACGGAGCGGTGGTACTGCACCGGGACATGCGGCTCAGCACCCAGCTCCCGGGCGGCGTGCCGCGCCCACGAGGGGTTGCGCAGCAGCTCCCGGCCGAGCAGCACCGCGTCCGCCTCGCCGTTGGCGACGATCTTCTCCGCCTGCCGGGGTTCCGTGATGAGCCCCACCGCGGCCACCGGCAACCCGGCCTCCGCCTTCACCCGCGCGGCGAACGGCACTTGGTAGCCCGGGCCGACGGGGATGCGGACGCGCGGGGCGTTGCCGCCGGTCGACACGTCCAGCAGGTCCACCCCGTGCTCCCGGAGCAGCGCGGCGAAGCGGACCGTGTCGTCGCCGGTCCAGCCGGCCGTGCCCTCCAGCCAGTCGGTGGCCGAGATCCGGAAGAACAGCGGCAGCTCGTCGGGCCAGACCGCGCGCACCGCGTCGACCACCTCCAGGGCGAACCGGGTGCGGTTCTCGAAGGAGCCGCCGTACTCGTCGGTGCGGTGGTTGCTGTGGGGGGAGAGGAACTCGCCGATCAAGTACCCGTGCGCACCGTGGATCTCCACCACCTGGAAGCCCGCGTCCAGCGCCCGGCGGGCCGCCGCCGCGAAGTCGGCGGCGATCGCGTGGATCGCCTCCCGGGACAGCTCCTCGGGCACCGGGTGCCCCTCGTCGAACGGCAGCGGGCTCGGCGCGAGGACGGGCCGCCAGCCGTCCGCGTCGGGACCCACCGGGGCGCCGCCCTTCCAGGGGCGGTCGGTGGACGCCTTGCGGCCGGCGTGGGCGAGCTGGATCCCGGGGACGGTGTTCTGGCTCTTCAGGAAGCCGGTGATCCGGCGCAGCGCCTCGACCTGCGTGTCGTTCCAGAGGCCGAGGTCGTACGGGCTGATGCGGCCCTCCGGGGAGACGGCGGTGGCCTCCAGCAGGATCAGGCCGGTGCCGCCCGCCGCCCGGGCCGCGTAGTGGGCGAAGTGCCAGTCGCCCGCCACGCCCGCGTGCGGCCCGGTGGCCTCGGCGGAGTACTGGCACATCGGCGCCATCCAGACGCGGTTCGGGATGGTCAGCGACCGCAGGGTACGGGGCTCGAACAGTGCGCTCACGGCGGGACTCCATTCACGACGGACGGATCGACCGGTGGACCGGCGGACTGCGGGACCGGTGGGACCGGGGTACGGGTCGTACGATAGTCCTCGTAGTACGTCATCTGTCAAACTATGAGAGTCGTCGAACTATCTGATCCGTCGAAACGACCTGATCCGCCGAACTGCCAGATCCCTCGAACGACCTGATCCCTCGAACGACCAGATCCGTCGAAGTACTACGTCCGCCGAACTACGAGCGCTCTCGTACCATGGAGCCGCCCGACCGAAGGGGAGCCGCCGTGACCGCCTCCGCGACCAGCCCGCGCGACCTCGCGCACCCCGCGCGCGAGGAGATCCGCCTCGAAGCCGTCCTCCACGCCCTGTCCGACCCCATGCGCCTGCGTGTCGTCCGCGAACTGGCGGCGGCGGACGGGGAGGTGGCGTGCTCGGGCATCGAACTGCCGGTGACCAAGTCGACCACCACCCACCACTTCCGGGTCCTGCGCGAGAGCGGCGTCATCCGCCAGACCTACCGGGGCACCGCCAAGATGAACGCCCTCCGCGAGGACGCCCTGGGCGCGCTCTTCCCCGGCCTCCTGGACGCGGTCCTCGCCGCCGCCGACGCCCAGACCGCCCGCCTGGGCGCCCCCTGACCCGGGGCGACGCCCCCTGACCCCGTGCCGGGGCCGACCGGGCCCGGTCCGCCTCAGGCGCCTCAATCCTGGCCGGCCGCCGCCAGCAGGCCCGGCCAGTCGGCGATCTTGACCGTGCCGCGCCCCAGGGTCCGCCCCAGAGCCTCCTCCGCGCGTTCGATGGACAGCCACCCAGGCCACTCCACCGGTTGCAGGCCCCACGCCCGCAGCGCGGCCACCGGGTCCTCCGCCACCGCCCGCCGGGCCAGCGCCGGGGCGTCCGCCAGCAGTGAGCCGGCCGTCTCCTTGGCACACGGCCGGTTGGTGCCGATCACCCCGGTCGGGCCGCGCTTGATCCACCCCGCGACGTACTCGCCCGCCGACGGCACCCCGTCCCGCAGGACCCGCCCCGACGCGTGCGGCACCGTCCCGCGCACCTCGTCGAACGGCAGCCCCTCCAGCGGCACGCCGCGATAGCCGACCGCCCGCAGCACCAGCTGCGCCGCCACGTCCTCGTACGCCCCGGTCCCGCGCACACCCCCGGCCCCGTCCGGCACCGTCCGCTCGAAGCGCACCCCGGCGACCCTGCCGTCCCGCTCCAGCACCTCCACCGGCCGCAGGAAGAAGCGCACCCGGATCGTCCGCGCCCGGGGCTCCCACCCGGTGGGCTCCGCCCAGGCGCGCACCACCTCGACATTGCGCCGGCTGACCGCAGGGAGCCCCGCCGGATCGGCGTACGCCGGGTCCAGGGCCAGGTCCGCGGGGTCCACCTCCACCCGCGCGCCGGGCATCGCGCCCAGTTCTCGCAGCTCCTTGGTGGTGAACCTGGCCTGCGACGGCCCGCGCCGCCCCACCATGTGCACCTCCCGCACCCGGCTCGCCGCCAGCGCCCCCAGCGCCGCCTCCGGCACGTCGGTGCCGTGCAGCTCCTCCGGTCCGCGCGCCAGGATGCGGGCGACGTCGACGGCCACATTGCCCACCCCGATCACCACCGCCGACCGGGCCCCGAGCACGAAGCCGCCCGGGGCCGCGTCCGGATGGGCGCTGTACCAGGAGACGAACTCGGTGGCCGAGAAGCTGCCGGGCAGGTCCTCGCCGGGGACGCCCAGGCGGCGGTCCCTGGCTGCGCCCACGCAGTAGACGACCGCGTGGTACAGCTCCAGCAGCCGCGCCGGGGTCAGCTCCCGGCCGACCTCGACATGGCCCAGGAAGGCGATCCGCTCGTGCTCCAGCACGGTGCGTAGGTTGTGCTGCAGGGACTTGATCTTCTCGTGGTCCGGGGCCACGCCGTACCGGACGAGGCCGTACGGGCACGGCAGCCGGTCCAGGACGTGCACCCGCACGTCCGGGACGAGGGTCTGCTCGACCAGCGACTGGGCGGTGTAGACCCCGCTGGGGCCGGAACCGACGACGGCGACTCGAAGCACTGCTGCGCTCCTTCCCGCGGGACTCCCAGCATCCCACCGAAACCACCGGAAAGCCGGACGCGGGACGTGCCGCGCGGCCCGGCGGCTCCCGTCACATCCCGCGCATCCGGACGATCTCGGCCGTCTGCTGGGCGATCACGTCATTGGCCATCTCCTCCACCAGCACGTTGTTGCCCTGAGAGAGCGCCTCGGTGGCCATGGTGACCGCCCCCTGATGGTGGGTGATCATCAGGGTCAGGAACAGCTCGTCGAAGGCCGGGCCGCGCGCCGCCCGCAGGCGCTCCAGCTGGCCGGCGGTCGCCATGCCCGGCATTGAGCCGTGCCCCGAACCGCCCCCTGGACCCTGCCCCGAACCGCCCCCCGAGCCCTGCCCCGAACCGCCCCCCGAGCCCTGCCCCGAGCCATGCCCGTGTCCCGTGCCGTGCCCGTGCCCCTCTCCGGGTGTGCCGGACGGCCGGGACCCGCGGTGCTTTTCCAGCCAACCCCGCATCGCGCCGACCTCCGGCCGCTGGGCCGCCGCGATCCGCGCGGCCACCTGCTTGACCTGCGTGGACGCCGCCCGCTGGGGGACGAGCGCGGTCATCTCCAGGGCCTGGCCATGGTGGACGATCATCATCTCGACGTACGCGAAGTCCGCGGAGTTGGGCGTGTCCGGGGGCACCGCGGCGCGCGCCTCCTCCGGGGACAGCGTCCTCGCGGGCTCACCCGGCTTCCCGGGGGCCACCACGGTCCCGCCGCCCCCGCCGGCCGCTCTCGTCTGCGATTCCCCGCCCGTGTCCCGGGGCTCCGGGTCGCACGCTCCCAGGGCGAGGGCGGCGGTCAGGACGGCTATGGCCACGACGCTCGTGCTGCGCTGGGACACCCAGACCTCCAGAGGCGCGGGGACGGCGGGACCGGCGGTGCGCCGGCGGACCCTCAGTACGGCCGTGCGGGGGCTATTGAGATGTACATGCGAAGGACGATACTGCCGGACGACGCTCCTTTCGGCTCTGAACGGCGAGACACCGAGAAAAGACCGGGAACCGAGACAGAAGGAGAACGACGCGATGACCCCGTCGCGCACCACCGTGCGACGCAGACGTCTGGGCGTGGCCACCGCCGCCGCCGGACTTCTTGCGACCCTCCTGACGGCCGCGCCCGCGGGCGCCGTCCCCGACCCCGGAGACGTCCCGGCACCCCCGGGGACCGTCTCCGCCCAGGAAGAGGCGGAGGCCCGCGCCGCCATCCGCTCGGGCGAGATACCGGGCGTGGACGAGATCGTCCACAGCCCCAACATCACGCACCTCGCCAACGTCCCGCGCGAGGCGTTCACCGGCATCAACTCCGACCTGGCCTTCCAGGGCAAGTACGCCTTCGCCGGCAACTACGACGGCTTCCGGATCTTCGACATATCCAGACCCGCATCCCCGAAGACCGTCGCCCAGGTCCTCTGCCCCGGCTCGCAGAACGACGTGTCCGTCTCCGGCGACCTGCTCTTCCTCTCGACCGACTCCTCGCGCAGCGACGACTCCTGCACCAGCACCACGCAGCCCGCCACCGAGAAGTCCTCCTGGGAGGGCGTGAAGATCTTCGACATCAGCGACAAGCGGAACCCGAAGTACGTCGCCGCCGTCGAGACCGCCTGCGGCTCCCACACCCACACCCTGGTCCCCGAGCGCAGGAACGTGTACGTCTACGTCTCCTCGTACTCGCCCAGCGCCGCCTTCCCCGACTGCCGGCCGCCGCACGACGGCATCTCCGTGATCAAGGTGCCGCGCAAGGCGCCGGAGAAGGCGGCGGTCGTGGGCTTCCCGGTCCTCTTCCCGGGTGAGGGACCCGACGGGGGCGGCAACCCCGGCGCGCCCACCAACCCCGGCGTCACCAAGACCACCGGCTGCCACGACCTCACCGTGCTGCCCTCCAAGGACCTCGCGGCCGGCGCCTGCATGGGTGACGGCATCCTCTTCTCCATCAAGGACCCCGAGCGTCCCAAGGTCATCGACCGGGTCCAGGACAACGTCAACTTCGCCTTCTGGCACTCTGCGACCTTCAACCAGCGCGCGAACAAGGTCGTGTTCACCGACGAGCTGGGCGGTGGCGGCGCCGCCACCTGCAACGCCGAGGTCGGCCCGGACCGGGGCGCCGACGGGATCTACGACATCGTCGGCAAGGGCGACCGGCGCAAACTGGTGTTCCGCAGCTACTACAAGATCGACCGCCACCAGGCGGACACCGAGAACTGCGTCGCCCACAACGGCTCCCTCATCCCGGTCAGGGGCAGGGATCTCATGGTCCAGGCGTGGTACCAGGGCGGCGTCTCCGTCTGGGACTTCACCGACTCCGCCCGGCCCCGGGAGATCGCCTACTTCGAGCGCGGCCCGATTAGCGCCGACCAGCTGGTCGGCGGCGGCTCCTGGTCCGCGTACTACTACAACGGCCACATCTACTCGAACGACATGGTCAAGGGCCTCGACGTGCTGAGGCTCGACGACCGCCGCACCGACCCGGCCAAGCGCGTCCGGATGCACGAGCTCAACGTCCAGACGCAGCCCGACTACGCGGAGGACTTCGACGACTGACCGTCGCCGGGCGTGCCGCCGGGCGGCCCCCCGGCCGGCGGCACGCCCAGCTCCCAGTCCAGCCCGTACCGCTGGAACAGCTCCGCCCGCAGCCGCGCCGGCGCCATCGGCGCGCCCGGCAGCAGGACGGCGAAGACGGCGCCCATCAGCAGCGCCCGCAGCAGCGGGTAGTCGGTGTCCACGTTCCGCGACCCGAAGCGGTCCATCGTGTCCCGCAGCAGGAACGCGAGGCGCTGCTGCTCCGGCCCCTGCACGAAGCCCTCCGCCTGGAGGATGCCCGCCATGTGCGTACGCATCAGCAGCGGCTGGTCCACCGCCAGCCCCAGGATCGCGTCGATGGCCCGCGCCAGCCGCTCCCGCCCGTCCTCGCTGCGCGGCTCCCGCTCCAGTGCCGCCTGGAGCGTCAGGTGCATCAGCCGGTGCACCGCCGACTGGAGCAGCTGCCGCTTCCCCGGGAAGTAGTACGACACCAGCCCCCGCGCCGAACCGGCCCGGTCCGCGATGTCGGCCAGCGTCGTCGCCTCGTACCCCCGTTCGGCGACCAGCTCGACCGTCGCCTGGAGCAGCCGCTCCCGGGAACGCCGCCGCAGCTCTTCATTGACCGATGCGCTGCGCGGGGACATGCATAACTCCTGCGTTGACTGGCTCGCAGCCAATATACTCAGGGCGTGCCTTCCGGTCTGGGCGACGCGGGGGATCGTCCAGACCGGGAGGACGCTCTGCCCTGCGTACGGGCCCGGGCGCTACGCCCCGCCGCCCGCCCCGGGCCCCTCCGCCCCGCCGCCCGCCCCGGCCCGGCGCCGCGCCGTCCGCTCGTACACCAGCACCCCGACGGACACGAGGCACACGCCCAGCAGCCAGCCCCCCAGCACGTCCGTGGCCCAGTGCACGCCCAGGTACACCCTGGTCAGGCCGACGCCCAGCACCGACAGCACGCCGGCGGCCAGCACGGCCGTCCGCAGCCGCCGGTCCGCGCCGCGCCGGGCCAGCAGCCACAGCAGCAGCCCGAAGGTGGCGGCGGCCGTCATGGCGTGGCCGGACGGGAAGGCCGCGAAGTGGGCCGTGTCCACCGGGTCCGGCCACTGCGGCCGGTCGCGGCCCACGACCGCCTTGAGCAGCTGCTGGACGGCGGACGCGGTCAGGCTCACCGCCGCCGCCCACACGGCGAGCAGCCGCTCCCCGTGCCACCACAGCCACACCACCACCACCGCCACCAGCCCGCGCATCGCCCACGGATCCCACACCCAGTCGCTGAGGATTCGGTTGACGCCGGTGAGTCCGGGGCTGCGGACGGCCGAGTCGTGCATCCCGTCCGCCACCGTCCGGTCGAAGGCGATCAGCGGACCCCACTCGGCGGCGACCAGGGCCAGCAGCACGGCGGACAGGACGCCCGACCAGAGGGCCACGGCGGAGGCGGACGAGGAACGGGTGGCGGAGGAGGTGGGGGAGCGCATGCACTGATCCTCCCCGGACCCCGCCCGGGTATTACCACCCCGTTCGGTGCTACCCCAGCGCCGCCCGCAGGGCCGGCACGAACGCCACCAGCAGCGGGACCACCGGGACGAACGCCCCGGCGGCGGTGAGGCGCAGGCGGCGGGAGGCCGGCAGGCGCGGCTCGGCGGTGAGCAGGCGGTGCACCCGGCGCGGCAGCTGGGCGTCGGCGGCGGGGCAGGGGCCGAACACGCCCCGGTCCTCGTTCAGTTCGACCAGGGCGAGGGCGATCGTGAGCCGCCCGTACCGCCGGGAGGCCACGTCGTCCGCCGCCAGCTCCACCAGCCGGTGCATCTCGTCCCGGAAGGCCGCGAACACCGGGATCTGCGGGAACCCGGTGGCCAGCGCCGACGAGCAGTGCAGCAGCCAGTCGTGGCGCGCCCGCGCGTGACCCTGTTCGTGGGCCAGCACCGCGTCCAGCTGATGCCCCTTCAGTCGCCGCAGCGCGGCCGTGGTGACCACCAGCCGGGGCACCGGCCCGGGCAGCCGCCACGCGTCCGGCCGCTCGCCCTCCAGCAGCACCAGAGCGTCCGGCCCCGGCTCCTCGCCCGGCAACAGCGGGGAACGGTCCCGCAGTTCGGCGCGCTTGTGCCGGTGCCGCAGCCGGGCGCGCCGCACCTCGCGGGTGAGCATCGCCCCGGTCCACAGCCCGCCGCACGCCAGCAGCACCGCGAGCACGGCCGACCACGGGCCATGGGCGCCCAGTTCGTACGCCTCGACCACCGCGCGCGGCGCGGGCGCGAACACATGGCCCCGTACCGCCTGCCAGGCGGCCGCCGCGCTGAACGTCATCGACAGCGCGAAGCACAGCAGCACCGCGGCCACCACGCACTGCCACACCCACAGCGCCACCACCGGCTCGCGCTCCGGCCACTCGACCCGCGCCAGCATGCGCGGAGCCGCCACGGCGGTGAGAAGGCCGAGCCCGAGCAGCGCGAGGGAGACCAGCATGGGCTCACCTTATGAGCGACGGGCTACGCACCGGTATGGCCCGGGGCGTCAAGTGACGCACACCACGGATTCCGTGGCGCGCCGCCCCGGAATCCGCAGCCCCGCCCCTCCGGCGCCCCCGCCGCGTCCGCAGCCCGCCCCTCCGGCGCCCCCGCCTCGTCACAGCGACCCGAGCATCGCCAGCATCGCCATTCCCATCACCACCCGGTACGCCAGAGCCACCTCCGGTCCCACGGCTCCCTCGCGCGCCACCGGTCCCTTGTGCCCCGCCGCTCCCTCGCCCACCACCGCTCCCTCATACACCACGGCTCCCTCGTGCACCAGCCCCTCATGCACCACCAGCCCCTCACGCCCCGCCGATCCGGCAGGCCCCGGGGGCACCAGCCGTGCCCCCGCCCGCATCACGTACGCCGCGTAGTAGACGAGCAGGGCGCCCGTCACCAGCGGCACCCCGCCCGCCGCATGGGCCGCGTGGGCGTCCGTCCCGGCCATCGCCACCGCCATGTAGACCATCGCCAGCGACCCCACCGCGTGGTGCAGCTGGTGTCCCGCCCCGCCGCCCCCCGCCCCCGGCGACCGGGCCGCCCCCCGCGACCGGGCCGCCCGCGGTCCACGGGTCGCCCACAGCGCGCGGGCCGCCGCGGCGCCGAACACCGCCGCGTACACCGCCCACGCCCACCCCGGGGGGCCCACGGCCGCCGCCGGGACCGCCATCACGGCCATGCCGAGGCCCATCACCGCCTCGTCCGCCGCCACCCGGCGCTCCGCGCCCGTACCCCCGGCCGCCCGCAGCAGGCAGGCCACCCCGGCCGCACCGCACAGCGCCACCAGCAGCCACCCGGACACCGCGGAACCGTGCACGACGTACCTCCCTGGGCGAGACGGCTCCAGGGACATGCCCGGACCGGGGAGGGCGCACGCGAGCGCAGGGGCGTGAGGGGGAGCGCGCACAGGGCGCGTTAGGCTCCGGAAGGGCAACCGAGCGTGAGGGAGACCCATGGACACCGCGATGCCCCCGGGGGCGGACGAACTGATCTACCGGGACGCCACCGAGGCCGACGTACCCGCGCTCGTCGAGCTGGTCGAGTCGGCGTACCGGGGCGACTCCAGCCGCGCCGGCTGGACCACCGAGGCGGACATCCTGGACGGGCAGCGCACCGACCCCGAGGGCGTCCGCGAGGTCATCACCTCGCCCGGCTCCCGCCTCCTGGTGGTGGAGCGCGCCGGGACGATCGTGGCCTGCTGCCAGCTCGAACACCGGGGCGACGCCGCCTACTTCGGCATGTTCGCCGTCCGCCCCGGCCTCCAGGGCGGTGGCCTCGGCCGGCGCGTCCTCACGGCGGCGGAGCGGCTCGCCGCCGACGCGTGGGGCGCCCGCGAGATGCACATGACGGTGATCTCGGTCCGCGAGGAGCTGATCGCCTGGTACGAGCGGCGCGGCTACCGCCGTACGGGACGGACGTCCCCGTTCCCGTACGGCGACGAGCGCTTCGGCCTGCCGCGCCGCGACGACCTGCGCTTCGAACTGCTCGTCAAGGACCTGACCGGAGCCCCGACCGCCGGATGACCGGCCCGGCCTAGATCGGCGCCGACCCCGTTCCCGGCGCGCGGTCCATGGCGCCCGGCTTGCCCAGCGAACCGGTGTCCCGGGGCCGGTCGTCGCGCGGACCGGTGTCGCCCGGCCGCTCCGGGCCCTCGGTGCGGAACGCCAGCCGGCCGTCGCCGACCGTCACCAGGACCCGGCCGCCGGCCGGCAGCCGCCCGTCCAGCAGGAGCCGGGACAGCCGGTTGTCCACCTCGCGCTGGATGGTGCGCCGCAGCGGGCGGGCCCCGTACTCGGGCTGGTGGCCGCGCCGGGCCAGCCAGTCGACCGCCTCCGGCGAGAGGTCCAGCGTGACGTCCTGGGCCCGCATCCGGCGCCGGGTGTCCTCCAGCAGCAGGTCGGTGATGCGCCGCAGCTGGTCCTCGTCCAGGCGCCGGAAGAGGACGATCTCGTCGATGCGGTTGAGGAACTCGGGCCGGAAGTGCTCGCGCAGCGGCCGCAGCGCCCGTTCCCGCGCGGCGTCCTCGTCCGCGTCCCCGCCGCCGGCGCCGAAGCCGAGCACCCCGCGCCCGGTGCCGATCGCCTCGGAACCCAGGTTGCTGGTCATCACGATCACCGTGTTCTTGAAGTCGACCGTGCGGCCCTGGGAATCGGTCAGCCGCCCGTCGTCCAGCACCTGGAGCAGGATGTTGAAGACATCCGGGTGCGCCTTCTCGACCTCGTCCAGCAGGAGCAGCGAGTACGGGTGGCGCCGTACCGCCTCGGTGAGCTGGCCGGCCTCCTCGTGGCCGACGTAGCCGGGCGGGGCGCCGACGAGCCGGCTGACGGTGTGCCGCTCCTGGAACTCGCTCATGTCCAGCCGGACCATCCGCTCGTCGCTGCCGAACAGGGCGTCCGCCAGCGCCCGCGCCAGCTCGGTCTTGCCCACCCCGGTCGGGCCGAGGAAGAGGAAGCTGCCGATCGGCCGCCTCGGATCCGCCAGGCCCGCCCGCGAGCGGAGCACCGCCTCGGACACGGCCGTGACGGCCTCGTCCTGGCCGACCACCCGGCGGCGCAGATGCTCCTCCAGCCCCAGGAGGCGGTCCTTCTCCTCCTGGGTCAGGCTGCTGACCGGGATGCCGGTCTGCCGGCTGACGACCTCGGCGATGTCCTCGGCGGTGACCTCGACGACCGTGCCGTCGCCCGACGGCCGCTCGCCGGACCCGGCCCGGAGCCGCTCGTTGATCTCCTGGATGCGGTCGCGCAGCTCGGTCGCCTTCTCGTACTGCTCGTCGGCCACCGCCTGCGCCTTGTCCCGCGCCAGCTGCTCGGCCTGCCGCTCCAGCGCCCGCGCGTCGGTGTCGGTGTGCGTCCGCAGCCGGACCCGGGCGCCCGCCTGGTCGATCAGGTCGATGGCCTTGTCGGGCAGGAAGCGCTCGGTGAGATAGCGGTCGGACAGCTCGACGGCGGCCAGCAGCGCGCCGTCCGTGTAGCGGACCTGGTGGTGCGCCTCGTAGCGGTCCTGGAGCCCGCGCAGGATCTCCACCGCGTCCTCCGGGCTGGGCTCGGGCACCAGGATCGGCTGGAAGCGCCGGGCGAGCGCCGCGTCCTTCTCGATGTAGCGGCGGTACTCCTCCATGGTCGTCGCGCCGATGACGTGCAGCTCGCCCCGGGCGAGCGCGGGCTTGAGCATGTTGCCCGCGTCCATGGAGCCGCTGTCGCCGCCCCCGCTGCCCGCTCCCGCGCCGACGACCGTGTGCAGCTCGTCGATGAAGACGACCAGCTCGCCCGAGTGCGCGCGGATCTCCTCGATGATGGCGTTCAGCCGCTCCTCGAAGTCGCCCCGGTAGCGGGTGCCGGCGACGACGCCCGACAGGTCCAGGGCGACGACCCGGCGGTCGCGCAGGGTGTCCGGCACGTCGTGCTCGGCGATGCGCTGCGCCAGGCCCTCGACGATGGCGGTCTTGCCGACACCGGCGTCGCCGATCAGGACGGGGTTGTTCTTGCCGCGCCGGGACAGTACCTCCACGGTCTGCTCGATCTCGTCCTCGCGCCCGATGACCGGGTCGATGCGCCCGGCCCGGGCGAGGTCGGTGAGGTCGCGGCCGTACTTGTCGAGCGTCGGCGTGCCGTGCTGGGGCGCCGGCCGGGGCTCGGCGTCACCCACCCACGGCCCCTGGCCGCCGCCGCGGCCCGGGCCGGGCCCCGGCACGGAGCCCGGGTCGAACTTGGCGGCGTTCAGGATGCGGCCCGCCGCGGACTCCGGGTTGGACGCCAGGGCCGCGAGGACGTGCTCGGGGCCGATGTAGGAGGCGCCGGTGTGCCGGGCCAGGTCGTGGGCGTCGAGCAGCGCCCGCTTGACCGCCGGGGTGACGGCGATCCGGGACTGCGGCGGCCCCTCGCCTGCGGTGCGGTCGATCTCCTCCGCCAGGGCGTCCGGGTCGGCGCCGGCGCGGGCGATCAGGTCACGCGTCGGCTCGGTGGCGAGGGCGGCGCGCAGCAGGTGCTCGGTCTCCAGGTCGGTACTGCCGTGCTCGGCCGCGTACGAGGCGGCGTCGCCCACCATCCGGCGGGCGGGCTCACTCATCAGGCGCCCGATGTCGATGTACCGGGGGACGGGCCGCCCACCCGCGGGAGGCGACCCCGAGCCGCCCCCGAAGAAGCGGGCCAGGAACTCGCTGAACGGGTCGGAGCCGTAACCCTCCGGACCCATGAAACCGCTGCTCATATGCGTCCGTTCCGGTGTCCGACGGTGGCCGGGACACGCTGTACGAGAAGACCTGCTGGATCCAGGTCGCGGGTTCCCGAGCGCATTCCGGTTACACCTGTGACGAACGGTACGCATGCGGTCCGGCCCGTCCGGGTGATCCGGCCGGGCCGGGACGCGCCGGACCGGGCCGGCCGGGAGCCGGGTGATCAGGCCGTGAAGCGGCCCGTACGCCGGATCTCGGGGTGGTCCGTGGTGGCGCCGTCCAGCTCCAGGGCCCGGACCAGCCGCAGGTGCTGCGGGGTGTTGACGACCCAGGCGATGACGCCGAGCCCCGCCGCGCGGGCCCGCTCGGTGGTCTCCAGGGTGAGGCGCCGGATGTTCAGCGCCAGCGTGCCCGCACCCACCGCCAGGGCCCGCGCCACCACGTCGTCGCCCCAGTGACTGGCGATGAGCACCGTGCGGACGCCCGGCACCATCCGGGCGATCTCGGCGACCGCCTCGTCGTGGAACGAAGAGACCTCGACCCGCCCGGCCAGTCCCCGCCGGTGGATCACCTCGGCGAGCGCCCGGGCCGCCGCCACGTCCTTGATCTCCGCCTGGATCGGGATGCGCACGGCGTCGAGGACCTCCTCGAACACCGGGATCCGCTCGCCGAGCCCGGCGTCGAGCCCGCGCAGCTCGGCGAGCGTCTTGTCGGCGATGGCCCCGGTGCCGTCGGTCGTCCGGTCGACGTCGGCGTCGTGCATGACCACGAGCGCCCCGTCCTTGCTCAGGTGCAGGTCCAGCTCGATGACGTCCATCCCGGCGTGCTCCGCGCGGACGAAGGACCGCAGGGTGTTCTCCGGCTCGACACCCATGACTCCGCGATGACCGATGGTGAGGAAACTCAAGATCTTCTCGCTTCCGTCGACGGAGGGAGCCGCGCGGCGCCGTGCCGCCGGCGGCACCGTCGCAGCCTAACGATCCCGGGGGAGGACGGAAGCCGTCCCGCGCGGGAAGGCGGGAGGAAGGCGCAGGACGGCGGGAAAGTGGCGCGCCGGGTGGCGTACGGCCGCCGGCGGGGGGCAGGAGAACCCCTTCGCGGGGAGCGGGGAGCGGGGAGCGGGAAAGCGGCCGGGGAGGCCGCCCGGGTGCGGTGCGACGCCCTCCGCCCGTACGCGGACGCTCCGTTGGGCACGACCGCCGGGGGCCGGTCCGCCGCCCGACCGGAGGGCGTGAGTCCGTGGAAGCCGTCGCCTCGCCCCGCTCCGGCAGGAAAAACAGCGGCGACCACGGGGGGTCGACAGGATAATTTCTTCCGCCTCCCCTTGTGGTGGAGAACCGGACATGGATACGGTTCTTTGACGCGAGGTTCTCCCGTGGAGGAATGGTGATGACGGAAATTCTTGTGCAGGACGCTGTGGGCGGGGACGTGACCGCCGCTGCCCGGGTGATCGACCACCCGGCCTGGCCCGCGCTCAAGGATGCCGTGGAGGAGATCCGCCCCTGGCAGTCCGCGGACGGCTCCATCGACTTCGAGGCCGAGGGCGCGCCCTCCCGTGCCGTCGTCGACACCACCCTGGACCGGGTCGTCGCCGCCGTCGAGCAGCTTTCCCCGCTGCTCCCGCACGACACCGCCTACCACCGGGCGCTCGTCACCGACCTGCGCGCCTGGGCCGACGGCGGCTACGCCGTGCCCGACTTCCTGGACTCGCTGCTGGCCTTCCAGCCGGCCGCCGACCGGGTCGACGGACTCCAGCACCTGGTGCTGTTCCCGATGTACACGCAGAACGGCAACCCGGACCGCAACCTGGAAGCCGTCGTCCTGCGCATGGTCTGGCCGGAGTGGCTCGCCGAGCTGGAGGCCACCCGCTACGACAACCCGCTGTTCTGCGGCATCACCTTCGAGGACTTCACCGCCGGGTACGACACCAACTCGGCCGTGCTCTTCCCGGAGACCATCGCCGTCCGCGAGGCCCCCGAGCGCTTCAGCTGGGGCGGCATCTTCTGCGACCGCGAGGCCGCCCGCTTCCGCCGCGTCACGGAGGCCGCCGTGGACCTCCTCGGCCTGGAGCTGCCTGAGGACATCCGCGCGATGCTCGGCGACCAGAAGCGCTGCGAGCAGGCGTTCGTGCTCTGGGACATGGTCCACGACCGCACCCACAGCCACGGCGACCTGCCGTTCGACCCGTTCATGATCAAGCAGCGCCAGCCGTTCTGGATGTACGGCCTGGAGGAGCTGCGCTGCGACCTCACCGCCTTCAAGGAGGCCGTGAAGCTGGAGGCCGAGGGCAACCCGCACGGCCGCGACGTCCAGTACGCCGTGCTCTTCGACCGGATGTTCCGCTTCCCGGTCACCGGCGACCGCAACCGGAACTACGACGGCCTCGGCGGCCAGCTCCTCTTCGCGTACCTCCACAAGCACGACGTGGTGCGCTGGACCGACAACACCCTGCACATCGACTGGGAGCGCGCCCCGCGGGTGACCAACCAGCTGTGCGGTGAGATCGAGCAGCTGTACCGCGACGGCATCGACCGCCCCAAGCTGGTCCACTGGTTCGCCGCGTACGACCTGGTCTCCACCTACCTCGCCCCGCACCCCGGCTCCCGCTGGGCCAAGGGCCCCGACGCCCTCGACCTGACCCTGCCGCCGCGCAAGCTCGTGGACGACGTGCTTCCCGACGAGTTTCCGCTCAGCATGTTCTATGAGGCCCTCTCCAAGAAGCTGAAGAACGTGATCGCCTCCACCAAGGGCATCACCGCCGCGAAGGCCGGCGAGAGGGCCGCCGCGTGAGCTCTCGTACGGAGGAGACGACGACCATGAACGGCAAGGGCAACGGAGACGGCGGCCCGCTCGAGGGTGCCGTGGTCGCGGTGGCCGGAGCGGCGGGAGCGGCCGGGCGCGCCGCCCTGCTGCGGCTCGCGGAGGCCGGTGCGACCGTGGTCGCCTCCGACGCGGACCCCGAGCGCCTCGCCGAGGCGGTCGACGCCGCCCGGTACGCGCACGGCGGGGCCACCGTCGTGGGCGACACCGTGGACCTGCTCGACCTGGGCGCCGCCCGGGAGTGGGCCGACAAGACCGAGAAGGAGTTCGGCCGGGTGGACGGCCTGGTCCACCTGGTCGGCGGCTGGCGCGGCAGCGCCACCTTCGCCGCGACGGACCTCGCCGACTGGACGCTGCTGGAGAAGCTGCTCATCCGCACCGTCCAGCACACCTCGCTGGCCTTCCACGACGGGCTGCTGCGCAGCGACCGCGGCCGCTACGTCCTGGTCAGCGCCGCCGGCGCCAGCAAGCCCACCGCCGGCAACGCCGCCTACTCCGCCTCCAAGGCCGCGGCCGAGGCGTGGACCCTCGCGCTCGGTGACGCCTTCCGCAAGGCGGGCGGCGAGGAGGGCCCGAAGGCGGCGGCTACGATCCTGGTCGTGAAGGCTCTGGTGCACGACGCCATGCGCGCCGAGCGCCCGAACGCGAAGTTCGCGGGCTTCACGGACGTCACGGATCTGGCCGACGAGATCGCCGCCGTCTGGGACAAGCCCGCCCGGGAAGTGAATGGACAGCGCCTGTGGCTGACCCCCAAGCCGTGACCCCCGACGCCGCCGGCGGCGCCGCGCGCCCCGTCAGGACCGACGCCCGGCGCCGTCACGACCCGGACGTCCGGGGATTCGCCAGCGACAACTACGCCGGGGTCCACCCGGAGATCCTCGCGGCGATCGCCCTCGCCAACGGCGGCCACCAGGTCGCCTACGGCGAGGACGTCTACACCGACCACCTCCAGCGGGTGATGCACAGTCACTTCGGGCCCACCGCCCAGGCGTTCCCGGTCTTCAACGGCACCGGCGCCAATGTCACCGCCCTCCAGTCGCTCACCGACCGCTGGGGCGCGGTGATCTGCGCCGAGTCCGCCCACATCAACGTGGACGAGGGCGGCGCGCCCGAGCGGATGGCGGGGCTCAAGCTGCTCACCGTGCGCACCCCGGACGGCAAGCTCACCCCCGAGCTGATCGACCGTCAGGCGTTCGGCTGGGACGACGAGCACCGGGCCATGCCGCAGGTCGTCTCGATCACCCAGAACACCGAACTGGGCACGGTCTACACCGTGGACGAGGTCCGCGCGATCGTGGACCACGCCCACGCACTGGGCATGAAGGTGCACCTCGACGGCGCCCGGATAGCCAACGCGGCCGCCTCGCTGAACGTCCCGATGCGGGCGTTCACCAACGCGGTCGGGGTGGACGTGCTGTCCTTCGGCGGGACGAAGAACGGCATGCTGGCGGGCGAGTGCGTGGTCACGCTCAACCCGGACGCCGCCCGGTACATGAAGCACCTGCGCAAGATGTCGATGCAGCTCGCCTCCAAGATGCGCTTCGTGTCGGTGCAGTTCGAGGCGCTGCTCGCCAAGGACCTGTGGCTGCGCAACGCCCGGCACGCCAACGCGATGGCGCAGCGCCTCGCGGAGGGCGTCCGCGCGGTGGACGGGGTGGAGATCCTCTACCCGGTGCAGGCCAACGCGGTGTTCGCCCGGCTGCCCCAGGAGGTCACCCGGCGGCTCCAGGAGCGGTTCCGGTTCTACTTCTGGGACGAGGCGGCCGGGCACGTCCGCTGGATGTGCTCCTTCGACACCACCGAGGACGACGTCGACGCCTTCCTGCTGGCCCTCAAGGAAGAGATGGCCCGCGGCTGACGGTGCACCCACCTTCTGCATGGGTATACGGCCGACCGGAATTCGATTGAATCCGGTCGGCCGTGATCATAGGGTCGGCCACCATGGAACCGACCCTCCTCGCGGACGACGCATCCGCCTATCTGGCCGCCGACGAGGCCGTCGACCACGAGCATCCCCACGTCCGCGCGGTCGCGGACCGGCTCGCGGCCGAGCACGGCGACGACGCATACACATACGCGGAGGCGGCCTTCGCGTACGTACGTGACCGCATCCCGCACTCGAGGGACACCGGCGACCGGCGCGTCACCTGGCGCGCCTCCGACGCACTCGCCCTGGGCACCGGGATCTGCCACGCCAAGGCGCACGCCCTCGCGGCGCTGCTGCGCGCCCGCTCCATCCCCGCCGCCCTCTGCTACCAGAAGTTCGAGGTGGTGCACGGGCTGATCGCCGTACGGCTCCCCGGGGGCGGCGGCTGGGTCCGGCAGGACCCGCGCGGGGGCGCGGCCGGTGCGGCGGCACGGTTCCGTACCGACCGGGAGCAGGTCGCCTTCACCGTACGCCCGGAGTTCGACGAAGCGGACTACCCGGCGCTGTATGCCGCACCGCACCCGCTGGTGCTGGACGCCCTGAAGGCCGCCCGCGACCGCTCCCACCTGGAAGCGCTGCTGCCCACGCACCTGCCGCCCACCCGCGCCTGACGCGGGACGCGGGACGCGTCAGTTGGCCTCGCGGACCTCGGCCGGCGTCGGCGCGGTGCCCCCGAGGTGCGCCGGGATCCACCAGGTGTCGGCCGCGTCCCTGGGACGCACCGGGTACGCCCGCTGGGCGGCCTCCAGCAGCTCCTGCACCCGCTCGCGCAGCCGGCGCGTGATCGCCCCGGCGTACTGGTCGGACGGCGCCTCCACCGGCTCGCCGACCCGGATCGTCACCGGGATGTGGCTGCGCCGGAAGTTGCGCGGCCGGCCCTTGGTCCACAGCCGCTGGGTGCCCCACACGGCCATCGGGATCAGCGGTACGCCCGCCTCCTGGGCCAGCCGGGCGGCGCCCGACTTGAAGCTCTTGAGCGTGAAGGACGGGGAGATGGTCGCCTCGGGGAACACACCGATGATCTCGCCGGAGCGCAGCGACTCCAGGGCGTGCCGGTAGGCGGCCTCGCCCTGCTGGCGGTCGACGGGGATGTGCTTCATCCCGCGCATCAGCGGCCCGGAGATCTTGTGCCGGAAGACCGAGTCCTTGGCCATGAACCGCACCAGGCGCTTCTGCGGCAGCGCCGCCAGGCCCGAGAAGATGAAGTCGAGGTAGCTGATGTGGTTGCTGACCAGCACGGCCCCACCGGTGCGGGGGATGTTCTCCGAACCCTGAGTGTCGATCTTCAGGTCGAGCGCCTTGAACATCGTGAGAGCGGCGCCGATGACCGGCCGATAGACGAGTTCTGCCATCGGGAGAAGACCCCTTCTTCAGTGCCTGGGGAGGATTCTCCCGGCGGAAGTTACGCAGCCGTAGGTATCCGGCATTGGGCCGATCGTGCACCATGAGGGGCGCCCAGGCCAGTCCTGGCGACTCCGGACAGCGAGATTCTCATCACGTCATGTCCGCCCGGAGGCGTCCGTCGCGCACTCCCGGGAATCCTACGGACGTCCGGAGCGCTGCACCGGGCGGCACCCCGGAAGGGTCGCCCGGCGGCGCCGGGACGACCCGGGTAGGCCGGGAGCACGAGAGGCGCGGGACGACGGTGAGAGGCGGGGAGGACGCGGTGCGTGAGGCCGGGACGCGGGCCAGGAGGCTCGGCGCGGACGAGCTGGGCGCGGAGCTGGGCGAGCGGGCGACGCTCGTGCAGTTCTCCACCGCCTTCTGCCAGCCCTGCCGGGCGACCCGCCGCACCCTCGCCGAAGTGGCGGACATGGTCGACGGCGTGGCCCACGTCGAGATCGACGCCGAACAGCGCCTCGCGCTCGTACGCGACCTGGGCATCGTCAGAACGCCCACCACCCTGGTCCTGGACCGCGAGGGCCGGATCGTCCGCACCGCCGCCGGGCAGCCGCGAAGAGCCGACGTCGTCGCCGCCCTCGGTCACGCCGTGGCCGCCACCCCCTGACGGCCGCCCCCTGCCCTCACCCGACTGACGTGCAGTGACGCATCTCGCACCGCCCGCCGCCGGACGGCCTTGACGGTGCGCGCCCCCGCTCGACAGGCTGACGCCGTGCCCCAGCGACTCCTTCCCCGCGGACGGGCCGGCGGCGGCCCGGCCCGTGGCACGAGCGCGCGCTGTCCGGCTCTCTGAGCAGCCACGGACCACCTCCCCGCGCCCCCCGCAGAAGGACAGCCCCACCATGACGGTCTCGCCCGACCTCGCCACCACCCCCGGCGCCGCCGGGGAGCCCCGGCCCGCCACGCCCGGCCTGCTCCGTTCCGTCTTCCGGCGGCACGCGGCGGGCGTCGCGGTGATCACCGCCCGGGGCGAGAGGCCCGTGGGCTTCACCGCCACCTCGCTCACCTCCGTGTCCGCCGACCCGCCGATGGTGTCGTTCGGCGTCGGGACCTCCTCCTCCAGCTGGCCGGTCCTCGCGGAGGCGGAGTACGTCGGCGTCCACGTCCTGGGCGAGGACCAGCGGGACCTGGCGGCCACCTTCGCGCGCAGCGGCGCCGACCGGTTCGCCGCGCCCACCCGCTGGCACGCCGGGCCCGAGGGTGTCCCCGTGCTGGACGGCGTCCTGGCCTGGCTGGTGTGCCGGGTGGTCGCCCGTGTCCCGGCCGGGGACCACCGGCTGGTGCTGGCCGAGGCCGTGGCCGGGGAGCCGGGCGGGGGCGGCGCCGGAGGCAGGCCGCTGCTGTACCACGGCGGGCGCTTCAACGCTCTGCGCGACTGAGGAATCCCGGTTACGGAGCGTTGGCAAGGTCACAGTTCAAAGCGCTTGCTCAGCGGGAAACCAGTGGATGTACTGACGAGTAATATTTCGGTGAGGGGCGTCCGCCGCCCCGAGCGGAAACCGTCCCATCAGGCGCCTATGCTGCGTGCAACAAGGCAGCCCCGTAATGACGTGTAGGAGAGCCGGCGTGAGCTTGAGGATCGTTGTCTGTGTGAAGTACGTGCCCGACGCCACCGGCGACCGGCACTTCGCCGATGACCTGACCGTCGACCGCGACGACGTCGACGGCCTGCTGTCCGAGCTGGACGAGTACGCGGTGGAGCAGGCGCTGCAGATCGCCGAGGAGGCGGACGACGCGGAGATCACCGTGCTCACCGTCGGCCCCGAGGACGCGAAGGACGCGCTGCGCAAGGCGCTGTCCATGGGCGCCGACAAGGCCGTCCACGTCGAGGACGACGACCTCCACGGCTCCGACGTCATGGCCACCTCGCTGGTGCTCGCCAAGGCCGTCGAGAAGACCGGCTACGACCTGGTCATCTGCGGCATGGCGTCCACCGACGGCGTCATGGGCGTCCTGCCCGCGATCCTCGCCGAGCGCCTGGGCGTCCCGCAGGTCACCCTCCTGTCCGAGGTCTCGGTCGAGGACGGCACCGTCAAGGGCCGCCGCGACGGCGACACCGCGTCCGAGCAGCTGGAGGCGGCGCTCCCGGCCGTCGTGTCCGTGACGGACCAGTCGGGCGAGGCCCGCTACCCGTCCTTCAAGGGCATCATGGCCGCCAAGAAGAAGCCGGTGGAGTCCCTGGAGCTGGACGACCTGGACATCGACGCCGACGAGGTCGGCCTCGAGGGCTCCTGGACCAAGGTCGACTCCGCGGCCGAGCGTCCGGCCCGTACCGCCGGCACGATCGTCAAGGACGAGGGCGAGGGCGGCAAGCAGCTGGCCGAGTTCCTCGCGGGCCAGAAGTTCATCTAGGGCTCGCGCGAGCCACTCACCGCCCAGTTTCTTCGCACCGCAGGAGATTGAAGTCCCATGGCTGAAGTTCTCGTCTACGTCGACCACGTGGACGGTGCCGTCCGCAAGCCCACCCTGGAGCTGCTGACGCTGGCCCGCCGCATCGGCGAGCCGGTCGCCGTCGCGCTCGGCTCCGGCGCCGAGGCCACCGCCGCCACGCTCGCCGAGCACGGCGCGGTCAAGGTCCTGACCGCCGACGCCGCCGAGTTCGCCGACTACCTGGTCGTACCCAAGGTGGACGCGCTCCAGGCCGCGTACGAGCAGGTCTCCCCGGCCGCCGTGCTCGTCCCCTCCTCCGCCGAGGGCAAGGAGATCGCGGCCCGCCTCGCCGTCCGCATCGGCTCCGGCATCATCACCGACGCCGTCGACCTGGAGGCCGGCGCCGAGGGCCCGGTGGCCACGCAGTCCGCGTTCGCGGCCTCGTACACCACCAAGTCCCGCGTCTCCAAGGGCACCCCGGTCATCACGGTGAAGCCCAACTCGGCCCCCGTCGAGGCCGCCCCGGCCGCGGGCGCCGTCGAGGCGCTGTCCGTCTCCTTCTCCGAGAAGGCCACCGGCACCAAGGTTGTCTCCCGCACCCCGCGCGAGTCGACCGGCCGCCCCGAGCTGACCGAGGCCGCCATCGTGGTCTCCGGCGGTCGCGGCGTCAACGGCGCCGAGAACTTCTCGATCATCGAGGAGCTTGCCGACTCGCTCGGTGCCGCCGTCGGCGCCTCCCGCGCCGCCGTGGACGCCGGCTGGTACCCGCACTCCAACCAGGTCGGCCAGACCGGCAAGTCGGTCTCCCCGCAGCTGTACATCGCCTCCGGCATCTCCGGCGCGATCCAGCACCGCGCCGGCATGCAGACCTCGAAGACCATCGTGGCCATCAACAAGGACGCCGAGGCCCCGATCTTCGACCTGGTCGACTACGGCGTGGTCGGCGACCTCTTCCAGGTCGTCCCCCAGCTGACCCAGGAGATCCAGTCCCGCAAGGGCTGACCTGCGGGATCAAGGCGCCCCCGGGGCCGCGCGGTGAACTCCACCGCGCGGCCCCGCGTCGTGCGGGCGACCATTGACGCAGGTCACGACCAGCCATTAACTTCACTATACGGATTGTTGATTCCGTGTAGTGGAAACTTGGAGGGTGTGGGAATGGGTCAGAAGGAGAAGGTGGCAACGAGCCTCGCGGGCGCGGTCAGTGAGAGCGTCAGCGCCTCCCTCGTCCCCGTCGACGAGGAGCTCGCGCGCCGCTACCCGGGCGACCCCGGCACGCGCCAGCCGGTCCACACCGTCTACGTACCCGGCGACGTCTTCGACGCCGGCACCATCCGCTCCTGGGGCGACCAGGCCCTCGCCATGCTCGACGAGCACGCCCCCGACGCCGCCTCCCTCGCCGCCGTCCTCGGCCTGCGAGACGACCTCGCCGAGGACGTCCACGCGCGCGTACGGGCCAAGCTGGCGAACGAACCGATCGAGGATCTCCGCGTCGACTTCGAGGACGGCTACGGCGGCACCGACGAGGACACCCACGCCGCCCGCGCCGCCCGCCTCATCACCGAGGCGTACGCCGACGGCACCGCCGCCCCCTACATGGGCATCCGGATGAAGTGCATGGAAGCCGCCGTACGCGACCGGGGCATCCGCACCACCGACGTCTTCCTCACCGGCCTCGTCGAGAACGGCGGCCTCCCCGACGGCCTCGTCCTCACCCTCCCCAAGGTCACCTACGCCGAACAGGTCGCCGCCTTCGTCCGCCTCCTGGAAGCCTTCGAGAAGGCCCACGGCCTCGACGCCGGCCGCCTCGGCTTCGAGATCCAGATCGAGACCAGCCAGGCCATCCTCGCCGCCGACGGCACCGCCACCGTCGCCCGCATGATCGACGCCGCCGAGGGCCGCGCCACCGGCCTGCACTACGGCACCTTCGACTACAGCGCCTGCGTCGGCGTCTCCGCCGCCTACCAGGCCAGCGACCACCCCGCCGCCGACCACGCCAAGGCCATCATGCAGGTCGCCGCCGCCGGCACCGGCGTACGCGTCTCCGACGGCTCCACCAACGTCCTCCCGGTCGGCCCCACCGAAAAGGTCCACGACGCCTGGCGGCTGCACTACGGCCTCACCCGCCGCGCCCTCGCCCGCGCCTACTACCAGGGCTGGGACATGCACCCCGGCCACCTGCCCACCCGCTACGCCGCCGTCTTCGCCTTCTACCGCGAGGGCTTCGAGCAGGCCGCCGCCCGGCTCTCCGCCTACGCCAACCAGGCCGGCGGAGACGTCATGGACGAGCCCGCCACCGCCAAGGCGCTCAGCTCCTACCTGCTGCGCGGCATCGACTGCGGCGCCCTCGGCACCGACGAGGTCGCCCGCCTCACCGGACTCACCCGCGCGGACCTCGACGGCTTCGCCTCCCCGCGCCGGGGTGACCTGACGGCCCACGCCCAGTAACGGCGCGCGCCGCCGGGACCGCACTCCGCTGCCCCGTACTCCACGGTCGTTCGGACGGGAACGCCACGGAGACGGGGCAGCGGTACGCCGGCCCGCCCTGCCCCCGGGCCGCCGCTCAGGCCGGCGGCAGCTCGCCCGAGCCGCGCGGGACGAGCACCGTGTCCAGGACCGTACGCGCCGGGGCGTCGTCGAGGCCGTCCAGACGGCGGAACAGCCGCTCCGCCGCCGTCCGGCCCAGCGCGGCGGCGTCCTGCGCGATGACCGTGATGCCCAGCAGGTCGCCCAGCTCGATGTCGTCGAAGCCGACGAACGCCACCGGGCGCTCACGGCCCGCCAGTTCACGCACCACGGTCACCGTCACCCGGTTGTTCCCCGCGAAGACCGCCGTCACCGGCTCCGGCCCCGCGAGCATCGCCGACAGCGCCGCACGGACCCGCTCCGGGTCCGTCGGGCCCAGCGAGACCCATCCGTCGTCCACCCGCAGACCCGCGTCCTCCATCGCCGCGCGGTACCCCCGCAGCCGCTCCACGGCGGTGTGGATCCGGGGCTGGTCGCCGATGAAACCGATCCGGCGGTGCCCGTGCGCGATCAGATGGGCGACCCCCGCCCTGGCGCCGCCGTAATTGTCGGAGAGCACCACGTCCGCGTCGATCCGGCCGGCCGGGCGGTCCACGAACACCGTCGCCACGCCCGCCCTCATCTCCGGCTCCAGATACCGGTGGTCGGTACCGGCGGGAATCACGATCAGCCCGTCGACCCGCCGCGCGCACAGCGCCAGCGCCAGCTCTTGCTCCCGCTCGGGGTCCTCGGCACTGGAACCGTTGATCAGCAGCGCCCCGTGCGCCCGCGCCACCTCTTCGACCGCCCGGCTGAGCGGCCCGTAGAAGGGGTCGGCGAGATCCTCCAGGACGAGGCCCACCGACGCGGTACGGCCCTTGCGGAGCACCCGTGCGCTGTCGTTGCGCCGGAAGCCCAGCGCCTCGATGGCCTCCTGGACCCGGCGCTCGGTGTCGGCGGTGACGCCCGCCTCGCCGTTGACCACCCGGGAGACGGTCTTGAGCCCCACACCCGCGCGGGCGGCCACGTCCTTCATGGTGGGCCGGTTGCCGTAGCGGTGGGCGGGGCGGCGGGCGGTCTGGGCCACGGTGAGCTGTCCTGTTCGTCGGTCGTCGGTCGTTGGTCCGCCCAGGGGCGGTGCTACGGGGCTGTGGCGTCGAGCATAGGCCCTGGACAACGTTGTCATCGCGGGAGAGACTGAGGTGGACCGTTCTTGAACCGTTCCTGAACGGAGCCCGCCGGGCGGCGGCCGGCCGCCCGGGTCCCTGCCCGTACGGTGGTGGACGAACGGGCACCGGCACACCGGCCGGGCCGCGTCGCACTTGTACGCGGCGGTCCCGGCCCCGCCGGGCCGGCCGCCTCGGGCCGCGCCGCGCACGTCCACGTCTCACGGGGGAACCGACACCGATGCAATCCGACCTCGTCGCCGCGCTCGACATCGGCGGCACCAAGATCGCCGGCGCCCTGGTGGACGGCGCGGGGCGCATGCTGCTGCGCGTGCGGCGGCCGACGCCCGCGCGGGAGGACGCCGAGACGGTCATGGCAGCCGTCGGGGAGGTCCTCGCCGAACTGGCCGCCTCGCCGCTGTGGCCGGAAGTCGCCGCCGTCGGCATCGGCAGCGCGGGCCCCGTGGACGCCTCGGCCGGTACGGTCAGCCCGGTCAACGTCCCCGGCTGGCGCGGCTACCCCCTGGTGGAGCGGGTGGCCGCCGCGACCGGCGGGCTGCCCGTGGCGCTGGTCGGCGACGGCGTCGCGATGACCGCCGCCGAGCACTGGAAGGGCGCCGCACGCGGCTACGACAACGCGCTGTGCATGGTGGTCTCCACCGGTGTCGGCGGCGGCCTGGTCCTGGGCGGCCACCTCCACACCGGGCCCACCGGCAACGCCGGTCACATCGGCCACATCAGCGTGGACCTGGACGGCGACCCCTGCCCCTGCGGCGGCCGGGGCTGCGTCGAACGGATCGCCAGCGGCCCCCACATCGCCCGCCGGGCGCTGGAGAACGGCTGGCGCCCGGGCCCCGACGGCGACACCACGGCGGCGGCGGTGGCGGCCTCGGCCCGCGCCGGTGACCCGGTCGCCACCGCCTCCTTCGACCGCGCGGCCCGTGCGCTCGCGGCGGGCATCGCCGCCACGGCGACCCTCGTCGAGATCGACATCGCCGTGATCGGCGGGGGAGTGGCGGGGGCCGGCGAGGTCCTCTTCGCCCCGCTGCGGCGCTCCCTGCGCGAGTACGCCACGCTCTCCTTCGTGCGCCGCCTCACGGTCGCCCCGGCGCTCACCGGCGGCGACGCGGGCCTGCTCGGCGCGGCAGCGGCGGCGACCGAGGCCCGACACGGCAGGCAGGCGGTGTCGTACACGGGCTGACGGCGCGCCATGGGTGCGGCGCCCTGGGTGGGCCCCCTGGGGGTGGCGCCGGGCGCGACGCCGGGTGCCCTGGGGTGGGGAGCCCGCCGTGGGGCCGCCCGGCGCGGCGGCCGACTTATGCGCGCCCCGCCGCCCGCAGCCGCGTACGCGCCCCGGCGCCCGCCGGCGGACGCGCGCCGGCCTGCGGGCGCCGTGCGCCCCGTCCTCAGCCCGCCGCGACCTCGACGCGCTGCTCCGGCGCGCGCGACTGGGGCATGATCACCAGGAAGGCGTCGGCCTCGATGTCCATGACGACCTCGACCGCCACGCCCTCGTTCCTCCGGGCCTGGGCGAACTCCTCCGCAGGCCACGAACCCCGCGGACCGCCCGCCGGGAACCTCTCCAACACCATGCGTGCCATCGCACACCCCCTGTCCATCACCTGCTCCAACGACACCGGCCCCACCGCGTCACGGTCCGTCCGGGTATCTCTTCGTACGGTGAGACGTTTCGTCTGCCCCGTCGGACGCGACGGAAGCGCAACAGCCCGGCCACAGTTGGATGCGCGGCCGCACACCCGCGTGCACCGGCGGGTTTCCGTGGCAGGGTGTTGCGGGCAAGCCACTGGGGGCTACGGAGGAGGGGGAACCGTGATCGTCTGGATCAACGGTGCGTTCGGTGCCGGCAAGACCACCACCGCGCGCGAACTGGTCGATCTGATCCCGAACAGCACCGTGTACGACCCCGAGGTGATCGGCGGGACGCTGCGCCATCTGCTGCCGCAGAAGAGGCTCGCCGAGGTGACGGACTACCAGGACCTGCCGATGTGGCGGCGCATGGTGGTCGACACGGCGGCCGCGATGCTCGCGGAGCTGGGCGGCGTCCTGGTGGTGCCGATGACCCTGCTGCGCCAGGAGTACCGCGACGAGATCTTCGGGGGGCTCGCGGCCCGGCGCACGGCCGTCCACCATGTCCTCCTGGCACCAGACGAAACGATACTGCGCAGCCGTATCGCGGGGCGCGAGGAGTTCGACGGCGACCCGGAGGGCAACGAGCGCGTCCGGCAGTGGGCGTACGACCACATCGAGCCCTACCGCGCGGCTCTCGGCAGCTGGTTGCGCGCCGACGCGCACACCGTCGACACCAGCGGCCTCACGCCCGCCGAGACCGCGCGGGCCGTCGCCGACGCGCTCCGCACCGGAGCGGCCGGGCCGTGCGGGATCGTGCAGACCCCGGAGCCGACGGGCGAGACCCTCGCGGCCGGCGTCCTCCTCTTCGACGAGGAGGACCGGGTGCTGCTGGTCGACCCCACCTACAAGCCGGGCTGGGAGTTCCCGGGCGGCGTCGTGGAGCGCGGCGAGCCCCCGGCGCGCGCCGGGATGCGGGAGGTCGCCGAGGAGATCGGGCTCGAACTGGACGCCGTGCCGCGCCTGCTGCTGGTGGACTGGGAACCTCCCCGTCCGCCCGCCTACGGCGGCCTGCGGCTGCTCTTCGACGGCGGCAGGGTGACCGCCGCGCAGGCGCGGAGCGTGCTGCTGCCGGGCGCCGAGCTGCGCGGCTGGCGGTTCGTCACCGAGGGCGAGGCGTCCGGGATGCTGCCGCCGAACCGCTACGCGCGGCTCCGCTGGGCCCTGCGCGCCCGGGAGCGCGGCACGGTCCTGAACCTGGAGGCGGGCGTACCGGTCGGCTGAGACGGAGCGGCGGGCCGCCCGGCGCGCCGCCCCGTCCTGGCGTACGGCCTCCGCCGGCGCCGGCGGCGGTACGGGCGTCGCCCGCGCTGGTACGGGCTCCGTCGTCGCGGCCCTCGGTACGGCCTCCGCCGGTGCCGGTGGCGGTACGGGCTGCGCCGGAGCCGCCCGCGTTGGTACGGGTTCCGCCCGCGTCGCCCGCCTCGGTACGGGCTCCGCCCCGCGTCGCCCGCCTCGGTCCGGGCTCCGACGGCACCCCCCTGCGTCGTACGGCCTAGGTCAGCGCCGCCTCCGTCAGTACCGCGGCCTTGAGCGCCGCCGCCGCGCCGGTCGTCAGCGGGTCGCCGTGCCCGAAGCACACCGTCTCCGGTGCCAGTGCGGCCAGCCGGCGCATCGACGCCCGGGCCTGCTCACGGTCCACATGGAACACGCCCAGCCCCACCCGGCCCACCGAGGCGACCGTGTCGCCGGTGAACAGCACGCCGTGGTGCGGCAGGTGCACCGCGATCGACCCCGCCGTGTGGCCCGGCGTGTGCACCACCCGCGCCCCGTCGCCGAAGCCCAGCTCCTCCCCGTCCACCGGCTGCCGGTCCACCCGGGTCGGCGGTGCTTCCGGCACGGTCAGACCGTGCGCGTACAGCGGCACCTCCCAGTCGAGCAGCACGGGGTCCGGGACCGGTGCCTCGCCCCGGACGACCGGGGCGTCCAGCGGGTGGGCCAGCACCTCGGCGCCGTACCGCGCGGACAGCTCGCCCGCCGCGCCCACATGGTCGCGGTGGCAGTGGGTGAGCACGATCCGGCGCAGGGCCTCCGGGCGGAGGCCCCGGCTCCGTACCGCCTCCTCGATCAGCGGCGCCGCGCCCGCCCAGCCCGCGTCGATCAGCGTCAGGTCGTCGTCCCCGTCGGCCCAGACGTACGCCTGCCCGACCGGGAAGCGCAGCATGAGCAGCCGGGGCCGTACCTCGATGACATCCACGTTCATGGTCATGCCGCGAACGTACGGGCGCCCGGGTCCCACCGGGCCGCGAATCTGCGGTCGGCAGATCCGCCGAGGGCCTACTCCCGTCCGGCGGCGGCGTAGTTGAGCAGGAAGACCGCCTCCGCGACCGACAGGCGCTCCAGCTCGTCCGGCGACACGCTCTCGTTCACCGCGTGGATCTGCGCGGCCGGCTCACTGAGCCCGATCAGCAGGATCTCGGTGTCGGGGTACAGCGCCGCCAGCGTGTTGCACAGCGGGATCGTCCCGCCCATGCCCGCGACCTGCATCCGCTGGCCCGGGTAGGCGAAGGCCAGCGCGTCGGCCATCGAGGTGTACGCCGGGCTCGCCACGTCCGCGAGGAACGGCTGGCCCTGGCCCACCTGCTCCACCGACACGCGCGCGCCCCACGGCGTGTGCGCCTCCAGGTGCGCGGTCAGCAGCTTCGTCGCCTCCGCCGCGTCCTGGCCGGGCGGCACCCGCAGGCTGATCTGGGCACGGGCGGAGGCGTGCACGGACGGGGTGGCGCCGACGACCGGCGGGCAGTCGATGCCCAGCACCGTGACGGCCGGCCGGGCCCACAGCCGGTCGGCGACCGTCCCGTCTCCGATCAGCCCGACCCCGTCGAGGACCTTGGCGTCCTCCCGGAAGTCCTCCTCCGGGTACTGGAGGCCCTGCCAGGTGCCGTCCGCCGGGAGGCCGTCCACGGTGGTCGAACCGTCCTCGGCCCGCAGCGAGTCCAGGACACGGATGAGGGCCGCCAGCGCGTCCGGCGCGGCGCCGCCGAACATGCCGGAGTGGAGATTGCCGCGCAGGGTGTCCACGGTGACCCGCATCATCGTCATCCCGCGCAGCGTCGCCGTGACCGTCGGCAGCCCGGCCCGGAAGTTCCCGGCGTCGCCGATCACGATGGCGTCCGCCGCGAGCAGCTCCGGGTGCGCCTCCGCGTACCGCTCCAGACCGCCGGTGCCCTGCTCCTCCGACCCCTCGGCTATCACCTTGACGCCCACCGGGATGCCGCCGTTCGCCTTCAGGGCGCGCAGCGCGAGCAGGTGCATGATGAACCCGCCCTTGCAGTCGGCGGCCCCGCGCCCGTACCAGCGGCCGTCCTCCCGCTCGGTCAGCTCGAACGGCGGGGTGACCCACGCGCCCTCGTCGAGCGGCGGCTGCACGTCGTAGTGCGCGTACAGCAGCACCGTGGGCGCGCCCTCCGGGCCGGGCAGATGGCCGTAGACCGACTGCGTGCCGTCCGGGGTGTCGAGCAGCGCCACGTCCTCGAAGCCCTCCGCGCGCAGCGCGTCCGCCACCCAGTCCGCGGCGGCCCGGCACTCGCTCGGCGGGAACTGCGCCGGGTCCGCGACCGACCGGAACGCCACCAGCTCCGTGAGCTCCGCCTTGGCGCGGGGCATCAGGGACGCGACGGTCTCGGCGATCGGCTCGAACGGGGCGGTCGGCCGGGTCGGCTGGGCGGTCATGGGCACGCTCCTGGTGGGTGCGACGGTGAAACGGGCGCCCCGTGTGGTGCACTGCGGACGCGGGTTCGATCCTCCCACAGCGGTCGGACACGGCCCGCGCCGTAGGATGCGACCACCGGCACGCGCCAGGGCCGGCAACCGTCGGGAACAGGAGCAGAAGCACATCGTGAGCAGCGAGAACGCAGACGCCGGCAGGGAGAGCGCCGGTCACGAGAACTCCGCACCGGTGTGGGACGTCGTCGTGGTCGGCGCGGGACCGGCGGGAGCCTCCGCGGCGTACGCGGCGGCGGTCGCCGGCCGCCGGGTGCTCCTGCTGGAGAAGGCCGACCTGCCCCGCTACAAGACGTGCGGCGGCGGCATCATCGGACCGTCGCGCGACGCCCTGCCGCCCGGCTTCGAGCTGCCCCTCCAGGACCGGGTCCACGCGGTCACGTTCTCGCTGAACGGCCGCTTCGCCCGTACCCGCCGCTCCAAGCGCATGCTGTTCGGCCTGATCAACCGGCCCGAGTTCGACGCCGGCCTGGTCGAGCAGGCCCAGAAGGCGGGCGCGGAGCTGCGCACGGGCGCGACGGTGGCGCGGGTCGAGCAGCACGGCACGTCGGTCCCGGACCGGCGCACGGTCGCCGTGGTGCTGGCCGACGGGGAGGTCGTCCTCGCCCGGGCGGTCGTGGGCGCCGACGGCAGCGCCGGCCGGATAGGCGCTCATGTGGGCGTGAAGACGGACCAGGTGGACCTGGGCCTGGAGGCGGAGATCCCGGTTCCGGAGACGGTCGCCGAGGACTGGGCGGGCCGGGTGCACCTCGACTGGGGCCCGCTGCCCGGCAGTTACGGCTGGGTCTTCCCCAAGGGCGACACCCTCACCGTGGGCGTGATCTCCGCGCGCGGCGACGGGTCGGCCACGAAGCGGTACCTGGACGACTTCATCGCCCGGCTCGGACTGGCCGGGTTCGAGCCCGCGATCTCGTCGGGGCACCTCACCCGGTGCCGCAGCGACGACTCGCCGCTGTCCCGCGGGCGGGTGCTGGTCTGCGGCGACGCCGCCGGACTGCTGGAGCCGTGGACCCGGGAGGGCATCTCCTTCGCGCTGCGCTCCGGGCGGCTGGCGGGGGAGTGGGCGGTACGGATCGCCGAGGCGGGCGACGCCGTGGACGCCCGCCGCCAGGCGCTGAACTACGCCTTCGCGATCAAGGCGGGGCTGGGCGTGGAGATGGCGGTCGGCCGACGGATGCTCGGTCTGTTCGAGCAGCGGCCGGGCCTGGTCCACGCGACGATCACGGGCCTGCGCCCCGCGTGGCGGGCGTTCAGCGACATCACGCGAGGCGCCACCACGCTCGCCGGCATCGTCCGCACCTCCCCCGTCGCCCGCCGAGCCCTGGACGCCCTGGACCGGCGCCAGGGCTAGGCCGTTTCTTTCAGATCATCGGATCGTCGGTCTGGTGTGTCGCTGGCTGACGCCCAGTGGGCGCGCATCGAGCCGTTGTTGCCGGACCGGACGCCGAAGCGGGGTGGCCGGTGGCGTGATCACCGACAGGTGATCGACGCGATCGCGTTCACGTACCGCACCGGCACGCCGTGGATGGACCTGCCCGAGCACTTCGGCTCGTGGAAGGGCGCCCACAACAGGCTCCGGAAGTGGGCCGCCGACGGCACCTGGGAAAAGGTCTTCATCGCTCTGCCGGCCCAGGCCGACACCGAAGGGGACCTCGACTGGATCGTCGCGGTCGACTCCACGACCGTCCGCGCTCACCAGCACGCGGCCGGGGCCCGTCAAAAGGGGCTCCGGCCGGCGAGCCGGACGACCATGCCCTCGGCCGATCCCGCGGCGGGCCGGCCACCAAGATCCACCTCGCCGCGGACAGCCGCTGCCGGCCACTCGCCTTCGTCCTCACCCCCGGCCAGGCCGGTGATGCACCGGCCTTCCCTGAAGTCATGGCCAGCCTGCGGGTGCCACGGCGGACCGGCCGGCCCAGAACCACACCCGAGATGATCCCGGCCGACAAGGCCTACTCATCGCGCGCGATCCGGACCCATCTCCGTCAGCGCGGGATCCGGGCGGTGACCCCCCAACCTTCCAACCAGGTCACCAAGCGCAAGAGGCGAGGCCGATACCTCGCCGGACTCCACATCGCCGCCATCTTCATCTAGTCGGCCAGGTGATCCGAAGGGAAGCGCCTAACGCCCGCTGCGGATCAGCCCGGAGCGACGCGACGACATCCACGAGGCCTTCCTCGGCCTCGCCACCTGTCTGATCGCCCACCGACACATCCGACGCCTTTGTCAGGTCCCCTGCAGGCTGTCTTTGTCGCACCGGATGATGCCGTCGAGGTCAAGCAGCAGGTTCCGACCACCGGTGCGCAGAGCGTGGACGGCGGCGGCGCGGAAGGCGCTGATGCTGGTTCCGTTCAGTTCACCGACGAGTGCCAGGGAGACGCGCTGGTCGGCGTGCAGTCCACGGCCCCCGTTTCCGCGCTCCGGCTTCAGGCCCTTGATGTCGCGTGTTATTTCAGGGCGTCCAGCTTCACCGAGTACAGGACCCTGTCCTCCTCGCCTTCGGTGAGGCTCCAGAGCTCGTTGGTGGCGTACCAGAGGGAGAGGTCCTGCGGGCGGTACGACCAGTCCTTGCGTGCCTTGAGCGTCCAGTTCGCCGTGGCCCCGCCGACACCGGCCGTGGAGAAGCGGCGGTTGGCCACGGTTCCCTTGGACATGTTGAAGTACAGCGTGTCGCCGTTGGCCTGGACCCCCTGGACATCGCTGATCGCGTCGCCGGCGTTCTGGGGGGCGGTGGACTTCCAGCCCTCTACAGGCGTCCGGTTCAGCCGGTAGTCGTCGCCGAACCGGTAGCGGTAGACCTCGGTGCCGGCATAACTGCCCGTAGTCGACGAAGACTTGTAGTTGCCGCCGACCAGGCTGGCGCCGCCCGCACTGTTGCGGTCCAGCGACACGTAGTCGAAGGAGGCGCCGCCGGAGACGTAGTGCCGTACCTCCGGCAGGACGTACTGGTAGTCGCCGCCGCCTCCGTCCTTCTTCTTGTAGATCTTGCGGGTGTCGAACACGCGGACGCCGGCCTTGCCCGCGTCGGGGCCCGGCTGTCCCTCCCAGTTGGAGGTGCTGGACATGAACAAGTACGGTCCGTACCAGGCCAGTCCGCCGCCATGCCCGTAGATCCGCCGTTGCACGCCCGCTTCGTCCACCCACACAGGGAGCACGAAGCGGTACTTCATGTCGTCCAGATTGACGAAGGCCAGCTTCACCGAGTTGTGGCGGTAGTCCTTCTTGGGCGGCGGAGGGTTCCCGGGGTCCGTCACCGGGTCCTGCTTGGTGTTCTGCCACGTCCAACTGGCTATCGCGGCACGGTTCTCGCCGGTGACGGGAATGCCGCTCAGCTGCGCTTCGCCGGAGGTGGCGAGGCCCTGCGGCACCCAGGGCATCAGGTGTGCGTTCTCCGCGCCCTGCTTTCCCTGCATCACGGTGTCCCAGCAGTACGCCGCGCTGGTCGGCACGGTCGGCTGCGGCAGCGCGTCAGCCCGTGCCGCACACTCCGGATCGCCGCTTCCCAGCATCGCGGTGCGATCCGTGCCGGACAGCGCTCCGTTGATCCCCACGGGCGTGTACTCGGCAGCAGGCGGAGTCTGGTACGGGTTCGTCTTCTCGGTCAGTGCGTAGTGGTCGCCCGTGACGTTCAGGTGCACCAGCGGTGGCTGAGGCAGCGGGGCGGCTGCCGCGGGAACCGCTATGAGCACGGCCATCGCTGTGCCGCCGAACACGAAGAACCGCTTTCTCACTTGCCACCCCGTCAGTCACTTCGACATTCGAAATCCCGTGCGAGAATAGCAGTGGCACGGCACAGCCCTTCACCTGTACGCCACAGGCCCACGCCCGCGTCAGAGCGGAAGGACCAGCGGCAGAGGACAACCGGACGCGTCCGGCCGAAGTCGGCAGGAGCGGTCCGGTCCGGTCCGCGGCGGCCGGCTTGTCACACTGCCTGCATGCAGATCTCGCAGCCCTGCTCGCCGGGTCGGCTGTCGGCCTTCAAGAGCCGGCGGCGCGGCTCAAGAAGACTGAATCGTGATCGCCTCATGAGGTCTCCGGGCTGATCCGCGTTCGCCTTAGCCACCCCCGGGTGGCGGCGGCACTCCACGCCGCCACCCGCCAGCCGCCACCCGCCGGGCGATTCGGGGGAACCGGCCCCGGGGTGCCCCGCTGCGGGGCACCATGCCGGCATGGACGCACAGATCATCACCACCGTCGTGGCCGTCGTCGCGATCGTGGGCGCCTATCTCGGCGCCGCGCGGCAGGCGCGTGCGGCGGTCGAGTCCGTACGCCGAGGGCATCAGCAGTCCGCGTACAGCGACCTCATCCGTGCCGCCCGCCGCTATCTGAAGGCGGTCCGGGGCGCGGTACCTGCGGCGGTGGCCCTGGACGAGAACGTGCGGCGGAGCTTCGGCGCGACACCCGAGGAGGAGGACGACCTTCTCGATGCCGCCGCCGTCGCCCAGTACAGCGCGCTGATCACCCGGGAGTCGACCGACTGCGAGGAGGTCACGGCGGCGGCGACGCTCGTGGAGCTGGAGGCGCCGGGGGAACTGGCCCACTACGCGCGGCTGCTCGCGGAGCATGCGGAGGAGCTGGCGTCCGTCCTCGCCGCCGCGGGCCGACCCGACGACCAGGGCGACGACACCCTGCTCCCGGCGGATCCCCGGAGGGCGACGGACGCCCAGGCCGCTGTCGAGACCGCGCTCGCGAACTTCGTGGCACGGGCGAGGATCTCGCTCAGCGGCGGTGGCGGCGGACGGCTGCCGCGCCTGACGCGCCTGTCGCGCTGAGCCATCGGCCGCAGGCCTGGGCGTTGTTGACGAGTCGGCGGCGGCGTAAGCCCCACCGGCTCCGCCCGAACGCCGTTGTCAGTGGCGGCGGATAGCGTCCGGGGTGGTGGAAGGACCGCTGCCCGACAGGAGTGGACGATGACCGACGACTTTGTGGTGCCCGCGCTCAGGGTGGTGCTGACCGACGTCAACGAGCGCGTAGTGGAGGCGTGGCGGGCCGCGTTCGCCGACACGCCCGCGGTCGAGATCCGCCGGGGCTCGATCCTCGACGAGGACGTCGACGCCTGGGTGACCCCCACCAACTCCCGCGGCCGGATGGACGGTGGCGTCGACGCCGTCATCAAGCGGCACCTCGGGTCGGGCATCCAGGCGCGGGTGCAGCGGGCGATCCGGGACCGGTTCGGCGGCAGCCTCCCGGTGGGCAGCGCCGTGTGCGTACCGACCGGAGCGACCGTCCCGCGGTACCTGATATCGACACCGACCATGGTGCGGTCCTCCGAGAACGTCAGCGACACCCTGAACGTGGCCATGGCGTGTGCCGCCGCGTTCCAGGCCGTCCACCGGCAGAACCGCCGCGCCCCCGGCAGCATCCGCTCCCTGGCGCTGGTCGGACTCGGCGCACAGACCGGCCGCGTGCCCGCCCGGATCTGCGCCAACCTGATGTGGACCGGCTACACGCTCTTCCACGACCACTGGTTCCAGGACGACGACGAGCTGAGGGCCACCATCCAGGCGCAGCGGGGCGGCATCGAGCAGGCGCCGGACACCGAGCGGGTACGCATCGTGCCGCCGCCCGGGCAGCCTCCCGCGCCGGACCAGACCCACCTCTCCGCCACCACGACCGGGAGCCCCGCCCCCATGAACGACACGAGCCCCACCACCCCGGCCCAGCCCGGCGCGAACGATCCGCTCGGCCTCACCGGCCTCTTCGAGGGCGGCGGCGAGCCGTGGCTTCCGCTGCTGAAGCCCGTCATCGATGCGCAGCCGAACGCCGCGGAGTTCATCGGCCCGAGCCGCAGCCCCGAAGTCGTCCCGGTCCGCGAACTGACCTTCCAGGCGCTCAAGCCCAACCCGCCGCACAAGTGGAAGGTCGTGGTCTTCGGCCAGAACGCGTACCCGCGCCCGGAGAGCGCCACGGGCATAGCGATGTTCGACAACACCTTCAACGACTGGCAGGACAGCCAGTTCGGGAGGGTCGTCAGCGTCCGCTGCCTCATCAAGGCGGCGGCGATGTGGAAGTACGGCATCGCCAAGAAGACCCCCATCGCCGACATCCGGGCGCTGCTGAAGGAGCGCGACACGGTCCAGCCGCCGGAGTGGTTCCAGGCGATGCTCACGCAGGGCGTGCTGCTGCTGAACGCCTCGCTCACCGCCAGCGCCGACGGCGCGATGCGCACCGACCGGCACACCGCGTTCTGGCAGCCCGTGGCCGAACGGGTCGTCGAGGAGATCCTCAAGGCCAAGCAGGAGGCCGGCGAGGAGGACCGCGGTGTCGTCTTCGCCTGGTGGGGCGCCCACGCCCGCAACCTGAAGAAGATCGTCCTCCGGATCCAGCAGAAGTACCCCGGTGTCGACGTCCGCCACATCGACCACGCCAATCCGGCGGCCCAGGGCGACCTCTTCTGCGAGGGCGACCACTTCGCCACCGTCAACGCGGCCCTGGCATCGCTGGGCGCCGACGAGATCGACTGGCTGCCGAGCAAGGGGTGGAACACGCAGCCGACCGGTGCCGGAGGCGGGGGAGGCGAAGTCGCCGCGCGGATGGGCGCGTTCATCGCGTCGACCATGGAGCTGCACCAGCTCTACTTGGAGCGGCTCACCAGCGTCAAGGACGAGGGGCTCGTCCTGCCGGCCATCACCGGGGTCTTCGACACACCCCTGATGGACTTCCACGACGCCCTCGCCCCCGTCACCGGCGTCCTGCCCGGGCTCCATCCGCACATCGACCGGTCCCACGAGTTCGGCAAGCGACGGGCCGACGAACCGGCCGGCGGCCTGTCCGCCGACGCGATCGCCGCACTCCACCTCTACACCTGCGAGTCCGCCTTCTACCGCCGGATCAACGCCGTCCTCCGCTCCCCGGACCGGACCGAGGCCGTGCCCTACCTCCCGTACCTGCGGCTGCTGTTCTCGGCGGTCGCGGGCCTGCCCGCCCAGACCCGACCGCTCTGGCGCGGCGTGGCCCTGGACCTGCGCGCCCAGTACCCGGTGGGACGGACGGTCACCTGGTGGGGCGTCTCCTCGTGCACCTCGGAGCTGGGCGTCGCCAAGGCGTTCCTCGGCAGCCGCGGGAAGCGCACGCTCTTCGAGGTGACCCCCGCGCGGGCGGTGGGGATCCGCAGCTTCTCCGCCTTCACCGGGGAGGAGGAGTACATCCTGGCGCCGGGCACGCAGCTCCGGGTGACCGACGTCAAGACCGAGCGCGGCGGCCTCTGCACGGTCAGGCTGACCGAGGCGGAGGAGGCTCCCCTGGTGTCCTGACCGCCCGTCGGCCGGGGCGGCACCCGCGTCCGGCGGGCACGGCTCCGCCCCCGCCACCTGATGACTCCGGGGGCGGCAGCGTCTAAGATCACTCAGGACATCGCGTGTCGGTCGCCGGCTGGGTGAGGCATGGAGGTGTCGGGAAGTGCCCTCGGAGGCATTCCTTGTCAGTCGAGTTGAACCACACGATCGTCCACGCCCGGGACAACCGGGAATCCGCCCAGTTCTTCGCGGATCTGCTGGGACTCGAGATCACCGCGGAGTGGGGCCCGTTCATCGCGGTCGGCCTGAGCAACGGCGTCACGCTGGACTTCGCCACGATCCCCGCGGAACACATCGCCATGCAGCACTACGCCTTCCTCGTCTCCGAGGAGGAGTTCGACGCGGCGTACGCGCGGATCCGCGAGCGCGGCATCGAGCACTATGCCGACCCGCACCGGCGGCAGCCCGGCGCGATCAACCACCACGACGGCGGACGCGGTGTGTACTTCATGGACCCGGCGGGCCACGCCATGGAACTGATCACCGTGCCGTACGGCGGCTGGACCTCGTAACACCCGCACCGGCCCGAGTGGCCGAGGGCCGCACCTCAGCCCGGGGTGCGGCCCCCGGCCGCCGGTGCTCGGCAGTCAGTGGCTATAGGCCATAACTATTTGCCTAAAGGGTGTAGGGAAGTGCACCATGAGCTGAGTCGACGACGGCCGAGACGAAAGGGATGCCATGGTGCGCGCAGGACTGTCCGCCGGCCGGCTGGCCGCGGCGGGTGCCGAGCTGGCCGACGAGGCCGGGTTCGAGCAGGTGACCGTGTCGGCGCTCGCCCGGCGCTTCGGTGTCAAGGCCGCCAGCCTCTACTCGCACGTCAGAAGCTCCGACGACCTCAGGACGCGTATCGCCCTGCTCGCCCTGGAGGAACTCGCCGACCGGGCCGCGCACGCGCTGGCGGGCCGCGCCGGCAAGGACGCCCTCACGGCCCTCGCCGACGTCTACCGCGACTACGCCCACGAGCACCCCGGCCGCTACGCCGCCACCCGCCTTCGGCTCGACCCCGAGACCGCCGCAGCGAGCGCGGGCGGCCGGCACGCCGAGATGTCCCGGGCCGTCCTGCGCGGCTACGACCTGGCGGAACCGGACCGGACCCACGCGGTGCGGCTGCTCGGCAGCGTCTTCCACGGCTACATCGCCCTGGAGCTGGCGGGCGGGTTCAGCCACAGCGCCCCCGGCTCCCAGGAGAGCTGGGAACGGATCCTCGACGCCGTCGACGCCACCCTCCGCAACTGGCCCACGACCCCGAGGACCACCGCATCATGATCACCACCCCCGTCACCGCGGAGCTGCTGCGCGGCGCCCTCGACGTCGAGCACACCGACCACGGCATACGGCCGCACCGGCTGCCCGCCCGCGCCCGCGCGCACAACACCGACGGACAGCTCGCCATGGCCGAGTCCCAACCCTCCGGCGTACGCGTGGTGTTCCGCACCCGGGCCACCACCGTCGAGCTGGAGACGCGGCCCACCAAACGGGTCTACCCGGGCGCCCCGCCGCGCCCCGACGGCGTCTACGACCTGGTCGTGGACGGACTCCCGGCCGGCCGGGGCAGCGTCCCCTGCGGCAACACCCTCACCATCGACCTGGCCACCGGACACACCGAGCACCGGCCCGGCCCGGCCGGCACCCTCCGCTTCGACGGCCTGCCCGGCCACCTCAAGGACATCGAGATCTGGCTCCCGCACAACGAGACCACCGAGCTGCTCACCCTGCGCACCGACGCCGCCGTCCAGCCGGCGGCGGACCACGGCCGCCGGACCTGGCTGCACCACGGCAGCTCCATCAGCCACGGCTCCGACGCCGCGAGCCCCTCCACCACCTGGCCCGCGCTCGCCGCCTCCCTCGGCGGAGTGGAACTGATCAACCTCGGCCTCAGCGGCAGCGCCCTGCTCGACCCGTTCACCGCCCGCGCCATACGCGACACACCCGCCGACCTGATCAGCGTCAAGCTGGGCATCAACCTGGTCAACACCGACGTCATGCGCATGCGCGCCTTCACCCCGGCCGTCCACGGCTTCCTCGACACCATCCGCGACGGCCACCCCACGACACCGCTGCTGGTCGTCTCCCCGATCCTGTGCCCCATGCACGAGGACACGCCGGGGCCCAGCGCCATGGACACCACCGAACTCGCCGCCGGGCGGCTGCGCTACACCGCGACGGGCGACCCCGCGGAGCGGGCGCAGGGCAAGCTGACCCTGCGCACGATCCGGGAGGAGCTGGCCAGGATCGTCGCACAGCGCTCCGCCGACGACCCGCACCTGCACCACCTGGACGGCCGCACCCTCTACGGCGAGCCGGACGCCGCCGAACTGCCGCTGCCCGACGCGCTCCACCCCGACGCCGCCACGCACCGGCGCATGGGCGAACGCTTCGCCCAGCAGGTCCTCGGCCCCGGCGGCCCCTTCGCCCCCGCCCCCGTGCCGCACGGCTGACCCACCGCCCGGCCCACGCGTCGGGACCCCCGGCCCCGATGAGCCGCGTTGGGACCCCCGGCTCCCGATGCCCCACGCGTCGGGACCCCGGCTCCGATGCCCTACGCGTCGGGGCCCGCGCCCCCCGGCTGCCCCGTCCGGGCCGGCGCCGCCGTACTGAACCGCCACAACACCCGCACCACACGGAACAGGAAACCCGCACCCGCCACCGCGCAGGCCGCGCCGAGCACCCCGCGCTCCGTGTCACCCTCCAGCGCAAGGACCCACACGGGCGCGGCGCACACCGCGAACAGCAGGGCCGCGAGCAGGACCCCGGTCACCAGCGCGAACCCGATCTCGACCGTGATGGCGTCCCGCTCCGCCTGCGTACGCTTCCCCATGGGGCGAGTCTCACCCAAGCGCCGCCCGGGGACAAGGAGTTGCCCGGGCGGCGCGCCGCCCTCCACGCCGGCCGGGACGCGCCGCCGCGGGCTACGACCAGGTGATGCCCGACGTCTCCCGCCACAGCCGGGCCGGGCGCGGGTCGCCGGACACGGTCACCGCGTCGAGCGGCAACCGGTTCCAGAGCGTCAGATAGAGCGCGGCGGCCGGCCCGCTCAGCTCGCAGTCCGCCGCCTCCCCCGCGAGGTCCCCGTCCGCCTCCGTCGTCCGGTCCGCGCGCGGAGCCCGGTCCGACAGCCGTACGGTCCAGACGTCGCCGGTGTCCGTCGGCCGTACGCGCAGCACGGCGGGCTCCGTCGTACGCACCCGGCTCCTGTCCCGGGCGTGCATCCCGCACAGCAGCTCGTCGATCCCGTCCGCGGCGAACGCGGCCGGGACCTCGGGCACCACGTCGTCCCCCAGCGCCGCCTGCGCGTCCACCCGGTGCACCGCCGTCTCGTGCGCCTGGCGCCGGGCCCAGAAGGCGCGCGGTGACGGCGCCGGAAGGAACGCCCAGCACTCCAGCGCGTCCGGCGCCTCGGTCAGCGCGGCCACCAGGCGGCCGTGCCCCTCGCGGAACCAGCCGAGCAACTCGGCGCCGTCCAGGTCGGGTTCACCCGCGGCGGGGCGGTAGGACGTGTACCCCTCCGCGACGAAGGCGGTCGCCCACCGGTGGACCATGCCCGTGTGCCGTACGAGGTCCCTGACGTGCCAGCCCGGGCAGGTGGGCACCGGTGCCCCCGTCCCCGCCCGCTCGGCCGCGTCGGCGAGCAACTGGCCTTCGGCGGCCAGTGACTTGATGTGCTCAGCGATCTCCATGGCGTGATTCTGCCAGCCGCGCCGCCTCCCGGGACCCCGTCGCGGCGACCGCTCCCGGCCGCGCGGACGGCGTCGCCGGACCGACCGGTGCGCCCGGCTCCCGTACGGTCCCGTGCTCGGTGGGGGCGCGGCCGGCCGCGTACCCGATCAGCGCGGCGCCCGCGGCCAGGACCGCGACGGTCGTCAGCGCCACCGGCAGGGAGAACCAGTCCGCGAGGAAGCCGATCGCCGGCGGGCCCAGCAGCATGCCGCCGTACCCCAGGGTCGAGGCCGCGGCCACACCCGCCGGACCGGCCACCGCGCCCGCCCGGGCGACGGCGACCGGGAAGATGTTCGCCAGCCCCAGCCCGGTCACGGCGAAGCCCAGGAGAGCGAGCCAGACCGTCGGGGCCAGCGCGCCCAGCAGCATGCCCGCCGCGGCGGTGGACCCGCCCGCGACGAGCGTGCGGGTCTGGCCGAGCCGCTCCAGCATCGTCGTACCGGACAGCCGCCCGGCGGTCATGGCCAGGGCGAAGGCCGAGTAGCCGGCGGCGGCCACGCCCGGGTGGGCGCCCAGGTCCTGCTCCAGGTGGAGCGCCCCCCAGTCGGCCAGCGCCCCCTCGCCGTACGCGGTGCAGAGCGCGATCACCCCGAAGACGGTGACGAGCCGGCGCGACCGGCCGTCGAGCCGGCCCGGCGCCCGGCGCTCCCCGGTGGGCGCTGCCACCGGGGCGGCGGGGGAGGGGTAGCGCAGGAGTACGGGTCCGGCGACCGCCGTGAGCAGCAGGCCGGCGACGGTCAGGCCGAGCAGGTGCGCGGTGGGTGTGACACCGCCCGCCACCAGGCCGCCGAGCCCGGCGCCGAGCATGCCGCCGAGGCTGAAGGCGGCGTGGAAGCTCGGCATCACCGGGCGGCGCAGTGCGGTCACCAGGTCGACGGCCGCGCTGTTCATGGCCACGTTGATGCCGCCGTACGCGGTGCCGAACACCAGCAGCACCAGGCCGAGCGCGAGCGCGGAGTGGGTCAGCGGCGGCAGGGCGATGCTCAGGCTGAGCAGCACCGCCGACGCGACCGTCACCGGATGGCTGCCGAAGCGCCGGCACAGGCGGCCGGTGAGCGTCATGGTCACCACCGCCCCGGCCGAGACGCCGAGGAGGGCGAGGCCGAGGTCGCCGGCGGAGGCGCCGGTCTGCTCCTTGATGGCCGGGATGCGGACGACCCATCCGGCGAACAGGAAGCCGTCGAGGGCGAAGAACAGGGTCAGGGCGGTACGGAGGCGGGCCAGGGGGCGGGCGGGCGTGTCCTTGCCGGACCCTCCCCGAGCGGCGAGCGTCCGGAGTTTGTTCAGTAGCGGCACAAATTCAGGATAGAGGGCGGGAAGGGGCCCTCTCAACCACCGGAACGGTGACCTCCGCCGCATCCGGGACGCCGCACCCGGGACGCGCGCATCGGGGACGCCGGACGCGTAACGCCGCATCCGGGACGCGCGCATCCGGGACGCCGGACGCATGACGCCGCACCCGGGACACCGAATGCGCGCGCCACGCGCGCGTGGGCACCCGGCACCCGGCCCGCGGATGAGGCGGGCCGGGTGCCGGTGTGGTGGAAGCGCGGGGTCAGCGGTCGCGGTCGCCCTTCGGCTTGCCGCCGGACAGCGGGGCGCCCGCGTCGATCTGCCGCTTCCGGGCGGTCAGGACCTGGACGACCATCGCGCGGTCGGCGTGCTCGTGCTCGTAGTGCAGCAGCTGGTCGAGTTCCGGTACGCCCAGCTCCCGGATGCGGTGCTCCAGTGTGCCCACGGTCAGCTCGTCGTAGTCGGGCAGCGGCAGTGCGCCGCGGTCGGGGGTGCTCATCCGGATCCTCCCTGTGTCTCGTCGGCCGTCTTACGGACGTCGTCGGCCACGTGCCCGTCCAGCGCGGCGCGCACCAGGGCGGCCGCCAGGGCGGGCAGATCCTCCTTCCGCACCAGGCCGGCCAGCGCCTCCGGGTCCGCCGGAAGGCCCAGCCGCTTCGCCCCCTTCAGGGTCTTGTCGTCGAAGTGCGGCGCGAACTCCGGCCATGCACCCTGCACCTCGCGCAGGAAGATGTCCGCCCCGGCCGGCCCGATCCCCGGCGCCTCCCGGAGCAGCGACCGCAGCCGGTCCGCGTCCCCGCCGGCCTTCTCGCGGAGCCGCCGCAGGTCACCGCCGTACGTGTCGAGCAGCAGGTCGGCGGCGTCGCCCAGCTGGGTCGACGTCCGTTCGTCGTACCGCCGGTAGCCGCCCTCGCCGAGCGCGTCCACCCGCTGCTGCCACGTGGCGTCCCGCATGTGCCGCGCGTCCCGCATGCCCGCGTCGAACAGGGCGCGGGCCGCCGCCACCGCGATGTCCGCCCGGATCCGGGCGCTCAGCAGATGGGCCAGGACGAACACCTGGTACAGCGGCTGGGGCGTGTCCTTCAGGCGGATGCCGGCCTCCTCCGCGTACGTACGGCCCTCGGCGTCCAGCAGGGCCCGCACGGTCGCCCTGTGGTCGCTGTCCGCTCGCGCCATGGAACCTCCCGGAGCCTCGCGCGATACGGCCCCCGTCCGTCCGTCGCTGCCTGCGTCCTCGCGGTACGTCGCTGTCCGTACGCCCTGTCCGTACGCCCTGTCCGTACGCCCCTTCCGGCCGTGGGCACGGCACCGGTCACGGCACCCGGTACGGCCTCGGCCCGCCTCGGCGACCCTGCCGCCCGCAGTACCCGTCACGGACCGGCCGAAACAGCACCACGGGGCGGGCGGGCCCCCGGGATCATGGGAGACTCGCCCCCATGAACGGCAAGGCGACCACGACCCGCTCCCGGCTGGACCGGGGCCGCAGCGCGCTCGGACCCGCGCTGGAACTGGTGCACACCGGGCGCGCGCCCACCCGTGCCGTGCTCACCGCCGAACTGGGCGTCACCCGCGCCACCGCCGGCGCCGTCGCCGCCGAGCTGGAGGCCCTCGGGCTGATCCGCGTCGACTCCCGCCCCGGCGCCGGGGCCGGGTCCCAGGGCCGGCCCTCGCACCGCCTCACCGTCGAGGAGAACGGCCCGGTCGCGCTCGCCGCCCAGATCCACGCCGACGGCTTCCGCGCCGCCCTGGTCGGCCTCGGCGGCCGGGTCGTGGCCACCGCGCCCGGCTCCATGACGGTCACCGCCGACCCGGCCCAGGTCCTCGCGGCCGTCGTCGACGCGGGCGCCGCCCTGCTGCGCGAGAGCGGGCGCCGCTGCGTGGGCGCCGGGCTGGCCGTCCCCTCGGCGGTGGCCGAGCCCGACGGGACCGCGCTCAACCCGCTCCACCTCGCCTGGCCCGCCGGGGCGCCGGTCCGCGACGTCTTCGCCGCGCTCGTCCGGGAGGCTGGCATCGACGGCCCCGCCTTCACCGGCAACGACGTCAACCTCGCCGCGCTGGCCGAGCACCGGCACGGCGCCGGCCGCGGCGCCCAGCACCTGCTGTGCGTGGCCACCGGGCACCGGGGCGTGGGCGGCGCCCTCGTCCTCGACGGGCGCCTGCACACCGGCAGCTCCGGCCTGGCACTGGAGGTCGGCCACCTCACCGTGAACCCCGAGGGCCGCCCCTGCTACTGCGGCGGCCGCGGCTGCCTGGACGTGGAGGCCGACCCGCTGGCCTTCCTCACCGCCGCGGGCCGCGAGCCCGGGCCCGAGGTGTCGCTGCTCCAGCAGTGCCGCGACCTGCTGCGCGACCACCCCGGGGACCCCGGCGTCCGCGCGGCCACTGCCGAACTCATCGACCGGCTCGGACTGGGGCTGGCCGGGCTGGTCAACATCCTCAACCCCGACCGCATCATCCTCGGCGGCCTGCACCGCGAGCTGCTCACCGCCGACCCCGAACGGCTCCGCGCCGTGGTCGCCGACCGCAGCCTGTGGGGCCGCAGCGGCGGCGTACCGATCCTCGGCTGCACCCTGGACCACAACAGCCTCGCCGGCGCCGCCGAACTGGCCTGGCAGCCGGTGCTGGACGACCCGCTCTCCGCCCTGGTCCGCACCGCCGCCTGAGCGGCACCGGCACCGCCACGGGCGTGCCCGCCGGGTGCGCTCTGCAGGCGCCCTACAGCAGGTGCGGGGCCTCGCTCCGCACCGTGCGCAGCAGGCGCCGCAGCGACGGGTTCACCAGCGCCGTGCCCGCGACGCTCACCGTCGGCACGGTCTCGTTGCCGCCGGCGACGGAGCGGACGTACGCCGCCGCCTCGGGGTCCTTCCAGATGTTCACCTCGGTGTACCGCAGCCCCGTGCACCGCAGTTGGAGCCGCAGCTTCATGCAGTACGGGCAGCCGGGCCGCCAGTACACCACGACGCCCTCGCGCTCCTCGCCCATCGGACCCTCCGCCGCCGCGCCTCTCCACCGCTCCACCCCGGTGAGCGTACTGCGGGCGACGTAAGCGCCGGGTACGCGCGCGTGCACACGTGAGACGCGCGGCGGTGGACGGCCGGCCCGCCGGGGCCGGACCCGGTCAGCCCGCCACGGCCGGCCGGGCGACGGCACGTTCGCGGATGGCGTCCGCCGCCTCCATGGTGTCCCCGAAGGGCACGGTGTTGGTGAACGGGCCGGTGGTGGCGGCCCCGTACACGGGAAGCGGCGGTATGGGCAGGGGTGTGCTCGTGGGCGCCGGAAGGGTGAACCAGACGACCTTCCCGCTCTCGCCCTGCGGCCGGGCGCCCCAGCTCTCGCTGAACGCCTCGATGAGGGCGAGTCCGCGGCCCGAAGTGGCCATCGGATCAGAGAGGTTGACCGCCGGAAGGCGCGGGTCGTGGTCGTGCACCGAGACCGTCAGCCGGTCGAGCAGCAGCTCGATCTCGACGGTGCACACCTTGTCCGGCTGGGCGTGCTGGTGGACGTTCGTCAGGAGCTCGGTGACACCGAGCGCGGCTTTCTCGATCAGACTGTCGAGATTCCAGTAGCGCAACTGCGCCGAAACGATTCTGCGGACCTGACCGATCCGCGACGGCAGGGCATGGAGCTCTACCGTGCACTGCCTGCTTACCTGGCTGATCACGGCTGCGACTCCCCGAAATGAGGTCCGGAAGAAGACGGAGATCGGATCCAGTAGTTGGCTGGCTCTTGGTCCGGCGGGCTGGATCGCAGCGTCACCGCCGGTGCACCCTGGGTAGTGATGTCAGTCCAGCGTGGACCACAGGTGACCACTGCGCAACTCGCGGCACACGAGCCGCACCGGTTCCTGAGTCCCCGCCCTGGGGCTGCTGTCGGTCGGCTGCCGGTCAGCGCCGCCGGTGACGGTCCTCGTCGCCCTCGCCGTCGTGGGCCCGGCGTACGGCATCCAGCAGCCTGCCCGCCACGGCGGTCGGCGCCCTGTCCGGCTCACGGCCGTCCCGGCCCATCGTGAGCCGGTACCGCGTGCCGTTGAGTGTCGCCACCATCGCGTCCTCGCGCCCCGCGAACCACGGGCGGCTCGCCCTGACCGTCCGCACCGGCGCGCTGTCGATCACCCGTCCATAGCTGGTCAGCAGGTCCAGCCGACCGTCCTTGATGAGCACCTCGCCCGCCCGGGTCAGCGAACGCGGCCACTGTTCGATCCGTACGCCGGTGGCACTGAAATCTGCCTCGGCCATCACGCACCCAGCCCCCTTCGCGCAGGTTTATGCCGGTCAGTCTGCACAACAGTCCGCGACCGCGCCAGGGTCCGTGGCGGGATGCGCCCCCCGCGTCCCGCACCGCGCCGCGCGCTGCGCCCCCTGCGCCGCGCACTACCGGCCGATGCGCCCCCGGCTCCCCGGGGCGGGCCTGCAAGCGTTCCCTATGGGTCGTCAAAGTCATCGTTTGCCCAGGTGAGGGAGGTATGTTCGAGGTGGGGGAGCCGGGGACGAACGGACGAGGAGCGGCGCGTGAGCACCATCGAACACACAGGGCAGACAGGGGCGGCCGGCCCGGCCCGGACGGTCGACGTGGACCGCAGCGACCCCGCGTACCGCGCCTGGCTGAAGGACGCCGTCCGCAAGGTGCAGGCCGACGCCAACCGGTCCGCCGACACCCACCTCCTGCGCTTCCCGCTGCCCGAGCGGTGGGGCATCGACCTCTACCTCAAGGACGAGTCGACCCACCCCACCGGCAGCCTGAAGCACCGCCTGGCGCGCTCCCTGTTCCTCTACGGGCTCTGCAATGGCTGGATCCGTCCGGACCGTCCCGTCATCGAGGCGTCCAGCGGCTCGACCGCCGTCTCCGAGGCGTACTTCGCGAGCCTCGTCGGGGTGCCGTTCATCGCCGTCATGCCGCGCACCACCAGCGCCGAGAAGATCCGGCTCATTGAATTCCACGGCGGCACGTGCCACTTCGTCGACGACTCCCGCACCATGTACGAGGAGTCCGCCGCCCTCGCCGCCGCCACCGGCGGCCACTACATGGACCAGTTCACCTACGCGGAGCGGGCCACCGACTGGCGCGGCAACAACAACATCGCCGAGTCGATCTACCAGCAGCTCCGGCTCGAACGCTATCCGGAGCCCGCCTGGATCGTCGCCACCGCCGGCACCGGCGGCACCTCGGCGACCATCGCCCGCTACGTCCACTACATGATGTACGACACCCGTGTCTGCGTCCCCGACCCGGAGAACTCCTGCTTCTTCGAGGGCTGGACCACCGGCGACCCCGACGCCGCCAGCGACTGCGGCTCACGCATCGAGGGCATCGGGCGGCCCCGGATGGAGCCGAGCTTCGTGCCCGGCGCCATCGACCGGATGATGAAGGTCCCCGACGCCGCCAGCGTGGCCGCCGTACGGGCCCTGGAGAACGCCATCGGACGCAAGGCGGGCGGCTCGACCGGGACCGGGCTGTGGAGCGCGCTGAAGATCGTCGCCGAGATGGTGGCGGAGGGGCGCAGGGGCAGTGTGGTGACGCTGATCTGCGACCCCGGCGACCGCTACCTCGACAAGTACTACTCCAACGCCTGGCTCGCCGAGCAGGGGCTCGACATCACCCCCTACAGCGCGACCATCAACGAGTTCCTCCGCACCGGCGCCTGGCCCGCCTGACCGGCCCGGTACGGCGGGCCACCCGCCCGTACGGGCCGCGTCACCGGCCGCGTCGCCGGCTCATGGGGCCGGTGACGCGGCCAGTCTGCGGTCCAGTTCGCGCAGCGCGTCCCGCACCGAGCGGACCACCCCCGGCCGGGCCGCCCGCAGCAGGGTGCGCAGCGGGGCGGCGGCGTCGACCGCCATCGTCCACCGCACCCGGGTGCCCGGGCCCGCCGGTGCGGGGGTGAGCAGCCACTCCTCCATCAGGGCGCGCAGACCGGGGGCGTTGGCCTCCTCCACGCGGTACGCGTAGCGCTCCCCGGCGTCCGACACCAGGATGCGCTCCTGGAACACCAGCCCGCCGCGCAGCCGCACCTCCCGGCCGGCCCCGCCCGCGGTCGGCCGGGCGGCCGTGACCGCCGGCCACCACGAGGGCGTGCCGGGCACGTCGTCGGCCAGCGCCCGGTACACCGCCGCCGGCGTCGCCGCCAGCTCCGAGGTATGGACCAGGCGCAGCGGAGCGGATATCAGGAAGTCGAGCCCCACGGGGCGCAGTCGGCGTGCCATGTTCCGTACCTCCAGCAGACGAAGGGATCCGGTCTCGCCAGGTGTGCCCCACCGATCGGCCCGACCGGTCCTCCCCGTGCCGGGCGAGCGGGTCCGTCCGTCCTCGCGCCGAGCGGCCCGTCCGCCCGGCCGTCCGTCCTCGCGCCGGGCGGTCCGTTCGCCCGGGGGCGTGCTCCGGCGGCGGCCACCTGGGCCCCACACCCTAACTGGCGCCCAGTCAGTTGTCCGCAAGGAGGCCGGACAGGGCCCGCCCGAACATCCACCGCCCCGCCCGCGCCACCAGCCCGTCGCACACCCGGGGCACCCCCCGTACGCGTACCTCCTCCGTCCATGTCACCCGGACCGACCCGGGCGCCGTCTCCCGCACCTCGATCTCGGCCCACCCCATGACCACCCGGCCCCGCTTCTCCAGGCGGCACGTCCCGGCGCCCGCCCCACCGGCCGCGCCCGCCCCGGGAGGCTCACAGCGCACCACCTCCATGGGGTCGTCGAACCCGGCCCGACCGACACCCGTACGCATCGTGAACCGGCTCCCCGCCCGCACCGGCCCCGGGCTCACCTCCGTGGCCCTGGTCAGCGGGACCAGCGCCGCGTGCGCCGGCCAGTCGGTGACCCGGCGCCACGCCTCGGTGGCCGGCATCGGTGCGTCGCGGACGATACGGATCAGAGCCATGCGCCGATCGTAGGCCGCCCGGACGCCGGCGCACCGCACCTGTGGACAACGCCCGGAACACTCCAGGCCGCCCCCAGCCGCCCCTCGACCCGGCCGACCCGTGTCCGCACCCGCAGACCCGCCCCGGCCACCCCGGCCGCCCCCGTGGACGGCGACGGCCGTCAGACCGTGTCGTCCTCGCCCGCCACCACCAGGCCCGGCAGGTGCTCGGTCATCTCCGCCCGTACCCCGTCGGAGAGACCGCGGTCCGTGACCAGGGCCTCGACCTCGTCCAGCCGGGCGAAGGAACTCAGGCCCACCGTGCCCCACTTGGTGTGGTCCGCCACGACCACCACACGCCGTGCCGAACGGATGAAACGACGGTTGGTCTCCGCCTCCGCCAGGTTCGGCGTGGACAGGCCCGCCTCCACCGAGATGCCGTGCACCCCCAGGAACAGCACGTCGAAGTGGAGCGACCGGATCGCCTGGTCGGCCACCGGCCCCACCAGCGAGTCCGAGGGCGTCCGCACGCCCCCCGTCAGCACCACCGTCGCCGCCCCCGCGCGCGGGGAACCGCCCGCGGCGGAGCGCTGCGCCGTGTGGAAGACGTCGGCGACCCGCACCGAGTTGGTCACCACCGTCAGGTCCGGCACGTCCAGCAGCTGCTGCGCCAGCGCGTACGTCGTCGTACCGCCGGACAGGGCGATCGCGCTGCCCGGCGCCGCCATCGCCGCCGCGGCCCGCGCGATGTCCTCCTTGGCGCCCTGCTCCAGCGACGACTTGGCCTCGAAACCCGGCTCATGGGTGCTCGCCTCGGCCAGCGGCACCGCACCGCCGTGCACCTTCTCGATCACGCCCTGCCGGGCCAGCGCGTCCAGGTCCCTGCGGACGGTCATGTCCGAGACGTTGAGTCTGCGGGTGAGCTCATTGACCCGCACCCCGCCGCGCCGCCTCACCTCGTCGAGGATCAAGGCGCGCCGCTGCTCCGCGAGGAGGTTCTGGTTGTCGCTCACCGAAAGGGCCGGTCCTTCCCTGTCGTCACACCCGCTGGCCAAGGCCCATCATCCTGCCACGGGCCGGACGGCGACAGACCGGGGGAGATTCGGTGAGAACCCTGCCGGTCGCCGCCGCCGTCCACGATCCTGGTCGGGTCCGGTCACGCGCCCCCGCCCGCCACGACCCCTGAGAGGGAGGACGACGTGCCCCCTGACACCCCGGAGCCTCCGCGCCCCGGCGCCGCGCTGGAACTGCTGGTCCACGGCGTCGGCGGCACCACGCCCGAGCAGATGCTCGACGACCCCCGCACCGTCCGGGTGACCGGTGACGAGACGGCGGCGATGTACCGGCGCACCGACGACCAGTACGCCGAGAAGGACCCGGAGCGGTTCGCCGACGGGCGGCCCGTCCCCGAGGCGTACTGCTGGTGCAACCTCACCTCCGGCAACGGATCCCGCGCCCTGTGGCTGCTGCTCCTGCCCTTCATGGTCGTCAACCTCGCCCACTGGATGCGCCCGCCCGCCGCGCCGCCCCCGGGCCCCGGGCCCGCTCCCGTTCCGACCCCGGGCACCGGCACCGGCCCCGACGGCGACCCCGACCCCGACCCCGACGAGACCTCCTCCAACGAGCACCCCCGGGCCGCCGTACGGCTCTACGGCGTGCTCGTCCGGCTCATCGCCCTCAGCCTGACCGTGCTGCTCACCGCCGCCGCCTGCGAGGTCGCCCTCGACCTCACCGCCTGGCAGTGCGCCGGCTCCGCCCGCTGCGCCGGGGAGCGGGCCTGGCTCGGCTTCATGTCCGCCGCCGAGGGCGGCTGGTGGTCCCAGCCCGGACGCCGGCTCGCGCTCGCCGCCCTCGTACCCACCGCCCTGGTCACGCTCCTGTGGTACCTGTCGAACCGCACCTGGAGCGCCTACGAGGCCCAGCGCCCGCCCCGGGGCGGGGTGGACGGCGACGGCTCCCCCGACCGGCTCCTGAGGCCCGCGCTCGGCCGGCCCGGCTTCTGGTACGGCCGCCGGCTCGTCGCCCGGCTGCGGGCCGCGCACACCGCCGCGGGGCTCCTCACCGTCGCGGCGGCCGTCGGCGGGGCGGCCGCACGCCACGACCGGGGCGCCCCCGGTGCCGTGCGCGAGGCCGCCGGATGGGCCCTGGAGGCCCTGCTGTTACTCGGGGCGGTGGCCGTGACCTGGGTCGTGTGCCGCCGGGGCCGCAGCGAGCGGCGCCTCGACAACCGGCTCGACCGCGCCGCCGTCACCTGGCTGCCCGGCGCCTCGATCGCCCTCCTCGCCCTCGCGGTGCTCTACGCCGGCTGGTCCCGCCCCGGCTGGCGCTCGGCGGGCACCCTCCCCGGAGACACCACCTTCAGCGTGATCGTCCTCGCCCAGGGGCTCCTCGTCCTGGCCCTCGCCGCCGTCGCGCTCCGGCTGAACCGGCGCGCCCCCCACACCCGTACCGTCCTGTACGGACTCGGCGGCCCCGCCACGGCGATGCTCGCCTGCGCCCTCGGCGGGGTGATGAGCGGCGGCGTCGCCCAGCGCGTCGCCGACTGGCTGGACGGCCCGGCCACCCCGGGCACCGGCGACGCCCCCATCGGCCCGCCCGTCCTGCTCAGCTGGCAGGCGTCCGTCATCCCCGTACTGCTGCTCCTGCTCCTCGTGCCGCTCGCCGTCCTCGCCGTCCGCACGGCGCTCGCCGCCCGCCGCCTGGCGCCCGTCGTGGAGGCCGAGTACGAGGGCGAGAAGCCCGACACCGTCCGTACCCGCCGCATCGCCGCCACCCGGGCCCGCGCCGCCCTCACCGACGCGGCGCCCGGCATCGTCGGCATCGTCTCCGGGGCGACCCTGCTCCTCGGGGCCGGCGCCCTCGCCGGCGCCTGGGCCAGCGGGCAGGTGCCCGGACGGGCCTTCGACGGCGGGCACCCGTTCGTGCGGAGCGCCGCCGAAGCGGCCCAGGCGCTCGGCTCCTGGCTGATCGGGCTCGGCTGCATACTGTTCGTCACCTGGGGCCGCCGCGCCTACAAGGACGCCTCCGCCCGCCGCACCATCGGCATCCTCTGGGACGTCGGCACCTTCTGGCCGCGCGCCGCCCACCCCTTCGCCCCGCCCTGCTACGCCGAACGGGCCGTGCCCGACCTCGCCTGGCGCATGTCCTCCTGGACCGGCCGCACCGGCGGGCGCCTGGTCATCTCCGGGCACTCCCAGGGAAGCGTCCTCGCCGCGGCGGCCGTCTGGCAGCTCCCCGCGGGCACCCGCCGCCGGGTCGCGCTGCTCACCTACGGCTCGCCCCTGGAACGGCTCTACGGCCGGTGGTTCCCCGCCTACTTCGGGCCGGGCCCGCTGGGCGCGCTCCACCGCGAGGTGCACTGCTGGCGCAACCTGTGGCGGCGCACCGACCCGATCGGCGGCCCGGTCAACCTCCCCCCGGAGGCCGGCAAACCGGAGGTCGACCACCGGGCCCTGCGCGACCCGGTCGTCTACGGCCGCACCCATGAGCACCCGCTGCCCGAACCGATCCGCGGCCACGGCGACTACCAGGCCGACCCGGTGTTCGCCAAGGAGCGCACCGTCCTGCTGAACCGGCTCCCGCCCGCCCTGCCGCTGCCCGCCCCCAGGGCGGTGCCCGGCGGCGGAACACCGCACACGGGGGCGGCGGACGCTCAGGGCAGCTCGGGCAGGTCCTCCGGGTAGAGCAGGGTCAGGTCGTCGGTGCTCATCTCGGTGAGCCCGGCGACCCGGCCCGCGTGCCGCTCCACCATCGACTCGAACGTCCGCCGCGCAGTACGGCCGTTGCCGAAGGCAGGCCCCTTGGGCAGCTCGGTGAAGTACTTCCGCAGCGCCTCCGCCGTGCCCGCCGCCAGCCGGTACTCGTGCTCCTCCGCCTGCTGCTCCACGATCCGCAACAGCTCACCCGGCACATAGTCGTTGAAGGTGATCGTCCGGGAGAAGCGGGACGCCACACCCGGGTTGACGGTGAGGAACCGCTCCATCTCCGCCGTGTACCCGGCGACGATCACCACGACCGCTTCCCGGTGGTCCTCCATCAGCTTCACCAGCGTGTCGATCGCCTCCCGGCCGAAGTCCCGGCCCGAGTCCTCCGGCGACAGCGCGTACGCCTCGTCGATGAACAGCACCCCGCCGCGCGCCCGGTCGAACGCCTCCTGGGTGCGGATCGCGGTGGAGCCGATGTGCTCACCGACCAGGTCCACCCGGGACACCTCGACCAGGTGCCCGCGCTCCAGCACCCCCAGGGACGCCAGGATCTCCCCGTACAGCCGGGCCACGGTCGTCTTGCCCGTACCGGGGGAGCCCGTGAAGACCAGATGGCGCCGGACGGACGCGGCCTTCAGCCCGGCCTCCCGCCGCCTCCTGCCCACCTCGATCATGTTGGTGAGGGTGCGGACCTCCCGCTTGACGCTGTCCAGCCCCACCAGCGCGTCGAGTTCGCCGAGCACCTCCTCGGCGGTACGCGCCGCCACGGGCCCCTCCACCGCCGCCGGAGGGGCGGCGGGGGCCGGGACGACCGCGGTGCGGGCACCCGCCGCGCCCTGCGGCGCCGCCGGCGACGGCACGACCGGTGGAGCGGACGGTACGCTGGACACCGGCCCCAGCAGCCCGCCGACCGACACCGGAGCGGCCGGGACCGGCGCTCCGGCCCGGGCCGTCAGGACACCGCTGTCGTCCCCCGTGCAGTCCTCGGCCACCGGCCCGTCCTCGCCGAACTCGTACCCGCCCCGCGCGCACCGCTCGGTCCGGCACCGCCGCAGCGTCGTACGGCAGCCGTCCATGACATGGAAGCCGTACCCGCCGCTCGCGGTCACCCGGCAGCCGTGGAACGTGCCGCGGCCCTCCGCCGACACATAGACGCCCGCCTCGGTCGGCGAGGTGATGGTGCACCGCTCGATCACCGGATCGGCGCCCTTGGTCACGATCACCCCCGTCTGCACCGAGTCGACGGTGCAGTTGTTGAGAGTGCCGCCGCTGCCGTGGTCGCGGAACCAGGCACCGGTGGACGCCTCGCGGACACGGCAGTCGTCCAGCTGCGCCGTGGCGCCGTCGCTCACGGACACCGCCGTGTTCCGCACCTGCGACAGGTCGCTGTCCACCACGTCGACCCGGGAGCCCCGGTCGAGGACGAACAGCGCGTCCGGCACGTCGTGGACCCGGCACGAGTCGAGGACGGCCGTCGCGCCGTCGCTCACCCAGACCGCCGGATAGTCGCCCGTACTGTCGTGGATCTCGCACTGGTTGGCGTCCACGCGGGTGCCCGGGTCCCACACCGACAGGCCGTTGCGGCCGAACCGGCGCACCGCCGAGCGCGTCAGCGTCAGCACCGAACGGGACCGCAGGTCCACGGCGTTCTCCGGGATGTCGTGGATGTCGCAGTCCGACAGGGTCAGCACCGCGTCCGTGTCGAGGGTGATCCCGTCGGCGGTCGTCCGGTGCACGGACGAGTCGGTCAGATGGGCCGCGGCCCGCGCGGAGACATGGACGCCGCTGCCCTTGATCTCGTACACCTCGCAGCCGATGGCCTCAAGGCCGCTGCCCTCGCCCGTCACGGACAGACCCGCGCCCGAGGAGTGGTGCACCCGGCAGCGCTCCAGCCGCGGATGCGCGCCGCCGCGCACCGAGACCCCGGACTGTCCGGCGGCGACCACCTCGCACTCCTCGAACACCCCGCCCGCGCCGTCCAGTACGCCGATCCCCACCCCGGCCGGATTGTCGACCGTGCAGCGCCGGACCGTGGGCCGCGCCGCGCCCCGCACCTCCAGCCCGGCCGCCGAGCGGGTCACGATCCGCAGGTCCAGCAGCTCCGGGGTGCCGTCCTCGACGAGCAGGGCCGGCGCCGAGGTGTCCTGGCCCTCCACGTGCAGGTCCTGGACGGTCGCCGAGGCGCGCACGGTCAGCGGCACCCCGTCGGCGGGCGCGATCCGCACCGAGCCGACCGCGCCCTCCGCGCCACGCAGCGTCACCGCCCGCTGGAGGACCAGGTTCTCCCGGTACGTGCCGGGGGCGATGGTCAGGACGTCGCCGTCACCGGCGGCCTCCAGGGCCGCGGCGAGGGAGGCGTACTCGCCCGTGCGGCGCCGCCACCGCGATGTGCCGGTGTGCGTCACCTGGACCGTGCCCTGTGCCATGGTGCTGCTCTGCCCCCGCCTCGTGCGCCGCGTCTGAGTGGACGATCGCCCCACCGTAGCGCGCGCGGAGGGAGCGGGTTGACCGGTCCGCCACGCTCGTCCCGCCCGTACGGACAAGGATGGGGCGCCGGTACGGACGCCGGTACGGCGCCGCTACGGACGGTTTGCGGGGACGCGCGCGTGGTCGCTGACGGGGACGGCCGCGGGACGCACGTGCGGACGGGGAGTCAGCTGCCGGTCCCCGCCCGGCCCCAGTCCGGTCCCACCTGCTCCCACGCCCGGTCCAGGCGCGCGTACCGCCGCCGCACCAACCGCCCTACGACGATCCGCCGGACGCCCTCGACGAACCCGGCGGCCAGCATGGCCGTGCCGATGCCCGCCAGCACGGCGTGGTCCCGCGCGGTCTCCTCGGTCATGGGCCGGCCGACCGGCCGCCCGGTGCCGTCGGTCCAGATCCGGAACGTGTCGCCGGGCGCGACATCGTGCCGGGGCGCCGTCAGCACGCTCGTGCGGGACGTCCCGTCGGGACCGGTCCAGCGCACCGGTACGGCCCGCCGGATCCCCGGCTCCGGCTCCCGTTCCGGCTCCCGAGCCGGTTCCGCAGCGGGGCCGCTGTCCCGTACGGCGGTGGTGTCCCGTACGGCGGTGGTGTCGGCGCCCGTGGTGGCGGCCCGCGCGAGGGCGTCCTGGTCCAGCACCTCGGCGGCCACGGGGTGGCGCTCCCGCTGCTCCTCGCGCACCGCCCGCTGGAGCGACGAGTGGGTCACCGCACCGGACACCACCCCGGCGGCGGGGGCGGCCAGACACATCAGCAACAGGGCGACGAGCGCCGTCCAGGCCTCGGCGCGATCGGTGGAGCGGCGCAGGGGGTTGTGCCGCCAGCGCCACACTCCGGTCACCGCACGCACGGGCCCCCACCCCCTTTCGTGTCCGTCAACGCGTCTGCCGGGCTCCCGGGTTCCCGAGCCGGGACGGCCTATGCGACGGGGGAGGGTTCCTGGCCGAGAACGCGCACCGGGTCGCCGACGCGGAGGGTGCCGGTGTTCTCGGGGATCAGGTGCTGTCCGAACACCATCTTCCTGCCGAACAGCCGGTGCCGGGCCAGGGTGCGCAGCGGTTCCGTGCCGCGCTGTCCGGTCGACTGGTCGACCGTGGTCACGACGCAGCGGCCGCACGGCTTGGCGACGCGGAAGGTGACGTCGCCGATCGCCAGCCGGGTCCAGCGGTCCTCCGCCCAGGGCGCGGTGCCCTCCACGACGACGGTCGGCCGGAAGCGGTCCATGGGCAGCGGGCCCTCGCCGGGGTGGTCGCCCTCGGCGATCAGGTCGTTCAGCGCGTCCAGGGAGGCGACGGAGGTGACCAGGACGGGGTAGCCGTCGGCGAAGTTGACGGTCTCCCCGGGCCGTCCGTACTTCGGGTTGACGGGCCGGCGGTGCGCCGGGTCGTCCATGTGCACCAGCCGTACGTCGTCGTCCAGGAAGGCCCGGAACCACGCGTCGGCGGCCTCCCCCGCGGGTACCGCCTCGACCTTGGTGCCGAAGACCTCCGCCGTGACGGTGGCGCCCGGCTCCGGGACGGCGACCGTCAGCGGCTCCACGCCCGGTGCGGACAGCCGGATGCCGCCGTCGCCACTCCCGTACCGGGTCCCGTCCACGCCCTCGTACGGCGCCCCGTCCTCGCTCCCGCCGGATGCGTGCCCGTCCTCGGCCCCGGCCGCCGCTGGGGCGGTCAGGGGCTCGGCGAACGCCAACGCCAGCCGCGGGTGGCTGCGTTGGCTGACCACCTTCGCCGCCGGGTCGAGAAGCGCCCAGCGGCGGTCCCCGGCCAGCCCCCACGGCTCGACCGCCGCCACGAGGGGCGAGGGGCCGCCGAGGGACTTCACCGGACGGACGTGGAGGGAGCGCAGGACGGGGGTCGGCATGACCTCATCCTGCCAGTACGGGAGGCGTCTCCCCCGACGGCCCGGAGGGATCCTGAGGGATCGGGCCGGACCCGTAAGGGCGTCAGTACCGGATCAGTAGCCCCCGCCCTGGTAGGGGCGCTGGTACGGGTCGTCGTACGCGCCGGGCGCGGCGGCCGGGACGGGCCGGGGCGCCGCCGGGCGCATCGCCTCGTACCCCGCCGGCGCCTGCCGCTGCTGCGGCGGCTGCGGACCCGGATAGCCGTACCCGCGCGGGGCGGTGGGCTGCTGGGGGATGTACGGGGCCGGCATGTGCTGGAGCGGGGCGGGCTGTGCGGCCGCCTGCTGGGGATAGCCGTACGAACCGCCTCCGTAGGGCGCCGCCATGGGCTGGGAGGGGGCCGCCGGCAGGGCGGGGAGGGCCGCGGGCAGCGCCGGCATGTAGGAGTGGCCGGTGTCGTAGGCGGCGGGCACTCGGATCGGCGCGATCTGAGGCGTGCCCCGTTCCGCGACGAGGGAGTCGTAGATCGGGGTGTCCGGGAACGACGGCGCGTTGTAGTACGCGCCGCCGTAGGAACGGGGGGAGGTCATGGCACATAAGGTAAGCCCATGAAGTGCCTTATGGGGAGGCCGATAAGCCGGTTGTTTTACGCGGTGTGAGTGGCGGCCGACCGCCAATACGAGCGAACCTGGGAAAATCGGTCACGGTCCGTGTAAAGGCCAGGCCGCCGGGGGGTTACCGGCGGGTCGTCGGTGCTCGGCCGGAGGCACGGTGAGAGGTACGGCGCGGCGTCCCGGCCATTAATCCGCACCCTCGGACGTGGCTCGGGCACTGACCATGTCCATGCTGGAATTTGATCAATGTTTGCGTCGCCACGCGGAGTCTTCACCCCGCCTCGACACGGAATTGAGGGTGCGTTACTGCGCGTGCCGGTAAATGTGCGCTGAGGTGCCGCAGGGGATCATTCCCGGGGTCTCGGGCCTCGGGCCCCGGGCCCCCGGCGGCGTCACTTCTCCGGAGCGACCCGCGGGCGCGGGTACGTGCGGCCCTTCCATGCCGCCCCGCGCCCCCGGTGGTGCAGGACCGCCGAGTCGACCGTCATGCACAGATAGAGGCACGCCGTGAACGGCAGCAGGAACGCCTGCCACGGCGACTGCCGGTAGTAGCGCAGCATCGGGACGTACGAACCGGCCATCAGCGTCCACGCCAGCGCGCCCAGGGCGCCCGCCGCCGCGTCGCCCCCGAACAGCCCCGCGCACAGCGCGGCCGGCGGCGCCAGATACACCAGCCCCAGCCCCGCCACCGTCCCCACCAGCAGCACCGGGTTGTGCCAGAGCTGGGCGTACGCGCTGCGGGCCACCATCCGCCACAGATCCGCGAGCCGGGGGTACGGGCGCACACTGTCCACCCGGTCGGCCAGCCCCAGCCAGATCCGGCCCCCGGCCCGCTGCACCGCCCGGGCCAGGGACACGTCGTCGATCACGGCCTGGCGGATCGACTCCGGCACCCCCGCCCGTACCGCCGTCTCCGTCCGCAGCAGCACACACCCTCCGGCCGCCGCCGCCGTCCGCCTCCCCACCGCGTTCACCCGGCGGAACGGATACAGCTTCGCGAAGAAGTAGACGAACGCGGGGACGATCAGCCGCTCCCAGCCGGTCACCACCCGCAGCCGGGCCATCTGTGACACCAGGTCCAGCCCCCCGGTGGTGGCCGCGGCGACCAGCTCCCGCAGGCTGTCCGGCTCGTGCGCGATGTCCGCGTCCGTCAGCAGCAGGTACTCGGGGCCGCCCGCACACGCCGTCCCCCGCGACTCCTCGGCCGCCCCACGCGCGCGTGCCCGCGCGATCCCGTGCCGCAGCGCCCACAGCTTGCCCGTCCAGCCCGCATCCGGAGGGCCGGGCGACACCACGGTCAGCGGCGGCCCCCCGCACCGTACGGCCAGGGCACGGGCCACGTCCCCCGTACCGTCCGTACTGCCGTCGTCCACCAGGACGATCTCCAGCGGGCCCGGATAGTCCTGCGCCAACAGGGACGGCAGGCTCAGCGGCAGCACCTCCGCCTCGTCCCTGGCCGGCACCACCACCGCCACCGACGGCCACCGGGCGGGAGCCTCCCGCCGCGGCAGGCGCTGATCCGTACGCCAGAAGAAGCCCTGCCCCAGCAGCAGCCACACCCAGGCGGCCACCGACCCCAGGGCGATCCACGCAATGGTGCTCATTCGTCGCAGTCTGCCCCACAACGCCGGGTCCGCAAGGGTGTCGGCTAGGGTGACCGGGTGAAGATCGCGCTCATGGACTCCGGAATCGGCCTCCTCGCTGCGGCCACCGCGGTGCGCCGGCTGCGGCCGGACGCGGCGCTCGTCCTCTCCTCCGACCCCGACGGCATGCCGTGGGGCCCCCGTACGGTCGACGACCTCACCACGCGCGCGCTCCGAGTGGCCCGGGCCGCCGCCGCGCACCGTCCCGACGCCCTGATCGTGGCCTGCAACACCGCCTCCGTGCACACCCTGCCGGCGCTCCGCGCCGAGCTGGAGCCCGCCATCCCGGTCATCGGCACCGTCCCCGCGATCAAGCCCGCCGCGGCCGGCGGCGGCCGGGTCGCGATCTGGGCCACCCCGGCCACCACCGGCAGCCCCTACCAGCGCCGGCTCATCCAGGACTTCGCCGGCTCCGCCGCCGTCACCGAAGTGCCCTGCCCCGGCCTCGCCGACGCCGTCCAGCACGCCGACGAGGACGCCGTCGACCGCGCCATCGCCGCGGCCGCCGCGCTCACCCCCGACGACGCCCGGGCCGTCGTCCTCGGCTGCACCCACTACGAGCTGGTCGCCGAACGCATCCGTACCGCCCTGCGCCCGGCCGGCTCCCCGCCCCTGGCGCTCCACGGCTCCGCCGAAGCGGTCGCCGCCCAAGCGCTGCGCCGCATCGGCGCCGCCCCGGCGCCCGGGGCCACCCCGTCGAGTGAGCTGACCGTGCTGCTCAGCGGCCGTCCGGCCGACCTGCCCGACGCCGCGCTCGGCTACGCGGAGGGCCGCCTCCTGCGCGCCGCCGCGCCCGCGTCCTGACGTCACCCCGCCCCGGCCGGACGTACCGACACCGGTGGCGCTTCCCCGGCGGCTGTGAACACGGAACGTGAGTACGCTGCTACGCATGAGCTCCCGTAACGATCGACCCTCCGTGGCGACCGGGGCGGACCGGGTGCCCGACGTCTGGACCGGACGGGCCACCAACCGCGTCCAGTGGCTGCTCGCCGGCGCCGGGGCGGCCTGTGTGGCCCTCGGCGTCGCCCTCGCCATCGACCTGTCCTGGGCGTCCGGCACCGCCGCCCTCCTGATGGCGGTGGTCGGCTGCGTCGCCGCCGGGCTGCTGGTGCTCTTCGGGACGCTCGCCTTCGTCCACGTCGAGATCACCGTCGACCCGTACGCCCTGGAGGTGCGCTGCGGGCACATGGGCGTACCGCGCCGGCGCATCCCCCTCGACACCGTGGTGGGCGCCGAGTTCGCCCCCTCGGTCACCCCGCGCCAGTGGGGCGGCTGGGGCTACCGCTGGCGGCCCGAGAGGGGCACGGCCGTGGTCGTGCGCCGGGGCGAGGGCCTCGTCCTCACCCTCGGGGACGGGCGGAGCTTCACCGTCACCGTGGACGACGCCGAGACCGCCGTGCGCGTCATCCGGCACCGGCTCGGCCTGCGCCGGCAGCACCGGGTGGCCGCCGTCCGGACGGCCCCGCACCCGGGCGCGGGGGCGGCCCCCCAGGACCCCGGCGGGGACGGCGCGACCGCCCCGGGCCGCGGCTCACCCTGACGGCGGGGCGCATGGCGGGCGGTGCGGCTCCGGCCCGCGCTGGGGTTCGCCCAGGTGACCGCCGTAGACTCCGCACGTGAGCGCCACCATGACCGCCGTCGACGTCCCTCCGCCCGGCCCCGGCCCCGGCCGGCGGGCGAGCCTCCTGCCTCGGTGGCTGGAGCGCCGGGTGGCCCGGCCCCTGGGCGCGGTGCTCTCCGGTGTCCTGCTCTACCTGAGCTTCCCGCCCCGCCCCCTGTGGTGGCTCGCCGTGCCCGCCTTCGCCCTCCTCGGCTGGACCCTGCACGGCAGGCGGCTGCGGGCCGGGTTCGGCCTCGGCTACCTCGCGGGGCTCGGGTTCCTGCTGCCGCTCCTCGTGTGGACCGGCGAGGAGGTCGGGGCGGTGCCCTGGCTGGCGCTCGTCGCGGCCGAGTCGCTGTTCGTCGCGGCGGCCTGCATGCTCGTCGCCGCCGTGTCCCGGCTCCCCGCCTGGCCGGTGTTCGCCGCCGCCGTGTGGGTCCTGGGCGAGGCGGCACGCGCGCGTGTGCCGTTCGGCGGGTTCCCCTGGGGCAAGATCGCGTTCGGGCAGGCGGACGGACTGTTCCTGCCGCTCGCGGCGGTCGGCGGCACACCCGTCCTGGGCTTCGCCGTCGCCCTGTGCGGCTTCGGCCTGTACGCGACCGCCGGCGCCGTCCGCGCGTACCGGACCGCCGGCCGCCTCCCGCGCGGCCCCCTCGCCGCCGCCACACTGTCCCTCCTCGCCCCGGTCGCGGCGGCCCTCGCCGCCCAGCCGCTGGTCTCCGCCACGGCGGAGGACGGAACGGCGACCGTCGCGGCCATCCAGGGCAATGTGCCCCGCCTCGGCCTGGACTTCAACGAACAGCGGCGCGCCGTCCTCGACAACCACGCCCGCCGCACCGAGCAGCTCGCCGCCGACGTCGCGGCGGGCCGGGCCCCCCGGCCCGACTTCGTCCTGTGGCCGGAGAACTCCTCCGACCTCGACCCCTACCGCAACGACGACGCCCGGTTCGTCATCGACCAGGCCGTCCGCGCCATCGGCGCCCCGACCGTCGTCGGCGCCGTCCTCACCCCCGAGACCGGGCCACTGCGCAACACCCTCATCCAGTGGGACCCCCGGAGCGGCCCCGTCGCCACGTACGACAAGCGGCACGTCCAGCCCTTCGGCGAGTACATCCCGATGCGGTCCTTCGTACGCCTCTTCAACAAGGACGTCGACCGGGTCAGCCGCGACTTCGGCCCCGGTGACAAGGTGGGCGTCTTCGACCTCGCCGGTACGAAGGTGGGCCTCGCCACCTGCTACGAGGCGGCCTTCGACTGGGCGGTGCGCGACACCGTCACGCACGGCGCCCGGCTCATCTCCGTACCGAGCAACAACGCCACCTTCGGCCGCAGCGAGATGACCTACCAGCAGCTCGCCATGTCGCGCGTCCGGGCCGTCGAGCACAGCCGCGCCGTGGTCGTCCCCGTCACCAGCGGGGTCAGCGCCATCATCCGGCCAGACGGCACCATCGTGCGCGAGTCCCGGATGTTCACCCCGGACGCCCTGGTCGCCGAGGTCCCGCTGCGCTCCTCCCTGACCCCCGCCACCCGCCTGGGCACCCTCCCCGAAGCGGCCCTGGTGACCGTCGCCGCCGCCGGACTCGGCTGGGCGGCCTCCGGCGCCGTACGCCGTCGGAGGGCCCCGCACGCGAAGGCCGCCGCCGGCCCCGGCGCCACCGGCGTGTGAGGACCGCCGGGAGCTCGTTGTCGCGCGCTGCCGGCGGGGACGGGAGAGATCCGGACACATCTTAGGGTCGGGGTATGGGAACCCCCGACTTCATCCGTGCCGTCCGGGCCACCGCCGGCCACCAACTGCTGTTCCTGCCGGGCGTCAGTGCCGTCGTCCTCGACGGTGCCGGACGGGTCCTCCTCGTCCGGCGTGCCGACAACGGCTGGTGGTCGATCGTCGGCGGCATCCCCGAACCGGGGGAGCAGCCCGCCGTGAGCATCGTGCGCGAGGTGTACGAGGAGACGGCCGTGGAGTGCGTGGCCGAGCGCGTCGTCCTGGTGGAGACGCTGCCCACGATCACCTACCCGAACGGCGACCAGTGCCAGTACATGGACACCTGCTTCCGCTGCCGGGCCGTCGGCGGCGAGGCGCGGGTCAACGACGACGAGTCGACGGAGGTGGGCTGGTTCCCGCTGGACGCCCTGCCGCCGCTGCGACCGGGGGATCTCTTCCGGATCAAGCAGGCGTGCGCTGACGAACCCACATGGTTCTCCACCACGCCGTCCTAGGGCGAAGTGTGGGCCCGGACCACATCGGGCGCCGGGGGAGGGCTCCTTAAGGTGCGGAACATGACCGCACCCCACACCGCATCCTCCGCCGACGCCCCTCTCGCCGGTCTCGCCGGCCCTGCCGGTCTCGGCAGTCCCGCCGGTCTTGGCGGTCTTGGCGGTTCGGCCGGTCTCGGCGGGCGCACCGCCCTCGTCACCGGCGCGGCGAGCGGCATCGGCCGGGCCTGCGCCCTGCGGCTGGCCGCCGCCGGGGCGAAGGTCCGGGCCGTCGACCGGGACGCGCACGGACTGGACGCCCTGGCCGACGAGGTGGTGCCCGGCACCGCCGGCGCGGTCGAACCCCACGTACTGGACCTCACCGACCTCGACGCCGCCGAGACACTGGCGGCGGGCACCGACATCCTGGTCAACAACGCCGGACTCCAACTCGTCCGCCCCCTCCAGAACTTCCCGCCCGACGTCTTCCACACCGTCCTCACGGTGATGCTGGAAGCGCCGTTCCGCCTGATCAGAGGCGCACTGCCGCACATGTACGCCCAGGAGTGGGGCCGTATCGTCAACATCTCCTCCGTCCACGGACTGCGCGCCTCCCCGTTCAAGTCCGCCTATGTGGCCGCGAAACACGGCCTGGAAGGGCTGTCCAAGACCGCCGCCCTCGAAGGCGCGCCGCACGGCGTCACCTCCAACTGCGTCAACCCCGGCTATGTGCGCACACCACTGGTGGAGGCCCAGATCGCCGACCAGGCCCGCACCCACGGCATCGCGCCCGAGCGCGTGCTGACGGACGTCCTGCTCAAGGACTCGGCGCTCAAGCGGCTCGTCGAACCCGGGGAGGTCGCCGAAGCCGTCGTCTACCTGTGCTCCCCGCCCGCCTCGTTCATCACCGGCACCTCACTCGTCCTGGACGGCGGCTGGACCGCGCACTGAGCCGGCCGCGGTTGTCCACAGGGCTGGTGCGACCACCCGTACGGCAGGTATCCCTGTGACCATGTCCGAAGAACCGCAGCACGAGCCGGAGACCGGCGCCGACCCGGCCGCCTACCTGGGGCTCCTCGCCCGGGGCGCGGCCGCCGAGGCGTACGACCGGCCCGTGCTCCTCGCCCGCGCGGACGGCGCCGGAGCCGAGACGCTCGCCGCGCTCGACCGCGCCAAGCGGCTGGCGCTGCGCGTCCGCGCCGAGCTGGAGGGCCGCCGGCGCCGCGAGGCGGAGCTGTCCGCGCTCTTCGAGACCGCCCACGACCTCGCCGGCCTGCGCGACCTCGACGCGGTGCTGCGCGCCATCGTCCAGCGCGCCCGGTCCCTGCTGGGCACCGAGGTCGCCTATCTGAGCCTCAACGACCCGGCGGCGGGCGACACCTACATGCGGGTCACCGAGGGCTCGGTCTCGGCACGCTTCCAGCAGCTGCGCCTCGGCATGGGGGAGGGGCTCGGCGGGCTGGTCGCCCAGACCGCCCGGCCGTACGTGACGGAGAGCTACTTCGACGACGAGCGGTTCGCCCACACCCGCGCCATCGACTCGGGAGTGCGCGACGAGGGCCTCGTGGCGATCCTGGGCGTACCGCTCACCCTGGGCAGCCAGGTGATCGGCGTGCTCTTCGCCGCCGACCGGCGCGCCCGGGTCTTCGAGCGCGAACAGGTCGCCCTGCTCGGCTCGTTCGCCGCGCACGCCGCCGTGGCGATCGACACCGCCAACCTGCTGGCCGAGACCCGGTCCGCGCTGGCCGAGCTGGAGCGGGCCAACGCCATCATCCGCGCCCACAGCGGGGTGATCGAGCGGGCCTCGGAGGTGCACGACCGGCTGACGGAGCTGGTCCTGCGGGGCGGCGGCGTCGCCGAGGTGGCGGCGGCCGTCTCGGAAGTCCTGGGCGAATCGGTGGAGTTCACCGAGGGCCCGCCCCCGGGCGAGTGCGCCGACGGACACGCCACCCGGTACGGCGACCGCTGGGTGGCCGCCGTATCGGCCGGCGGCGAGGCCCTCGGGGCGCTCGTCCTGCGCGGCCAGCCGGACCTGGACCCGGTCGACCAGCGGACCCTGGAGCGCGCCGCGATGGTCACCTCCCTGCTGCTCCTGGCGCGCCGCTCCGCCGGGGAGGCCGAGCAGAGAGTGCGGGGCGAGCTGCTGGACGACCTGCTCGACGCGCCCGAGCGCGACCGGCGACTCCTGGTGGAGCGCGCCGCCCGGCTCCGTACCGACTTCGGTGCCCCGCACGTGGTGCTGGCCGCCCGCCTCACGGAGGCCGACAGCCACGAGGACGACCGCCCCGGGGCGCCGCCGGCCGACCGGACCGCCGCCGCCGCCGACACCACCGCGCCCGGCCGGCGGGGTGCGGAGCGGCGCGCCACGGACACCGGCGCCGGGGGCGGACGAGGCGAGGCGAGGCGGGGCCCGGACGGGCACGGCGCGGGCGGGCGAGCCACCGAGGGGCGGCCGGGCGGGCGAGGCCCCGATGGGCGCAGCGGCGGTGATCGCCGCAGCGGTGGCGAACCTTTGGGCGGCGCCGACCGGCAGAGCGCCGACCGGCAGAGATCCGATCGGCAGAGCGCCGACCGGCAGCGCCTCTGGTCGGCCGCCTCGCATCTGGCCGCCACCCGGCACGGCCTGGCCTCGGCGCGGGACGGCGGCACCGTACTGCTGCTCCCGCTCGGGCCGGGCGACACCGCCGCCGAGCTGGCCCGCCAGACCGCCAAGCACCTCGGCGGCGCCCTGCGCGAACCGGTCACCGTCGGCGCCTCCTCCCCGGTGGACGCCCCCGCCTCCTGCCCCGGTGCCATCGCCCCGGCGTACGCCGAGGCGCGCCGCTGCCTGGACGCGCTGCACCTGCTCGGCCGCGCCGGAGAGGGCGCCGCCGCGTCCGACCTGGGCTTCCTCGGGCTGCTGCTCGCCGACACCCGGGACATCGGCGGCTTCGTGACCCGTACCATCGGGGCGGTCGTCGCCTACGACCGGACGCGGGGCACGGACCTGGTCCGCACCCTCGACGCGTACTTCGCCAGCGGGATGAGCCCGGTGCGTACGAAGGACGAACTGCACGTCCACGTCAACACCGTGGCGCAGCGCCTGGAGCGCATAGCCCGGCTCCTCGGCCCGGACTGGCAGTCCCCCGCCCGGGCCCTGGAGATCCAGCTCGCGCTGCGGCTGCACGCGATGTCCGCCACCGTCGGGCACTGAGAAGGCCGGCCACCCCGGGGTCGGGGCGGCCGGCCGGCCGGGTCTTGGCGGGTCAGCGCCGCGCCAGGACCTCCTCCTCCGTGGCCACGTCGTCGGCCAGGTCCTTGTTGCGGGTTTCCTGGGCGCACAGGATGGCCACCACGGTGATCAGCGCCGCCGCGATGACGTACAGGGCGATCGGTGTCGCGCTGCCGTAGTCGGCCAGCAGCGCGGTCGCGATCAGCGGCGCCGGAGCGCCGGCGGCCACCGATGAGAACTGCGCACCGATGGAGGCGCCCGAGTAGCGCATCCGGGTGGCGAACATCTCGGAGAAGAACGCCGCCTGCGGCGCGTACATCGCCCCGTGCAGCACCAGTCCCACCGTCACCGCCAGCAGCAGACTGCCGAAGCTCTTGGAGTCGATCAGCGCGAAGAACGGGAACATCCACGCCCCGACGCCCACCGCCCCGATCAGGTAGACCGGTCGGCGGCCGATACGGTCGGACAGCGCGCCCCACGCCGGGATCACCGCGAAGTGCACGGCGGAGGCGATGAGGACGGCGTTGAGCGCGGTCTGCTTGCTGAGCCCGGTCGCCGTCGTCGCGTACACCAGGATGAAGGCGGTGATCACGTAGTAGCTGATGTTCTCCGCCATGCGGGCGCCCATCGCGATCAGCACGTCGCGCCAGTGGTGCCGCAGCACGGCGACCAGCGGCAGCTTCTCCACCTGCGCGGTCTCCGCCTTGCGGGCCTCCGCCCGCGCCAGCGCCGCCTTGAAGACGGGCGACTCGTCCACCGACAGGCGGATCCAGAGGCCGACGATCACCAGCACTCCGGACAGCAGGAATGGCACCCGCCAGCCCCAGGACGTGAACGCCTCCTCGGACAGCAGCGCGGTGAGCGCGGACAGCACCCCGGTCGCCAGCAACTGCCCGGCCGGCGCGCCGGTCTGCGGCCAGGACGCCCAGAACCCGCGCCGCCGGGCGTCCCCGTGCTCCGACACCAGCAGGACGGCCCCGCCCCACTCACCGCCCAGGGCGAAGCCCTGTACCAGCCGCAGCACCGTCAGCAGCACGGGCGCCGCTGTCCCGATGGTGGCGTGTGTCGGCAGCAGCCCGATGGCAAAGGTCGCCCCGCCCATCAGCAACAGGCTCAGCACGAGCAGCTTCTTCCGCCCGAGCCGGTCCCCGTAGTGCCCGAACACCAACGCCCCGAGCGGCCGCGCCGCGAACCCGACGGCGTACGTCAGGAAGGACAGCAGGGTGCCCACCAGCGGATCGGAGCCGGGGAAGAACAGCTTGTTGAACACGAGCGCTGCGGCGGACCCGTACAGGAAGAAGTCGTATTGTCCCCATAGAGGGGTAGTATGTCCACTTGAAGGGCCATAACAGATAATTGCGGCTTATGCCCGTAGGGCTGGCCGCTGTGAGGTACCACCATGGCCACCGCGAAGTCGACGCGACGACGCCCCCAGCTGCAAGATCACCACCCCTCCGTGCATGAGGCGGTGCTGGAGTTCGTCCGCGCCCAGAAGAGTCACGGCGTGCCGCACGGCACCGTGAAGCAGTACCGGCAGGTGAACAACCGGCTCGTCAGCTACTTCCAGGGTCGACAGATCGCCGGGATCACAGCGGATGACCTGGCGCAGTTCCTCTACGGGGAAGGCGGGATCCTGGTCGGGCGCGACCCGAAGACGGGTACGACGTACCGTTCGGCAATCAACGCCCTGTTTCGGTACGCGAAGTTCCGGAAGTGGATCCGCCGAGAAGTCAGATGCCCGACCCCCGTATTCAAAGATCGAACCCCTCAACGTCAAATAGCACCAACGCGGCTCACAGAGGATGAACTGATCTCGCTAATCGAAAGAGCCGAGCATCCTGTGCTACGGGCCATGGTCGCGGTCGCCGTGTCCACAGCACTCCGGATATCTGACATCGTGAAGCTCAAAATCAGAGACGTCGATTTTGAAACCGGCGACATCTACGTCTGGATTCAGAAGACCGGAAGATTCCATCCACTTCCATTGACGCTCGACCTCGAAGAAGAGCTGCGGCGCTACCTTCTCTGGTATACAAGGGAGACAGGGATGACGCCTGCCGCTATGACTTATCTCTTTCCCGGATGGTCCCGGAGGAATGCGACGGGAACTGGATACGTGTACTACGTTCCAGACCCTAGCACTCAAGCCAAGTATTCCTGGTGCACCGAGCGGCTTAAAGGGTTGTTCCTGGATCTCGGGATCATTCTGGAGTCGGGAGAGGCATGGCACACGATCCGGCGATCAGTGGCCCGGATCTATTTCGAACGTCTCCGTGCGGAAGTCTCACATGACCACGCACTTCGAGAGACGATGGTCTTCCTGGGGCACAAGAGCCAAGAAACTACCGAGAAGTACCTCGGTATTCAGGCGGAGATAGAAGCGCGTAACGCGCGGCTTCGCGGTCAGCGGTTTATCGGTCGCTCATCCAGTGTCACGGACATCCGCCAGGCTCGTTGACCAGGCGAGTCAGCAGCTGCGCTCGCTCGTCTTCCGTAAGGCCGGGGAGCGTCTCTATCCGACGTTGCAACCGCTGTCTGCGCTGCTGTCTCAGCCTCCGCTGAATCCTCTCGTCCGACCAGTCGGCCGCTCCCTTGCGGCGCCACGCCTGGGAGGGAAGGCCGTCGCGTCCTGTCCAGAGTCCTGCCATGGGAATCACCTGCCACGTGCGGAGTAGCGGTTCATTGGGTCCCCTGCCTGGATTCGAACCAGGGTCCTCCTCCCCGCGAGGGGAGTGCTCTGCCCATTGAGCTACAGAGGAGGTATTTGGTTGTCGGTGGCGGTGGCCTGCTAGGCGCAGGGCCGTCCGTCCACCGTTGTTCGGTTGCGCCGGCTGCCAAGGACCCCGCGGTGCGGTGCCGACCCCTCGCCCCGAAGGGCTCCGACGGTTTGTCCCGGTTGCCCGGTTCGTCCGTCTAGGTCCATCGTGCGCCCAGCGTGGCAACCGCGCAAGGGTTCTGGGGTAAGAAATCGAAGATCTTTGTATTCGGTCGCAGAGGGTTACTGCATCCAGAGGGCCACTTGCTGAGACAGTCATCTTCGCAAGCAAGTACGCCAGTGATTTTTTGAAGACAAGTGGGGTTGTCTTAAAGGTAGTTGAGGCGAGGCAAATTCTTGCCAGCTCAGAACTCTTGACCCTGTGCACGGGCAAGCGCAGCGTGGTTAGCCAGAGGTGCTAACCAAAGATCCCGCCCTTGTGCAGGGCCCCGCATGACCCGAAGCCGGCGGCGACCCCAACTAGGCCGACGTACATCCCTACAAACGTCGCAAGGAAGTGGACCTAGTGCGCAAGCGTGATCATGACTACTTCAGTGAATGGCTGGAGCGGACCTTGAGAAACGAGAAGATCAGCGGCGGCGAGGTTGCCAAGGCTGTGGGTGTGGCCGAATCGGCGGTCAGCAGGTGGCGCAACGGTCAGGGCGCGCCGTCGATCGACTCGTGCATGCGACTTGCCAACTTCCTGAAAGTGAATCCGATTCGCCTGGCAGTGACAGCCGGTTTGATGCGTGCCCAAGACGTCGGACTGGAACGTCTCCCTCTACCTGAAGATAAAGCGCGGGATGCTCTTGTGAGAGAGCAGGTCATGAAAATGCGAGGGTTGACAGACGAAGAGCGAGTGGCAGTCTTGAAAACGCTAGGCATGGAGGTTGAAAGATGAGGGGTCTCCTGACGCGGCTCTTGTCAGAGGAATACCGTTATCCGGTAGCCCTCGGCTTGGCCCACCTTGGCTGGTGGAGTACCGCCATAGTGGTCGTGCTGCGAGCGGCAGAGATCCTGCCCAGTCAGTACGGCCTCATCACGGTTTGCACAATCGGATTGGCGATAGCCGCCACGCTCGCCCTGATCCGGGTGAGGATCACCAACACTCTCATAGTGGCTCTTCATGCCACGGTCCGTTCGCTGGTCGCCATTTCAGCAAACGCCTTCGTTGACACGTGCATCGTCGGCCTGGACAAACGGGGAAGAATTGAATCAGTCGACCACGCCGACGTGATCGGCTGGGACAACGAGCGCCTGACGGGTGAAGACCTGCAAGCGCTCCTGCGGCCACCGGCTGGTGGCTCCCGATGCATCGAACCGGGCGCGACGGTCAACACCGCCATGGTCAGCCAGGCTGGCGACGTGTTCGACGCGAAGATCTCGGTGGTGTGCCTGGAGTTCGGCGCCCCGGACGGGGACTGCCAGGTCATCGCCACCATCTCACCCCGAAACACCCTGCGAGAATGACATGACCAAGCACGCACGCAAGCATGCACCGCCAACGGCCGGATGGGACCCCCGGATAGCTGCACAGCCGGGGAGCGGATGGGACACGCAGTCGACGGCCCAGCCGCCAGCGATGCCGCCGCGCGAGTTCGCAGCCGCCCAAGAGCAGGTGAGGTCAAGCGAACGGGGCCAGGTCCCTGGGGCGCCTCGAAAGCGCCGCCACATCTTCCTGTGGTTCTTCCTCGCGATACAGGTGATCTTCATCATCTGGTTGATCGTCGGACTGACCTCCGTCGCACAGAGCTACCCCGAGTGCGCCGGGCTCACCGGCCAGGCCCTGGAACTCTGTGAGTCGGAGCAGGCCGGCACCGGTCTCGGCGCCACTGTCGGCGCCGGCTTCATCATCCTGATCTGGGCCGCCGTCGACATCATCCTCGCCATCATGTACGGGCTCTACCGACTCGCAAGGAAGGGGTGGGGCGCAGAGGTGCCACCAATGGTGTGACGCGGCGGCACAGAAAAAGCCCCCTCTCCAGGTAGGTGAGAGGGGGCTTCCGTGTGCCCCGGTCCGTGTACTGCGGGCCGCCCCGGGGCGCATCTGACCTCTTACGTTACCCGCATTTCCACGTCATGGCCATGGATCAACGATTGCGGATCATGGCGCGAAGGACCGGAGATGCTGGCGACGGACGGCTGTCGCCCAGGTCCCGGTACCCCCAGGTCTGGTAGAGCCGGTGGACCTTTCCGTCGCCCGCCTGCGGATTGACCATGAGCGTGACGTACTGCTCGGTGCGCCGGGCGAGGAGCGCGTCGTGCAGGCGCTTTGCCGCTCCGGTGCCGCGCCAGGGTTTCCGTACGCCGATCTCCTTCAGCGCCAGGGCCGGCTGACCCGTGTAGTCCGGACCCGGGAGCGGTTCGATGCGCTTCCACCAACGGTCGTCGTGTTCGACCGTGTTGACGTAGGCGTAGCCGACCGGCTCTTCGCCGTCATAGCCGAGGGTGATCTCGAAGCCGGGCTCCGAGGCGTGCCGGTCAAGCCTTTCGGCGAACGCGGACACGGCGTAGTTCGGCAGGTGGATCAGCTCGGCGCGCACGTCGGCGTACACGTCCAGTAGCGTCTGGCGCTCCGGCCGATCGAGCCGGGTGAGGTGTCGCACCTCTATCGTCATGACCTTCCTCCGATGTCGTTCTGGTACTCGGACCAGGTGCTCGCGGCCTGGGTGCCGGGTGCGGTCGAGGTCAGCTCGGCTCCGAACCGGTGCAGCAGGGCAACCACGCGGGGGTGCTGCGTTGCCGAGTCCGCTGGCACGGCCATGGCGGTGGCGAGAGCCGGCTCCACATCACCCTGTGCCAGCTGGGCTCGCGCCAGGCGCGCAGTCGCGATGGCGCGCGATCGGTGCATGTGCGGTCGGAGCCCTGCGAGGCAGCGGTGACCATGTGCTTCGGCTCGTTCGCAGTCGCCGAGCGTCAGGTAGGCGGACAGGGCCAGGCTGTCCAGCTCGGCCTGGTCGTAGAAGGCGTTCATCCACGCGGGGCGGTACTCGTGGGGGTCGGCCCGCCGCATCGCTTCCTGCGCTTGATCGAATGCCCGGCGGGCAGCGGTAGCGTCTCGGGCGATTCCGTAGATGGCCGCCTGGCGGGCGAGGCCGAGGGAGGCGAACATGGGGTCGCGGCGTGTCAGGGAGAGGCTCCGCGCGACTTCGTTGGCCGCTGCGGCGTCCGAGCTGCGCCCCATGTGACGGTAGAGGGTGCCGGCGTGTGACCAGATGCGGAACTTGATGTACGGGTCGCCCGACATCTCGGCCAGCTGCTGGGCTTCGCGCATGTGCGCCAGGGCGCGGTCGAATCGACGGCCGTCGATGGCCGCCCACATGGCGGAGGAGCGGAAGGCGGCGGCGCAGCCGTACAGCTGGTTGCGGACCCGCTGACTGGCGCCGCCAGTGCGCTGCACCTGAAGTGCCTCGGCGGCGAGGGAGGCGGCTCTCTGCTCGATGCCGAGCTGGCCGCCGTGGCGGTGGTCGCTGGCGATGATCTCTGCGAACCGGTGCTGGAGTCGTTCGACGTCGCGGGTACCGATTCGGTGTGGGCTGGTGGCGGGGGCCATGGTGGCAGCGGCGACGGCTGCCCCGGCGGCCGTGACGAAGCGGCGGCGGTGCACGGATGCCTCCCGAGGGGCTGCGGCAGTGCTAGGTGGTCTAAACCCTAGGTCCGAAACGGCACAGCCGAACACCGCCTCCAGCGCGACGCACGTCTTCGTGGCGGGGCGCTGGGTCTTGCCCGAAAGCAGGTTGTGGATGCTTCGAGCTGTGAAGCTTCCCGGCCTTCCGGTGAGGCGCAGTAGCTCGTCATTCATCTGACCGGCTAACTCTTCGCGCTTAAGACCGAGTTCGCTCATGCGCTTCCGCAACTCCGCGTTCGCTCCCATGCGCTGAAAGTAGTTGGAGAGGCGTAGGGAGCGCCAGACGCAAAGTAATGGGGTTGTAAAGTTTTCCCTCCTGGTGCAGCCACGTGCAGGCACACATTTCCTGTCCCCGGAGCCGGCGGGGGCGTTGACTAAGCACCAACGCCGCTAAGGGCCTTGGTTGGCCACAACGAAGGGGAAGTGAGCCCGCATGGACAGGAGCGAGAACACGGCAGTTCGAAACATCCCGCGCGGCCCCCTCGGAACCGCCGGCGCGATGCGCACCCCGGGCGACCTTCAGCTCGGCGACCTGATCGAGTTCGACGGGCTCTACTACCCGATCGTGGACATGCAGGCGGCGCGCGCCGGGATGAAGGTGCTGCGGTTCGAGGGCCACCCGCCGCACACGATCGACGAACCGATCCTGGCCTACCGCGCGGTCACCTACACGGCCCGCTCCTGTGTCGTTCTCCCGAACCACCAGAGCTACCGGTCATGACTCCCGCGCCGGGGCTGCTCGTCACAAGCTCCCCCGGCGCGGGTCCAGCTCCCGAGGCCCGGCACAGCCCTGTCCATCAAGACGCGGCCTGTGACTGAGGACCATCAGTCCGCCGGACCTCGGGGACGACCACCACCTCGTGCGGGGACGTTAGGGCCTCCGCCGCGCCCCATGCGGTCCCCCGACCGCAACCTCCGCACGGGGTGGTGCTGAACGCCCACCCGGCCGTCCATGTCTTGGGGACGGTACGGCCGGGTGGGTCCGCAAGTGCACGACAGCGCAAGGAATCCCCTGCGCTGCACTCCAAGAGAAGGGTCTCGCCATGACTCTCAAGGAAGCACTCAAGCGCCAGGCTACCCCGATGGGTGGCGAGGACGACCAGCCGGACAACACCGACATCGAGTCCGGCGACGGCAAGGGTGGTTCCGGCTCGCCGGGTCACTGATCACTCAAGCACGATCCCTTTTCGCGAGGTCCCCGGTCCTACCGCCGGGGGCCTCGCCCTTCCCGTTAGGCTCCGCTCATGCCCATGAACCTCCTCGTGGTCGACTGGGACTTCTTCTTCCCCACCCCGATGGCAGGCGGCCCGCCGGTCGAGCACAGCGACCTGTACGCGTGGCCGGTGGCCGACGACGCCGTGCACGTCGAACTGATCTGGCTCCGCCGGGTCCGGAAGTTCCAGGCCGTGGGCATGCCGCTGCCGCGGTGCACCGGATACGAGGGCTTCTGGGACCGGTTCCGGATCTCGCCGCGCGCCAAGGTGTACTACGCCGACTCCAACGCCTGGGCAGGGCACCTCTTCCCCTCGAACCTCGGGGGCGAGGGGCCGTGGAACTACGTGCACCTGTACGACGCCCACCACGACTGCGGCTACCGCAACAACCACAAGTCGTTCGACCAATGGAAGGCCGCAGGCCGTATCGGTGCCGAGAACTGGATGCTGGCCCACTACTGGAACGGGTCCAAGCTGGCCGTCCACTTCCCGCCCTGGCGCGAGTCCATGGAACGGCCGGCGGAATCACCGCTGATCCCGGTCGGCATGACCATCGACGACGGCTCGGCGCCGGAGATCGTCTTCGACGCGGTCTACCTGTGCCGGTCCGGCGCCTGGGTGCCGAGCTGGTGCGACGATCAGTTCAGCGACTTCCTCGAAGCCTGCCCGGCACAGCCGGTGCAGATCCCGCAGAACCGGTGGAATCATCCCCGCCCCGACGTCGTCAGGATGGCGGAGCTGGGCCGCAGCCTCGGCCCCAGGCGCGGCTTCGTCCAGACCGATACCTAAAAGGTCAGTACCTTACCGCCATGACCACAACGCACCACGGTCCCGATGCCCACGCCTCCGTCGTCGTCGCCCGCGATTCGGCAGGGCTGATCGCCATCCTGAGCGCAGACTTTCCCGATCACGGGGGCGAGCACGTGTTCCTTCCGGGCGGGCGTCAGGAGCCGGGCGAGAGTCCGGTCGACTGCGCGCGGAGGGAACTGCTTGAGGAAGCCGGCATCACCGCCGGGGAGTGGGATGCGCTCGGCACGTACGCCATCACCCTCAACAGCCCGGCCCGTGTCTCCCTGTTCCTGGCCCAGGGTCTCACTCTCGGCCCTCAGCAGCTCACCGACACGGAAGAGGGCTTCAAGCTGATGTGGTGGCCGATGGAAGACGCGATCAAGGCAGCCGAGGGCGGGCGATTCCTGCTACAGGGTGGACCGCTGGCGCTCTTCCTTGCGGCACGGCACCTCGGCCCCAGGCGCGGCTTCGTCATCCCCTGAAACGCAAAAAGGCCCCCTCCCCGCCGAAGCAGGGAGGGGGCACAGATTGCCGGGCGCTACCCGGCGCGAGACCGGGATCACCACCTAGGTCAGCCGGCGTCCTTGTTGGGGACGGCGTAGGTCACGCCCAGGGCACCGAGGACGGAGAGAACGACAGTGACGACGTCGCCCGTGTCGAGGGCGCCGTCGGATGTGGCGACGGCGAGCGTGCCGGCCGCGGCAGCGGCAGCAGCAACGATCGCCTTCGCCATGGACGAAAGCCGATAGAGCATGAGGTGTTCTCCTTACGGTCGGTACTTCGACGCCCAGGCGGGCATCGGGCGGCCGACGGAGGCCGGAGCTGAGTCCGGTCCGTTGCCGCGCAGGCCGTTGCGCCCGTTGAAGTAGGCGCTGACCTGGCTCCTGGCGCCGGGGGCCATCTCGCGGTCCCCGATGGCGCAGGCGTGGATGTGCCAGCTGAACCCCTCGGCCGGGCTGCGGACCCAGGCGGCGAAGCCGACCTGGCGCAGCGCCTTCAGCAGGGTGTTGCTGGAGCTGGCGATGTCGACGACGCCGCCGCCGTCGTGGGTGCCGGCGCTGGCGGCGACGCCGGTGCTGTAGCTGCCCTGGGACAGCCGGAAGGTGCCGCCGAATCGTTCCGCCGCCTGCTCCAGCATCACCTTCGTGCGCTGGTTGACGGTACGGCCGCCGTAGGTGGTGCGCCGGTAGTCGTGGGCGGGCTCGCCGGGGGCTGCGGCGGGCGGCTTCGGCGCGGGTGCCGGCGGCGGTGCCGGCTGTGTGGCGCCGCTCTTGGCGTACGCCTCGCGGTGCAGCTCCGCCCACCCCATCGGGCCGATGGCGGGGTCGTTGGGCCGCTCGGCGAACTGGGGGTTGGCCTTGTGGAAGGCGGCGACCGCGGCCTGGGTCCGGGGGCCGTAGTTGTCGGCGAACGGCACACTGGCCGCCATGTACCCGGCCTTCTTCAGCGCCACCTGGAGCGTCCGGGCGGAGGGCCTGGAGCTGTCGGGCCGCAGCCCGGCCGGGAAGGGTGGGGTGAAGGAGGCGGGCTGGGCCGGCGATGCCTGCGGCTTCGGGGCCGGCGCCGCAGGTGCGGGGGCCGGCGCGGGCACGGCCGCGTAGGCGGGTCGGCCGTAGCCGACGATCGTAGAGGCGTCCCGGACGCGGCGGGCGCACCGGTTAGCGGTGTTGCCCTCGATGGTGTACACCTTGGACCCGACGACCTGGGTGACGATCCCGATGTGGTCGATGGCGGCGACGTTGTTGGTGTACGCCCAGTCGAAGAACACGATGTCGCCCCGGGCTATGCCCGCGACGTCGGTGCGCCAGCGGCCTTCGCGCTGGAAGCGCTGGGCGTGGGCGACGGTCCAGGCGTAGTCGGTTCCGAAGCAGACGGCCTTGTGGTTGCCGCTCTGCGCCGCCGCCCAGGTGATCGCCATGTTGCACCAGGCGGCGTTGAGGAACTGGCTGCCGTTGCGTGCGGCGTACCAGCGGGTGGCGACGTTGGGGCGGCCGGCGGTCCCGAGAAGGGACTCCATCTTGGCGATCATGGCTTCACGACTCATCGTCGGTCACCTCCAGCCAGGCGGGCTTGCCGTAGACGCCGTCCTCGTCGGGCTCGCCGAACATCTCGGCCAGCAGGGCTTCCTCGTCGTCCTCGGTGCGGCCTCGGCCCTCCTCGGGCATGCCGCCGAGGTTGAGGGTCTGGATCTCCTGGTCGTCAGGCATCGGCCTTCATCTCCCGCTCGAACGCGGCCAGGGCGCCGCGCAGCCACTGGCGGTAGTAGGTCTCTCGTTCCTGGAGCGCCTGCACGGACGCGGACAGCTCCGACTCGCGGCGTTCCAGGTCGTGGATCTTCCGCTCGCGCTCGGTGTGCGCGGCGGAGACGATGCCGTCGGCCTCGGACTCCGCCTTCGCGATCAGGCGCTCCGCGTTCTGGGTGGCGTCCGTGATGATGCGGTCAGCGTCGATCCGGGCCTCGGCGCGGACGGTGCCGGCTTCGGCATGGGCCTCGGCCACCGTCTGGTCGGCCGTCCGCTGGGCGACGACGAGAAGCTTCTCGACGGTCGCCATGGTCGGTGCCCCGGAGTCGTGGGGTACCGGCGCACGGGCGGCGCGCAGCTCCTTCTCCAGCCGGGCGACGGTCTCGTTGAGGTCGGACATGTCGTCGCTGATCCGGTCCAGGTACTCGTCGACCTCGTCCTGGTCGTAGCCCTCCCGGATCCGGGTGGTGGTGAACTGCTTGGTCTCGATGTCTGCGGGTGTGAGCATGCGGCGCTCCTTCGCGGGTGAAGAGCGACGGCCCTCCGGCACGTAACCGGAGGGCCGTCGACCGGCAGCGGACTGCCGGGTGGTGTTACAGGGAGACCCCGTTGCTGCGGAGCCAGGTGACCGGGTCGAGGAAGTTGCCGGCCGCGAACCTGGGCTGAAGGCGCAGCTCCAGGTGAAGGTGGGGGCCGGTGCTGTTGCCGGTGCTGCCGACGTAGCCGATGACCTGGCCCGGCTTGACCGTCTGGCCGACGCTCACGGTCTTGCCGGACATGTGGGCGTACATCAGGTGCTTGCCGTCGGCCAGCTTGATCTGCACGTTGATGCCGTACGACGACGAGGTGTCGGAAGCGACGACGACGCCGTTGGTGATCGCGTACAGCGGTGTGCCCTGGGGGGCGGTGAAGTCGGTACCGGTGTGGTAGCCGAGCGTGTAGCTGGAGCGCGGGTTGCCGAAGCCCTGGGAGACATGCCCCTTCACGGGCGCGACGAACGACGCCGGGGCCGGGGCCGGGGCGGGCGCCGGCTTCTGCGGTGCGGGATCGGCCGGCTTGGGTGCAGGGGCAGGGGTAGGGCCGGCGCTGTCCGGGAGCGCCAGGACCATGCCGGGCTGGATCATGTTCGGGTTGGGGCCGACGACCGTCTTGTTGGTCGAGTACAGGGCGGCCCACCCGCCCTTGACGTTGTACTTGGCGGCGATCGAGGAGAGGGTTTCGCCCCTGGCGACGGTGTGGGTCTTGGCCGCCGGGGGAGTGGCCGTACCTGTTACCGGTATGCGCAGCACCCAGCCGACCTCGATGCGGTCGGCATGCCGGATCTTGTCGGTGTTGTAGTAGTAGACGACCTCCCAGCCCCGCTCCGCGTTCCCGGCGTTCGTCACCCCGTGCGCCTTGGCGATCTTGTAGAGGGTGTCGCCGGCCTTCACGGTGTACGAGACGAACCGGTCGCCGTGGCCGGAGTCAGGCTTGTCGTCCCCGGCCGGGGGCGGGGTGTCCTTCGGGGGCACGGGCGTCGGCGCCGGAGGCGTCACGGGCGCGGCGGCGTACGGGGTGTTGGACAGGCCCTTGCCGCAGACCGGCCAGGCGCCCTTGCCCTGCGGGCGGAGGTTGCCGTAGCCCTTCCACAGCACGCGCTCGGCGACGGTGATCTGCTGTTCCTTGGTGGCCAGGTGAGCGTTGGACGCAAACTCGTGGCCGCCGTACGCCTTCCACGTCGATGCCGAGAACTGGACGCCGCCGTAGTAGCCGTTGCCGGTGTTGATCGCCCAGTTGCCGGACGACTCGCACTGGGCGGTCACGGCCCATTCGCCAGCGGTGGCCGCCTGGGCGCTGCCGGCGAACGTGGCGGGTATCGCCGCGGTACCGAGAATGAGCGAAGCACCCAAAGCTATGCGTCGCGGGTTGTCGTTCTTCTTGGGCTTCCGGTGCTTACCGTTGCTCATTGCCTTACCTTTCAGAAGAAGTCGACCGTCTCCAGTTCCTCGGGAAGCGGGGGCGGGGGAATGCTGTGACGTGCTAGCTCAAACCGCAGAGTGCGGATATGGCGAATGGCCGACCGGATGATGCCCTGTTGCTTCTCGACCGTGGTCGTCAGCCGGGTCATCTCTTCGCGGTACGACTCCTTGAACTCTTCGAACTGCTCACGGTCGACCTTGCGTTGGTCGACCTCGATGGCCGCCCTCTGAACCTCGCTCGACTTGCGAGCGGTGTAGCGAATGCCCAGATAGGCGAGAACTCCGGTAACACCACCACCGCCGAGGGCCGTGACCAGTGCATCTTGAAGGGCCACGAGAACTACTCCTCCTCCGGCGGCTGCTGACTCTTCGCGGTGTTGCCTGCGGGCCTGTTGAGCGGCGGTTCACCTCTTCCGACGCCGACCATCCCGGAGCCCAGCAGCACGAGTACGGCGTAGCCGATCCAGATCGTCGCTCCGCGCACTCCGACCTCCCAGGGCATGTTCTGGAAGGCCATGGAAAGTAGCGAGTCGACGCCCCAGAAGATCGGGGCGGGGACCGCGGCCATGAATCCGTACTTGTCGAATCCGGGTGGCCAGAAGGCGGTGAAGGTCGCTATGCCGCCGAGGATGAGCTGAACGAGGCCGCACCAGAAGGTGTCTATATGGCCGGCCAGGACGTACATCTGCACTGCTTCGGTCGGCGCCACGATGGTGGACCAGCCCAGCATCAGCTGAATGATGCCGATCGTGAGGAGAAAGCCCCTTCGGTGGCCCAATCCCTTCAGCACTGTCATGCGGTCTCCTCAGAGGAAGTATTCGATGCCGTTGAAGGAGATCCACGACGGTGCTGTCACCGAGTGGCTGTGGCTCGGAATCGAGTGGTCGTGGTCGGCGAAGGCGATCGGGTGGGTGTGCGGGTTGAGGTCTCCGTTGCCGTATCCGTCGCCGGTCGAGTTGGAGAGGTCGACGAGGCTGGTGAATCCGCTGCCGCCGCTGTTGGGTCCGGTGGTGCCGCCGACGACGGTGACCGTGCCGCTGGTGGTGAAGTCGAGCCGCACCGCGACAGCGCCGGTAGCGTCACGGGCGGCCAGGATGGGGCGCACCGAGGAGGGGCGGAAGTCGGTGGCCAGCGCGGTGCTCAGGACCGCGGTGCCCGATCCAACATCGACGCCGCCGCGCCACTGCATCTTCCACGAGCCGTGGTCCATCACCCGGCGGTACTGGACGTCGCCCATGTTGTTGCCGTTGTGGGCCCAGCCGGAGGTGAGGGAGGCGGTCGTCCAACCGCCGGCCGCGGCGCCCGCCAGGTCGGCGACATGCCCGACGGCGAGAAGGTCGGCGCCCTGCTTCTCCAGCAGGACGGTGGTGCCGACCCGGGGGCTGTAGGTGTCCTCGAAGCGGACACCGTCGATGGTGACCGTGGTGTCGCCCGAGATCTGGACGCTGATGGTGGGCGGCGTGGTGGCGGCAGAGACGGCGGTGATGATGCCCTTGCGCTTGGTCATCGGGTCGAAGCCGAGCCGGGCCTGCTTGCCGATCTCTATGGCCAGGTCGCGGACCGCCCAGTGCTGCGTAGCGGCCTGCCGCGCCTGCTGGACTGCCGCGGCAGCCTCTTCGGGGGTGGGCGTGGTCACGGGGCCGCCCCCCTCTGCCGCAGGGTGAGGCTCTGCGTCCCGTCCCGGAGGGGGACGTTGAACGCGTCCACGCTGTAGAGGCCGGCGACGCCCGAGCGGTCGCGGCGCACCTCGACGACGTCTCCGGCCTCGTAGGACGGGTTCACCGTCGCGGTGATGGACAGCTGGCTGGAGGCGCCCAGGACAGCCGCCAGGATGCCCTGTGCGACGGCCTGGGCCTCCTCGTTGGTCTTGACGAGGTTGTCCGAGTGGAACATCGGTACTTCCCCGTACGGCCCGAACCGGTACGTCGGGGAGGTCGGGTTCATGTCCCATGCCTCGCCGCGCACGGGGGGCTTCTCGTCGCCGGGTGATTCCCCGGTGACGATGACGCCGTTGTGTCCGGGCTCGTCCGAGTAGACCCGGGACAGGTCGATCATGGTGCAGCCGTCACCCTCGATGTACGTGAAGTCGGGGGCGGGCAGGGCGTTGATGTCCTCGGGCGGCGCGATGACCAGGCGGCCTTCGACGTCGAAGTAGATCTCGCACCCCATGCTGGTGGCGAGCTGCGTGACTGCCTCCCACGGGTCGTTGCCCGCGTCGAAGAGCAGTGGCGCCGTCGTCGTCAGCGTGGAGGTGATCGCGTCGTACTGGGCGGCAGGGAAGGTCCGCTGAACGATGTGCTTGATCGCCGTGAGGACGTTGGTTCCCGAGGCGATCGTGTAGGGGACGGTGAACTTGTCCCGGGCGATCGTCCGCGACCTGTCGAAGCACTCCAGGTCGATGGTGGGGGAGCCGCCAGTGGTGTCGCTGATGGACGCCTTGGACAACCGGAACACGCCGAGGGGGCAGACCTCCTCGGTGCCGTCGGGGTAGCGCACGCCGCGGTAGGCCCGGAGTTCGGTGCCACGCGGCGTGAGGACTTCGCCGTCCTCGCGAGGGGTGAGGACGCCGAGCGGGTCGACGGAGCTGCACGTGAGCTTGCGGCGGACAGCTGCCGTCCGGTCGATGTCGACGCTTCCCGATACGGCCGGCAGACGGATGGTTTCCAGATCCGGGCTGATCACGTCTACGTACGAGAAGTAGTCGTGTGAGCGCCGGATCGTTTCGTAGAAGCGGTCCGTCTGCCGTGCCATATTCAGTTACTCCTCTGGCGCAACCTCCACGAAGGAGAGCTTCACTTCCCGGATGGGGTCGGACCAGCGCTGCCCTGTCGGCAGCATCGACGACTCAAGGTCACCGACTGGGCGCACCCACCATGAGTGGTCGACGTCGGACTGGAGCAACAGCGTCCGTCGGCTTTCGAGGAGCCGCTTCAGTGCCGCGTAGTCCTCACGCTTGACGTAGACCGAGATGGTGAACATGTCGGCCTTGTAGCCCTCGGTGATCACCAGCGGGTACTTCTCGCCGAGGGGCTGGAAGTGCGCCGCCGTATTGGTGGTGGAGATGCCGATGGCTTCGGTCTTGACCTTCTTCAGCTGAAGGTTCATCGACAGGTCGTGCACGTTCTTCAGCCACCAGCCGAGGTCGGTGAACGTCGCCTCGTCGCTCGGCGGGCCGAAGCCGGAGGCGAACCTGTCGCCGCGCATTCCGTACGACAGGGTCTGCACCCGGTATCGCCGGCTGTGCAGCGGCACGATGGTGTGATCGGTGTAGGACAGCGATCCGGTAGACGGGTCGAACCGGGCCCCGGTCGCCCGCTGAGCCGGGAGCACCTGCCACTCGGCGGGGTAGCCGGTGCCGGAGTCGTCCTGGTACTCGATGAGCGGGGTCGACCAGATCGGGTGCTCCGGCCGGGCGGTCCCGTTCCTCCAGATCGGCTCCTCCTCGTCGGCCGGGGCGCCCAGCATGACGCCGACACGGTCGAACTGGACCGTGTCGTTGACCGCGCGCCCGATGGCGGACAGCCGCGGCCGGATCCTTGTAGTGCCGGCCGGGAGGTTCATCACCGCCCAGCTCTTTGTCCAGACCGAGGAATCGAAGGTGTTGCCGACCGTCGAGACTTCGCTGATCTTCTGGTTGGCCCGGAAGAACTCCAGGGTCAGAACCGGGGTGCCGGTCGAGGAACCGAGGAAGTGCGCGGTCACGGAGACCTTGCTCTGCGCCAGCTCCAGTACCTCGGGCTCAATGTCCGAGATGTCGATCATCCGGTTGGTGTAGGCCGCGACGGTGCCGGCCACCACGGGGTTCGCCGGCTTGATGATGCCGATCCATGACGCCATCGAGTTCGCCGCGCTGCCCGAGCCGGGCGCCATGGTGCCGTACACCGACTGGGTTCCGGTCGCGGCGCTGCCGTTGGAGTCGTAGACCGCGGTACTGAGCCAGGGGTTGGAGCTGCCGTTGGCGTTGTCGACTCGCTCCGTCTCGTTCGGGCCGGGGGCCGGCGGCGAGGAGACGGCCTTGATGATGCCGATCCAGGAGATGGCGGCCGAGTACGACAAGACCTGGAACGTGCCGGACCGGGAGTGGTTGCCGGTGCTGATCTTGGAGTTCGAGTCGTACATCGCCAGGTTGACGGCGTAGTTGTCGTCCAGGCGCTGGGTGCCGTCCGAACGCTCGGCGGTCTCCGTCGAAGTCCAGCTCGGGGTGCCGTTGAACGACAGCTCCCGGGAGGCCGCGAACGCGGTGATGCGCCAGTTGTTCGAGTTGGTGTTGCTCACCGTGGCCGTGGCGATGCTGGAGCCGTTGATGGCCGCGTTCTCGCCCTCGGCCAGGAACTGCTGGCTGGCGTCCAGGCAGTTCCGGTAAGCACTGGCCTGGGTCATCATCGGCGTGGCGTTGGCGCTGAGCGAGCCGGTCCACGAGCTGGGCTCGGAGGAGCCGGCGGTGCGCTTGAACACCGCAAAGGTCAGGATCAGGCTCGACCCCGTCTTGGTGGTCTTCCGCACGAGCGTCCAGCCCGAAGGGGCGGTGACGGTGTTGACCGTGCCTACGCACGAGAACGTGGCCACCATCAGATCACCGGACTGAACACCGGCCGGTTTGTTGATCCGGAAGGTGCTGTTGCCGAACGCCTGACTCGACCACGGAGCCGCCGCCCCGACGAACGCGATGGAGGACGGGTTGCTCGGCGGGGCGATGTTCGCGGTGAAGGTGCCGCCGGAGACGTCGTCGCTGGCGGCGAAGGCCGCGACCCGCCAGGCGTTGGGGTCGGTGTTGTTGACGACCTGCGTCTGGTGGGTGAGCGCGCCGGACGAGTCGGTCTTCACGTTCTCCGCGAGGAACTGCTCATCCGCGTGAGCCGCGCCCGAGTAGGCGACCACGACGGCGGTGCGCCGGCTCGACGACGCGCTCAGGCTGCCGTCGGTCCAGGTGGCGGGGTCGGCGGCCAGGCCGGTCCGCTTCAGGATCCACAGCGCGATGTCCGTGGAGCCGTCATCGACGCTGGCGGTGTTCACGACGTCCCAGCCGGTCGGGGGCGTGATCGTCCCGTGGCTGGTGGAGGTGACGAAGGCCAGCATGAGGTCGTTGTCCGCGAGGCCGGTCGGTTTGTTGAGGGTGTAGTTGGTGCCCGTGGTGGGCGTGGTGAACACCGAGCTGGTCGCGCGGAACGCCAGGCTTCCGGAGACACCGGTGTACGTCATCTGGTTCGTCTTGAGCCCGTGCTTGCCGGTACCGGTAGCAGTGACGCGCTGGGTGGTGGTGGCCGCGTTCGCCTGCACCCACGCGTCCGAGCTGGGCGCCGGGTCGTCGCCCGTCGCCAGGAAGCTCGTCAGCAGGTTGCGGGACTGGTGGCCACCGTCGGACCAGGCCGTGTTGGTGCCGTACATCAGGCCGAGGTGGTCGGCGTAGTGGGCCTCACCCACCGACCCGCAGCCGACGACGGTGATCGCCACTTCGGCCCACTTCGCCGATGCGTGGGTGATGTGGTTGCCAACGAGTTCGGTCCAGGTGGACGTCGCGTCGGTGTCCGAGTCGACGGTCGTGGTGGCCAGCAGCGTCCAGTTCTCGTCGTACTCCTTGACCACGAGGTTCACGGTGCGGGCTGCGGTGCCGGCCTTGAGCTGGGCCCGGACGGTCACCGGAGCGCTCGGCTCGACTTCCACGGCCGTGCTGGTGGCGGTCATGTCGGTGGCGGACGAGGCGGCCATCACCATGGACGCCTCACCGTTGCCGAAGGCGTGGGCGGTGCTCCGGTCCGGGATGCAGTTGGTGCCGACGAACTCGACCGGGTCGGTGGCTATCTCGAAGTCGGCCTGCTGGACGGACAGCAGGTTGCTGCTGTCCCGCATCTTGAGCTGGGCCGAGGAGGTGAAGGAGTCCGGGACGACCGAGGGGACGCCCACGCCGGGGGTGCCGGCGATCCCGGCGTTGTCGTCTCCGGGCACGCCGGGGGCGGGGCCCTGGATCGTGAAGGCGCGGTTGGCCCAGGTGCTCTTGGCGCCGAACTGGCTGTACACGCGGACGTACGTGAAGTAGCTGTCCGGGTTGAGGGAGGTCGGCAGGACGTAGCTGTTGGCCTCACCCTTCACGGTCGTCGCGTAGACCGGCGGGGCCGTGTCGGGGCTGAAGGTGGACGACGCCACCTGGGCCGCAGTGAAGATCCGGTAGTCGGCCTTGAGCTGCGGCTCACCCTCGCCCTGCCGGTACGTCCAGGCGATCGTTGGGGAGGGGGTCATGATCGTGCCGGACGGTGAGGTCACGGTGGCCGTCGGCCGGGTGTGGAAGTTGACCTGGCAGTAGAGCTGGGTGATCCGGATGGCGTCGAACAGGTTGTTCAGGCAGAAGACGCGGAGCCGGAGCTTGTTCAACCGGTGGATGTCCCACGGGAAGCCCAGCGGGTCCCGGGTGTAGGTGCCTACCTCGAAGGTGGTGAACGCGCTCGTCGCGCGCAGCGTGCGCGTGGTGTAGCGGGATGTGTTCTGCGACGAGAGGACGTTGACGGTGACGGAACGCGGGCCGGAGCCCGCGTTCGTCTTCATGCGGATGAACACCGTGATGCTGTCGATGATCGCGCCGTCGGGGAGGTCGGTCACATCGATGGGGAAGGAGACGCCTGCCCCTCCACGGTACGAGGGGCAGATGATGCCGCAGTCGTCGGCGAGGTAGCCGACGGCCTCCCAGATCTTCGTGACGCTCGCCCCGAAGAAGGTCCAGCCGTCGTTCTCCACGTCCCCGTCAGGGAGGATCAGGAAGGACTGCGTCATCGCCCATGTCTCCCTTTTGAGTTGTTGTGCTGTGCGAGGAGGGGCCCCCGAGGGGACCCCTCCCGTTACCTGGTGCCGACCCGCTGCTGGAGCATCCCGCGAAGCTCGGGGATGACCTCGTCCTGGAACTTCTTGACGGCTGCGGTGTCGGTGGGCCCGTTGAAGGTGACGTTGATCGTGATGTCGCCATCGCCCGCGCGAGCGGCAACCTTCACGCCACCCCGGCCGACCAGGACCGTCGGCTGGCGCTCCAGTGCCCCGGTCTCGACTGCGCGCCGGCACACCTTGGAGACGAACGCCTCCAGGCCGCCGGCGTTGCGCAGCATGCCGAGCATCGAATCGACGCCCGACATGCGGCGGCGCACGTCGTGGTTGGGCATGACGCGCTCGCCGCCCCGGAACCACATCAGCTCCGGGCCGTGCTCGCCGACCCAGCTCCAGCCACGGTGGGCGCCCGGCGTTCCCGTGTAGAGGTTGCCGGGGATGCCCAGGCCGGAGCCGCCGCGCTTGAAGTCCTCCAGCTGCCAGCGCGCCTGTGGGGACAGGTCGCTGGCGCCCGAGTACACCGCGTGGATGTGCTCGTTGCCCTGCCATCCCGGGCCCGAGCGGATCCAGGCGGCGAAGCCGTTGGCGTGGAGCTTGGCCAGCAGGCCGGGGTCGGTGGAAGCGATGTCGTAGACACCGCCACCCGCGTGCGTTCCCGCACTGGCCCCGACGCTGGTGCTGTACGGACCCTGAACGATCATGCCCGACGAAACGCCGGCCGCAGCCAGTGCGGCAGCAGCGCTGCCGTTGGCCGCACCCAGCGCCCCGCCGCCACCACCGCTGGCCGCGGCAGCGGCCTGGGCCGCCGCCAGGGCCTCGGCCGCCGCGATGGCAGCCTCGGTCGCCGCGATGAACTCTTCGATCTTGGCGATAGCGGCGTCGAGCTGTTCCACGATGGTGGCGACCATCGAGGTGAACGCCGCCGACACCGCCTCGTTCATCGCCTGGGCCGCGGTCGGCATCGTCGTCTGCATGTGTTCCTCGAACGGCATGACGTTGCCGTCCCGAATCGTGGTCCACTGCTCTGTCGATGTCGTCTGCATGGTGGTCCAGGCGGTGTCCGACGCGGTCTGCATCGTCGTCGCCATCAGGGGCATGGTGGTGCCCTGGTGCAGCTCGGCCTCTGTGAAGGTGGTGTCCCGCATCAGAGCCCACTGCAACGCCGACTGGAGATTCATGTCCAGCCAGGCGGCGTTCGACTTCGTCTGCATCGCCGTGGTCATCAGGGGCATGGTGGTGCCCTGGTGCAGCTCGGCCTCGGCGAACGTCGTGTCCCGCATGAGGCCCCACTGCAAGGCGGACTGGAGGTTCATGTCCAGCCAGGCGCTGTTCGCGGTGTCACGCATGGTGACGTAGGCGGCCGGGATGTCCAGTCCGGTGGACTGGGCCACCAGGCCGGCCTGAGCCTTGATCGACTCCTGTCCGGCCTGCCCGAGCTGCACAACGTGCTCCCAGACGCTCTGGACGACTTCCGCCATCTGCTGGGCCGCCTGGGTGACCCCGAGGAAGCCCTCCTCCTTCAGGCCGCCGAGGTCCCCGGGCAGCGGGGGCATCGCCGGCAGGGTCGGTGCCGCGGTCATGGAGCTGATGATCGCGGCCGTCTTCTTTGCCGGCTCGACGGTCTCCCCACCCCGGAAGTTGACCAGCTCGGGGCCGCGCTCGCCGACCAGGTGGGGGCCGGGCAGGGCGCCCGGCGTGCCGTTGGCGTACGGGCTTCCCGGCACGCTGCCGCCGTATCGCGACTTGATGTACCGGGCAGCCGCGGTCATGTTCGCCAGCGGGTCGAGGATGTTGTTGGGAAGGAACGGATCGCGGTGGGCCGCGAAGGTCGACGGTATTACCTGCATGAGGCCCCGACTGGCCTGCCCCTTGGCCGCGTTGGAGTCCCAGGTGTTGATCGCCATCGGGTTTCCGCCGGACTCGGCCTGCATCAGGGCGAGGAAGCGGGGGAGCTGCGAAGCCGCAAGTCCCGCGCGCGCAAGCGCCTGTGCGGCGAGGCCCGCCCACTGCTGGACGTTCCCCCCACCGCCGCCGCCCATGGCGATTACGGGAGGCGTTGCCGCCGCCGCCTTCTTCATGAGGAAGTCGGGCAGTACGTCTCCGATGAGCTTCTGGCCGAAGCCAGCCGCTATCTTGCTGAACCCACCGCCGCCGCCGAAGTCAGAGATCGACTTCTTGGCATCCGAGAGACCGGTAGCGATGTGCTCCTTGGTGAGCGCAGGCAGAACGAACTGCGCGAGCATCTTGAGCATCGCGCCGGCGGCGCCGCCGACGACTTCCCTGCCCGCCGCCCCGGTGGCAACCCTGGCGGCTGCCTGCGCGGTGGACTTCGCGAGACCCGGACCCACGAAATTGCTAGCGAAGCCGAGAGTGCTCAGCGCGGCATTCAAGGGTCCTTTGGACCGGGGGGCCTCAAGGTCCGGGTTCGTTGAGGAGTCGCCTCCCGTGATAACGCCACCCGGACCGACCACGCCACCGTCGTTGGTGCGGCCGGCAGCGGGGCCGGTGTCGCCACCGCCCCCGCTGCCTCCGCTGAAGAACGAGGCGACGGCCCCACCGATCCCGGACAGAGCGTCCAGGCCGCGATAGACGTTGAGAAGGATCTTGCCGACGTGCGGCGCGATCATCCCCATGATGTCGATGCCGCCACCGCCACCACCGCCACCGACGCCGAGACCAGAGCCGCCGGACCTGAAGCTGGCGACCTGAGCCCGGGCGGGACCGGAGAGCTGGGGGTGGTTCATGAGTACCGCGTGGATGTGCGGAGACATGCCGTGCTCTGGCCCACGGATCCAGGCCGCGAAGCCCGCCGCGTGGAGCCTCGCCAGGACGGCCGGGGACGTGGTGGCGAGGTCGACTGCACCACCGCCAGCGTGAGTACCGGCGGAAAGGGAGCCGTGCGAGAACTCGCCCTGGGTGACCATGCTGAGCGGGACACCCGCGCGAGCGAGTGCCGCCGCCGTCATGCCACCGACGGCGAAGCGCTGCCACCCGAACTGGTCGAAGCTGGCAGCACCACGGCCGGCACCGCGGTGTCCGGCGAACTGCCGGTTGGCGGAGTTGACGAAGCCGGGCCCGCCCAGGCCGCGTACGGCCTCGGGGGTGAGCACGCCTTCGCCCCGGGAGAGGATCGCCGGCACGGTGTCCTTGCCGGGCGCGTAGCCCCGCAGGGCACCGCCGCGGCGAAGGTTCACCGGGCCGCCGTGCGCGAAGCCGATCTCGGGGCACGGCCGCTTCATGGGCTTGACGCCCCCGGGCAGGCCGCCCTTGGCGAAGTGCTGCCACTCGACGACGCCGCCCGTAGCGAACGACGGGAAGTTGACGTTGCCGATCTCGCCGACCGAGACGTTGATCTCCAGGAAGTTGGTGATCTTGTTGAAGCCCCTGATCAGGCCGTTGATGATGCTGATCACGCCGTTGATGGCGCGCTCGATGATTCCGCCGATCGCGTTCCAGACCGTCCGGGCGATGTTTTGCAGGGTGGTCCAGGTGTTCTGCCAGGCGGTACGGATGGCGCCGCTGAAGGTGTCCCAGAGGCGTCGGATCGTGCCGAGGAAGTTGTCCCAGGCGTCCTGGAGGGCGCGCCAGATGTTGCGAGCAGCCGTGCTGATCGCGTTCCAGAAGTTGGTCCAGACGGTGGCCAGGGCGCTGCTGATGGTGTTCCAGATCGTCCGGACCGCGGTGAGGAACGCGCTCCAGGCGGCCTGCATGGCGGTCCAGATGGCCTGAGCCGCCGTTCGCACCGCATTCCAGAAAGCGGTCCATGCGGCCTGTAGGGCGGTGCTTACCGTGGTCCAGATTGTCCGGACGGCCGTGAGGAAGGCGTTCCAGGCCGTTTGCATGGCAGTCCATATGGCCTGGGCTGCGGTGCGGACGGCGTTCCAGAATGCGTCCCACGCTGTCCGGAGGACGGCGCTAGCGGTAGTCCAGATGGTCTGAACAGCCGTCAGGAACGCCTGCCAGGCAGCCCGGATGGCATTCCATATGGCTTCACCCGCGGTCCTGATCGCGTTCCAAACGGCGCTCCAGTTCCCGCTGAGCGCCGCGCTGATCGCGTCCCAGATGGACCGGACGGTCGTGAGAAAAGCATTCCAGGCAGCTCGTAGAGCGTTCCAGACCGCCTCTGCGACAGTGCGGATTCCGTTCCATACCGTCGACCACGCCGCTTGCAGGGCGCCCGATACTGCGGACCACATCGTCTGAAGGACCGAAACGAAAGCCTGCCAGCCGGCTCGCAGGGCGGACCATACGGCTTCAGCGACTGTCCGGATGCCCGTCCATACGGCATTCCATGCGGTGGACAGAGCGGCCGAAACGGTGCTCCATATCGTCTGGAGCGCCATGATGAAAGCGTTCCAGGCGATGCGGAGCGCATTCCAAACAGCTTCCGCCGTGGTCCTGATGACGTTCCATACGGCGCTCCAGGAAGTCGAAAGCGCCACGGACACCGTCGACCAAATCGTCTGGAGAACGCCGACGAAAGTGGTCCAAGCCAGTTGCATTCCCGACCATATGGTCTGGGCGACGTTCTGTATCAGCCCCCATACCGTATTCCAGGCGGTGGAGAGGAGGGGGGAGACGGTATTCCAGGCGGTCACGAACGCGTTGACAACCGCATTCCACGCGATCTGGAGTGCGCCCCAGACGGTATCTGCAACGAGCTTGATTCCGTTCCAGACCGTGGTCCAGATCGGGCCGAGGTTGTTCGCCAGCCAGACAACCTTGTCGACGACCCAGCCAAGAGCATCAGCGAAGCCCGCGACGAGCTGAACCCCGATGATGAGGGCCTGGACGAAGACGCCGAGAATGACGCCCGCTATCTGACCGATCAGCGACCAGAGCGGCTGAAGCTTCGCGTTCAGTTCGCCGAACTTCTGGATCAGGGGCTGTAGGTGCTGCTCCCACAGCAGCTTGAGGGCCTGGCCAAGCTCGGCCACCTTGTTCCGGAAGAACTCGGAGTGCTGCCAGGCAAGGATGATGAGAGAAACGGCCGCGCCGATGATTCCGCCCAGGCGGAGGATCAGGGGCAGCAGCCGGCCGATGACACCGAACAGGCCGCCACCGCCGCCCAGGCCGAGGCGCAGAAGACCGAGCGGGATCAGAAGCCCGGACCAGGCGCCCTTCAGGGCGACGAAGCCCGCGACCAGCGCCATGAGCACGCCCGGCGGAAGAGATGCAGCCATGCGCGCGAGAGCTGTCGCCAGGGCCAGAGCGCTGGGGGCCAGCTTGACGGCGGCTGCCCAGATGTTCGCCAGCAGCTGTCCGAGTGCGCTGAAGAACTCCCTGACTTGTGGTGCGTGCTCCCGCACGTAGGCGAGGAAGCGCTGAAACCCGCCCTCTTGGGCCCACTTGGCGAGCGCCGCGGCGCCCTTCTCCAGGACTTGGGCGATCTCCAGGCCCAGCGGGGCGAAGGCGCGGAAGCCGATGCCCAGGAAGGTGAGCACCGAACGGCCAGCGTTCAGGAGAGAGTTGAGGGCCGGGACCCCGTACGTCAGGACGTACTGAATGAACCGGTCGAACCCCTGGCCCGACATCCACTTCTTGAAGCCTTCGGCAATCTCGTTGATGGCCGGCGCGACCGCCCTGACGACGGGGGGAAGCTTCGCGAATCCGGCGGCAAGCCCTTCGACCGCCTTGGTGGCGATGGGCAGAGTCGTGCTCTGCGTGAGCGTGATGAACCGCTGGTAGGAGTCGTTGAGCTGCACCATCGCCGTGAGGAATGCACGCTGCGCGGGAGGGGCGGCCCGGAGGGCGTTGTTGAACTGGTCCTGAAGCTTGTTGACCTTGGCGAGCTGCTGCTCGTACTGCTTCGTGCCGGGGGTCATCTGGCTCAGGACGGTCTTCGCCTGGACCAATTCCTTGTAGAGGTGGCCGATCGACGAGTTGAAGCCCATCGTGCGCTGAATGGCGCCCGCCATTGCCATGCCGAATATGCCCAGGGCGCTGCCTGCCGCTACGCCCATCGAAGTGAGACCGCCCGCTGCTGCTGTCGCTGCGGCGCCTATGGGTATGAGCCCGGGAAGTACGGCGACGCGAAGCGCACCGGCCAGACCTGTGAATCCCCTGGCGACCAGGCTGACGCTGCGGTCGAAACTCCGCATCGCTGTCGACAGCTGGTCCACCGGCCCGCGTGCGTTGCGGAAGCTGTTGCCCATGTTCTGTGCGGCGGCCTGCATGCGTGCGTCCATGGCCGCGACCTGGCTTCGCAGCATGGCAATTTGCCGCTGGGCTTCCCGCACTCCCGAACCGTTGAACCGGCTGAAGATGCTGATTCCCATATTCGTGATGACGGCCACGATTACTCCTCATCATCATCTTCAGCCGGGTAAAGCAAATCCCCGGGCCGGGGGTACCGCTGCGGCTCGGGGACGGGGTTTTTCTTGTTCTTTTTCTCGTCGGTGAAATTGGCTGCACCGAACATGTAATTGAGTGTCTGCAACTGCTCGTGTATGGCAGCCTGCGACTCGTTGGCGTATCGGTGATCGAGGGGCCCGTAGGCCAGCTCGTAAGCCATCCACTCGGCTAGTTCTTGGGAGGTGTGCGTTTCCAGCAGTTCCCGGACGGAAATCCCGAGCTGGAGAGCTAGGCGGAAGTAGAATCCTCGCTCGGGTCGTCGTCGAAACCCTCGGCCAGCTCCTTGACGTCCTCGTCAGAAAGGCCGTTCATTTCGTTGCACTTGTTGAAGACCCTTTGGAGGCCCTTAGCCGGCATGTCGCCCAGCTCGCGGAGATCCTTGGGGTTGAAGAGCTGTTCGCCGTCCTCGTTGACGATGCAGAGCATGACGAGGCGCGCGCGAAGGTTGGCGAGGTTCGGGACCTGCTTGCCCTTCTTCATCTCGACCATCGATGCCTCGAAGGCATCTCGCTGGGCGCCGGTCATCTCGCGCAGGAGGACTGAGCCGTCCCATTCGGGAACCTCGAATTCCTCCGTCCGCCGCTTCTTACCGGCCGCGAGGATCTGGTCCCTACCGAGAATTGCCATTGCGGGTACTCCTTATTGAGTTGTCGCGGGTTGCGGGTATGCGTGAAAAAGGGGAGACGGATGACCCGCGACATCCGCCTCCCCGGCTTTTAGAGGAGGCCGCCCATTCGGGTGCCGGCGCGAGCCGCGCGGTTCACCTCTTCCTCGATTGCCTCTGCGGCAGCTCGATCGAAGAGGGGGCGGGCGTCCATGATCGGTTCGCGGAACCAGGAGTAGCCCGGGTTCCGGAACCAGTGCCTACGGTCGCCGTAGAGGGGATGCCGCCAGCCGCCCCGCGTGTCGAGGCCGCGGGGGAGGGCCGCTTCGTCGGGCTCCCGCATCGTGGTGATGATGCGGAGGCCGGCCACCGGGGCGAGGCGAGGCTGAACCGTCACGCCCTCGGCCACGCGGGCGCGGAGCCCGGTGTGCTTCCCCCGGAGGGCCGGCAGGCGCAGGGCGTTGGACTTGACCTGGCCGACCACCGGCAGCGCCGCCTCGCGCAGCCGGCGTGCGACGCGGTCTCCGGCTGTGGCGTCCAGTTCGGACAGCGCGGCAAGGACGCGAGTCCACTCCGGACCGGTGTCCAGACTGAGATCCAGTTCGCCCGAGCCGCGCGCGAAGCGTGGGCGCGGGGGCATCAGGAAGTGGCGCGAGCGATCCCGGACCGCTGGGCCGGGAACTCGACCTCGATCTCGGACAGGTCACCGACGTCGCCACCGAGAGCCGTGTACTCCAGCAGGATGCAGGTGCCGGTGTACTTCGGGTTGGTGACGGAGACGGCCGCCGAGGTGGGCCGGACCTCTACGGTGAATTCCGTCTCGTTGTTGTACAGGGGGTACAGGGTCGCGTCGACGTTGGCCGCGGCGAAGTCCTGCTGGAAGGTGATGGAGAACTTGTCGTCCTTGAGGCCGGCGACGCGCTCACGGCCGGAGCCGGAGAAGTTCGTCGTCTCGACCTCGTCCTTGGAAAGCGACACCTCGACCGAGGAAACGTGGTCGGAGAAGTTGACTCCGTTGACCACGATGTAGCAGTCCTTGAGTACAAGCTTGGGCATTGACTAACACCCTTTCGTTATTAAGTTGTGGCAGGCTTGGTGCTATGCCAAAGCCCGTACTTGCATGGCGAGTCAGGGCGTTAGCGGCCCTTGTGGTCTGACCCGTGCGGCGTTGCGACGTCGTCGCGGCCCTGCTCGATCTCGGCCTCGCCGTCGGCCTCTCCCGCGTGCGGGGTGACGACGTCCGGAGTGCCGGCCTCGTCGGCGGTTCCTGCTTCTGCCGCCGCGGCCTCGTCAGCCTCGTCCTGGGGCTCGGGCGAGGGGGCTTCGTCCTGGGCCTCGGGCTCGGGGTGCTGCTCGACCTTGACGTGGCCGGCCTCGATGAGGGAGTCGGCTTCGCCCTGGGTGAGCTTCATGCAGACGTGGTCGCCCTTGCTGTGCTCGGCCAGGCGGTTGCTCAGGACGACGAAGCAGTAGTCCTTGGTGGTGTTCTCGTTCTCGTACTGCTTGCCGGGTACGGCCGGCATGAGGTAGCTCATCAGCCAGTCCTCACCACGGCGACGGTCAGAGCGGTGACGCCGCCCGGGTAGGTCAGGCCGCAGCGTCCGGTGCCGTCGGAGGCGTCGTACTCCTTGCGGAGCGGGATCCAGCGCTCGCCGCCGTTGGGAACGGAGATCGCGGGGTCGGGGTTCAGCTCGCCGTACACCGTGCTGCCAGGGACGGTGATGGTGACGGTCTGGGCGGAGGTGTGGCCGTTCTTCACGACGATGAACGTGTCGCGGCCGTTGCCCACTTCGGCGGTGTCACCGCCTGCGTTCGCGGCGACGAAGGTCGGCGGCGTGCCGGTGGAGACGAGCTGGTGAGTCGACAGTGCAGCCATTGTTCAGTTGTCCTTTCGGTGTCACGCCGTTCCCGGCGTTGTGACGCATAGGCGCACCGCCGCGCCGATGTAGGTGATCCGGCCGAACTCGTACTCGGCGCCGTACTTCTCGACGCCTTTCGCGAAGCAGTCCGTACCGTCGGCGAGGCCCAAGTCGCTGTGCTTGAAGAAGACTTGCCGTATGCTCTTCGGCCCTGACCCGGTGAGGTATGGATCGATGTGATCCTGGGCCGCCCGGACGTCGGTGCGCGGCATCATGACGAAGATCAGGAAGTCCCATTCGTCACTACCGCAGGCCATCGCCACGGCGAAGTTCGCCTTGTCTGGTGCGACCACCGCGGCCGGGGCCTGGACGATGTCCGGGATCGTGTCGTAGACGTGGAGTCCGGGGATCTTGGATTGCAGAGTCGCCTTGATGGCGTCCCTGATCTGGGACAGGGACGCCATCACGCCACCTTCTTGCCTGCGCGGCGGTAGGGGACGAGCTTCGCCGCAGCGATCTTGTTGTCACGCACGCGTACGACGCCGAACTCGTTCGTGCCGGCCACGCCGAGCGGGGCATCCCGGAGCTGGAACGTTTCCGCAGCGAGGATGAGGCATGCCTGCTTCACCGGGGCCGGGACGCTCGCCCATCCCCAGTTGGCCGTGACCCGCAGGTGTGCCTCGTCGTACGGTCCGGGGAAGGTCTTTCCCCCGCCCCGGACCGCTCGTATCTCGGTGTAGGGCCAGCCCGGCATGCCGTCCCGGATGCCGTTGCGCGGCAGCAGCTTGTAGTCCCCGCTCGCCCAGGGGGTCCAGGTGCCGTCCGATCCCTCCACCTCCACCACCAGTCCGGTGGTGGTGTGGAAGTCGTCAACGAACGCCCGGCCCGCGTTGAGCGCCAGGAACTCGCGCGCCGAGACCGCGCCGGCGTTGTTGAACTGCCGGCCGCAGTACCGCTCGATCTCCCGCGAGGCGGAATTGAGGGCGTCCCCGAGAGCGGCGTCACGGGACGGGTCGGTGAAGACGTCGCCCATGTATGCCTTGAGCTGGGGAAGTGTCGCGTAGGTGTCACCCAGTGCCATTCACACGCACCTCCCCGGGGGCTACTTGTTCTCGTCCGGTGTGCGGTTCTTGCTGCCCGCCGGACGGCCGCGGCGGCGATTCGGCGGCTCGAAGGACTCGTCGTTGTCCTCGCCCTGGGGCTCGCCGTCGTCCTCGACGTCGTCCTCGTTGGCCTTGCTCGCGTGCTCCAGGGCACCGAGCCGTTCGGCCTCCTTGCGGCTGACGCGCTGGCCGGGGATCGCCCAGAGCCATCGGGCCTCGGGGTCGTCCTCGGGGACGACGCGCTTGCCGTCTTCGGTCAGGCAGAGGCGCTGCTTGATCTCTACGGTGTCGGACATCGGCGGCTCCCTTTCGTCAGGCAGCGGAAACGGTGATCGAGTAGGTGAAGGACGGGGTCGTGCCGCCGATGGTCGACTTGTGCCGCACGTAGGGGGCGCCGGTGACGGCCCCCCGGGTGGTGGCGGCGGCGGTGAAGTTGGACGGCGCCGTGCCGACGCTGCCGGAGCGGTAGCCGTTGGCACCGAACTGGCCGAGGGGGAACCAGTTGCTCCCGTCGGCGGAGCCCTCGATGTCGACGACCATGGTCGGGGTGGTGCCGGAAGCAGCCGTCACATCGACGGTGACGACCAGGGAGCCGGCGTCGCCCAGCTCCATGGCAGTGCCGGTCGTGCTGGACGTCTCGGCTCCCGACGCCTTGAGCGAGGTCCGGGCGTCACGCTTGACGAAACGCCCAAGACCGCTGCTGTAGGAAGGCATGGGTCAGTTACTCCTTAGCGCCAAGAGGCATCAGGTCAGGCCGGTGACGGCCGCGAACGCCTTCGGACGGAGGTGAACCATGGCCACGCGGAAGGACGCACGGATGGCGACCTGGCCGCGCTGGAAGAAGTCGGCGTGCGAGTTGGAGACCTGCACGTCGATGCCCTGCCGGGTGAACAGGGCGGAGTGGTTCACATAGTCGCCGAGGATGGCCTTGCTGCCGGACACCGCGGTCGTCTGGACAACGGGGATGCCCCAGATCGTCTCGACGCCGGGGATGCTCGGGTGGCCCCACAGGTAGACGCCGTCAGCGGTCTTCATCAGACGGACGCCCTCCCACTTGGCCGGGGTGATGAACACGACGCTGGGCTCGGAGAAGCCGTCGTCGCGGATCTTGCGGGCTGCCTTGTAGATCGCGTCCGGGACGGGGTCGCCGCCGAGGGCCTGCGTCTGGATGCCGGGGACGTTCTCGGTGCCCAGCAGGTTGGGGGCGACACCGTCGCCGACCAGGACCTGGCTGTCCAGGCGCTGGCGCAGCATGAAGGGCAGGCGCTGGTTGACGTACGGGGAGACGCCCGGCTCGTCGGCCAGCTGCTCGTCGGTCATGGGCAGGAAGGCGGTGATCTTCCGGACCGGGACCTCCTTCTCCACGACCTTCAGCGCGACTTCCTTGTACAGCGCGCCTTCCGCGGTCTCCGCCGCGGCGTTGTTGTACACGGTCTCTTCCATGTACTTGACGAGTTCCATGGAGGTGGTCATCGTCGGGATCGCGTCCACGACCTGGGGCGCCGGCCGCGTCGGGAAGGCGGAGAAGATGCCGGTGCGGGTCGACTCGGGCTTCCAGCCGTCCGTGGTCTGGAAGAGCGTCTTCAGTTCGATCGGGAGGTTCGCACTCGGGCCGTGGCCGCGGCCGTACTCCTTCAGGGCCCGGGACTCGGCGAACAGCTCACCGAAGGTCTTGGTCTCAAGCTCGCGACCCCGGGAGGCCGGGGGAGCGGCACCGTCGCCGGACTGGGCGCCCTCGTCCTGGCGCTTGGCCTCGGCGGCTGCTCGGGCGACGATCAGGAGGTCGTCGACCTTCTTCTTGCAGTCGTCGATCTCGCGGTTCAGCTTGCCGATCTCGGCAACCTTGGCGTGGGTGTCGCCGGCCAGGCTCTTGACCTTGGCCATGTCGAAGTCGGGTCCGGCCTCGTCGAGGATCCCCTTGAGACCCTTGCGCTTCTCGTCCAGCTTCTCCTGCGCCTGCTTCAGCGCGGGAAACTCAACGATGCGGTCATCGTTGTACATCGAAAGCTCTCCTGCTTATTCAGTTTTTGTTCAGTTGTGCGAGCTGGGTTACAGCTCGTTGACGCGGGCGAGTGCGGCCATGAGCGTGGAGGCGGTAAGCGCCTCTTCGACCTGGAGCTGCTTCTCGTCCTCGACAGGGTGCTCAAGCAGAGACTTGAGTCGCGTCACGTCGTCCTCCAGCCACGACAGGAGGTCGACCATGGCCGGCGACATGCCTCGGCCCTTCTGCGCCCGGAGAGCCACGACTTCCGTTGCGCGGTCGATGAGGTTGGAGACTCGGGCCAGCACTTCGGTGGCCTCGTCGTTGAACCTCAGATTCTTCTGGCCGTCCCCTGCTGTACGCAGCATGGGCGGCTCGCGGTCGGCGTCCCGGAGGTGGGATGCCAGGTGTTCGTAGACGGCCTTCCGGTCTCCCTCGGGGATGACGGAAGCGCCCTTCGCGCCGTTCAGGACGGCAATGCCCTGGAGGCAGGCGCGGATGTTGGCCGGGCCGCCGACACCGTGGTGGTGGGGGAACCGGTAAGAGGTCTTCATCTCGGGGTCGCCGTCGGGGTCGACCCACGCGTACACGCTGCGCAGCTCGGACGGCCGGGCGTCGTCGGGCAGGGCCTTGACGGTGGCCGTCCCGTTCCAGGGCATGGCCGCGACCGCGGTCTCGTGGACGGGGAGCGCCCGCTTCACGGCCGGGTAGAACCGGCGCGGTGCGTCTTCGTCGTCCTCGGCCTTGCTCTTGACGGCCAGGGTGCCGGTGCGGCCGGGGCCGCCGGCGCCGAGGAGGACGGGGCTGACCTCGAAGATGTCGACTGCCTTGATCACGCGGACCTGCTTGCCCTCGCGCTCTTCCCGTTCCGACTCGACCACGTTGAAGCCCCAGGAGTATTCCTGGAGTTCGCCCATCTGCTTGATGGTCTCGAAGGTCTCCCGGCCGGCCTGGGTCTTCATGTTGAACTGCATCTCGCAGACCGCCTCGCGGTCCGTGACCCGGACGACGCCCTTGCCGACCGGCAGGGCTCCCTGCCAGCTGGCGTGGTTGTAGGCACTGATCCGTACCGGCTGGCCGTCCTTGCCCTTGAAGGCATCCTTGGTTACGACATCGTCGTCGAGGTCCACCGTGTCGAACGTGCTGAAGACGGCCACCACAACACCCTGGTCGGCGTCCTTCAGCTCGACGCGGTCAAGCGCCTTGCGCTCCATCACGTCACCACCTTGTTGTCTATGCGCCGATCGCAGGTCATGTGCCGCCTCCCGGCTCTTGATCGTTGTCAGTCCGCGCGGGTGCGGGTGCTTGCTGTTCATCGCGGTTGCCGGCTGGCCGGGGCGGTGCGCCCGGCTGCGGCTTGGGTAGGGGGGCCTTCTCCAGCAGGGAGAGGTCCCCGGACTCGACGGCGGCCACGGCGGAGGCCACGGTGCACTGGCCCTGGGAGACGAGGACGGCGACGATCTTGGCCTGCTGCTCCAGCAGCTCCAGTTCCTCGCGCTGCCTGTCGACGGACTCGTCCGGCACGCGCGTGGACTGCATCTGGACACTGACCAGGCCGGTGTGCCGACCGATGAGCTTGCCGATGTCGTAGTCCCGGGTGGCCTCGATCATGGCGTCGGGCTCGAAGCCCTGCATGATGCCGCTCGACAGGGTGGCTACGTCGGTGTTGAAGATCTCGGCCCGGTCCTTGTCGTCCTCGCGCAGGAAGGCGATGTCCCGGGTGTCGAACCAGAGGTGCGCCCCGTTGGTGGGCACCTCCAGCAGGGTTTCGAGCGACGCGGCGGCCATGCGCCACATCGGTCGGATAGTTACGTCGGCGAAGCGCCGGCGGGCAGCGGCGTAAACACCCTGGGAGTTGAGGCCGGAGCCTTGCAGCCCTTCGGAGAAGCCGACGATAGAACCCGGCACTCCTGCTGCACTGGCGATGCGTGATTCGCCCTTGCCGACGATGCCGGTGAAGTCGAGGGCCTTGAAGTCCATCGTCAGTGGGACGACGTCCGCGCCGCCGAGGAGGAACACCGTGCGGTAGGCGTTCATCGCGCCCTGGTGGTTCTCCTTGAACTGGGCGACGAACTCATCAAACTCGTCCTCGCCGGTCTCCTTGTCGAACTTGACCGCCATGTTGGGCACCGCGGCGTTCTCGAAGAACTTCTTCTTGTGGGTGGCCGCCAGGGTGTCCGACTCGATCTCCCGCAGTACCGGAGTCAGCCAGCTCATGCCCCGGAACCGGGCGTCCGGGTCCGGGATGGGGGAGAAGTGGGCCACCTCGTCGGGCAGCAGGTCGACGGCAGGCGCGTCCGGGCCCGGCGGGTTGTACCGGTAGAGGATGACCCGCGTATCCAGGGCCTTGAGGTCGCCGCTCAGCGAGCCGAGAATGATCTCGACCCAGTCGGGGCGCATACGGACCAGGCGCCGGCCGGGGCCGGCGGCGCTCTTGCCGTAACGGCCGTTGTCGTCGGTGATCGTGATGAACGCGTTGCCGGCCAGGTCCGCGTCCTGGATCATGTGGGACAGCAGCTCGCCGGTGGTTCCGCCGGGCCACGGCTTTTCCAGCAGCGCCAGCTCGGTGGAGCCGAACAGCTCGCTGGGGCGGCCGTCCTTGAATCGCCTCCACTGGAAGCGGGCCTCGGAGAAGGCCATCTGCCGGGCAGCCATGCAGGCGAAGACGGCCCCGTTGCGCTTGTAGGCGCCCTCCACGTAGCCGACGAAGTCGTTGGCGATCCGTTCGGTGTCGCCGAGGCCACCGACGTAGAACGGCGTCCGCATGCGGTCGAGGGACCAGAAGGGGGACTCGGTGAACGCCTTGAGGTTCTGGGCCTGGCGCTCCTTGACCCGGTCGAGAAGCGGGCGCTTCATCATCGGGCATCATCCCAACCGACGCGCACCGCAGCCGCGATCCAGCCCGGCGTGAGAGCCACCTTGTGTGCGGCGAATCCGATGCCGTACAAAACGGCGGCGAGGGCGAGGAGGAGGTACTTGGATATGGCCTTCACCCCCATGCCACCTTGACTTTGGACCTTTTCTTGTGCGCGCATTTCTTGTAACCCCACATCGCCAAGGTTGCGGCCACCAGCGGGGATATGTCCACGGTGGAGTTCCGTTTGGACCAGGCCCAGGTATCGGCGAGGTCTCGTTTGTCGGCTCCGGCCACCGCGTCGTTCAGGGGCCTTTGATCCAGGTGATTCAGGTCCGGTTCGTTTCCCGGCCGAGGGACGACGCTCGCGTAGAACTCGCCGCAGGCTTGGGCGTATTCGCGGGTCACCGGCGAGATGACCTTGACCCCGGCGGCCTCCAGGGCGTCGATGAACGCCCCTGCCTGGCCGGCCTTGTCGATGACGACCGCCATTGGCTTGCAGGCCCGCCATATGCTGACGACCCGGTCGACGACCCAGGCGGTGCCGGGGCGGTGGTCTATGGCCAGTGGTTCGGCCAGTGACCGACCGGTGATCTCGACGTGCCGTTCGCCTTCTTCGTTGAGCCCAGCCGCGGCGATGCACGAGGCGGTGGATCCGTCCGGTGTTACGTCTACTGCCAGGACGAGCGGGTCGACCAGGACGCTGTTCTCGTCAGCGCGAGACTCCCACGATTCCTTGTCGATGACTCGCCACTCGTCTTCGCCGTCTAGCGGCCAGTCTCCGACGCCCAGACGCTCTCGCGAGAAAATCGCCGGGCCCATCGAGCGGCGTTCCGATTCGACGTGCTCCACCGATATGCGGATCCCCAGTCCGGGGTTGGCTTTGGCATACGAGCCCACGGAATCGAGCGGATCATGTTCCTCGCAATCGGAAGGACAAAGAACAGTGCAAGGGTCAATGGACCATTCCGCGTAGAAGAGCTTGGGGTCGTCGCCTTTGAGGGCTCGGCGGCGTACGCGCCCGAACTGGGTACTTTCCTGGGTGCCGGCGCTGCCGAGATAGGCGACCTGGGGGTTGGGCCTGGCCGAGGTGGTGAACTGGAGTGCCGCGGTCTGCTCCTCGGTGAGGTACATCGCCTCGTCGCAGATGACGCGGTCCAGGGTCAGACCTCGTGCGGTGCCCTTCTGCCGGGTGCTGAACATCAGGCGGGCGCCGCTGTGCAGCTCGATGCTCTCCTCGCCGTGCCCGCGCACGACGCGCTTGACCTCGGCCTTGAACTCGGGGGTGCCGAGGATCAGGCCCTCGATGCGTCGGAAGCCCTCGGCGGCGGTCTTGAAGACGTGGGCGGTGTGGAGGATCTGCTCGTCGTTGATGAACAGTCCCCACAGGCACAGGGCCTCGATGATGGATCCCTTGCCGTTCTGGCGGGAGACCATGACGCCGACTTCGTTGGCGCAGAACTTTCCGTCCTCGCGGATGGCGAGGGCGTGGTCAAGGACCAGCTCCTGCCACGGGTCCAGGATCAGGCCCGCCGACGCGGCCAGAGCGACGGCCTCCTTGCCGGCGCTCTGCACCCTTGGTCCCGAGGGGACGTGCAGGATCCGAGGAGTCTGACTGCCTCTTACGGCGGGATCGAAGCTCATCGAGAACCGACACCTCCGCCTCTTCGCTCGGAAGGGCAGCGAGTTCTTCGAGCACCTTCATCAGTCGAAGCACCAGAGCGGCCGTGTCACCGGTCCTGAGCTTTGATGCGAGACAGGTCTTGCAGCGGTTACCGTCCAGCTCGTTCACGAGGAAGTCGCGGATGGCCTCCAGCTCGGTGCGGCGGTCGCCCGAGCGGACGGCATCCCCGAAGGGTGTCGCGTCACTCACAGCGGCACCCCTTTCAGTCGTTGATGACGACGACGGTTCGGCTCTCGGGGTCGATCACCAGGACGTGGTCGCCGAAGACGCGGGTCTCGGCGGCGATGGCGACCGTCGGCATGAGGCTGACGGCCATGGAGCCGGTCACGGGCACGCCTGCGGTGATGTCCGAGACGGGGACGGGGGCGGTGGCCGCGATGGAGCCGTCGGCCGGGATCTCGTGGTAGCCGCTGACCACCGCTGCCGGTGCAGGCGCGGTTGCCGCCAGAGCCCCTTGAACGGTGACGGTGCCGGAGGCGGCAGCCGTCGGGCCGGGTGCTTCGACGGCGATAGAGCCCGACGAGGGCGGTGCCGTGTTGGCCGGCTTGATGAGGCCGATCCAGTTCGCCGCCGCGGTCCAGGACCAGGTGCGGTCGATGGTGCGGCTGGTGTTGCCGGTAGAGACGGCCCCGTTGGAGTCCCAGAGGGCCAGGTTCAGGCGCAGGACGCCACTCTCCTGCGAGGTGTTGCGCCTCTGGCTGGTCTCGTTGCTGGTGAAGCTGGCGCCGCCCAGGCCCGCGTCGGCGCTGGTGGCTCCGGCGACGGTCACACGCCAGGCCGAGGAGTCGGTGTTGTTCACCGTGGCCGTGCTCATCGAGAAGCCGTCCTGGGCCCCGGTGCCGCCGCCCTCCGCGACGAACTGGTCCGCCGCGGCGTCGGCGCCCCGGTAGGCCGCCACGAGCGACATCTTGATCGTCTCGGAAGAGCCGAGGCTGCCGCTCCAGGTCGACGGCTCGCTGCCGGTCGCCGTCTTCTTCATGACGGTGACCTGGTGCGGGTTGCTGCCGGAACGGTAGGTCGTCCGGACGAGTGTCCAGCCGGAAGGGACGTTGACCGTGACCTGCGAGCCGCTGTCGCCGGGGTACAGCGCCAGCACGCCGATCAGCAGATCGTCGGCCTGGATACTGGCCGGCTTCGTGAGCGTGTAGCTGGTGTCGCTGGTGGTCTCCGAGGTGCCGGCCTGGCTGACAAAGGAGATCGCCATCAGCGGGTACTCCTCTTGGCTCTCAGCGTCCGGTCCTCGGGGGCGATGGAGATCACCCGGCCGCCGAATGGCCGGGTCTCCGCCGTGATGCTCACCGTGGGCGACGGCGAAACGGCCATGGAGCCGAAGACATCCGAGGCGACGTTGATCGTGGCCTGGGGCGCCGGCGCGGTGACGGCCAGGGCGCCTTCAGCGGGAACGATGTGCTCCGCGGCGAAGGCGACGGACGGCATCGGTGCCGTGGCGGTCAGCGTGCCCTCGACGGTGACGGTGCCGGATGCCGCAGAGGTGGCAGAGGGCGCCGTGACAGCGAGAGGACCCTCGGTGATCTCACGAAGGCCGATGGTTCGCGACATGCCGTCGGTGGGTGCCGCAGACCCGTTGATGGTGATGCCGTTCTGCGTGCCACCGGCAACCGAGGAGCCGGTGTCGTACAGAGCCATCGCGTAGGAGATCGTGGCGCCGTTGTTGCCGACGTCGAACCGCTCGGTGACGCCGCTGGCGGTGAACGTGACGTGGGTGGTGCTGTCCTCGCGAACCGTCCTGAAATGCAGGACCAGGGCTCGGGAGGTGGTCGAGATATTGGGTCCGGCCTGGTTCTGGGCCGTCGTCGAGTGGGTCAGGGCGGACCCGTGGATCGGTGAGTCCGTGTCCACGCCGCGGTAGGCGGCTATCGCGCCTACGAGCGGGGAGGTGGCTCCCGGGACGGTGAAAGTGAAGTTGCTGGCCGCCACGTCACCAGAGGTTGCGACCTTGTAGAAGACGTAGTTGCGGAATGCCGCTCCGCTGGTGGCGTCATCGCTGTCGTGCTGTGTCCAGCCGGATGGTGCGGTGACCGTTTGAAGGTTGGAGGACGTGAAGGCCACCATGATGTCGTCCACCTGCAAGCCGGTCGGCTTGGCGATGGTGAGCGTGTCGGTGTTGGCGGTGCCGCCGTCCTCCTCGGCGGCAACGAAGGAAATAGCCACGGGGAGCTACCCCCTTCGGTCAGCTCGCGGGCATGGTGAACGTGCCGCTCGTGATGGTCACGTTGACGCCGGAGTTGAGAGCGGTGGTGTTGAGGTTGAGTTCGGCCCCGGAGGTGCCCACGGCTCCGTCGTAGACGTTGGCGCCCGTGCTGTCCTCCACCCGGAACCAGCCGGCCGTGCCGGTGGCCGCTGCGGCGACCGTCTTGGGCGTACCGGCAAGAGTGATGACACCGGACGACGCGGCGCCATAGGACGGGTCGCTGAGTGTGAAGGTAGCCAGCAGGGTGCCCGTCTCCGCATCGTTGGCGGTGGCCGGCTGCGAGCCAGTGTAGATCTTGATGGTGCCAGCGCCCGCTCCTGCGTCAACCCTCGTTGTAACCGCATCGGCCATCGCGTTGCGCACGGCGGTGGCAAGCCTGAGTGCCATTTCGTCTCCTACCGCTGGGTAACGCGGATGGTGATGGACCGCTCGTCGGTGCGGCCCTGGTTGGTCGTGATCTTGTTGGAAACCGAGTACACCTGGCCCACGGTCCCGCCGGACAGCCAGACGGTGGCGGTCGAGGCGCTGAACGCCTCGGATGCCTTCGTGATGCCGGCCGAGACGGTCATCGTGGACGAGGTGATCGATTCCGAGGCCCCGAGCCACTGTGACCAGTCGAAGACCCAGTCCAGGGTGGCGTCGGGGTCCTTCAGATGGTTTGCGGCCAACGCTGACCCCCTTTATGCGCGGTGCTGGTTGGCGGTGCCGGCCGAAGGCACGGCGTCGGTGACGGTGTTCTGGAGGAACGCTTCGCCGCCGGTCACGACGGCCACGTTGTTGAACGTGGTCTGCGGCGTAGTCACGGTCGAGCTGGCGGCCGTGGCGGAGTACGTCGTCCAGCCCTCGAAGCTGTTGAAAATGATCGACAGGTCGACTGGGGTGGTGCCCAGGATCTCGATGGCCGCGCGCATCGCGTTGAAACCGGTGCCGGTCTCGCCGCGTTGTATCCGGTTGCTCATCAGGCAGTTGTCGTTGTTCGCCTGGTTGGTGATCTGGATTCCGGAGTACGTGTTGTGCGTGGCGGCGCCGGCCTTCCGGATGTAGTTGCCCTGGATGAAGTTGTTCTGCGACGTCGAGCCGATCAGGATGCCGTGCCAGCCGGTGTCGGAGATCCGGTTGTTGCCGACCAGGCACTGGGCGCTGCCGCCGAGGTAGATCCCGTCCGCCCCCGTGGAGCGGATCGTGTTCCCGTTGATGTTGTTGAAGTGGCTCGCGCTGATCGTGATGCCGCGGTTGTTCGTTGGCCCCAGGGTGTTGCCGATCACGGTGCAGTAGTTCGCGAAGTCCAGGTAGATCGCCGGGTTGGTGTTCGCGCTGGCAGTGATCACGTTGTTGGAGATCGTCGTGTCGCGGATCTCGCGCCCGGAGGCCCCGTTCAGGAACACGGCAGAGATCTTGAAGTCCTTGCAGGTGTTCCCGTCGATCACGATGCGCTGGACGACGTTGGACGCGTTGCCGGTCACCTCGATGCAGCTGCCGTCGCCGACGCTGCCCGGGCTGAGCAGCGTGTTGTTGGCGATGATCGAGTCCGTCCACGAGTACGCCTGGATCGAGTTGTCCAGGGAGCCGTTCGACGTGTTGCCGATGACCCGGATGCCGGTGTGAAAGAGGCCGGCTGCGTCGGTGTGGGAACCGACCAGGCGGCCGAACACCCCCAGGCCGGAGCCGTCCTCGGCCGCGCCCTGGTAGCAGTTGGTGATGTTGACGTTCTTGCACGCCGTCGAAGAGCCGCTGATGTCGAGCTGGATCGCCTCGGAGAACACGCGGACCTGGCCCGTGGTGTTGTCCTTGAAGCCCTCGAACCGGCAGCTGTCGATGACGGCGCCGTCCACGGCCTGAAGCTCGATGGCGTGGTAGCTGGCGACGTTCCGGATCGTGGCGTCCCGGACGACGATGTCCTTGCAGTTGATGAACGCCATGATGTTGGCGTTGTTGTCGACCGCCCAGGACTGGCCCTTGCCGTCCCAGGTGCCGCCGAGGACGGTGATGCGGCTCTTGCCGGTGTAACCGGACTCGCCGCCCTCGTAGTTCTTCAGCATCTCGAAGTTGCCGGCCCCGGCGAAGATGTAGGCGCCGTAGGCCATGAGCGTGACGTCGCTCTTGATGAGCAGCCCGGAGCTGATCTTGTACTTCCCGGGCGGAATGACGACCGTGGCACCGCCCTCGCTCGTCGCCGCCGTCGCCGCCGCGGTCAGCGCGGCCTGGATCGCCGCCTGGTCGTTCGTGCTGTTGTCGCCCTTGGCGCCGTACGCCCGGACGTTGTAGGCGCCCTCGAAGCCGACGGGGCTGACATTCTTCGGCATCGCGGGTCACGCCCCTTCGCTACAGCTCAGCGGGTCGCGGTCAGCTAGCGGGGACGCACATGGCGTTGACCGAGAGCTGAATGGGGCTGCCGCCATGATTCTGAACCGTCACGAGCCAGGACTGCGAAGCGCCGTCAGAGGGTTCGTCCTTGAAGACGCGCCAGTCCGAGACGTTGCCGATGTGGTAGCCACCTCCGGTGACCCGCTCACCAGAGGGGCACTCGGCTGCGGCCGTCTTCGTCTCGCCGGGATTGATGGTGACCTGGTCCCCACCCACGCGATGCAGCCCGGTAGTCCCGGAGGGCCCCTGTGGACCAGCTGGCCCTGCGGGGCCCTGGGGCCCCGTTGCTCCGGCTGGACCTTGTTGTCCAGCGGGTCCGGGAGGTCCGGCCGGACCTGTGGGGCCAGAAGCCCCGGCCGGACCCCGTGGTCCGACCTGGTTCCAGGTCTTCTCGGTGTACCCAGACGGGCAGGAAGTGCCGGCTTCCTTGTCGATGAAGAAGGCGGTGCGGTAGGTGCCGGCGCTCGGGAGACACACGTGGTACTCCCCATCGTCGCTGTCCGGGATAGCTGCTACGGCTAGCTGCGAACCGCCTGCCAGAAGCACACCGACTCCTGCTACCGCAAGGATCTTCCTCTTGTCGATCACACGATTCCTTCCGCTCGGGCGGGCTATGCGCCGGCGCCCTGGACGATGACCCGGTACTGGTTGTTGCTGGGTGCGGACGCGAACCGCAGCGTGCACGTCGTCGTGGACGTCGCCTCGTTGTCGACGAGGATCTCCTCGTACGGGCTGGCGGCGTTCCGGACCGTAACCGCGACGTCTCGGGTGCCGAGGTTGTGGGTGACGACGATGTTCGTCGCCGAGCCGTCCCCGATGTTGCCGGCGTAGACGCGCGCCACCGTGGAGTCGACAGCGACCGCGTCGGCCGAGACGGAGATGCCGGAGCCCTGCCCCACGGCCAGTGCGGAGCCGCCGCCGCCCGTCAGACCGTTGCCGGCCGCCGCAGCGGCGATCCGGACCGTGTCGGAGCTGATCTCCAGTCCGGTGCCGGTGGCGACGTTGAAGGTGCCGGCAGGGGACTCGCTGAGACCGTCGCCCGCGGTGTAGGCCGTGCCACCACCGCCGATCTCCGTCCAGGAGAGGCTGGTCGTGCCGAGGGTGACGTTGTCGGTGATGAGCCGGAACACCTTGTCGGCGTTGACCGTGCCTTCCAGCACGGTGACGGTGGCGCCCTTCAGCTCGTCCGCCGAGTCCGCGTCCACGGCCCGGGTCGGGGCGCCCGAGGCCGCGACGACATAGATGCCGTTCTCGGAGCCCGTGGACTGGTTCTTCAGCAGGATGCGGTCACCCGTCGCCAGCGTGACACCGTCGACCGTCTGCCCGTTGGCGAAGGCCGAGGACAGCGTGCCGTTGGCGGTGGTGGCCACGCGCACGGCCAGTTTCCAGGACAAATTCCTGGTGAGCGCATCCGCGTACTGCTTGGTGACCGCATCGGTGGCAGCTGAGGGGTCCGCGAGGTTCTGGATCCTCTGATTCTGAAGATCGAGCCCGTTTCCGACTTTCATGGCCACAGTGAGTTCCCCTTACGAAACTACGGCCGACCCGGAAGTCGGCGAACTCCACGTAACCGTGGCCTGGTTGACGGTTCCGTGCTCTACGTCCGTGACGACCACCCTCCCCGAGCTATCGAAGACGGTGACATGGACTTTCCTGCCGAGGTTGTGGTTGATGACCCACGAAGCGGACGCGACGGACTGCGTGTGCTCGTGGTACGCCCCTCCGGGGCTCCCGGGAGGCCCTGGAGGGCCCTGTGGCCCGGCCGCGGCCACCGAGACAACGTGGACGGACTCCGAGACGGCCAGGGACGGCGCCGGCGGCTGCGAAACGGTGATGCTCGGCGCAGCTGCGAAAATCGTCAGCACATTTGCCGTGGAATCGACGACCAGGAGGTTATTGACCTGCGTTACCTCGGTCATCGCGTGACGGCCTTAGAAAAGCCGACGTCCCCCTCGATAATGCGGGTCACAACCCCGCTTCCGGAGGTTATAAGCATGTCGTAGACCGCATGATTGAAGCTCATCGCTGACGTGATCGACGGCGCGAGGGTAATTTTTATTACCCCCGATGCATTAAATGGTCCCCATGTAATTCCGGGCTGCGAAAGCGCCGAATTCGCGTCCAGGATCGTGGTGGGGCTGTCGACGCTTTCCCGGATCTGCATCCGAGCGCTGTAGCCGGCAAGGTTGACAAGCGCACCGTTGCTGTCCTTGTACGTGATCGTTAGCTCGAACGTCTCGCCCTGCTGGATCGTGAGTCCGTAGTGCGCTGCGCCCATGTCCGCTTCGACCCTTCTGTGCAAAACCGCAGGTCAAAGGCCCTTTTTCGACGGTTGCGAGGCGCAACTGCTTCAAAAACGGCACTAGAGAGAGAAAGCGGCCGACGGCGGGGTCGGCCATGCTTGATTTTTTTACGCCGGCTACCCACCCCCCTACCCCTGCCGCGGCGTCAAGTTACCGTCGCGTCCGCTGAATACGTGTCAGCTGAGTGGGATGGAGCGGGGCTCGTGGTCTTTGAGTCGCCGCGTCCGGGAATTGCCGGTGACCCTGGCGCATAGGTATTGCATAGCAATGCGACACCCGTCGCGGGGGCACGAACCAACGATGCATAAATCTACGGACGTGCATCCCATTCAAAAGGGCTCGGCTGGGGCCCCAAACTCACCTATGACCATTCACCCAACAACGGCTCAATCGCACCTCATAAGCCGTAGGCGTTCCCCTTGCACCGGTACGCACCGGGTGCACCCATGCCGCATGCACGGATAGGGGACCCTACTGCACCCACACATCCCACGGGGCCCTACCGGGGGTGGTAGGGGGCGTCGCCCATCTGCCAAGGGAAGGGGGGACCCATTCCCTGCTCTGTGACACCGTGGCGGCCGGTGACCGCTCTATGAGTGGGTATGTGCTCGGTTCTCGTATGAGGTCGAGTCTGGCAACATCAAAGTCAAAGTGATTTTGAGTTTTCGATTTTCAACTTTAGAAAGTTTCGACTTTCAAGCATGTAAGGCAATCAAGCACTGAATGCAGGGCAAACCCTAAACGCCAACCGAATCCCTTATCGCCAGCACTCTCGCCACTCGACGCACCACACTGCACACGGATCTCTCGTCTCTCGTGCACTCTCTTCCCACCATGCGAGGGGGCAGGGCTTCCCTATCCATAGGGCAGGGCCACTCCCTGCCAAGGGGTATGGGCATGGGGGTAGAGGTGGTAGGGATATGGGCATGCATGCATGGTGCATGTGTGGTATGAGGTGGGGATCCAGGGTGCAGTGGATACCAAGATCAACTAGCATTACTGTGGATTGTACTTTAGTCACTACTTCGGAGTAGAAGAATCTTCGAAATAGTTCTGGTAATTGGCTTGATTTGCTTGTATTCAGTGGTGTCGTGGTGCACACTAGATACATAAGGGAAAAGGGAACGGGACCAGGAAGAACCCCAAGGATAGGACCCCGATATACAGGGCGCGTCACTTGGAACCAGGTCCACACATTCCGCCCAGTACCTAATACCCGTAGCACCTTTCAAAGCTCCACAGTTGAAACCCCTGATAGTCCCGATGATCACAGCCCCGCTGTGTAGTGGCGAATGGTACCAAGTACCGATAGGGGTAGGAAAACACCCCACACCATTGGAATGCAGCCCCGTTCGAGTCGGGCTGTGGGGACTATGAGGAACCCGGACGACATGACGGAAGCTTAGGAGTGGCAGTCGCCCGTTGCCCCGGATGGGAGAGCACCCGTACAGCCGAAAGCCCGAAAGGCAAAGAGGCAGCATGGGAGAGCACGGCAAAACGTACCCACTGGCGTGATTGGCTTGATCCGGTAATCCTCCCGCGCGGTTCCAATTGGGCCGAAGCTCCAAAAAGAGGTCACCCGCGCATGTCAAGGTAGGAAAACCATCCCGAAAGGCCATCGCTATGGCCACGAACACACTCGTTGACGCCCCTGCAACGACCGCCGCTCTTTTCCAGGCAATTCGGTCGGGCAGTGAAGGTGTCACGGTTGACAGTTACGGCCGGGAACTTCCCGAAACTGGCTATTGGGTAGGTGGTCAGTCTTGGACACTCGTCAAGGCCGTGTCTCGCGTCACGCCGGATGATGTGGCCGGTTTCGTCAGCACGCACCCCGAAGCACGCTACTTCGGAGTGTGGGTTGAAAAGGGCCGCGCATACATCGACGCCGTGGATTACGTGGAAGGTTCGCGCCGCGCTTTCGCTCTGGCGACTGTGCGCAGCGAAATGGCCGTGTTCAACATCGGCACCGGTGAAAGCGAGTGGCTGTAATGATCCCCGTCAAGGCGGACACCGCCACTCGTGAACAGTACGTGCAAAACGTGCTGGCCGTGTTTCACCGCGCGACCCCGGATCAGCGGGCGCGCGGTGAGGCGTGGTACCGCACGGCTCACCAACTCGCCGAAATGATTTCTGGTGGGGATGTCGTTGCGGGCGCCGGAGTGATCGCAGTGCTTTCGGCCAACAAGTCGTGGGCCGCAAATCGCAGTCTGGCGGAACGGGCGTTCGTTACCGGTGAGCCCTCCGGGCATACCGGGGACAATCTCCGAAAGGCCGCCAAGATCATGGCCGGCGTGGACCCGGCGGAAGTCCTCCCCATGGACGTCAAGACGGGGAACTTTTACCGGTGCATTCTCGATCCGACCGACCCCGAAGCGGTCTGCATCGACCGCCACGCCCATGACATTGCCGTCGGCGAGACGTACGGGAACCGCGACCGTGGCCTGTCCAGCAAGCGCCGGTATGCGCTCATCGCGCATGCCTACCGCGAAGCCGCCATGAGGCTCGGAACGCTCCCCAGCACTGTCCAGTCCGTGACGTGGCTGGTGCAAGTCGAGTCGGTCGCCGGAACCGGCACCCGGTCACGTGAGCACGCCCGGAGCGCAGCATGAATTTCTTCACCGAGCACTGGCACGAAATAGTGGTTTCGGTAGTCGTCATCACCGCGATCATCATCGGTCATTTCACGGGACGCGATGATGACTGACCCCGAGCACGTCGACCATCCGCATTGGCCGGGCACCCTCCGGGGCTGCCCGGCTTGTGAAGAGCAACGGGCCGCCGAGGATGAGGCGGCGTACGACGAAATGGAGCACCGTGATGACCACGGAGCTGCTGTACAACGGTGAGCCGGTTGATCTTCACCCGCTCGATGACACCGACGACGCGTTCGAGGCCCGGTATCCGTTCACGGACCGGGCCTTCATTGTGACCGCCGAGGACATCGTCCCGGCCGCCGACTGGGAGTGATCGGCCATGCCCAACATCCCCGCAAAACTCGCCGCTGATTTCGTCACCACCTGGGGCGACAAGATGCTGGCCAACGAAACGGCCACCAGCCTCACGTGCACGGAAGTCAACGTCCTCGCCGAGATGCTTCATGCACTCGGCGCCGACCCCGACAACGTAAAGGCGTGGCTGGAAACCCACGCCGAAGCAGATGGCGCCGAAGAGCGCACGCTGCACGAGTAGTTCCGCAGCCCCGGCGGTTGAGCCGTAGCCGCGTCACAGCGGCACCGGGGCACTGAAAGTGCCGAAATCCCCTACCAAGGAATCGCGCTATGAACATCACCGAGCGCAGGCAGATCCACAACAAGTTCCACCCGCCCGTCAATAAGGGAGGGTGGAACGGAACCTACGTAGTACCACCGCACCCGCTGGAGGGCCGCAGCGTCGCCCAGTGGGTTGCAGAGGCCCGGAAGGGCTGGCCGAAGGTTCCGGTCCCGAGCGATCCGTACGTGGCCGCCCGCAAGGTGCTGGACAAGCACGCCGACGACGACGTGCTGTTCGAGCGCATCTAACCACCCGGAGCAAACGTCATGGATCACAAGACGCTCGGCATCATGTGGGAGCGCGCGAAAAGGGACCGCCTCCACCTTGTGGTGACAGCCGTTCTCCCTAGCCCGGAACTCGGCTGCAACGTCGAAATGACGGGCCACGTCATCGGCCGAGGCTCGAAATATTCGATCTACTTCCCAGGCACCCGCGAATTCATCGAAGACGTTCGCGCAGAGTGGATCACCGACGCGCGGCTGATCGCCCCGAGCAGCGAGGAGCAGTGATGACCACTCGTACCGCCTACCTCGTCCGCGTCGTCGCCGTCTACGAGTGCGACGCGTGCGGTGAGTTCGAGCTGCAAGAGGGCGTCGACTTCACCGGCGTCCCGCAATTCGACCACGCCCATGACTGCACTGTCGTCGCCGATGACTCCTGCGGCTGTGGCGCTACTGGCGTTCACGGCGTGGACCACGGCGACTACCCCAAGGACTAACGACATGCCCGAGAACGAGTACATCTTCCATGACAACCGCCGAGTACAGGTGGGCGAGTCGTTCACACCGTTCACCGAGTACCCGGATTACGTCGTCACGCTCGTCCGCGTGGGATCCACCCACCTTGTCCTGCGGGACAGGACCGGCGAGTTCGTACGGCCGATCCGCGACGTCCCCAAACCCGTGATGGAGCTGGTGAATTGCGTCGTCACGTACCAGTGCCCGGTTTGCTTCACCGAAGTGACCTTCACCAACAACTATCACCCCGATGACGACCCGCCCAGGCACGAGGAGTGCAAGGGCCCGTCAGGAGTAACGCCATGGACCTGAACTTCAGCACCGGTATCTACAGCGGCCTGGCGACCCCGGCCGCGTCGTTCCAGTTCCCGGAGATCCTCACCTACCGGGACGCGTTCCACCTGATCGCCGAGTCGCCCGAGTCGGCCCCGCTGCTGGGCGTGGACGGCGAAGGCAACCCGATCAGCGTCGACCTGGACAGCGACTCGCCCCACGTACTGATCTCCGCCGCGTCCGGCGGCGGCAAGTCGGTGCTCGCCCGGGGCATTGCGACGCAGTTCCTCGTGAACGGCGCCGACGTCGTGTTCCTGGACGTCAAGCGGCACAGCCACCGCTGGGCGAAGAACCTGCCCGGCGTGACGTACGCGGCGGCCCTGCCGGACATCGGCAACGCCTTGGTGAAGCTCGGCGAAGAGGTGCACCGCCGCAACGAGATCGTGGAACAGTTCGCCGGCCCGATCGAGGAGGCCCCGGTCGGGGACCGCATCGTGGTCGTCCTCGAAGAACTCAACGCCACCATGACGCAGCTGAAGGGACTGTCGAAGAAGCTGCCCCGTGGCGCCTACACCGCCGAGGACGCCTTCCGCGACATCATGTTCATGGGCCGGGCCGCGAAGGTCCACGTCGTGGCGGTCGCCCAGTACGCCACGGTCGAAGCGATGGGCGGCGGCGACATCCGGGAGAACTTCTCCACCCGCATCCTGATCCGGTACACGAAGAACGCCTGGACCATGCTGGCGTACGACTGCGGCCTGCCGCAGCCGGCGCCCGAGGAGCCGGGCCGGGGCATGGTCTGCCGGGGCGGGAAGGCGCGCCAGGTCCAGTTCCTCTACCTCACCGAGGAGGAGGCCGCGGCGATGGTCCGCGAGGCGTACGAGGCCCGCGTCGAGGCGGGCGAGGCGGCACCGCCACCGCCGCCGGGCGGCTGGAGCGCGCGTCCGGAGCCCGCACGGGCCGGAACGTTTCTCCGCCCGTTCTGAGAGGAGCTGATGACGATGAGCACCTGGACCACCAGCACCTTCGGCGAGCTGCGCCGGGGTGCCCGGTTCCGGTTCCCCGGTGAGGACGTGACCAACGTCGTCACCGGGGTCACCGACCGCTACACCGACAAGCACGGGACGTGGATCGTCGTCACGTCCCGTGGGGGCGACACGGGACGTCCGCACGGGAAGAGCGCGTACCTCGCGGACGACCCCGTGGAAGTTCTGGAGGACTGATGGTCACGTGTTGGCAGTACCGCCACACCGGCTGGAGCGTGCACAGCGGTGCAGGGGGCGCCCGAAACTGGTGGTTGGCCCGGTACGAGAACGGCCGCCAGGTGGAGGTCCACTACGCCGCTGACGGCCGCCTCGTGCGCTTCGGTACGCATGAGAGCGCCACCCGGAGAGCCATGAGGCTCAATAGCGCCATCGGCGTATTTCGCAGACGACTCGATGACGTACGGCTTCCCGGCCTGTACGACGGCGGGGACATGAGAGGATGACCGGTCGTGGAAGACCTGGACACGCAGATCATGGCATTCGCGGACGCCCTCGAAGCGGCCGGAAGCGTAGACGCGGCAGACGAGCTGCGGTCTTATGCGGCGAGTATCCGGGAGGCATGGCGTGGTGCTGATCGGTGGCCGCATCTTGCTGACACGCTTGAGACGGTGGCCAACGCTGCGAACGAAGCGTCACGGATCGTTCAAGAGCACACTGTGCCGCCGTTCACCTCACCCCCATCGCCGTGAGGTCGGGGGCGGTTTCGGCAGCACCGGGGGTCCCGTGCGGGCCCCTTTGCTGCTGTTGCAGCTCCGGTGCATGGGGACGACGTTGGCCGGGTCCTCGGCGAGGTCGGGCCGGATGACGCGGGGGATGATGTGGTCGAGCGTCCAGGACAGGCGGTGTTCCTTGGGCAGGTCGAGGTCGATGCGGCCCCCGCAGCGTGCGCAGATGGCCGGCAGGTTGTCCTTGGCCCAGGCGCAGAGGCGTTTCCAGGCCCTGGTGGATCTTCCGGAGCTGGGCGTCGTCATGCCCACCTCCGGGTCGTGGGGCGCAGCACGCGGATGCCTGCTTGCAGCGGAGGTCCGGCGACACTCTGCGCCCCACAGCTCTGCGGGTGTCCCCGGAACGCAGAAAAGCCCGGGACCTGGTGAAGGTCTCGGGCTTTTTGCAGTGGGGACCGGGCTTGGGCGAAACCCGTTTAGGGTAGGCTTCGCCCACATGATCAGTAGCGTACCGCATTTCGGTAAGAATTAAACCCCCCGCAGGGCACGAATTTCAAAAAGATTCCAGAGAGCTTGATCCTTTCCGGTGCCCCCGTATTGCTTCAGCTTTCCGTGCCGCGCCCAGTTGTAGATCCGGCGCCGGTACCGCTCCAGCTCGGCGGCGTCCAGATCGCCGACCGTGACGCCCGGCGGCAGCATGTCGGCGACCGCGGCGAGGGTGGGCACGAGGATCAAGCCCTCCGTCACGGCTCCGCCTCGCGCAGCGCCGCCTCGGCGAGGACGCGGCGCCGCAGCACCGCCTCGAACCGCCGCAGCTCGTCGTCGGGGGCACCCGAGGCCCTGAGAGCGCCCCTGGCGCGCTCGTAGTCCCGCTGGGCCAGCAGAACCATCTCCGTCAGCGCGGAGGCCGTCCAGCGCCTCACGAGCGGCCCCCTTGCGCCTCCAGCAGGCCCAGCCACTCGTGCCGCTCGTAGCGGACGCCGCAGGCGGCGGTGCCGGGGTGTCCGATGCAGCGCACGGCCGTGGAGGCGTCGTCCGCGACCGCGAGGCCGCCGCCGCATTCGCCGCACACCGTGCCGGCGATCATGACGGTGCGGGCGTCGAGCGACAGGAGCCGCCGCGCGTCGCGCACCCAGGCGCGGGTCGCCGCAGCGATGTCGGCGACGAGCCCGGGGTGCGTCTCCTCCAGGCGCCGGGTCTCGTCGCGCATGAACAGCAGCAGGTCCGGCATCGGGCGCAGTGCCCAGGTGCGGTCGAGCCCGCGTTCGATGAGGACGCGGTCGGTCCAGTACCCGGCTTCGGCGGTGATCTCGTCGAGGAGCATGAAGCCGGTGGTGCTGCCAGGGGGTCGACTGCCAGGCTTGTTCGGGGAACCGCGTTCGGCACGGCCGTTCTGGGTGGTGCCGGTGTGTTTCCTGAGCTGTTCGAGCAGTCCGGCCATGCGCACGGTATTGGCCCGCTCTTCGAGCTGCCCGCTGACCTTGACCCGGTATTCGATGCGCTCCTCCCATCCGTTGACGAGGAGCGCGACATTCTGCTCAATTTCGCGTATCGACACCGGGGCCCTTCCTTTGATACGTGCCGACCGGGTAATGGGCGCAGTCGCATCCCTGACATGCGGCGTGCCCGGGAATGTGGGGCTTGACGCCAGTACCGGCGGTGCAGGGGTGGCTTTTCACGTTGCCCGCCCTTGTCAGCGTCACGGTGGCATCGCAGCGGGGACAGCGGGGAGTAACGTCGAAAGCGCCGCCTTTTTGCATGGTGTCCGCCTCATTGGCACACTGCTGGCAGATCACGACTTCTCCTGCTCTTCGTAGCGGATGCCGGACATGGTGAGCTGCTGTGCCATGAGATATATGGTCTCTGGCTTCGCAACGAAACTCAGCAGCCGCCGCATCGTGGTGGGTTCGTAAAAGGACACACGCACGCCCTTTTCTTCGTTGGCGGTGTGCATTGAGATCCGCTTCGTCGGGTCAGAGTCAGTCACTCGGGACACTCCTCGTGCACGGCCCATATCCAGGACCCGTGATGAATTCCGGCGTAGGTCTCGCCGTTCTTGATGAACCGTTTGCATATGTCGCAGGTCGGCAGCCGTTCATCAGAACGGCGGTGGTTCGCAGACCCGGCACGAGAGGGCGTCGCCGCCGTGGAGCCGGGGGCACCGTGCTGGTGGCTCCCACCCCTGCGAGCGCCAGGCGTCGCAGGGGCTGTACGAGGGGGGTCGGGAAGCTCCTCCACCTTGGCGGCGTCCATCGCGTTGGCCCCGCAGCCGTGCTCGGCCAGGACCGGGCGCTGCTGGTGCAGGGCACCCCCGAGGGGACGGTGCACGCCCGTCTGGCGCCCGTCCGGGCCGAAGGCCGGCGGCGTGGACCGGCGGGTACGCACGAACAGCTTGTGGGGCCGTCCGGCCTGGGTCTGGAGGTCGAAGACGCGGCGCCCCGACATGAGCGCGGCCACGTAGCCGTCCCGGGTGACCGGCGCCGGGTCGGCCGTGGTCCGGACCCCGGAGCTGTGGCACAGGAACACGTACGCCTGGCAGCGGACGCACTGCGCGACGCGGATCGGGGTGTCGACGGGGCCGGGGGAGGTCACAGGGGGCCGTCCTGCCCTCCGGGAATGACCCAGGAGCGACTTTCAGAGCCCGGGAGACCCCAGAGGACCCCGAAGGGCTTCTCGCGCGCTACAAGCCCAACGCCGACCGGGTCGTTGCAGCGCATCCCCCGGCGGTGCTTCTCGAAGGCGGTGAGCGAGCTGAACGTGAGGTGGCAGCTGCCGCAGTGCGAGCGTTCGGCGCCCGTCCACCAGCGCCCGCACATGCCATGGACGATCTTTGTCATGGTCAGATCCCTATTCAGTTGTTGATCATCGGGTCAGAACTCGGGATGGCACTCGAAGCTGTCGAAGCGCCGCTTCCCGTCCAGCGACCACCAGTGCCGCCACCGGTTCATGTCGGGGGAGTAGACGACCCGCTCCCCGGTCTCGTCGGTGACGATCACCGCACCTTTCCGCTCGGCCAGGCGCAGCATCCGCGTCCAGCTCCTCCCGCGACGGCCCGACATATAGGCGGGGGTCCTGCTCGTGCTCATCGGAGATCACCGTCCAGTGCGTGCACCATCCCGTGCAGGGCTGCACATGTTGGTAGGGCCTCCCGTATAGGGAGGTATAAGTATTTATTGAATATATTGGTTCTGACCTGGGGTTTTTCCTGCATGTGTTGGTGCACGTGTTGGTGCACGCATTGCAGATGTTGGGGTGACCAGCAGTAATTCCCCGGTCACGGATTTACAACATCGGCATTCTCTGCATCCCGGTCACCGTCTAGGGCAGGGTCCACTCCGCTTCCTTACCGAAACCGCGAGTGCTGACTACCCTGAGTGTTTTCCGGGCGGTGTTGATTTTCCGCTCCCCGAAGTGGTGCTTCCGGCCCTCGTCCAGGCATTCCTTCCGGGTCTTAGGGCCGTCCCGGAGAAAGCCGCGCAGCCAGTCGACGGCGTCGCTGGAAGAGCCGTCCCCGCCGCCGGCGCGGTCGGCGAGAACGTCGCTGGCGCGGACGGTGGTGGGGTCGAGCCATTCGAGCCGCGACGTGGTGATGAAGGTCTGCGCCTGGTCGCTGAAATACTGGTGGGTGTGGATTCGGTAGCGGAAGCTCTCCAACCCCTTCTCCGCCATGTTTCCCTTCTCCTGGGAGAGGATGATGGCGTCCTGGTCGTCCGGGTCTTCCACAACCCCCATCGCTGCACGGGCAACGTTGCCGAGTTCCGAGCTTCCCATGATCCCTTCGAGGATATCGACGCTCTGCCCCTTGCGGAGGTGGGAGATGCCGAGAATGGCGCAGCGGCACTCCTCGGCGATCTCGCGGCGCAGCCTTTCGAGGATCGGGCGCATTTCGTCGCCGTCGTTCTTCTTTCCCCGCAGGTTCGAGGAAATAGGGTCCAGGATGACGAGAACGCACTGCTCCCGCACTACTAGCTCGCGCAGCGGTGCAATGTCGTTGGGCAGGGTCAGTTTCCCGAGTTCCCCCGCCTCATCCCTGACCTCCAGGAATTTCACCCGGTCCATGTCGGCCCCGGCGGCGCGGAGGCGGGGTACCACGACGTTTTTCGGGTTGTCCTCGTTGATGACGACGAGGACGTTCTGCGGCGAGCGGTAGAACTCGCCTTTCATGTCCCCGATGGTCACCCAGGCGGCGAGCTGCGTGGCGAGGGTCGACTTCCCGACGCCGCCGCGGCCGGCCAGCAACGTCAGCTCGCCGAGGGGGATGCGGTTGTTCCACAGCCAGACGAGACGCTCCTCGATGATCGTGGACGCGGGGACGGCGCTGAGCTTACGGAGGGAGGCCCGCTCCTCCTCGGCCTCCTGCCGGCCTTTCTCGCGGGCGAGGAACTTCTCCTTCTCGGCCTTCGCGCGGAGCGCCTGGGCGGCGTCCTGCTCGGCCCGGGCGATGTCAGCGGCGACGCCCTCGGCGCCGGGGTAGGGCCGCCCGGAGTCGGGCACCCAGGCCGGTTGGCTGAACGTCGTCGTCACTACCGCGCCCTTCCGTATTCAGTTGTGGTCGTGCACAGTCTGCGTCGCCCGCCGGGCAGCGGCACGAGCCACCGGGGGCGCAGGGGTCGGGGTTCCGTAGCGGGTTGACCCTGTCCCATGCCAGGTACAGAAATACGGTGCCCAGGCCCAGGAAGACCATGAGGGCGATGATGCCCGCCCCGATCTTCCCGTCCACGGTTGCCAGCACGCAGAGGGCGACGCCCATCGCGTAAACCCAGGCGACGAACAGCTTCACGGCACGGTCACCGCCAGCGGTACGACCCAGACGTCGGCCTCGGTGCCGGTGTCGCGGTCGGTCCAGCCGGCGGGCCCCCAGGTGGGGTCGGGGAGCCACCGGAACGGCTCGTTGAGGTTGCGGCGGGCGATCTGCCAGGCGTGCCAGTCGGCGGCCCAGGCGCGGGCGTGCAGGCCCTCGCCCTCGCCGTCGCCGAGGGCGGTGTAGCTGTAGACGGCGTGGACGTTCATGACGGCCTCGTCCCTGGTCGGTGCTTGCAGAAGTAGGCGTACAGTTCGGGCTCGCCGATGCGGCCACGGCCGCCGAGGTCTCCGCACTCGGGGCACCGGGAGGGGTAGGACCACAGTGGTTCGCCGTTGCTCCAACAGTCGGCGCCTGCGCACTCGTGGCACGTCCAGGACTCGTAGGGGACGGAGCCGACGACATCGTGGTACGCCTGGGACAGTACGGTGACCGGCTTCCCGCAGCCGCAGTCCCCGGTACGGGCCCGTTCGTTGTGGTGACGCCAACGGGCTTCGGCCATGCGCTCGTACGGGACGAGCCAGTCCAGGCCGATGGCTTCGAGTTTAAGCAGCAGGCGATCGGTGATCACTTCGACGCCTCCCCCTGTGTCGGCAGCGGCGACGGCGGGAGCGTGATGAGGGGGCCGTTGTCGTCACCGGCCCAATCGCATGGCTTCAGCACCACCAGCCGGTCCGGCCGCACGTACGCGATGGGGTAACCGGCGCCGGGGTCGGAGCGCCACACGACGCGGAGGCGGACGCGGCCCGACAGCGTCAGCGACACCGATCGGCAGCCGGAGGCGCCGCCGTCGCACTCCGTGCCGTGGTCGGCGGGAGCGCACACGAGAGAGCACCGCTCCGACCCGAGGACGACGCCCTCGGCCAGGGCGACGCTGCGGCCGATGACGCCGAAGAAGATGGCGGTGTCGCCGGCCTCGATCTCGACGCCGCGGGCGTCAGTCACCATCGTGCGCCGCCTTCTTCATCGTCAGGATGACCTCTTCGGCGGTGCGGTCGGGGTCGTCGTTCCAGACGGCGATGACGGCGTGCGGGTCGATCAGTACACCCACCCTTTCCTGCGCCAGCGTGTGCGACCCCTTGATGAAGTCGGGGAAGTCCAGCTTGATCTGCTTGGCCAGCTTCTCCTTGGCGTTTTCCAGGGTCTCCCAGTTCCCGTTCCGGTTGGCGGCGGCCATGGCGCCCATCGCGCAGGCGGCCGGGGTGCCGTAGGGGCTGAGCACGTCGTCCGCGAAATACTTCCCCTTGACGTGGCCGTGCTCGGCGATGTACTCGGCGCCCTCGGCCAGGATGTCGGTGTCGTTCACGACAGTCACTTCCTTCGCTTGAACTCCCAGCCCATGTCCTCGTATCGGCGCTTGGACTGGCTGGTCAGCTTCACCTCGGCGACGAACTTGCCGTCCTTGTAGGCGTAGTAGTACGAGACGATGTCCATGGGCTTGGCACCCCGGGTCATTTCCTCACCTGCCCGCAGGTGGGGCAATTTCGGGTCCGCACCTTAAAACGAATCCTGTTTCCGTCGCTTGTGATGATGCTTTCCTCGCCGTGTGCCCAGACCACCCTTTTGGCGCTGGTGGTTGACTCGGCCAGCTCTCCGAAAATCTCCCTAACTTGACCGTAGTTGTCGAATTCTAGTGTGACGTCAGCCATTCTCTACTTCCTCTGCCCGCTGCTTCAGCAGCAGTGCGATGTCCTCGGCGGTGGTGGGGTTGTCCTCCGAGTCGTTGACGTTGAAGATGGCCGCGCTGAAGCCGAATCCAGCGCCGTCGACTTCGAAGCTGTAGTCGTACGCGTCCTCCGGCAGCGTCCCGTACAGCTCCCACTCGGCGCGGGCGCAGGCCCCGAGGGCGCACACGGGCAGCGACGTGTCCTTGAGGGCCTTCTCGAAGAGAGTCAGGCTGGCGCCGGAGCGGTGTGCGGGTGTCAGTCCCCCCTCGTGCTTCCCGTCGCGGACGATGACGGTGGCGGCGTGCCGGTATACGTCGGCCTTGTTGACGTCAGGCACCGTTTTTCCCCTTCTCGATGAACTCGTCCAGCTTCGCCAGGGCATTGCCCTCGTCCATTTCGTAGAAGAGGCCGTTGTAATCGCCGTTCTCGTCTATGACACCCACGGCTTCAATGAGACTCAGCCCGAGGAGGTCAGCGGCGGTGGCGGCGATGCCGACCGCCTCAATTTCCTCGACTGACTTCCCAGTGGCAAGGTAGATGGCCCAACCGGCGATGCAGCGTGCCGTGCCGCAGTCGGCGGTGTGGGTCTCCCAGAGCCCCTGGTAGTGGGTTTCGGGGCGCATCTTGATGTGGTTCCGAACCTGGAGCATCAGGTCTACGTTGTAGGTCATTTCTTCCAGTCCCCTTTCACGAGAACGACGACGGTGAGGACGAGCAGAACGACGGTGACGACGCCGATGAACGCGGCGTACGCCCACGCCAGTACGTCCAGAGCGTTCATGGGCCGTTCCTTTTGGTGCGGTTGGTTTTGATCTCCCGCCCCACCTCGTACGCGGCCCACTCCACGACGTCCTCGACAACCTTGTCGACGGCCCAGGCGTGGCCCCAGAACTGGCCGCTGGCGCGCAGGCGTTCGGCGAGGGCGTCCCGGTAGGCGTCGACCAGCTCCGCCCCTCCGGTGGCCTGTATCAGTGCATCGCGGGCCTCGATGAGGCGGGTTGTTGCGGTGTCCAGGCGTTCGAGACGTTCGGTCACCCGTCCTCCTCCCGCACCCGCAGGTGCATGCCGGTGTCACTCCAGTCGATGTGTGTGCCGCCGGGCGGCGTCCCCGCGTCGCGGGACAGGTGCCTGGCTGGCCGGTGCCTCTCACGTACGTGCTCGTCCGCCTGGTACTGGGCGATCTCCCAGAAGACGGAGGCACCGAATACGTCCTCGTCGGAGTCCTTACAGATGGAGCACTGCCACAGCCAGATACCGGGGGTGCCCGCCATTTTCCAGACGCGGACCTTGTTGTGTTTCACGTGGTGTCGCCGTACCGGGTCACCGCTGCGACCGCGGCAGGTCGCTCGTGCTGCCGCGGAAGTCCGGGTCGGGGATGATGCTCTGCGGCTTGAACGTGACGCGGTAGTGGTTCGCGCTGGCGCTCACCGGCTCGCCCTGCTCCACGAAGTAGGAGACGTTGTCGGACAGGCCCAGGAAGTGCTTCTTGTACGTGCCCGGCCCGGCCTTGCACGTCACTTCGAGCTGACTGCTCTCGTCGGCGATGGAGCACGGGCCCTCGATGCTCAGCAGGTACTTGTCGGTGATGCCGTTGAACATCACGATGCGCCGGTTGACCTCGAAGTTGTCGGCCGCCTTGGACAGGTTCTCCGACACCACGTCGGCGTCGTCGTCGGTGCAGGCGGACAGCGTGACCAGGGCGGCGACGCCCGCCAGGGCGCCGGCGATGTACTTCACGTGCTTCATGCGGTGTACCTCCGTACGGGTATCCCGGCCTCCTCGGCGAGGCGGGCGCAGTGGCTGGCCCCGGGGGAGCCGTTCTTGATGAACGCGAGGCAGATGTCGGCGCCCAGCTCGACCATGAGTCGGTTGCGGGCGAGCCCGGCCTGCGGGTTGTAGATGCCGTGGGGGCGCCAGACGGCGGGGTGGGGCTCCTCTGCGACGCCCATAACGCGGGCCCAGCGGCCGGCGAAGAAGTCGGCCCCGTTCGGACACGCTCCGTGGACGATGACGAGGGGTCGATACGGGGGAGCGGCGGTGTATACATCGGCGAGCGCCTGATACAGAGTGACGACGTTGTCCCATCCCTGGCTGCCGGTGACGAGGATGCGGTAGGTCGCCAGGATCGTCACGGGAACTCGTCGTCCCCCCACAGGAACTCGTCCTCGGGCGCGAGGAAGCGCAGCATGTCGGGGGTGGTGTCGAACGTCCAGAGTTCGTGTTCCTTGTCGTTCGCCCACACCACGAGCTTGTCGGCGAGGCGGTAGGCGCCCGGGAGGTGGCAGGCCCGGGTGCGTACGAGCCAGGACGCGAGCATCTCGGCGAGGACCGCCCGGTCCGGCTTCTCGGACAGCACGACGAACGGCTGGCGGTCCTTGTGGTAGGTGATCGCCCAGGTCCAGTTCACTCGTCCTCCACGTTGTCGGGGTTGTGGGCGCCGCAGTGATGGCGGCACCCGTAACAGGGGCAGCGGCACGGGTTGGGGACGGTTTCGCGGCCGGGGCAGGTGTGGGTGTCCTTGTGGCTGACGTGGGCGCCGAGGGTGGCGGAGACGTGGCCGCAGTGGTCGCAGATCCAGTCGCCGATCCCTTTCACCCCGTGTCCCCCGTCAGGATCTTGGTGATGGCTTCGCGGAGGCTCACGGAGTCGGGGAAGCCCAAGCCTGGCAGGACTTCGGTGCTGTGGACCGCCGCCATCACCTCGTCGACCAGGCCGGCGACGCGGTCGGCGTGCCACTCCCAGAACAGCTCACGGCAGGTGTCGTTGGGGAAGCGGGCGATGGTCTCGGCGTGACCGTCGGCGTACTCCAGGAACAGCCACCAGTCCCCGTTGTACTGGCGGACCTTGAGCATGTCGGCGTTGGTGACGGTGGGCTTCATGTCTCGGTGTCCGTCGCCGCCTTCTTCAGGGCAAGCAGGACGTCCTCGACAGTGCGCCCTGAGTGGTCGTTCCACTCGCCGATGTCCCAGCGGGCGATGGTGTTGATGACCCGCTGGACGGCTTCGTTTACCTCGGGCACGGGCCCGTTGCGGCTGATGGCGGCGACCCCGCCCCGTGAGTTGCCAGTGACGGCGCGGTCGATAGCGCCCATCAGGCAGACTGGGCCGTGCTTGGTGTCGCCGTCGTCGGTGTCGCCCTGGTGCCAGCCATCGCGGAGGATGATGTCGGCGGCGGTGTTCAGAATCTCTTCGGGGGTCATGTTGGTCATGAGGACTCTTTCGTCAGGTCGATGAGGTCGGCTGCGAGCAGGGCTTCCAGGGCGTTGCATCGTTGGCAGTGATTGGGGTCGTAGCCGCAGATAACGTCGTCGCCGTGCTTGCCTGACGCCTCCAGAATCTTTTCGGCCAGCTCCCGGGCGTGGTCGCGGAGGAGCTTGTCGACCAGGGCCTCGACGCTGCCGCAATGTGGCCCTTGCCCGCAGTAGCAATTGGCCGCGTCGGCGTACTCGGCGAGGAAGTCGTCGCGGGCGGTCACGACTCCTTAGCCTCCTCGACCCACGTGGTGTACCTACGGGTGCCGCTGCTGTAGTCGACTTCTTTCTCGTACTCGTCCACCCGGCGCACGACGCCATCGATGACGAGCCAGGTGCCGGTGGACGGGACGGCGGTGGCGGGGTCCCATGCGCATTTACCGCCACGGCAAGCACCTGAGTTGCCGCACTCCGGGCAGTCTTGGCAGTAGCAGTTGCTCACCGGTATGCCTCGGTGCCTTCGACGGGCAGGCCGGTACGGTCCGGCTCCGGATGGTCGGCGATCATCTTCGCTTCGCTGTCGTACCAGCGGGCCGACGGGAACTGCTGCTGCGCCAGCAGCCGCAGCTCGGCGTTGCCGGTGACCGTGTCGGCGTACCGCGGCCCCGGCGTGAGAGCGACGACCTCCAGCTTGCTGGCCCGGAAACCCTTGGTGGCGAGGATGACCGTGCCCCAGCAGTCGACCACCGCGTGCAGCAGGCCGGGTATCGGATCCATCCAGAATCCGCTGAAAGGGTGCCGACCGTGGTCGGCGTAGAAGTTCGTCTCGGGGCTGTAGCTGACGTAGAAGCCGCAGGTGCAGTGCTTCAGCAGGTGCCCGTCGGGGCCGTACACCTTCCGGGCGTGCTCCAGATTGTCCTTTGCCGTCCGGAGTGTGCCCTGGAGCAGGCGCGGGTTGTCCCCGTTCACGGTGACGTGCGGGGACCGCGACCAGTGCCCGTAGGTGCCCAGGTAGCGGTAATACTCGTCCTGCTCCGCCCTCTTCAGTCGCACCTCCAGTTCCCGGATCTGCTGCTCGTAGAACTCCGGGCGCTGGATCGTGGCAACGCATCCGGCGGTGTTCGGCCCGTCCACCCACTGGTAGTCGGTCTGCGACGGGGAGGTGATCCGGGTCGGTGTCTGGCGCGCCTCTACATGGACCCGGAACTGGGTGCTGCTGAAGTCGGAAAGGTCGTGGAACTCCTCCACCACCCTGGACGGGGTCCACGAGAAGTGCCGGTATCCCCGGAGCTTGCCGGGGTACAGGGCGGTCATGCCGGTACCGGCTGTTCGGCCGGCGTCTCGACAGGCGCCTCCTCGGGCAGCGGCTCGAACTCCACCTCTTCGGTCTCGGTACCGATGTCAGCCATGACGGTTCTCCTTGCGGGTACGGGTATGTAGAGGGCCTGGGCGCGGTGTTGGGGGCGGCCCAGCGGGTAGATACTTCAACTGCGCGCCATACAGCGAGGGGAGCGGGCATGTGAAGGTCAAGTGCTTGGCGGAGCGCCCACATCGGTTCTCTGTCCCGCTGTCCAAGGTCTGGAAGGGCGGCGTCGTACGATGCCCGGGATGCGGGTTCAACACCTATTTACAGCCGAAGCGTGACGGGTTCTTCAGCGGCCTCGAAATGGTCCTGATCTACGGCGGCTTGATCATCGTCGTGGGCGGCATAATCGCCGTGTTCGTCCTGATCGGGATCAACGGCCCGCAGGGGGACACCGACCCCGGACCTGACGCCGGCGATCCGTGCTCGAAGCCGGGCCAGGTCTACCACGACGAGGACGGCAACAAGCTGGTCTGCCAGGACTAGCGCTACGTCCACCAGCGGCGCAGGTCGGCGCCGCAGACGCGGGCGAGCTGCTGCATGCCGACCATGGCCTGGACGTCCTCGTGGGTGTGGCAGGGCCAGAGCCGGTCCAGCCACCACACCTCCCAGGTGTCGAGCCGGTAGCCGCGCAGATCCTTCGGTTCTCGTGCGATCCGGCACTCGGGCGGGTAGAAGCCCATGTCCTCGATGAACAGCCGCGCCTGCCGGACGAAGGGCGCGATGATCATGCGGAACGGGACCACGAAGTCGGGCCGCTGGTACAGGTGATCCCGCTCCCAGTCACGCATCGTCGAGCGCCCGCTTGAACGCGAGGAGGACGTCCTCCTTGCTGGTGTTGGGGTCGTCGTTCCACTTCGGGATCACGATCTCGCTGTGGCACCTCGTGCCGGCGACCACCGCAGCCAGGCGCTTGACGGCTCCGTCCCATGCGGCGCTGTCCTCGGCGGTCTCGGTGGCCGTGCCGCCGCGCGCTCGGTTGATCGCGCCCAGGGCGCAGACAGGGGCGGTGCGCTCGGCCAGCCAGCCCTGGTAGCGCCAGTCGTCCATCGTGGGCTTTTCGATGCCTGCGATGTCGATGATGTCCGGGTGCTGGTGGTAGTCCTTCTGGTGCCAGCCGTCGCGTTCGATGATCTCGATGGCGCCCCGCAGGAGGTCGTCAGGTGTCATGGTTCGGCTCCGTTCGTGAATACGAGAAAGCCCCGAGGGCGTAGGCCCTGGGGCTGGGGGTGGACGGGGCGTCCCGTCAGGTGGCGTCGAGGAACCTGGCCGTGTCGGTCGCCTTCAGCAGCCGCATGATCGGCTTCGGGACGTGGACCAGGCGGAAGGTCATGCCGCGGGCACGGGCGCGGCGGCGGGCGCTCAGCAGTTCCGTGATCCCTGAGCAGTCGCAGAAGCGGACGCCGGCGAAGTCGACGTCGATCCGCCGGGCACCGGAGCGGAGGGCATCGTCGAGAGCGGCCTCCAGCACGGCCGAGGCGTGCCAGTCGATCTCGCCCTTGACCACGACCACAGCGGTGTCATCCCTGACCCGGCATTCCGCCGAGAGGTACGTCCCTGCTGGGTCGCCGCTGCTCACGCTGCCAGTCTGCGCCCCTCCCGGACTCCTGAGCGTCAAGAGCGGGTGAAGATTCGGTGGCCGGGCTACGCCGGACGAGCAGGTCGGGCGGCGTGGCGCCGCACCTGCGGCGACCGGACGTGGAGGATGGGCCTGTCCCTGGCGGGGCGCGTACGTCGGGCGCCTCCGGCGTGGGCGACGAACCGGTGTGCGCCGCCGTCACAACCCGCCGGGGACATCTACAGCGTCTCCCGCCACTCTTCGAGCTGGAGGTTCCACTGCCCGCAGCTGTCGGCACTTTCGCCCCCCTCACAGTGCTCGTCGCCCTCGGGATGGACGGCGTGGACGTGCTCGCCGGCCAGGATCTTCTGGTCGATGGCCTTGCGCTGTGCCTTCCGGCGGCCGAACAGCGGCATCACCAGTCCCTCACCCGGAAGAGCTGCGACTTCGCCTCGACCAGCTTCATCGTCTGCGGGCCGACGATGCCGCTGCCGGGCCAGCCCTGAGCCCGCTGGAACATCGCGGTCGCCTTCTTCGTCTTGTCGTCGTAGACGCCCGGCGTGTACATGAAGTCGATGCCCGGGATCAGCGACCAGACGCCGCGCTGGTAGTTGGCGACGTCGTCCCGCGACGAGTCGGAGCCCACCTTGACGACCCCGGTCTTCGACTCGGCCGCCGCCCTCACCTGCCGGTAGGAGATCCACGACCGCTTCGCCAGCGGCACCGGCTTCTCCGGCGGGATCGGGACCTTCGTCACCGGCCGGCCGAGCTGCTTCAGCAGCGCCGCCCTGCCCGCGACCCCGTCGCTCCAGGCGCCCCGGTACGACCCGGACGTGTACGCGCCCCAGGGCCGGAAGTCGGTTCCCTTCTTCGACATGTCGACCATGACCTTGCAGTTGGTGTCCGGGTCGTACAGGGCCTCGTTGTTCTTCAGCCCGTACTTGGCCCGGCGCTCTGGTCCCATGGCGCCCAGCATGTTGATCTGCCAGAGACCGTAGGACTTGTCCCCGGTGTCGGTGGTGAAGTTCCAGGCTCCGGTGAAGTACGACGACTCGGCGAAGCACACGGCGATGGCGGTGACCATGGGCACGCCCTTGCCGGCGTCCGGGTCGATGCCGTGCTTGTAGCACAGCCGCGCCACCTGCGCCGGGGTCAGCTGCCGTCCTGACAGTGGCATGTCATATTCCCTTTCCTTGCTGCTACCTTCAGGGCCTCTTCCAGATCACCGATCCGGGCCGGATCCGGAACCCTCGGCTCGGCGGTGATGAAGCCCCGGCCCCAGTGGAACGCCCACACCGCGGGCACGACGACAAACGCCAGCGGCCACAACATGGCGATCGCCGTCGGCGCCATGCAGTCGCACCGCGCCCGGTTCAGGCGGGCCTGCTGTTCCTCCCTGGTGTTGTAGTACGAGGTGTATATCGAGTCACGCCGACGGCATTCGACCCAGTGCCACTGCCCGTCCGGCAGGGCGCGGCGGCGTGCCGTTTCGAGCTTCACCCAGCGGCGCCGGGCAACGAGAAGGGCTCCTGCCGTGTACAGCAGGAGCCCGAGGATGCTGGCGAAGGCGGCGATCATATGTGCCTCCAGGTGTTGCGCCGGATGATGTCGCCGATGCTGGACGGTTCGACGTCGTACTCGTGGGCCAGGGCCTCGTAGGTGACCCCGCCCCGGGCATAGGTAATGCGGATCCTCCGGACGTCGGCCGTCGTCAGCTTGCTCTTGTGGTGCCTCTCGCCTCGGTGCGCGGCCATCACGCCACCTCCGGGGTGTAGCTGATCCGCTCCGTCGGCCGCATCGCCTTGGCCGTGGCGTCGCAGTACGCCTTCGCGGCCCGGACCGCCTCCTCGCGACTGTCGTACCGGTTCATCAAACTGGTCCATTCCTTGGGCTCGCCGCCCTCGGTCCAGGTGATGCGGTACTTCCAGCCCTGGAGGCTGGGCCAGGTGACCGAAGCGGCATAGCTGATCTCGATCTCGAACGTCGGTGCTTCCGGCGGCGCGGGTTCCGCCGGCACGCACCCCGCCTTCTCGCAGAACTTCGGCATCTCCGGATGGGCGACACCAACCCCGCCCGGCGGCTTCATCAGCCGGGCCATCAGGACCCCTCCAGAGCGGGGTCGTGAGCCAGCTCGGTGAACAGCAGGACCACGTCCTTCGCTGTCCGCTCCGGGGCGTCGCTCCAGCGGGCCAGGGGGTGAAGGGCGCTGTCGCCCGGAATGCTGTGCGGACCATCGACACCGAGGTTGACCGCGATCCTTTCGGCAGCCACATCAGCAGCGGCGTAGCGGTCGAGGGCGCTGCTTCCCAGGCCCGCATGCAGGAGAGCGCCGAGAGCGCAGCGCCGCCCCGCGTCGTCTTCCAGCTCCCCCTTGCAGAAGCCGTAATCTGCAAGGACACGGGCAGCCTCTCCGAAGAGGTTCATCAGAGATCGTCCTCCGACCAGTCACGTCCCTTGAGGGCGTACAGCTCGACCATACGGCGGGCGCGATTGTCGGCGCTGTAGAACAGGTCCCCGGCCTCGCTGTCGGTGAGCCCGAGCGCTTTCGCGCCGCCCACTTCGTAGGCCACGGAGGTCGTGATGAGGTTGTCGTCTTCGAAGACGCCTGCGGCCAAGGCCAGTTCTCGCGCTGTGGTATCGGTGCGCTGGTTCGGGTTGAGGAAGTGCATCGCCCAGCCGGCGACGCAGCGAGTCGTGCCGCAGATGTCTGGGCCGCTGTCCCAGCCGCCCTGGTCGTGGGTCTGGGGGTGCATCGTGATCTGGTCGTGGATCTTCTGGAACAGCTCGCGGTTGATTTCAGGTGTCATGGTGGGCCGCCTTCTTGAACGTGAGGAGAACGTCCTCGCGGGTGGTGTTGCTCCCGTCGTTCCAGTCGGGAACGACGTCTTCGGCCGGGCCCAGGATCCCGATGCTGGAGGTCAGCAGCGCACCAGCCTTGAGGAACAGGTCCCTGTGCTCGTCGGTCGGGCAGGCCGAGTCGTTCTCGTTGAGCACACGGGCAAGAGCGCCCAGGGAGCAGACCGGACCCGTTCGCTCGGCCAGCCACATCTGGTAGCGAACTTCCTCACGCCACTGCGTAATCTCGTCCATGGTCACCTGCCCTCCCTTCCACTCCGCGTCAGGCGGAGCGCAGTACGCGCCCTGGTGCCAGCCGTCGCGTTCGATGACCTCACGTGCCCGGTCGAGGACTTCTTCAGGTGTCATGGCGTCTCCTGCGGGGTGATGTATTCGATGTCGAGGCCGCTGTTGTGGCGCCGGGCGATGTCGAGGCAGCGGCGGTCGGCGGCGGCGACGGCACGGGCGCGGGTGCTGGCGAAGGAGTGGGTGGCGCCGGAGCCATGGGGCCCGTGCCATTCGGCTCGCCAGTGCCAGGTGCCGGAGCTGTAGGCCCCGGGGGCGATGGTGACGGTGAAGATCACGGCTTTCCCTTCCTCTCCCGTTCTTGGCAGTTCCGGCAGTGACGGACGTGCTCCTCCCAGGCCCCGGCCTCCGTCACGTCCTCCAGCACGCGCGGGTGCAGCGGCTCCTCCCGCTCCGCGCACGCAGCGGCAAGCGCGTACACCGCGGCGCCCAGTCCCCCCAGGCCGGCCCACAGCCACTGCTGGTACACGGCCATGGCGACGGCGAACAGCACCCACAGCAGGGCGATGAGTGCGTACCAGCTCCTCATCGCTGCTGCCTCCGCTCCAGCGCCCGTTCCACGGTGCGCACCCCGATCGCCAGCTCGTCGGCGATCCGGGCGTTGGCCAGGCCCTCGTCGGCCAGCTTCCACACGGCCTCGTCGTGGAGACGGCCCGTGCCCGAGCCGGGGTGGGTCGTCTTGTACTTCTGGTGGGCCTCGCGGCAGGGTTCGCAGAACGGGATGTGTTCGCGGTAGTGGATCTGGTAGCCGCGCTCCGAACCGCACGCCCCCGTCCACTCCGGGATCGCGTCCGGGTCGTCGATGGTGTCGTCGTCCCAGCAGGACGGCGGGGCCCAGTCACGGCTGCGCGCAACGGTGCGGATGCGAGCCTGGGCGTGGACGCTGGCTCCGAAGTCCGACGGGTCCGCGTGCTGCAACTTCTCGTAACCGTCCCTGATCCTGTCCCGCCTCACCGCGCTGATCACGCCCTGTTCTCTGATCACGCGCCAGAGGTTCGCGACGTGACCGTTGAAGCCCAGCTCTTCCGAGAGGACCGGGCCGGTGAAACCCAGGGCCATGAGAGCCTGCGCGCGGCGCTGGCTGCCGGTGATGTCGACGTGGGCGGAGGCCGCGGCGCGGACCGGCATCTCCGGCCGCACTGCCATGATGGCTTCGGCCTTCAGCCGCCTGATCGGCCGATCGCAGCGCTCGCCGTTGACGAGGCGGCTGACGAAGGACGGGGAGACGCCCGCGCGCCTACCGATCGTCCGCAGCGACATGCCGTGCTCGTCGTGGAGCCACCGGGCGTGCCGGATGACGGGCTCCGCGTCGATCAGCGGGGGCCTTCCGATGGAGTGCAGGTACCGGCGCTGCTTGGCCTTCCGGTTCAGTTCCTGCTGGCGGGGGTTGGTCATGTGTGCGCCCCCTTTCATCGGGGTTTCAGTGCTTGCGCATCAGCCGGGCGAAGTCCCCTGGCGTCACGTCGAAGGGGAGCCGGCCGTCGTTGAAGATGTGGATGCCGTGGACGCGGTGGACGTCGTCAGCGGCCTGGGAGCAGATCATCTTGTCGGAGCGTTCGACTCGCGCCCGCAGGATCCGGGTCAGCACCGGCAGCCGAAGCCGGTACGCGGCCAGGTAGAAGTAGGTCGTGTAGTTGTAGCCGGCGCCGACCCGGCGCCTGCACTCGTCCACGACCTGGCGGGCCTGGTGCTCGTCCCTGACGAATCGCAGGAGTGCGACCGGCCTGAACTGGTACTGGGACCAGGGCGTGATCACGGCGCCGCCCGGCTGTGCCTCGAAAACGGTGCCGTCACCGAGGGAGACGGCCACGTGGGTCCAAGGCGAGACGTCGCCGTTCATCGCTTGAAGAGCCCGCACCACCGCCCCGACCCACCCCTCGATCTGGGTGAGGATCACGGTCCCTGCGGGCGGATGGGTCACAGCCGGCCCCCGAGCTGCATCAGCAGGTACACCGTGACCACCGACGCCAGCGCGATCACGGCGTAGATGACGAGCAGCGCCACGATCTCCAGCGGCGTCCACCTACTCATCCTCGGCCGCCCGCTTCATCGCGAGGATCACGTCCTCGGCGGTCCGCTCCGGGGCATCGTTCCAGATAGGGATGTGACTCAGCGGGACCACGCCCTCGTAGCGAGGGATCAGCCCTTCGCGTTCCAGGTGAGACCCCAACAGCGCGGCAGCCTCGTAGAACCTGCCCCCCATCATCCCTCGGTCACCGGTGACGCGCCGGAGGGCGCCGAGGGCGCAGGTGACGGGGTGCTCGGCGCCGGCCGACCAGTGCTCGTAACTGCCCTTGTGGTGTCCGTGCTCGGCTATGTATTCGGCGGCTTCCCGCAGGTAGTCGCTACTGTCCTTCACTCGCGCTCCCAGGTGTGTCGCAAAAGGTGATCAAGCAGGAGGCGGTCGCAGGCCACGCAGGTGGGGACGCCGTCCGGGACGGGCAACCCCAGCAGCTCGGCTCCGCAGATCGCCTTGATGGGCCAGGCGCCCTCGTCCGGATAGCAGACCTCGCACCGGTAGTGCGCCGGGAAGAACTCGGCCTGAATGGCGTCAGCATCGGTAACGGGTTCAGTCGTCGTCGGCATCGGCTTCCTCGTCTCTGGCGGGCTCGCACAGCAGGCACGGGCACCGCGGCTGCGGCACGTCGGGTCCCGGCTGCGGCGACGGGGCCTCGCCGCTGCCGCCGCAGATGGTGTTGGGCCGGGACTTGTCGCGGCTCGTGCTCGCCGACCGGAAATGCTCGACGAGGACCCCGTCGTCGACCGGCTCCAGGCGGTGGCAGTGCGAGCAGAAGCCCCAGCTCACTCCGGCCGCCACGGACGGACGTGCTTGTGGCCGCAGCCGCAGTAACGGACCTCGATCAGGTGGGCGCCGATGCGGGCGTCAGGATCGAAGGCCACGAAGGAGTAGCCGGTCCAGACGTGGACGTGGGTTTTCACGGCACACCCCCTGCCCGGTGGCGGATGATGGCGGCGCACGCGACGCACAGCGGCAGCGAGGCCGCCTTCTCCTCCTCGTCCTGGCTGCCGGTGCCGTACCAGTAGCCCGGCCAGGCGGTGCGACCGCACAGTGCCTCGGAGCCGGCGCCGTTGGGGGAGTGGTTCCACTTCAGCCGGTGGCTGACGGTGCCGCCCGGGAGGTAGACGGCGGTGTCACTCATCGGGAGGGGTCGGATTCTGCATCTGCACCGGCATCAGCGGTGACCACGGCCGCCAGTCCGGGGCGCCCAGTCGCCTCAGCATCTCCTTCACCGGCTGGCTCTCCACCAGCAGCGACGACGGGACGCCCATCGCCTTGGCGGCCTGGACCTCGGCGGCGAGCGTCTTGCGCTCATCACGCCGGGCGCTCTCGCTGAACCTGGATTCCTTCGCGAGCGTCTTCTGCATCTTCTCCAGGACGCTGACGATGTCCTCGGTGGCCTTGGTCCGCTTGTGCTCGGGGCCCTGGATCCGGTCGAACTCGCGCACCTCGTTGGCGATCTCTTCGAGCACCTGCGGGTCGAAGGCGCCGCTCTTCGCGTGCTTGAACTTGACCGGCTTGACGTCACCCGGGTACTCGCGCTCCGTCATATCCGTCCCGCCTTGTCGATGGTCTCCTGAAGCCGTTCGGCGGCGTCGAGGAAGGCCCGCTGCATGGCGAGGGCCTGGCCGAGGACGTCGTTGCGGGCGTCCTTCTTGCGGCGCTTCGACCTGCCGACGCCGATGACGCTGGGGACGAGCGCCCCGTACGCGTTGTCGACGATCTCGACGAGCGTCGATGTGCCGTCGCTGACCATGTCGATGGAGAAACGTTCCGGCGGGAAGGTGCGCAGGTAGGGGTTGGTGAACATCGTGGGCTCCCTAGGTGGGTTTGATGGGTTCGATGCGGTCCAGTTCGACCGGCCGCCCGCACTTCTCGCAGGTGACGGGCTGGCTGCCGTACCACTGCCGCCAGAATGGGTCGGAGGCGCTGCGGACCATGGTCATGTGCTGCTCGCACAGGGGTGCGGGCGTGGCGACGCAGTCCGTCTCCTCGTAGTGCCGGAAGACCGCGAGCCACGAGGCCCGCCTTTCGCACTCGTCGGTGAGCTGGAAGAGGCAGGGCACGTCGTAGTTGTGCATCGCCAGCAGCATCGCGTGCGGGTCGCTGCTGATCTCGTTCATGGGTGGATCACCCGGACGATCTGTTGCAGGTTGGGTCCGTCGTAATCGCTGCCGAGAGCGGCCACCGTGCCGGAACTACCCTCCGGGTTGAACCAGTTGGGCGGCACCTCGACGCGGTCGCCGATCTTCAGCGGCGTGCCGCCGTCGTCGGGATAGAAGGTCCAGAAGTAGGTGTAGAGGCGTTCGGTGTCGAGGAACCTGACCTGTATGAGCTGGATCACAGCAGGATGAACAGCACGATGATGATCAGGACTACGAGGGCGATACCGGCGATGGTCATGTCTTCTGCTCCTTTTCGATGAGGTAGTCGAGGTAGTGCCGCGCCTTCTGGAGGTCGATCAGCTTCGGTCCCTTCCTCCCGGCTCGGAGCACGTACTTGATGACGTTCGCCGCCCACGGGTCCAAGTCGTACGCCTCCCAGATCTGCCAGGGCTGCATCGCCTTGCCCTGGTAGTGCTTGGGCGCGGTCGACGGGTCCGACGGGCTGGCGCCGTTGTCGAGGGCCTTGAAGCTGTCCTCGTACGGGCTGTCCGCCGGCGGCTGCTCCTGCTTCACGGCGACCGGCTTGCACGGCGGAGGGAAGGGGCAGCCCGCGTTCTCGTCGTGCTCCTTGGAGTGCGAGACGCCCTGCGGGAAGGCCGGGTTGGGCGCCATCCGGCGCCTCACAGCCGCGCTCCTTCCATGAGCGCCTGCATCTCCCGCACCGTGACCCGCAGCGCGTCCAGCGACGTCGTCAGCTCGGTGATCTGGTTCGCCATCTGGGCCGACTCCCGTTCGAGCCGCGTGATCCGGTAGGCCTTAGACCTCGTCCACTTTCTCCACGCCGGGCACGGCCAGTGATCCAGGCATCCGAGGCAGATGGCGTCGAACTGGCCTTGCCGGTGGCCTTCGGGTTCCTTCACCAGGGCCTCCAATCCCACCGGACCTTGCCGTCCGCGCCGATGACCTTGATGCGCTGCATCGGCGGGCGCTGGGTCGGCTGTTTCGTCTTGCGCTTCCTGCCCTCGCCCTTGCCGGCCTCGGGCTTCTTCGGTTGTGGGGTCACGCTCAGCACCTCCGTGCCACGTCGAGCATCACGCGCTTCTCGTCGGGGTCGACCGACAGCCCGTAGAAGGTCTTGATCCACGCCACCTGCTGGACGTACTGGCAGCGGTTCGCCGGGGCCGCCCAGGCGCCGTCCTGGTCGCTCTTCGAGCGGTTCAGGGAGCTGGTGATGGCGTTGAGGGTGAAGGGGTTGACCTCGTCGTTGGCGAAGGTCCGGCGCTTGTTCTCCGACCACGCCCAGGCGCCCGAGTCCCACGCCTCTTTCAGCGCCACCGTGTGATCGATGTCGAGGGTCGACGGGTCGCTGGTGAAGCGGCCGTCCCACCGCGAGAACCAGCTGCCGTCGTCGCGGCGCTCGTGGTTGAGGATCCAGGCCCGGACCCGCGTACCGGCGTAGCCGAAGGCGTCCCGGTAGTAGCCGGTGGTGTGCTCCGGCTCCACCTTCAGGGCCTGCACCGCCCGCGTCAGCGCCGAGGGCGGCTTCGGTGCCGGTGGCCGTGGCGGGGGAGCGGGTTTCTGTGCCGCTGCCGGGGGCGGCGAGGTTGTTCGGGGCGTCTGGCGAACAACCGGCGCCTTCCGCGTCGGGGCCGGCTTCACCGTCGGCTTCACCGTCGGTGTCGCCTTCGGTGTCGCCTTCGGTGTCGGCGTTGGTGTCGGCGTCCGCGCCGGGGACGGTGTTGGTGTCGGTGTCGGGGACGGCGGCGTGGTGGCCGGCGCGGACGACGTCGGCGTCCAGGGCGCGGGCCGCGACTCCTGATCTCGGGGGACGGCGTACACGACGGTGACACCCAGCAGGGTCAACGCCAGCCACAGCGCCCAGGCATGCCACCGGCGCCGCGGGGGCCGCCGGTGCCGGGTCACCCGCCGCCGCCTCCGTTCGCGTACTCCTCCATGACGGCGAGGTCGTCGCGCTCGTCCTCGCCGATGGCGATCACGGCGCCGAGGATGAGGCCGAGGAAGAAGTAGATCATGGTCGCCAAACCTTTCCGTCGAAGGTGAAGGAGCAGTCCGGCCGCATGTGCACGACGTGGTGGAAGGTGTGGCCGCCGTCCACGACCAAGATCCCGAACCCCTTCTGCCAGTTTGGGGAGCCGGACTTGATGTACGTGGCGTGCTTCTCGTGCATGCCGTGACCGATCTCCATACCGGTGATCGTCCGCCGGCTGCCGGGCAGGCCGACGGTGGTCGACACCGTGCCCAGGCGGTGCGTGTGGCCGCACATGACCGACGCGTTCCAGCGCTGGGCGAGACCGAAGGCGGTGCGGCCGGGGACGGGGGACAGGCTGCCCTCGTGCCCGTGGGCGGCGATCCAGCCGGGCGCGACCCTGAAGGGCCTGCGCTCCAGTCGGGTCTTCCGGTCCTTGATGCCGAGGATGGCGTCGAGCGTGAACTCGGAGTCGGGGCCGCCCAGCGCGGGGGCATACCGGTCGATGTACGTCTCCATGCGCTCGTCGTGGTTGCCGACCTTGATCCAGTCAAGGTCGAAGGTGTCGAGGATTTCGCGAGTGATCTTGACGTTCTTCCAGAAGGTGGGGGAGAACTCGCCCGCCGCTCCCTTGTTCCAGCGGCCCACCTCGGGCTGGTCCATCAGGTCACCGATCTGGCCCTTCTGCGAGGGCTTCACCGCGGCGATGAACTTCTTCATCACCTTGATGTAGCTCGGATCGTGGTACGGGACCTGGAGGTCCGAGAGAACGACGATCAGCTCGCTGCTCACCTCTCGCCCTCTTCCTGGAACGAGTCGGCAGCGAGCCGCACCACGTCGGCGACGAACGTCCGGCTCTCGCCGTCGATGACGACGGAGGCGATATACCTCTGTTGGCCGATCGGCGAGACGGCCTCTTCGGTCTCGAAGAACTTCAGCTCTGCTCGGTACTTCATCACAAGCCTCCACAACAGGGGCAGTTGAGCATCAGGCAGTGCCCGTTCAGCCCGTACTTGATCTCCTCTGCCGCACACATCTGGGCGATGCGTTCCTGGAACGTGAGGCGGCAATCTCGTCTGATGGCCCGGTTGATCGCGTAGTCGAGGAGAAAGACCGCGTCACCCGGCAGCGGAACGGTCACGATCGAACGCCCCGCCGGAATGTTCACAGGTGATGCACCGGCACGTACCGGTCTGAGATCGGCCCCTCCTGGCCGGGGATGACGATGTCAACGGTGTGGTCACCGACGCACACCTCCCAGCCCCTTTCCATCAGCACGGCCAGGAAGTCATTCCACAGCTGCCGTGCCTGCTTCTCGTCCTCCATGGCGAGGGCACCTTCCGTCATCGATGGCGTATCCGGTCGGCAGAGGGTTGCGTCGTATTCCGCAGCGGCACGCTGGTCCGTACGCGTTCTCCTCCGCCCAGAGCCCGGCCTCCCAGCGCGCGATATCGGCGCGGATGCGGGCGACAATCACCGGGTCCAGCTCGTTCTGGCCGATGCGTTTCGACTTCGCCATCACAGGCTCGCCATCCCGCACGCGACCAGGTCGCGGGCCATGTTCGGCGGCACCGCGTTCCCGGCCATCCGGACGCGGTCCCGTTTCGAGCCCTGCCAGCGGTAGGTGTCCGGGAACGCCATCGCCGCGGCGTACTCGGCCGGGCTCAGCATCCGGAAGGAGCAGTCCTCCAGCACCGGGGCAGCGGGGGCAACCAGGCCGTGGTGGTTGCCGCTGGCGCACACCGTGGCCAGGGGCTCGGACACCGGCCTCGTCTTGCTGCCGCCGCCGCGCAGCTCGGCGATGAACGGCGGGATGACGACGCCTTCACTCTCGCGTGTCGTGCGGGTCCGGAAGGGCTGGTCCGTGAGGTAGGCGGTGTCGTTCCACGTGCCGCCGGCCGGGACGAGCAGCCCCGTCTCGTTCCTGGCCGTACAGGTACGGAGCGGCGTGGTGACCGGCGAGGGCTGCTTGCCCTCCCTGCCCTCCACTGGCACCAGGGCGGTGCCGTAGCGCTCCAGGCCGAGCCGGATGCGCGCCATGGTCTTGTCGGCCAGCGGGCGAGTCCTGTCGCCGATGCGCTGCGCGGGGAGTGCCCAGTCGATGGCCTCGGCAGCCGGCCGGGTCTCCGGCTCCGCCTGCTGGCCGCATGCGGTGCAGCGGAAGACGTACTGCTGCCGGTACTTCCCGGCCTGCTTCCCCGGGTCCTTCCACGACTGGTAGGTGTTGCGGACCGCCTCGCAGTCCGGGCACCAGGCGCGCGGGCTGGTGTAGCGGGGCACGTCCGGGCACCGGGTGCCCTTCGGGTGCATGAGGCAGAACCAGCGGTCGCGCCACTGCGGGGCGGCCGGCCCGAGCGCGCCCGCGAAGGCCGCGTTCAGGAACACCTCGTGCAGGCAGTAGCCGGTGTCCTCCATCGAGACCCGCCAGCCCCGGAAGCCGTTCCACTTCCGGACCTCGCAGACGTTCTCCACGAAGATCAGCCGGTAGCGGTGATGCTCCGCGAACCGCTGGACGTCCCACATCGTCGCGCGAGAGCGCTCGGCGTCGATGTTCTCTGGGTCGTCCTTCACGCCCCGGGCGACGCTGTGCTTGGTGCACGACGGTGACGCCCAGATCATGTCGGTGCGCGGGTACCGGCGGGGGTCGACCTGAGAGATGTCGGCGCAGTCGTGGTCGGCGCTGGGGTGGTTGTCGTTGTGGGTGTCGACCGCCAGCCTCCAGTGGTTGATGGCCATCCGGATTTCGACACCGGGGACGGAGACGGCGCCGGTTGAACTGCCGCCGCCCCCGCAAAACAGATCGATAAGGGTCGGCATCGGCCGCTCCGCTGTTCAGTTGTTGTGCTGGGTCAGGAGTCGAAGCCGAAGACGATGCGGGCCTCGTACCCGCCGGCTTTGGCAGCGGCGTATCGGGTCCAGGCGAGGAAGGTCTCGCAGCTCTCTCGCAGCGGTCGGGTCCAGTAGACCCGGACATGCGTCCATCCGGGCGGGGGCGGGACGCCGTCCTCTGCGAGGACGATGTTGCGGCCGGAGATACCGCCGCTCCATCCCTTCGGCGGAGGGCTCACCCGGTCCCAGGACTCGTACTCCGCACGGCTGATGTAGCCGCATTCGTTCAGCGGCTGGTCCCAGCCCTTCCAGTCCATGACCTCCGGGAGCGACAGCCAGGAGAAGGAGTGGTCACCCAACCAGGGTTCCTCGTCATAGCCGCACGTGACGCCCTTCGTGCTGTCCAGATTGAAGTCCTTGGGCCAGTCGCGTGGTGCAGCGATCGGCTCGATCGGTTCGTGCGTTTTAACACCGGCGAACCCGGCGCCGTTGCGGACGTCGGCCAGGGCGGCGAAGAGCCGGTAATTGCGGTCGTCCTCCATCCGGCAGTCGGTGTACCAGTAACCGCCGGCCGCGTACCGCGTTTGCAGCACGCCGTGGATATCGGTCCCCATATGTAGTTGTCCTGTCTTGTGCTGGGTCAGGCCCGGTGGAAGATGGAAGCGATCACGTAGATTCCGGCGATGACGATGAGGATCCACGCCTGCATCTCGGTCATTCGTTCACCCCCTTGTCCACGATGTACTTCTCGATGAAGTCGAGAGCGTCGCCCTCCGACCGGCAGCGCACGGGCAGCACCACCGAGGCGTCGTCACCAACGGCCAGGTGGGGCCGCCACGGGTACTCCTCGTCGTAGTCCGCATCGCCCGGCTCCAGCCGGGTCGCCGACCAGGCACCGGCAGCGTCCGGCTCGGGCGCCTTCGCGTCCTGCCCGGAGCCGTCCTGGGGCGGGTTGGTCTCGCCGCTCTCCTCCGCCTTCGCGGCCTGGTACGCGGACCAGTGGCCGACGATGTTGGCGTAGATCGAGATGAGCAGCACCCAGAGGATCGAGTCCTTCCACCACAGCATCGTGGGGACGACCAGTGCCATCCACACCACGGCCAGGGCTACGTGGACCCAGGCCCAGATTTTCGCCTTGCGGGCCCGGCTCATGCCATCGCCCGCTGCTGCACGCGGTAGCCGCTGCGGATGGTCTGTTCCGCCTCCCGCTCGGTCAGCCCAGCGGCTGCGGCGGCCTGGCCGAGGAGGTTCAGGGCCTCCTCCTCGGAGGCGCCGTCCTCGCACATCGCGCGGGACGCCCAGAGCAGGCAGTTGTTCCGGTTGCCTTCGGGGGCGTACATGACCTTCTCGGCGAGGCCGCCGTAGCTGCCGCCGCCGGGGTGTGAGAACAAGGACTTCTCCCTCTTCGGTTTGGGTTTCTCCCGGCACAGCTCCACCAGCTCGGGCGGGCAGTCGCGGAAGGGGACGTCGTAGTCGAGGACGTAGCGGCCCTTGGTGGTCTCGCTCCCGGCGCCTAGGACGTAGCCGCCGCGCTGGCCTCCGTTGGACCGGATGTCGACGAGCGGGGCGCCGTACGCGGCGAGGCCGGCCTGCGACGCCTGGACGTCTTCTGGCCAGCGGTAGTACAGGTGGGTGCCGCCGGAGCCGGTGACGACGGTGTAGGTGTTGCAGATGTCGGCGACGTCGAGGCCGAGTCTTGCGCAGACGTCCAAGAACTGGTCGAGGCCGTCTTCGTCGCTGCCGTCCTTGGCCTTGTCGCAGTCCACGACCAGAAGCCCGGAGGGCCTGCACGCGATGCCGATGTTGGCGTTGGGGGAGTGCGTCCACCAAGCGGAGATCATGTTGGGATCCCGGGTGGCGACCTCGCCCCACTTGACCTTGTACGGCTTGCCGGGCCACAGCAGGTGCGGCTGCTTGTCGATCAGCTCCCCGGTCTCCGGGCAGACCGTGCCGCACGGGTTGACGGGGAACACCGCGAGCCCCATCGCGACGGCCCGGGCGGCGTCGGCGAGCTTCACTGTGGCTCTCCTATCGTTCCGTTGGTGAGGAACATGGCGAGGTACAGCACATCGGCCGGCGCCACGAGAACTTCCTCGGCCCACTCGCGGTTGTTGAGGGCCTTGTAGGCGGTGTTCCAGGCGTCGAGACGCTCGGCGATGGCGTGGTGAATGTCGCAGTCACTGCATGACATGTGACCTCTATTCAGTTGTGGGTGGCGAGGGCGCTCAGTTGCTATTCGGAGAGCCGTTTAATGCCTTGCCCGCACAGGCACCCTCGCCGGGCTACTTCCAGGGCCAGTCGGCGTTGCGTCCGGCCTCCAGCAGCGGGATCATCCGGAACGACGCGTCCGACAGGCCGCCGAAGGTGTGGCGGTTGCCCTGGCCCGCCTCGTGCCCGGCCTGGTAGCCGAGAAGGTTCCAGGTGTAGAGCGGGACGCTCGGCGGCAGGGCGCTGCCCGGGCTGGCCCAGCTGTGGGCCTGCTCGTCGGTGACGATCACCACCCGGTCGTGGCCGCTGAAGTGCTGCCGGACCGCCTCGGTGGTGAGCGTGCCGCCCAGGTCGTGGAACCGTGCCAGCATCGGCAGCAGCGACTCCGACGACCGGAACGGCACTTCCTGACTGCGGGTACCAAATTCGACCAGCGTCGCATTCACTGCCCGCAGCGCCAGCGCCGACCCGAAGACCGCGGCGGCGTCCGCGAACGTGAGCTGCGAGTGCTGGGACGTGCCCCAGTGCATCGAGCCCGACCGGTCGACCAGGATCAGCGTGCGCCCCGGCAGCTCCGGCACGTTGGCCAGCGACAGGTTCACCGCCTTCTCCAGCGCCCAGGCCCACCGCAGCGACGGCGCCGCGCGGTAGGCGGACAGGAAGCGCATCGGGAGCTGACGGGACCGGGCCACCTCGTCCGGGTCCGCGAGCCGGGCGGCGACGGTGGCGGCCACCTCGTCGCTGACGCCGGCCTCGTCGAAGTTCCGCAGGTTCCGCAGCAGCGCCATGTACCCCATCGACGGGATCATGGCCTCCCAGAGCTGCGCCTTGTCGACCTTCGACCCGAACGCCGACAGCGCGTCCTCCCACGCCATACCTGCACCGCGAAGAGCATTCGAGTCGAGCCACAGGTCCACGTCGCCGGAAGCGCGCAGAACAGCGTTGGCGCGGACCATGTGCAGCGACTCGGGCACCGGCTTGTCCCGCTTGTGCCGCCGGTCGATGGCGTGCTCGAACAGGTCTCCCTGCCACGGCGCCGTCGGCGTCGGGTGAACCAGCTCGATGACGTCACCGAAGCGGTAGGCGTGCGAGGCGGTGTCGTACTTCAGCAGCGACCGCTCGCTGTACAGGCGCCGGATCGCGTCGGCCAGGCCGCGCTTGATCGGCTTCGGCACGGAGCGGCCGTGGCGGGACGTCCAGTACGCCAGCAGCTCGCCCGGCTCGTCCGGCCGCTGGCACACCGCGTCGATGACCTTGCGATTGCGCCCGGTGAGGCCCTTGTCGAGGCGGGCCTTGACGAACTCAGCGGCGCCGACGAGGGCGGCGGTGCGCATGTTGCCCTCACCGCGCAGCCAGGTGAGCATGTCGGTGACCCAGTCCGGGTCTTCGACCGCCAGGGCGTGTATGAGCTGCGTGTACCGGTCGTCGCGCTGGCCGCCGTTCTCGTAGAAGGCGTTCTGGGAGACGAAGTTGGAGACGGCCAGCAGGAACAGCTCCGACTTGGCGTCCCGGAAGTAACCCTGCCCGCCCTCGTACGTCGCGGTCGGGTTGGTGCTCTTGATCGGGGAGCGTCCGGTGGCCTTGGCGGTGCGGGTGTTGAAACGAGACACGGCGGGTTTCCCCTTTCAGGGCAACGAAAAAGACGCCCTGGTGGGGGCGTCTTTGAGAGAGGGGGTGTTCGCGAGATCAGGGGGGCGGCCGGGCTTTCTAAGTGGGGAAGTATCCGACTGCCTGCGCACCGCGAACGGTGAAGATCTGGGGGATGCCAGAGATCAAATCGGTGACGGTACGTAAGCGCTCTGCCAACTGAGCTACACCCGGGCCAGGCCCAGGTGGCAGGACTCGAACCTGCGACCACTCGTTCCTCAAACGAAGTATCCGTCTCCTGCGCACCTGGCATCGATGCTCAGAGGGTCAGAGATCGGGGTCGGCTCGGGGATCATTTCCATTTTCAGTGAAGTATCCCGGGCCTTCGCACCTGACCAGCTTGCCCAAGAATGCCCGAAATGATACCGGGCGTCAAGGGGTTATTCGTCGTAGTCGGCGACGCTGTCGGTGTCGTCGCCGGCCAGTTCGGCGATCGTGTTCTGGAGGTCTTCGAGGGCCTGCTGCTCCTCGGTCTCCGCCGTCTCCAGCGTCTCGACGATGTGCTCGACCTTGGCGTGCGCGGCGCGCGCCTTGTCGGCCTTCGCCTTCGCCTCCTCGAACCGGTTGGCGGCGGCCTTCAGCGCGGACGGCTTACGGCCGGGCCGCTTGCGGGTGGTGGTGGTCTCGGTCATGGCGGGTCTCCTTGGTTACTTGCTGGTGATCCAGAGGACGAGTTCGATGAGTCCCCACAGCGCGACGCCGGCCCCGGCGAGGTACAGCAGGAAGAATGTGCCGAGACAGCCCATGGCCGCCCGGTCTTCGTTGCGCGTCACCGGAACATCGCGGCGAGCTGCATCGCCCCGTCCTGCGTCATGTCGGGGGTCACGTTGATGCCCTTGCTGCGGAGGAAGTCCGCCAGGGCCGGTTCAACGCCCGCAGCCGGTGCAGGGGCCGGGGCCGTCGAAGGGGCACCCGCCGCCTGCCACGCCGCGGGGGGCGGGGTCGCCGCCGGCGGCGGTGCGGGGGTGGCGTTCATCCCCGCCCAGGCGTCGTACTGCGGGGGCGCCTGCTGCGGCATGCCGGAGGACGGCTGCTTGAACTGCCCAGCCTGGAACGCGGCGTGCACCGGCCCCGCCATGGCAGCGTCGGCGTCGGTGTAATCGCGCAGCACCCAAGCCTCGTTGCCGCTGCTGGTCATGGCCTGGTCGAGACGCCCGAGTACCTGGCCGCCGACGTCGTTGCGGACGCTCTTGGCCAGGTTGCCGAAGATCCGGCCGTCGTGGAACACGGGCGGCTGGCCCGTGGTGGGGTCGGTGGCGTCGACCACGACAATGTCGGCGTCGGCAGCGGGGCCGATGCCCTTCGACGTCTTCGCCTGCGGGTCGTATGCCTTCGGGTAGATCAGGAGAAGCCTGCCCTTGTGCTCGTGGGCGTTGAACATGTCTCCTTGACCGGCGGGGCGGGAGAACTGGGGAGGTGTGGTCACGCGGGTCTCCGTATTCGGTTGTTGTGAAGTTGTGGGGCGCGCACTACGTGGCCTTGGCGCCGGCCTGGTGCCACAGCACCATCACGTCCGCGCGGTAGTAGCGGCGGTGGCCGCCCAGGGTTCGTACGGCTCGGAGGCGTCCCTCGTCGGCCCAGCGGCTCACGGTGCGGATGTCGACCTGGAACAGCTCGGCCACCTCGCTGGGACGCATCAGCTCAGGCTCGGCCATTGCACCCACCCCCCGACAGATCCTTCGCGCCGGGCAGATGGAACGGACACCACCGGCAGTCGGGGGCGACGGGGAAGGCGGCCGACACCGCGGCGAAGTCGGTGGGCTCGCCGAGCACGGCCGGGACGCACTGTTCGTCCTGCACGCGTTCGGCGATCCGCTCGACCCGCGCGAACGCGTCGAGCGCGATCTTCGGGTTGTAAGGCTCGGTCCAGGTGTACAGATCATCGAGGCTGGCCTCGTCCCGGGGCCAGCCGACGATGGCGACGTGGTCGACCTGCTCGCCCCGCAGCCGGGCACCGTAGGCGTAGGTGTGGACCTGCACCCGGTACGTCTGGCTCGGGCCGTGCGCCTTCAGCTTGTCCCGCGACCAGCGGCCCATCGCCTTGTGGTCGAGGAACATCAGCAGCACCCGGTCCAGCAGGTCACCGGTCCCCCGGGGTACCAGCTCACTCGGGAAGATCAGGGGTGTTTCGACCGCATAGCGACCAGACCCGGCGTCTGCCCATGTGAGCATGTCAGCGAGGCCAGCATGGATGCATGTCCCGACAAACGAGGCCCAGTTGTCACCACCTGGATTGACCCTCGGCATCCGCATGAGGGACATCGCCAGTCGACGGTCACATGGTGACCCGATTTCGGAAGGACCGAGAGTTGCCTGCTGCGACCGTTCCTGACGGTTCGTATATCCATGGAACATCTCCTTGAGCCGGGCCGTGACCTCCTTCCCCAGGTCAGTCATCGGCCGCGCCGCAGGCTTGCCGCCCGTCGGCTGGCTGAACAGCACCGGTTCATCCCAGCTCGCCGGCTGTGCGAAGCGCACACGCTCAGCGGCGGCACTCAACGCAGCCGAGTTCACGCTCGTCCGGTACGCCTCGTACTGTGCGGCCGCCACGCCGCCCAGCTGCTCGGCGTACTCAGTCGCCCCCGGGATCACCACGGCACCGGTCGCATTCGCACCGCTCGATGCAACGGCCTCCGGTCCCGGCCCGGTCGGGGAAGATCCGGTCGTAGTGGTCGCAGATGTCGCAGGGGCCGTCGCAGCGACCGTCGAGAACTCCGCAGACGGGGCAGTCGGCGAGGCCGCATCCGTACATTCGTCGTCCTCCAGCGGCGGCACCACGCCGGTCAGGGTCTCCGGCAGCTCGGGCGCCGGTATGTAGGTGCCGGACGCCTCACACTTTTCCGGGCGGCCCATGTGGGTGTGGATCCGGTACTTCCCCGCCTGGGTCGGCTTGAGGGCCTTCCCGCACACGTGGCAGTTCTTGTAGTCGCTCAGCGGGGGCACCTCCTCTATTCAGTTGTGGGTATGGCGGATCGATCAGGTACACGGCGGCCCGGATGAAGAACTGGGGATCGTCGCGGCCGTGGCCAAGCATGGTGTTGCAGGGGCGGCACAGCAGCCCGCGCACGGCGCCCGACTTGTGGTCGTGGTCGACGGACAGCTTCCGCGTCTTGCCGGTGGCCCGGCGGCAGATCGGGCAGCGGCGCTCCTGGTAGTCGTACAGCCGGTCGTAGTCGCCGGGGCCGAGGCCGTAGGTGGTCAGGACCCGGCGCTCGTGGGTGGCCTTCGCGCGGCGCCGCAGCTCCTCCCGCCAGTGCGTCGCGCACCTCGGCCCCGGGTTGGGGGCGGGCCGGCGAAGGTTGGGCGGACAGTCCTTGCAGATGGGTTTCCGGGGCCGTCCGCCAGCGTGATCCGGCATCCGGGTCAGCCCTCGACGAGGTCGACGATGGTGCCGAGCACGAGGATCAGGGCGAAGAGGGCCGCGCACAGCAGGGCATAGAACTGCCGGTCGCTGACACGGCGGCGGTGATCGCTCATTCCGGATCCTCCGTCCGGGGCGGGGTCAGGAGCCGTTCAGCCCGTAGCGACTCGCGCCGGGCTCGCTGCCGGGCCAGGCGCTGGCGGTCCCGGCGCTCGGCGTCGGCCGCCGTCTCGTTCTGGTACCAGCGCCCGCGTACGGGCTTCCGTCGCTGCTTCATCGGGACATCACCACCAGGAGCAGGGTCGCGACAGCGACCACGAGCTGGACCACGCCCACGACGGTGCGGACGACTTCCATCTTGGTGTTGGCTCTGGGGTAGTCGCTGGGCCTCATGACGTCACCTTCAGGATGATCGTTACGAGCGCCAGGGCGATGGAGATCACCGCGCACAGTCGCGCCCGCTGCCCGTAGTAGTCCGACTGTGCCCACGGCTCGCTGTCCGGGGGCTTCTTCCACGTCCAGCTCACGACGAGCCCCTTGCGCTGTAGACGAGACGCTCGGAAGTGCGCCCCCGCGTCTCCCAGAGAGCGCCAGGGCGGGGATCTTCGCGGACCAGGCGGGCGAGTTGTGCGCGGCGCGCGGCGGTCGCTGAGACCTGCCGCTGGACTCGGCCCGAAACGACTACGGTCAATACGGAACTCATGACGGTGCTCCGTCCAGCTCGACGGGGTCCCCGCCGCAGACGACGACGAACCCCTGGGCGACCAGGGCAGCGGCGTTCTCGCGCCAGTGATGGGCGCAGAGATCGATCTCGCTGTGCCCGGCCGGCGTCGGCTTCCACATCCGGTAGGCCGCCGCAGCCGGGCACCGGCTGTCACACCGGTCGGCCGCGGTCAGGGTGGGGGGATCGATGGTCATGTCGATCACCGCCTTTCCGGATGGGTGACGCTGCTTGGCGTCTTCGAGAGAGGCTTCGAGGATCGGCGTCATGTCGCCGTTCGGGTCCTGCGGCCAGGGGGTCATGACGGGACTCCAGTCGGGGATGGGAATGAGGCCCGGCGCCCGCCCCATCCCAAGGGCGGAGATCCATCCCGCAAAGCGGGCGCCGGGGGCTTGGACCCGGACCCTCCCGTGGCGTAAGGCGAGAGGGTCCGGGGGTGCCGCTGCGACCCCGGAAGGTAGGACCGGGGGAGCGGCGACCCCTCCCACACGCAGCCCGTCACAGGGCGCGGGGAGGGGCGTAGGGCCCTCACGAAATTGCGGGTAGTTGTCCAGCTCCCGGTTACGTGAGGGTGTATATCAGCCAGTCCAGCGGACGTAGACGTGGCTTTGGCCATCGACGGTTCGCGCCACGGTTTCCATGCCCGGGAATTGCTTCCGGAGACGGTAGGCCCGCTGTGCGGCGAGCTGCGGCGAGGGGAATGGCTCGGGCCATACGGCCCACTTGTTTCGCCGCTTCTTCAGCTCCGCGACTGCGTCGAGAGTTTCCTGCTTGTGTCGCCTCCCCCTGTTGTCAAAACTGACGGCAGGGGGAGCCTTGACGTACTCCATCATCGTTTCCTTCATGCCACGTGCTTCCAGGTCCGGCCTTGCAGAATGGCCGCCATCGACGGCCCGCTGATCCCGTACTTCCGGGCCAGGGCCGCCTGCGTCCACCTTCCGGTGGCGAACGACTTACGGGCTTGCCGCACCTTGGCGGTGTTCATCTTGGCGGAATGATGATTGGTGCCGATGCCCTTGGGATGCTTCATGTTTGATCTCACTTTTCAGGTACGCGCAGCTCGTCCAGAACTGCTTGCATTTCTCGGATCGTGTCGTTGCGGACCAGCTTCACGATTTCCCAGATGAATAGATCGTCCGGGGCGATAGTGACCGCGAAGGGGTTGTTGTAGAGAGCGCGGTTGATGATTCCGGATACCGACTTCCTCAGCCGCGCCTCTCGCCTTTCGTTCATCTCCATCTCACGCCGCCAGTGCCAGAATCCGCTGAATCGTTTCAGCGTCAGCGGTTTCGATCGTCCCGTCGACAGCGCGGATCATGTTCCGCTCCGGTCGGGACATTCCGCGAACATGGCCCTCGTGATGCAGGTAAGTGTTGAACGCCTGCCAGGCACCGAACGCTGTTCCGCGCCAGGGAGAAACCCGGTCGTCATTGCGCCAGAGTTCCCACAGGGTGTCGCGCTTCTTTTCCGCCAGCGTTGCGGCTCGCGGCGAATCCTCGGGGTCCTCCGGGAAGGGGGCAGCATCGTCAAGGATGCGGTCGAAAGCACGGTCGCTGACGTCGATCGCCGACAGTGCCGCTACCTGGGCGGAGAAGTCGTCGGCGATGCCGTAGACGATTCCGAGAGCTTCGCGGGCGTCGTCCAGGCGCTCGATGCTCTTGGAGGAATGCCGCACCTTGAAGACCTGGCCGACTTCCCGGTCCAGCGCCGCCCGCATCGTGTTGTCGCAAACGACGTTGGTGACGACGCGCTTGTAGGTGGTGGCCACTGATCCGTCGAACGACGTTGCCGCCAGCAGGAAGGGGCGGAACACGACACCCTCGGGCGTCTCGATGTTCTCCGGAACCTCCACCGAAACCCACGCCACGGCGCCTCCCCTGAGAAGGCCGGCAGAACCGATTTGCAGGTGGTCGTCCAGAATGTTGGAGACGCCGGTCAGCAGCCACTCGCCGTACTGGTGGGGCCGATAGCCGGGCTTGAAGATGCCCATCACGTGGCCGTTGTCGCTGCGGACGATGGCCTTGCGGTCGGGGATGCAGCCAGGCTGACCCTGGACGTAGAGATTGCGCTCTTCGGCCGTCCAGTCGAACAGTCGTCGCTGGACGACCTCGACGGGGATGGGGCCGGGGAAGTGGTTGTCGTCGCCCTCGCGGTAGTGCCACGCCTTGCCGCGCTTCTCGACGAAGCCTATGAGGGTGTTGCTGCTGAGCCAGTCGCGGGTTTCACTGGACATGCTGATCACCTTGGGATGAGAGGTGGTTGGGGATGCAAAAGGCGGCACCAGCCGAAGCTGCTGCCGCCCTTGTTGTTGGTTGTGTCGCACCGTCCGTACGGTTCGCGATGCCGTACGACCATGTACTTGCGCTCACTGCGCGGTAGGTGCCGTTCCTCGGGTAGTCCGGCCCCAGGCTCGGGGCTCCAGTTCGGGGCCTTGCCGCCCGTTCGTGCTCCTCACGCCCGGGACCATGCGCGCCGCCACCGGAACGAACCGGTGGAAAACCCCCCGGCACCGAGGTACCAGGGGGAGCGATATGTGATGTAGGCTCGCCGCGTTACCGCAGGTCAGAGCCCGTCAAGAAGAAGTCGTACCACTCGATGGTCGTGCCGATGAGACTCGCGGCGACGATGCGCCGGAGATTCGACTCGGCGGGTGGAGCGGTCGCGGGGGAGGACATCGGCACCACTTCCTGATGTTCGAGGGGACGTAAGCGTGTCGCCACACCGTAGGAATGGGCAGGTCAGCGGCGTATGTGGTGGGACACCATAGTTGGCAGCCCCGGAGTGCGCGCGCCCACCATGGGTCGACCAGGCGTGCCGAAGCCCGCAAGTGGCGGTGGGAGACCGTCCGGACCGGTGTTCCGTGGCGGGATGTGCCCGTCGAGCTCGGGGCGTGGGGGCGGATCTGCGACCTATTCCGCCGGTGCCAGCGGGGTGGCACCTGGAATCGGTTTCTCACCCCGCTCCAGGCCCTGGCCGGCGCGCAGGGAACGATCTCGTGGGACCTGAGCGTCGACTCCACGGTTTGTCGCGCTCATCAGCATGAGGCCATGGGCCCGGAATCACGGTGACCCGCAGAAGGAACCGCCGGACGGTGTCGTCACCGAGCCGCGTGATCACGGACTGGGACGTTGGCGCGGCGGGTTCATCACCAAACTGCACTTGGCTGTCCGAGCAGGGTCAGAAGCCTCTATCGATCGTGGTGACGGCCGGGCAGCGCGGCGACTCGAAGTATTCGCTGCACCATCCCGAGCAAGGCCGACCAGACGCGTCACACAAGCAGCGCGGCTCCCGCGGTGATCGACAGCAGAATTTTGACCCGGTCGACTACCGCGAGCGCCACGCGGTCAAGTGCGGCATCTCTGATCGTTTCACATCACGGGGGCGTTGCGGGAGCGGCGACAGACCGTGCGGGCGCTCGCCGGGTGCGCGCGGCTGGCGGACCTACTGGAGGCCGAATGCGACCTGGAGGCGCTGTCCTTCTACCCGCACCTGCTGGCCTGGGAGCTCGCACAGTTGCCAGCGGACAAGCGCGTCATGCCGGTGATCCTGCTGGACACCTTCGAGGACGTCGGCGACCGCACGCACCGCGACCTGGAGCGCCTCATCCAGAGGGTGGTGTGGCTGATGCCGAACTGCTTCTTCGTCATCACCGGCCGCTCCCGCCTGCAATGGGCCGACGGCGCCCTCCAGGGACAGCTCGACTACACCGGCCCCGCCGCCTGGCCGGGCGATCAGCGCCGACATCCGCAGGTCATCACCGACCGTTCCCACGGCCTGCCGCTGTACCTGGACCTGTCGGTGATGCGGTTCCTGGAGATCCGCCGCACCGGCCGCACCCCGCAGCCGTCCGACTTCGACCACGACTTCCCGGCACTGATCGCCCGCACTCTGTCCGACCTCACTCCCGACGAGCGGCACGTCCTGCGCTCCATCAGCCTGCTGGACGCTTTCGACCTGCCCCTGGCCACCGCGGCCGCCGGACTGCGCCACGAAGCGCCGGCCCTGCGGCTGATCGAACGGCCCTTCGTCCGCGAGAACGTCTTCGGCCTGTGGCCGTATCACCTGCACGGGCTGATCCGCTCCACCGTCCGCGGCGCCGACGACCAGGCCGAGGACCGCTGGTCACCTCGCGACTGGGAGCATGCAGCCAAGCGAGCGCTGGCCGCCCTCGGCGAGCAGTACAGCGCGCGCACCGGCCGGGACCGGCTGCTGCTGGTCGGCTACCTGCGCCAGGGCCTGGCTCTGGCCCGCGACTTCCGACTCGACTTGGGCTGGCTGGCCGACGCCGCCTGGGCGTACGTCGGCGACTCGGTGTGGGAGCCGATCGCCCCACCCGCCCGCGACGGCGGCGCCAGCGGTGTGGCCACGGCGGCCGACGCACTCGTCGAGCTCCTGGCCACTCTCGCCCGTCGCCAGCACGAGCACCGCTCGATCACCGCCTCCCGCCTCACGGCCGTCACCAGTGCCGGACTGCTGCCCGCCGACCTGCACGAGATGGCCGTCTACTACCTCGCCAAGGCCCAGCGCGACCTCGGAGACTCCGCCGCCTCCCGCCGCGGGATGCAGCTCGTCGCCGACGGTGGCGGCCGCCTGGCCCCCGCCGCCCGGCGGGGGCTGGCCCACCTCGCCCGCCTCGCCGGTGACTTCCCCACCGCGTACGACACCGCACGCACCCTCGGCTGGCACGGCCGCCAGCACCGCGTCAAAGGCGACATCCTGTGGCCGCACGGCGACATGGGCCCCGCTGCCGCCGCCTACGCCGTCGCTCGCAACCTGGCCGAGCAGCACGGCGTCGCCGGGGAACGCGCCACAAGCCAGGCCCAGCGCGCGCTCGTGGCGGCCTTCACCGACCCCGCCGTCGCGGACGACGAGATTCACCTCGCCGAGCAGCTCCTGACCGGCCTGGACCTGCGCGCCACCAGCCTCATCGTGAGAATCGCCGCGCTCGTCCGCGACGCCGGCACTCCGCGCGGCCTCGAGGTCGCGTGCGACCTGAGGGCCGAGACCCGCGGCGCCGGCATCACCGCCGCTGAAGCCGTCCTGGAATTGGCCCTCGCCTTCCACCACGCCGTCCTCGGCGAGCAGGACAAGGTCCGTGCCGTCGTCGACCGCCTGCGCGAACTCACCCGGACAGGCGACTACGCCTACTACGCCGACCTCGCTCACTACATGGGCGGCCTGCCGCTGCCCGGCCCCTCCTGCGCTCAATGGATCGACGGGGCCGAAGCTGTCCGCGCCCGGGGCATCGCCTCGTCCAATCCCGCCGTATCCGGGTTGGAGCCGGCGGGTAGCCACGGCCCGGATTCAGGGCGCACCGGGTCAAAAACGCGGACCGCCTCGCCGATCTACCGGCCGACCAACTGGACCCGGCCCGTACGGCGTTCGGCCCTCCCGCCCAGAGCTCCAAGCACGAAAGGCTTGGGGCCCCGGGCAGATCGCCGCGAGGGCGCCGTTACGCCTTGGCGCTGACGACCTCGGAACACCTCTGTCCTGCAGCACCGCCCACGCAGGCCCAGAAGCCCAGGCTCGTACCCTCTGCGATGTTCCCCGTCTTCGTCGCCGTGTACGGGGAGCTGTGACCGTACGTGCTGGCCTCGCGCACACCGGAACTGGTGCTTATGTAAGCCGCAATACCGAAGCCGTCCGCGACAGTGTCGAATGCCTGAAGCTTGTCACCGTTGGCAGTCCAGACCGCCTTGCCGGCGTACTTGCCTTCGGCGTACACGAATATGGTGCGCGACCCATCGGGCAGCATGGGGCCCGAGGAGAACGACGCACTAGACGGCGCCGCCGCGGCGGCGCTGCCCACACCGGCCGACATGACACCACCGACAGTAAGAGCAGCGGTCGTCAGGATGGCAGCAGCGCGCCTGTTAACAGAGGTCTTCATAGCGAACCTTTCTGATTGATCGTCATGAAGATCCTACTCACAGGACCTTCACAAGGCACGCTCGCTTTCCGCCGGGCTTGGAGAAACCTCGCCAAGCCGCGGTGTTACGGCTAGCCGTGCTGGTCGTTGGGGCTGCAGACCGGATTCGTGGCTCGGTTGGCCCGCCGACGGCGGTACGCCTTCTGCCGGCACGCTGCATCGCAGTACGCAGCATCTGTACGCCCAGTCCTAACGGCCTCGCCGCAGGCGCCGCAGGGTCGGCCCGATCCCCGCCCCCCGTTACGCTTCCGCGTGAGGGAAGTGCGGCAGGCCCGCGAGCAGGTCACCCCTCGCATCAACACCTCCGCCCCCGCACCACGACCAGGCCGCACCCGGCCACACATGCCTGGGGCGGGAGCGCCGCGCCCCGGCCGGCCAGGCCCCACCACTCGGCGGACTCGGTTCGCCCTGCGGAGACCACCCGGGCCCGACCCGTATCCGGGTCCCGACGCCCCCCGCTCGAAACACGTCTCGCAGATCAGGAACCGGATGAGCCTCTGGCGGCCCTCCTGCCGCTGGAGACCATCGACCAGGTACGCCGTACCGCCGAGGAGGCCGGTGCCGCATACCGCACAGAGCCGAGAAGAACCTGCACGTGGACCCGTATCGACTGCAACGACCAGCGTGGCCAGCCGTATCGGCGCCGCCCCAGCCGATTCGTCATGATCAGCTGTCCACCAGGCTCCAGCCCGTAGGACGGCTTCTGGTAGCCGCGCGGTGCAGGCAGGCCCTGACGCTCGGGGGAGATTAGGGCCTGCATGCCGCCTCGGGGGAAGCTGACGCGGTTCCCGAAGCCAGAGCGCGGAATCGGGGAGTCTGGCACTGCTGAGCGCCCCGCGGCCGCCGGGCGAGAGGCTGCTGCACCGCCTGACCGTCGCGGACGCCGGGATCTCGCTGGAGGCGAGCGGATACAGGGGTTCTCCGAGCCGGAGGTCCATGCCGCCGATGCCGTCCCCGGCCGCCTGGCGGAACGCCTGCAGACCCTCCAGGCACGCAAGGTACCCACCTGCGCCCGGCGCGGCGAGACCCTGGCGGTGCCCGTCGGCGCCCGGGACGTGCACCGGCCGGACCTCGTCGTGGTGCTGCCCGGCGGCCGACTCGCCGCCGTCGAGGTCGAGCTCACGGCCGAGCCCGCTGCGCTCCGGGCGATGCTGCGCGCGTACAAGCAGACTCGGCGCCCGGTGGCGTCGCCACCGAGCCCGTCGTGCGCCGGCTGCAGGGCAGCCTCGGGCCGGGTGGCCGGTGGGCCGACGGTGTCGTCCAGGAGCTGGACCTCCTGCCGCCGGGCGGGCCCGACCGGGCACCGGCGGATCCTTCCGGGTACGACCGTTCACCGCCGTCGACCAGGCTGTGAGCCGTGGGGCGGAGCTGCAGGTCGCCGCCCGGTTACGGAGTGGATAGCGCGCGCTTACGCCCGTTGCCACCCCGGTATCCAGCGCCATTGCCGTCCGGCGCGTCAGCCCTCCTCGCCGGTCCTGCGGCCGCAGATCCGTATGCGCGGACGGTGCTCCCGCAGCACAGGAATGCCAACGTTGTTGACGAGACCGGCGCTTGCCGGTTCCGCGGGGAGGAAGTCGGTGCCGCCGCGTTGGTTGAGGGGGCTGCCGAGGGGAAGCCCGAGGAGGTTGCCGTCAAGCGCCGGCGCCGTCGACGTGCCGTCATTACTTCCCCGCTCCTCAGGCCCGTGGTCCGCCGTGCCCTGCCGGGCCAGCGCGGGTGCGGCAGGGCATCGGACGTCCTGCGTGACGCCAGCTTGTCAGCTGCCCCAGGGGGGACAAGATGGCCGGGCCGAATCACAGCGCTCGAGGGCCGACCAATCGCTTCGATGGCCCCTGCGTGGTGAGTGGATCAGCATGAATCCTCCGCTGGAGAGAAAGCCCCGCCGCTGATCAGGAGCGGCAACATCAAGCGGAATGCGCACCCCGGTTTAATTGGTTGAATAATGAAAATATTCTGCCGCGTACAACATCTATGACCAATAGACACCGAAAGCTCTTACGGGGTGATCTTGATCACGCTAAATCCGTTTGATCGCCACTCTTGCCCACGGGTAGTCTTTCGAATCGCTCGGCCAGACCGCCGAGCAGGGGGCCGGGGGAAACGGGAATCATGGGGGAAATATTTCCATCGCGCGCTTTCAGTTCGAGCTCTGTGGTATCTCCCTTTCGGGAAGCTAGCGACAGTGTCTGAGCTGCCGGTATTGACGTTCGAGGCACCGTTATGCGCGAACGCATTAGCCGCTGAAAGACGCCAGGAGAAAGATCAGGTACAGCACGGCCGCGCCTCCGGTGGCCGCCCCAATCGCGCACTGCAGACGATCGACCCGCTTGATCAGCCCGGTCGTTCCGAAGGTCAGGGCCAGGCTGCCAAACAGCAGCGGGAACGCGACACCCACGTAGCTGATGAACACCGTGGCGATGAGGGCGAGCACGCCGAGAATGAGTGATACGCGGCCGTAGAGCGACGTGGCGTCGTCCGTGGGTCGGGTGGTCATAGCGGGTTCCTCGCTGCTTCTTCGGCGTTATCGGGGCCGCGGGAGAGCCACCCCCCGCGACTCTATGATGGCATCTCTCTCCCGATTCCCCGTCCCTTTTCACCTAGAAGAAGCGCGTGAGATCGAGATCACGCCGCCGCGTGCCAGCCAAGGCGCACGGAATGGAAAAACGGGAGGAAAAGCATGGCACATCGCTCTGCGATGAGACTGGCCTCACTGGCACTGGCACCGATGGCGCTGCTGGCGACTGGCCTGCCGGCCGCTACGGCGTCCGAAGGAACGCCCAAGCAGGATGAACCGGTGTTCACCATGTCAGCGCTGGCTGGCGACCGAATAAAGGATGTCACGGGAGGAAGCGCCCGGAACGCCAAGAACACAGTCTCGGCGACGCATGGCTTCAGTGTGGCGCAGGCATCCTCGGGCACAGCGGCTGTGGTCGACCGCTCCATGGTGCAGCAAGGGATCACTGTGGCCTACGGCGCCTCCTTCGTGGACCTGTCGTGGAAGCCATACGCGACGGACGCTCGTTACGTAGTAGTGCGAGACGGTGTGGAGGTGGCCAGCCTGGAGGCGGGGGTCTCGGCGTTCCGCGACACCCAGGTGAAGCCGGGCACCGACTACGACTACCAGGTGGTGCCGGTCCTGCCCGAGCAGGGCCACCCGGACGCCCGACTGTGGGGTGTCAAGGCGTCGATGCCCGCCTCAGGCTCACTGACTGACCTGCGCGACGAGGCAAAGGCGCGCGCATCAGCCGCGGCGGTCGCCTCGACTACGACGCTGTCCTGGATGACCTTCATTCCGCAGCCGAAGGTCTCTGCTCCAGGCGCCGGCTGCGACTACGGATCGGCCTACGCCTTCGGCGGTGACAACCGCACGGCGTTCGACTGGAAGTCCAGCAAGTACCGCACTGCGGCACACGCCACCGTCACATGGCGCACTAAGGCCGTCACCGGCAACGTGTCCGTCCGGTCCACCACCGTGTACAACAAGCGGACCGGCCAGAAGGTTGCGACAAAGACTGCCAGCGATAAGGACATGGCGGTCAAGAGGCTGGGTGCTGGCAGCAACTACGTTGACATACGCATGGTCACACATGCCACCAACCCGTTCTGCAGGGGGCTCGGCGGCGTCAAGGGAGCCATCGACGGAGCCATGACCATACAGCTCACCACGAGCGGCAACTACACCATCCGCTCTGGTAAGCACCGCCTGATGCCGAACCACCACATCTACATCTACGACGGCGGACGGGTCACCAACGTCTACACACGCAGCTACAGCAACGTGGCCTGCCTCATCGGCTCAATCACATGTCCCGAGGCCGACCTGACCGGCCATCGAGGCAGCTTCTGAACCCCACCTGAACAGGCCAGGAGCACAGGGGCCCGCCGCCCACCTCACGCGGCGGGCCCCGTTCGGCGACCGCAACGGCACCCGAACCCGTGACTGCAGCGCGGATTTCCGCCTGGTCGGTACGGAGCACGTCCCGCTGACGGCTGCCTGGCTGTCTGCCTCGACGCCGGTCCAGGCGCGCAGGTGCCAACCGGCGGCGGGAAGACAGAGGCCGGTGGCGGGGCGGTGAGGCGCGGCGGCGGGGTGGCACCCGGCGGACCCGACCGCCGGCTCACCACGGCCTCTCCAACAGCCCACGGTGCCTTCCCCTCTCCAGCCTTCGGCACTAACTGCGCCAACCACCACGGCACACACGCGCACGGCGCCACCACGGCAGGCACCGGAGCAGCCAACGGCAACCTCCTCGGCCTCCCCCTCGGCAGTCCCCTCAACCAGTGCGGTGGAGCCGACCTCCCCCCAGCAGCAGCGGCGCTCACAACGCCGGAAACGGCCTCATCCAAGCCGATGACGGTGGCGCCCTCGGGGGTGTCCTCCTCAGGTAGCGCCTGCCACAGATTCGCCAAGGGGGACTTCGCGCGGCCCCTGCGCCCGGGCCGTACGCACGCCCGGGCGGCCTGGTCCGTCCCGGCGCGTTGTTGGTGTGGAGGTTCGGGTTACTTGGCCAGGGCCCCGGCGAGGGATTCGGGCGGGAAGACCATTCCGCTGGCCTCCAGCAGTCGGCGGAGCGAGGGGAACTCGTAGCTGCGGTAGCCGGTGATCACGATCTCTTCCTCCCTGAGGGTGGCCAGGGCGGCCTCGACGGACCCGACGCTCAGGCCGAGGGCTCCGGCCAGGTCGCTCTGGGCGGGGCCTTCCACCCTGAAGTCGTACTTCTTGCCGAACACCGCGCAGTGCATCACGAGGTGGCCCAGCAGACCGGCCAGGCGCTGTACGGCCTTGAGGTTGTGCCGGTTGTAGATCCGTTCGGTGGCCTCGTACCGGTCGGTGACCGATATGCCGATGGCCTTCATCAGCGCCGGGTGGGTGTCAGCCACCGCGCGCATGCGGTCCATGGGCATGTAGAGGGTCCAGGTGTCGTTCAGGCAGATGGCCGTCGGGGTGGTCATCTTCTCGTCGAAGAACTCCATGCAGCCTAGGACGGCGCCGGCGCCGAGGATGCGCACCGTGCTGGAGGTGCCGATCGGGGTGCGCTCGGCGACGCATCCTCGGAGCACTATGTGGACGGCGGTCCCGGCCTGGGGGCCGCGCAGCTCGGCGTCGCGCCGGTGCTCGCGGGAGCTGGTCTGGGCCAGCTCCTTGAAGGCGGCGCGCAGGTCGGGGGGAAGTTCGCGCATGAAGGGGTTGCGCTCGAAGACGGTGTTGAGCTGGAACGGCGGCTTGTCGCGGTCGATCTGGCCGGTGCTGATGTCGATCTCGTAGTAGCGGGATCCGACTTGCAGGGGCTCATTGCGCTTCCAGAACGTCATTACTTCGCTCCAGGAGCCGCGTTGGGGTCCGCCGGGGCGGTCACCGCGGGCTGGGCCGGCTGGAGCGCCTCGAACGCCTTGGGGAGCGCGATCACGAGGCCGATGATCGCCACGATGACGCTGGCGATGCGCGCGGGCGTGGCGCTCAGCGTGCGGACGGTGAACGCGATGGTGGCCGCGATGATCGCAACGATCATGACGGCAGCGACAAGGAACGTCATTATTCCTCTGCTTCTTCGTTGAAGAGATCGGGTCTGGCGCCGTGAAGTTGTTGTTCTGACGAAGAGCGATCGGATTGGTGAGTTCCGGCCAACTCCTCGCGCCCGGGCTGCTATCAAGTCACTCGGGGGATCCTGACCATATCCCACGGATGGGCGCATCCCGTCACTCACTTGAGTGGGAGGCGTTGCGCTAAGTGGGGGATCCCCCTCCGGCGGGGAAAGCGGCGTTCAAATCCCCTACGCATGGGGGTTTCGGGCCTACTCTTGGGTAACACCCTGATCTTCGGGATTCTCAAGGCGGCCTAGGGCATACGTTGAGGGCGCTGACGTTGGAACTTTGATCGGGTCTGGCGCCAGCAGTCGGGCGTGAGCTTCGGGGGGTGGTGCCCTCGGAGCCGCCCGGCACTTGAATTTTGCGCCCCGGCGAGGGGTCACGGCGGCATGATCAGCCGTAACTACGAGTGGCGATGTCCCTGACAATTGCAGGGGTCTCGCCACTCTCCTGTTTTTAGGGATGATCGATCGCTCTGTTCGGATTCCGTACCTCGGTAAGTCCTAACAGTTGAGATTGCGGCTTACTCGGGGCGCCATGATTCCTACCCCCAGGCCGTTCACGAGACATGAGTCACACCGACTAAATCCGTTGTGCAGAAATGTTTCTGATCAGCAGTCATGTTATGGAGCCCTCAACCAACATCTCACCCGGTCAAGCCGGCCGGGCAGCGGCAGGCCGACGCGCACACGCACTCGAACCGTCGTACACCCCAAAGCCGAAACTCAGCCCTCCCGCGCCACCACAGCCCCCGCACCCCCGCGCAAGCCGAGTACGCAGCGGCCTTCAAGCGACGGCTCGACCGCCCCGCGACCCGACGAACACGCCGCCGACGCAGCGCACGGCCGCCGGCGCCCGGGAGGGCCCCGGCCGTCACCGCAGCGCCGAAGAGCCAACGGGCGACATCGCGGTGGCCCGCACCGCCCTCGGCCGTGACAGCGCCCTCACGGCCTCCGCCATGCCCACACCGGACATGGGCGCTCGACAGCCGGGAGCATGCCGAATACCCCGGGGCAACAGCCCGACCAGCGCTCCCGCAGCGCGACGCCAGAAGCCGGGGCGCAGCACCGGGCGGTACGCATGCCGGAACGAGCTCGGCGAGTCACTAGTCCTCGGCCGGGATACGGCGCAGGAGTCGGCCTTGCAGCTCGCCCGCCCACACGGCGACGTCGTCCGGCAGCGGCGCCCCGGTGCGCAGGTGCTCCAGAAGCGCGACGGCCGTGCGGAGGGGTCTCCTACGAGACCGTCCCCACCCGCCCGCTCCTCCGGTCCGCGCCGTCATCGTGGGCGTGGACCGTCCAGGTGGTGCCCGCCCGAGGGGGCGCAGCGGCCCGGACGGTCGTGCACACCACCGACTGCGCCATGGCTGGCGAGGGACCCGAGCTTGATCTCGACCAGGCCCTGAACGCCCTGCGCCGCCGGCGCCGTGGCCTGCGCCGAATGCGACGCCGCCTCGCTGACTCCGCTGACCTAGGCGGGATGCCCCTCGGGCTTCACCGATTTAGGCTGGTCACCGACCCCAGGGGGGCAGCCTGGGAGGTTCCCGATACCGAGGCCGGTATGGAGCGGCGCGATCTCGTTCGGTCTGGTGACTTCTCTGAACTGACCAGCAGCCTGCACACGACAGCCGCCCGGCACCTCCACTAGGGGACGGGTGCCGGGCGGCTGTTGTTGGCTACGGGTGTCCGAGGAGCCAGCTGCCGGGGGCGTTGGGGTCTTCGCTGGCCAGGTACTCGCGCCAGGTGGCGTAGTACTCGTCGCGGCTGATGCGGCCGTCGCCGTCGCGGTCCATCTGCTCCATTGCGGTCTTCGCGTCCTCGGTGGACATCCCCCACACCTCCCAGATGCGGTCGATCTCTTCGCCCTGGAGGACGCCGTCGCCGTTGATGTCGGCGGTGTCGAACTCGGCGTCGAGCGCGTGGCGGAACGTCTTGTCGAGGAGGCTGAGGTCGGCGACGTGGCGGTGGAGTCCGGCGTGGAACTCCTTCCTGCTGACCCGTCCGTCGCCGTCGGTGTCCATGTCCGCGACGATGTTGTGGTGGACCTGCTGGTAGGCCTGGTGGAGTGCCTTGGCCTGCGCGGAGCCCTCGGCGTGGCCGAAGCCGGCAGAGAACTTCTGGGCGGTCCTGGCCCAGTCCTCGGGCTCGATGTAGCCGTTGCTATCGGTGTCCAGCAGGTCGAAGAAGCGGTTGAACTTACGGGTCCGCAGATCGGTAGCCGTCGTCATCAGTACCTCAGCAGGTGCGTGGAGATCGGGTCGCAGCGGATCTTTCCGCCTCGCCGCCGGGCAAGGCCAGCGGATCCGGCTTCGATCACGCGAACGGCCGATTCCTCCCATGAGCACGTACCTGGTGTGTGCTCACATGCCCCACGGGGCGCAGGACGTCCTGGGCGTGGTTCACGCCCACAGGCGGGCGAGGAGGAGCATGTACCGGCCGCTGGCGTCCGGCAGGTGGCGCACGGTCTCGAAGCCGTGCGCCGACAGCTCGCCGTCGAGCTGTCGAGCAGTGAACCGCACCGCGACGGCCGCGCGCACGACCTCGCCGCAGGGGAAGGCCATCTGGTGCGCGGCGGGGTGGCCGGGGACCAGGACGCTCTGGTCGGCGAGTGCACGCAGGCCGATCTCCACGCGCCGCTCGGGTGCGGACCAGGCGACGTGGTGGGCGTAGGCGTCGAGGTCGAAGTCGGTGCCCAGATCGCGGTTGAGGATACGCAGGCAGTGCAGGTAGAACGCCTCCATGAGACCCGCGGCATCCCGGTAGGCGGAAACCATCCCCTCCACGTCGTGCAGCAGGGGCACGCCCAGCAGCAGGCCGTCACCCGGCCGCAGGCTGCCCGCCACCAGCTCCAGCAGGCCCTGGCGCTCTTCGGGAAGCAGGTTGCCCAGGGTGCTGCCGAGGAAGGTGACCAGCACGGGGCGCCGGCCGGGCTCGCGCAGCGCCGCCGGCCACGGGCGGGTGAAGTCGGCGGCCACGGCGCGCACCGTGGTGCCGGGTGAGGCGTGCCAGAGCCTGTCGGTCAGACGGTTGAGCGCGCTGGTACTGACGTCGACGGGCAGGTAGGTGGCCGGGGCGGTCATGTGCGCAAGGAGCGGCAGTGCCTTCTCCCCGGTGTCGGAGCCGAGCTCGATCAGGGTCCGAGCCCCGCTGGCGCCCATCACCGCGGGTGCGTGTGTGTGGAGGAGCTGCATCTCCAGCCGGTTGAGGTAGTACTCGGGCTGCTCGCGGATCCGGTCGTAGAGCGCGGTGTTGTGCTCGTCCCACAGCAGCCGGTAGGGCAGGCGGGGTGGTGTCTGCCGCAGGCCCGTCGTCAGCTCTGTGCGGGCCTGCAGCAGGGCGTCCTGCTGGAGGGCGGACGCGGACACCGACACCATCAACCTCGCGGAGGGTAGTTTTTTGAACTCGGAAGGTCACTATAGGGTTTGGGTGTGCAGACAGAGGAGTACGGAAGCCGCCTGTACGGCTTCGACCAGCCGCTCGAACGCGAACGCATCGGCCTGATCGGTGAGGTCTTCGACGCCTACACCCGCCGCCGGATCACCGACCTCGGTCCCCTGACGGGCCGCCGCTGCCTGGACGTCGGCGCCGGCCCGGGCACCGTCGCCGCCTGGCTGGCCGGCCAGGCCGCCCCCGAGGGCGAGGTAATCGCTCTCGACCGCGACACCAGCCTGCTGCACGAAGCCGGCCATCCCGGGGTACAGATCTGGGGCGCCGATGTCCACACTGCCACCGACGACGAACTGCCCAAGCCGGGCTTCGACCTCATCCACGCCCGCCTGACGCTCTGCCACCTGCCCAAGCGCGAGGAAGTCCTCCCGCGCCTGGTGTCCTGGCTCGCACCCGGCGGCCACCTCATCGTCAGCGACGTCATCAACACCATGGCCGCCGCCTCCCCCCACCCCGCCGTACGCGCCCTCACCCAGGCCTACGACCGCGCGCTGCTCACCACATTGGACAGCGACCTGAACTACGCCCGCGCCTACCCCACCCCCCTCACCCGGGCAGGCCTGACCGATGTCGACATGGCAGCAGACGTCCCCCTCGTACGCGCAGACCGCCCCACCGCCCGCTTCTGGACGCTCACGTTCGCCGCCATGCGCACCGAGATCCTCGCCACGGGCCTCATCGACGCCAACGGCTTCGACGCGGCCATCGACCACCTGACGGCCCCCGGGACCCACGAACTCGGCTACACCCTCGTCTCCGCCTGGGGCCGCGCCGCCTAAGGCGCCGCGCGAACGCCACGGGTGCCCGCCCTACGCCGCCAGCCTGGGACAGGGCGCTGTTGGCCTCCGCGAGGAGTCAGCCGTCCCTGACTCCGGCAAGGGCGTCGGCGAGTTCGTCGTGGCTCATGTGGGAGCGGCCGCGGATGCCGGCCTTGGTGGCCTTCTCGTACAGCTCGGCCTTCGTGAGGGACTCAAGCGGCTTTGCGCGATGTCGTGCCCTTGGCCCCTTCCCTGCCCAGTGCCGTCCTGCGGAGGTGCCGGCAGCCCGTGGAACCATCCCTTCAGCCACGGGCTCAGGGGGGATGACGTCGCATGGAACGGGTTGAGGATGCACGGGAGCTCATGCTCGGTTACGTCCATGCTCTGAGCGCGATAAACGAGGCCATGAGGGTGGCGATCCCCTCACTGGAGCGACTGGGAGATGTTTTCGGCCTGGCCCGTTCGCGCCGGATCATCGGCCGGAGTGGACACGCCGGCACCTACTCCTACACGGTTCATGGGGCAGGGTGCCGCTTCGTCAGCGGCGACGGCACGGAGGTCGATGTCGACTTCGCAGCCGACGGGAGCGAAGTCTTCGACTTCTGTCGGCTGCGCTGGTACGGGCTGAGCCTGCCGGAGCCTGTTGACGTCACGGATCAGGACCTGCAGACCGCGGTACGGTCCCTGAAACCGCTTCTGGACGAGGTGCGACCGGGGTGGTTCAGCGTCGCCAACTGATCGCTCAGGATGAGGAACGCAGGCGGCGCAGGCATATGAGGCTGCAGGCCAGTTCGAGCAGGCCCTGGTGGAGATCGGCGCGTCGCTCGTAGCGGGTGCGGAGCTGTTTGCACTGGTGCAGCCAGGCGAAGGCGCGCTCGACCACCCAGCGCACCTTCCCCGGTCCGGAGCCGTGGGCGACGCCTCGTCGCGCCATCAACGGCTTGATGCCGCGCTTCCAGAGCAGACGGCGGTACTTGTCGAAGTCGCGTCCCCGACGGCATACAGCCGCCGGGGCTTCCGACGAGGCCGCCCTCGCAGGCCCCGGATCGGCGGGACAGCATCGAGCAGCGGCAGGGGTTGAGTGACATCGTGCCGGTTGCCGCCGGTGAGCGTGACGGCGATCGGGGTGCCATGACGGTCGACGATCAAGTGGTGCTCGGAGCCGGGGCGGGCACGGTCGACGGGCGAGGGGCCGACGTGATCCCCCCTTCAGGGCCCGGACATGCGAGCCGGCCACAGCACAGTCGTCCAGGTATAACGAGTCCGCGCGGCGCAGCTCGGCCAGCAGGGCGGCGTGCAGGCGAGGCCATACGCCGGCCTCGGTCCAGTCCCGCAGCCGGCGCCAGGCTGTCACCCCTGAGCAGCCCAACGGTCTCGGCCGGGACGTCGCGCCGGGCGACTCCGGTCCGCAGGACGTATTGATGCCGCCAAGAGCCGCCCGGTCCGGAACGCGAAGTCGCCCGGATGCCGGCGGCGTCGTTCGGGAACGGGTGGCAGCAACGGAGCCGGGCGCAAGACCACGGGCGTAGTTCGTCACGAGGCAACCGTTCTCCTCGCGGCCATCAACGAGTGGCTGCGACCAGCATATTTGAAATACACCCTAGACCGCTGTCTTCTGCATTCCAGTCAGAAAGCCCTTGATCGCGGCCAGTTCCCGCTCGTCGTATCCCCGCAGCAAGTCCACCGCCCGATCGATGAGCGGTCCGAAGTGGGACCAGCCGAGGGCGACCGCCCGCTCATCCACTTCGATGGTGACCTTGCGGCGGTCCCGCGCATTGCGCACTCGCCGCACATGCCCGGCCTGTTCCAGGCGGTCGACCAGTGCTGTGGTTCCTGCCGAGTTGAGCCCGAGAGCGGTGCCCAAGTGCCCTGCTGTGGTCTCCTCGCCGGCGCGGGCGGCGTCCATCAGGGCGATCAGCGCACGCACGTCGGTGGGGTGCATGCCGTTGCGCTGTGCGAACCGAGTGCTGTGACGGCCCAGGTCGACGGCCACCGCGCGCAGCAGGTGGACGATCTCCATCTCGGGCCCTTGCTCAGCTCGTTCGACGAGTTCCTCGCCCTCCTGATCGGCCACGGACCACCTCCACTATCATCTCGCCCAATAAGTATCTTGCTGAGCGAGATAATAGAGGAGTCGCCGTTCATGAACGCTCGCGATACGTACGACGCCGACATCTTCCTCATGGCCTACGACAAGGTCATGACCAAGTGGCCTGCCGCTCGCGAGACGGCGACCGTTCCCACGCCCTTCGGTACGACACACGTCAACATATGCGGCCCGGCCGACAGGCCCTCACTCGTCCTGCTGCCCGGCGGAGGGGGCGCAACCTCCGCGTCCTGGTACGCGCAGGCCGTCGAACTGTCACGCACTCACCGGGTGTTCGCCGTCGACTTGATCGGCGCCCCCGGACGCAGCACTCCCCACGGCGACCGCCGCCCCCGTACGGTCGCCGACCTGTCGGCCTGGCTGGACGCGCTCCTCGACGGCCTCGGAGTGGCCGAGACCGACCTGGGCGGACACTCGTACGGCGCCTGGATCGCGCTGCATCACACTATGCGCGCGCCCGACCGGATACGCCGCCTGGCCCTTCTGGACCCGACCCAGTGCTTCGCCGGGTTCAGCCCGGCCTACCTGCTGAACGCACTGCCCATGCTGCTGCGGAACACGCCCCGCCGGGTCCGAGCCTTCCTGGAGTGGGAGACCCAAGGCTCCGCCCTCGATCCCGACTGGCTCGCCCTCCAAGAGGCGGCCGCCGGTTTCCCCTCTCTTCGACCCGTAACCGGGCCGCGCCCGGCACCGAACGCTCTGCGCAGCTTGGACCTGCCGGTCCTGTTGCTCCTCGCCGGAAGCAGCAGGACCCATGACCCCTCCAAGGTGGCCGCCCGCGCCGAGGCGCTGTTGCCACGCGTCGCAACGACCGTGCTGCCGGATGTGTCCCATCACGCGCTTCCGCACGCCATCCCGCCCGAGGCGAACCGTAGCCTCGCCAGCTTCCTTGGCTCGGCCAAGAGCACTTCCGACACACGACCTAGCCGCTGATCCGGTGGTAGCCGGCCGGCTGTCCCGCCGCCTGGCCGAGCTGGTGCGCCATCTGCGCGACGATCGGGTCCGCGGCGGCGAATGACGGCGCTCCCTCAATACAGACGTACCACGTGCCGGCGAGCTCCCAGGAGGCGCAGACCAGCGTGGCGCCCGTACGGAAGCAGTGGTCGCCGTCGCCGTCTGCGCGCTCGCAGGAGAGGGACTGGGGTTGCAACACGGATACGTACGTACCTCGTGGCAGGGCGGGCCAGTCGTCGCCGCTCACCAGACTGATCGTGTACTCGATCACGCAGGCATCCTGCCACCTGCTCAGCCGTCGGTCATGCCGGGCTCGGAGTCCGGTCTATATTCGATTCTGGTGGCGTGGAGAAGCATGTACTTGCTCCACGCAGACCTGGCCCGGTCCGCCGCGTTGACAGAACCACCTCATGACGTACCGCTTCATTGCTCGTGCCGCCAGCACGGAGTTTGATCCTGACGGTTGCTTCACCGGAGCCGTTCTGAAGGGTGAGTTTTCGATCGGACGAGGGCGAGCTCGAGGTCGTCATCGAGGCGCGCCTGGCGAGGCGTCGCGCGGTTCTGCGAGGTCCTTGCCCAGGTGCTCGGCTACGGCAGGGCGGATGCTCAGCCTGTGCAGCTGGCCTCTGAATGAGCGAGGTTGGGGCCGTTCGGTCGAGGGTGGGGGTAGGGAAGATCCACCTCTGGTCGTACTGCGCGCCAGACCTGGGGGCGATGCCGGGCGGGCCGTGCGCTTCTACTGTCGGTGTCCATGAAGACGTTACGCATACTGCGTCCGGCGGCCGTCGCGGTCGTCGCCCTGGCCCTGGCCGTTCCGGCGGCGCAGGCGCAGGTTCCGGCTGGTCCGGCATCCGCCGCTGTCGCCGCGGCCGTTCCCGCAACTACCGGAGTGGTACTGCCCGAGCCCACGGGCCGGGCGGACGTGGGCCGGTCGACGCTCCACCTCGTGGACCCCTCGCGGCGGGACCTCTGGGTGCCGGAGCGGCGGCGCGAGTTGATGGTGGACGTGTACTATCCCGCGCGTTCCTCGAAGGGCGCGCCCTCTCGCTACGCGGACCGGCGCGAGGCGGAGCTGCTCCTCGCGGAGGTCGGGGTGCGGGACGCGTCGGTGGTGGAGGCGCTGGCGGCAACGCGTCCCCACAGCACCGTCCACGCCCGTCCCCGCCCTGGGAAGCACCCTCTGGTATTGCTCTCACCCGGTTTCGGGGCGCCCCGGTTCACGCTGACCACCCTCGCGGAGGACTTGGCGAGCCGCGGCTACGTGGTCGCCACCGTGGACCACGCCTACGAGTCGTCGGGGACGGTGTTCCCCGGCGGCCGCGTGCTCACCTGCACAGCGTGCCGGAAGGCCGAGACGGCGGAGGACATGCGCAGGGCGACCGTCAACCGGGGACAGGACCTGTCGTTCGTCCTCGACCGGCTGACCGGTCCGCGCCCGGCCTGGCGGCACGCCGGCATCATCGACCGGCAGCGCATCGGGGCAGCCGGCCACTCGCTGGGCGGTGCCGCGGCCGCCTCGGTCATGGCGAACGACGACCGGGTCCGGGCAGGCGTCAACATGGACGGTGCCTTCGGGGACCCCGTACCGGAACGGGGGCTCGATGGGAAGCCGTTCATGATGTTCGGCACGGGTGACGCCGCCCACCAGCCGGGCGGCGAGGACGTGACCTGGGACGCCGCGTGGCGGAACCTCGACGGGTGGAAACGGTGGCTCGCCGTGACGGGAGCGCACCACTTCACCTTCTCGGACGTGCCGGTCCTGTTCGACCAGCTGCACGTGCCCTATCCCGGCGACGCGCAGCCCACGATCACGCCCGCGCGGGCGGTCGGCGTGGTGCGCGCGTACACCGGTGCCTTCTTCGACCTGCATCTGCGCATGCGGCCCCAGCCGCTCCTGGACGGTCCCACGGCGGACAACCCGGAGGTGCGGTTCAACCACCACGAAGGGTAGGGGAACGAGGTGCCCCATTGAAGGGCCTGGCCGCCGCCAAGGGGTGTGCGGCCAGGCCCCGTTGTTGCCGTCGGTGTTACGGGGCGTCCACCAGGACGCGGCCGTCGGCCGGGGTGCGGGGCGCGGTCGCGGTGGCGTACGCGGACTCGACCCGGGCCTGTTCGGTCGCGTTGGGGAGGGCGTTCCGGCAGGAGGTGCCGGCGCTGGAGCCCGACATCAGCTGGGAGCAGGGGCCCGGCTTGGTGTCGGGCAGGCCCAGGTTGTGGCCGAGTTCATGGGCGGTGATCCGTGTCTTGTCGTACCCCTGGGCGACCGCCTGGCTGCCGAGTTGGACGACGCCGCGTCCGCCCGGGCGGACCGGGCCGAGGGTGGCCTGCGGCCAGCCCGTGGTGGCCACGATCTGGATCTCGGCCCGGGTGCCGGGAGCGGCCTTCACCAGCTTGACGTTGTCCACGTTGTTGTTCCACGCGGCGACTCCGGCCGTGACGGCCGCTTCCCAGCCGCCCGCCCGGCTGTCGTCATAGCGGAGTGTGACGACCGCCGAAGCGCGTTTCGTCGTGGTGGGTTCGGGTGCGGACGCGGCGTTCGCCGCCGGTACCGCCGTTAGGAGCACCGCTGCCGCGGTACCGGCTATTCCCAGCCGTAGGTAGTGCACCATCGCTGTCCTTTCACCTGTGGGGGCCCGGCCCTGGGGGACCGGGAGTGAGAGTGACGTGAGCATGCCAAGGTGCACGATACCGCCCGGGGCCGCTCCGCAGCAGCCCCTCCGCGTCAGTCGATGATGGTGGCGATCCCCCGGCGCCGGAGGTCGGCCAGGCCGCCGAGCATCGCCTCGATCTGCTCGGGGGAGTGCCCCGTCCAGCCCTCCAGCTCCGACACGACGCGCACCGGCTCGCGCGTGCGGTACGAACGGGTGGGATTACCCGGGAACTTCTTGTCCGTGACGTTCGGGTCGTCCTCCAGCTCCCCGGTCGGCTCGACCACATAGATGCGCCCCGGCCCGTCACTGGCCGCGAGTTCGGCACCCCAGGCGGCGGCGTCCAGGGTCTCGGAGACGTAGATGTGGCGGGAGGTGCGGCCCTCCTCGAAATTGGACGCGTGACCGGGGGTCAGCAGGTCCCCCGGCACCAGGTCCGCCTTCGTACCGTGCAGCAACGTCCCCTCCTCGTACACCTGGAAGGGGATCGGGGCGCTGGTCATGGGCTGCTCCTTCGGCGTGGGCTGCGGGTACCAGGGAACCACGCCGGCCCCCTCACCCGACCCGCAGCCTCACGTCCGTCGCACCGCGAGCCGCCGCCACCACCGCGGCCTCCGCGTCCAGCCGCTCGCGCACCGCCGCGGACAGCGGCCCGAACGGTGTCACCGTCACGTCCAGCCGCCGGCCCGCCGCCCTGGCCCGCCACGTGCCGGCGATCTCCGTACCCGCCAGCAGGGCGCCCGGCCCGCCGACCGGCCGCCACACCTCCTTCGCCCGGCCCCTGTCCGGCACCACCAGCGCCCGGTCGCGGGCCTGGAGGAAAGGGTCGCCGGGCGGCAGCAGCCGTACCAGCCCGGGGTCCACGGCCGACACCAGCGCGTCCCGGGCGTCGGCCGGCAGCCACGCCCGCCTGCCCTCCACCCACACCTCCGCCAGGTCCCCGGGCCACACGGACCGGACCGCGGCCGGCCGGGTACCGAGATGGGCGGCCACCTCCGCGGGCGTCGCCGGACCCAGGAACCGCAGAAAGGCGCGCACCAACTCGTCCGTCCCCGACGCCCCGTCGGGCACCGGGAAACGCTCCGGGAGCGGAGCGAGCACCGTCCCGCGCCCCTCCGGTACGACGCCCACCGCGCCGAAGAGCCCCGCCTGCTGGAACAGCAGCCCCGAGATGTGCCGGGCCCCGCACGGCTCGCACCAGTACGTCAGCGACTCCGGCACCGCCGCGCTGACCGCCGTACTCACCTCGCCCTTCGCCATCGGCCCGCCGACCACCGCGCGCAGCGCCCCGGCCGTGACCCGGAACGCCGCGACACCCAGCCGCGCCCCCTCCTTGATCACCGCCGTGTCGATGCGCGCCGTCGCGTCCGCGTCGTCCACCGGCCACAGGGCCGCCGCCAGCGCCGGGAGGTCCCCGGACCGGTGCAGATGCGGCGCCCCGCGCAACGACCAGACCAGCCGCAGCCCGTCGGGCGACGCGCCCCGGGCGGCGAGCGCCTGGCGGGCCGATCCGTACGGCGTGTCCCGCACCCCCAGGGCCAGGACGTCCGGCGCCGGGGACGAGCGGTCGAAACCGTGCGCCGCCACCCGGTACGCCAGCACCCGGTCACGGCTCACCTCGGAACGCTGCGCGCTGCTCACGACCGCACCCTACCCACGCGGCACACCACCCGGCGGGGAACCCGTCGCCTCCCGCAGGACCCGCGCCACCAGTGCCGGGTCGTCCACCATCGGCACATGGCCGCAGCGCGGCAGGGCCACCAGCCGCGCCCCCGGGATCGCCGCCCCGGCCCGCTTCGCCTGCCAGGGCGGCAGGAGCGGGTCGCGGCTGCCCCAGGCGACGGTCACCGGCACACCCGGCACGTCCCCGCCGCCGGCCGGCCCCGGCGCCCGCCCGGCCCGCAGGGCCGCCCTGGCACCCGCGCCCTGCCGGGACAGGGCGAGCACGGCGTACGCGTACCTCCGCTCGGCGGCCGTCCAGAAGCCCGCCGGAGCCAGCGCCGTCACCGTACGCGCCAGTCCGGCCCGGCCCAGGCACAGCGCGATCAGCCCGCCCAGCGAGTGGCCCGCCACATGCGGCCGCTCCACGCGCAAACCGGCGAACAGCACGCCCAGCCACGCCACCGCCGTGTCCAGGTCCCACGGCACCGCCGGGTCCAGCGGCGGGGAGTCCCCGAAGCCGGGCAGGTCCAGGGCGATCGTCTCCCGGCCGGGCAGCAGCGGAACCACGCCGTCCCACACCCGGCGGTCGTCCCCCAGGCCGTGCAGCAGCACCAGCGGTTCACCGGCGCCGCACCGCTCGTACGCCACGGTCACGGTGGGCGCGGCGGTCGGGGCGCCGCCGTCCGTCACGGCCGCCCCGGCGCCCGCGCGGACGCGCGCGTACGACACGGAGCGACAGGCACTGTCCCCGGACATCGGCCACCTCCCGCCGGCCCCGGAAGGAGTGGGTACACCGGGAGAACGCCCCGGGAACAGCGACCGTTCCCGGGGCGTCGTCAGGCCACGCTCGTCCCGTCACATCGGGGGCATCAGCACGGAGTCCACGATGTAGACGGTGGCGTTGGCCGTGGGCACATTGCCGCACACCACGTTCGCGGTGCCGTTGACCTTGTACGCCTCACCCGATCCGGACGTGGTCACGGTGCCCTTCTCCAGCGTCTCGAACGAACCGTTCTCCAGCTGCTGCGGAGTGAGCTTCTGGCCCACCACGTGGTAGGTGAGGACCTTGGTCAGTGTGGCCTTGTCATTGAGGACCTTGTCCAGCTCGGCCTTCGGGATCTTGGCGAACGCGTCGTTGGTGGGCGCGAAGACCGTGATGTTCTGGGCGTTGTTGAGGGTGTCCACGAGCCCGGCCTTCTTCACCGCGGTGACCAGGGTCGACAGCGCCGGGTTGTTGGACGCGGCGGTGGCCACGGGGTCCTTGGCCATGCCGTCGAAGCTGCCCGCGCCGTCCTTCGGCACGGAAGCGCACGCCGGGCCGAACGGGCCGTCGGCCGCCGCCTTCTCCCCGGCGCCGCCCGGAGTGTTCTCCCCGGCCCCGCCCGGGGTGGACGCGGCGCCGGCCGAGGGGCCGTCCGCGGCCGAGTCGTTCGCGCCGGAGTCGTTCATTCCGCAGGCCGTGAGGGCCAGCGGCAGGGCGACGGCGGCCGTGACGGCGGCGAGGGCGTGACGGGAACGGATCGTGAGCATGGAGTTCGTCTCCTTGTGAAGGTCACCGGTACGAGGTGGGCACCGGCCCGGTCGGATCGGATCCGGTCGGGTCGGTCGGGTCGGCCCGGCCCGGCCCGTTCGGGTCGGTTCGGGTCGGTTCGGTTCGGGTCGGTTCGGGTCGGTTCGGTTCGGGGAGGACGGCGGGCGGACGCGCCGGCCCGGGAGCGGGTGAGCGAGTCCTTCCGCCGTCCTCACACGCCTCATTCGGAGGGCTCGCCGCACCGGATTGGTCCGCGCCGAAAGTCCGCTCCCGCACCCATCCGCGCGGGGGCCCGGCTCCGAATAGGGAGCGAGGCGGAAGCACGGGCGGCCGCCGCCCGCTTCCGGGACGACAAGGGAAAGGCTCGCCAGTGGACGAACGGCAACCCGTGATCGGTGCCACGGGCCCCGCCCGCCGGGTGGGTGCCCGGTGAGGGAGATCGCTCGTATCGGTGGCTCACCGTCCGTCGAGCCCGACCTCGCGGAGGTGGTCGCGCGGGTGGCCGAGGGGGACCGGGACGCCTTCGCGTCGCTGTACGACGCGCTCGCCGGCCCGGTCTACGGGCTGGTGCTGAAGATCCTCAGGGACCCGGCGCAGTCGGAGGAGGTGGCGCAGGAGGTCATGGTGGAGGTGTGGCGGCACGCCGCCCGCTACCGCCCCGAGCAGGGGAGCGTGACGACCTGGGTGATGACCATGACCCACCGCCGGGCCGTGGACCGCGTCCGGTCGGAGCAGGCGGCCGGCGAGCGCGACCGGCGCAGCGCCCGCCGGGACCACACCCCGGCCTACGACCAGGTCAGCGAGGAGGTGGCCGTACGGCTGGAGAGCGAACAGGTACGGCGGTGCCTGCGGTCGCTCACCGAACTGCAACGGCAGGCCGTGATGCTCGCGTACTACCAGGGATACACCTACCGGGAGGTCGCCGCCTCGCTGTCGACGCCCCTCGGCACGGTCAAGACGCGGATGCGTGACGGGCTGATCCGGCTGCGGGACTGCATGGGAGTGAACACGTGAACGGGGAACACCTCCACGCCCCCTCCGGGGCGTACGCGCTCGATGCGCTGCCGGACCACGAACGCGCCGTGTTCGAGCGGCACATGACCGACTGCGCCGAGTGCGCGCGCGAGGTGCGCGAGCTGTCGGCCACCGCCGCCCGGCTGGGCGCCGCCGCGGCCGCCGTACCACCGGCCGCGCTGCGGGAACGGGTACTGGCGGAGATCACCACCGTCCGGCAACTCCCGCCGCACGTCGCGCCCGGCAGTGGTGCGGGCCGGTCCGGTCCGGCGTTCCGGGGGCGGCTGCCGCGCCTGGTGCTCGCCGCGTGCGTGGCGGCCACGGCGGCGTTCGGGGGAGTGGTGGTGTGGCAGCACGAGGACGTCCGGCGCGCCGAACAGCGCGCCCAGCGGGCGGAGCAGCGGACGGCCGACATGTCGCGGGTGCTGTCCGCCCCCGACGCCCGGACGGTGACGGGCACCGAGGGTGGGGCCAGGGTCGCCGTCGTGGTCTCCCGGGCGGAGGACAGCGCCGTGTTCCTCTCCTCCGGCCTGCCCGAACTGCCCGCCGGCAAGACCTATCAGCTGTGGTTCGACGACCGCGGCGGCACGATGAGGCCCGCCGGCCTCACCCGCGGGGACGGCGGCCTGGTGATGGACGGCGCGGTGGACGGCGCCACCGGGATGGGGGTCACCGTGGAACCCGCCGGAGGGTCCCCGCAGCCCACCGGCGCCCCGCTGATGCTGATGACCCTGCCCGCCTGAACCAGGGGTTCAGGGGGTCAGGGGTTCTCACGGCGGGAGACCGGGGGCTCACCCCACCGTCACCACCACCGAGTGCCACCCGGCCGCCCCGTCGGGGATCGTCCGGGTGCGCTCCTCGGGCTGGATCGCGCCCGTACGGTCGGTGGCGCGCACGGTCAGCGTGTGGCTGCCGGGCGTGGCCCTCCACGGGTACGACCACTGCCGCCAGGTGTCGGCGCTGTCCTCGGCGGCGAGGTCGGCCTCCCGCCAGGGACCGTCGTCGACGCGCAGCTCGACCCGGTCGATCCCGCGGTGCTGCGCCCAGGCGACACCGGCGACCATCACCGTCCCGGCGGCGGGGCGCGCGAAGGGCTTGGGGGTGTCGATCCGGGACTGGGTCTTCACCGGTGCCTCACGGGCCCAGTCGCGGGCCACCCAGTACGGGTCGTACGCGTCGAACGTGGTGAGCTCGATGTCCTCGATCCACTTGCAGGCCGAGACGTAGCCGTACAGGCCGGGCACCACCATACGGACGGGGAAGCCGTGCTCGAAGGGCAGCGGCTCACCGTTCATGCCGACGGCCAGCAGGGCGTCGCGCCCGTCCATCACCGCCTCGACAGGGGTGCCCAGCGTCATGCCGTCCACGGACCGGGCCACCAGCTGATCGGCGGGGCCGCCCTTCGACGGCGGCCGCACCCCGGCCTCGGCCAGTACCGAGGCCAGGCGTACGCCGGTCCAGCGGGCGTTGCCGACATAGGGGCCGCCGACCTCGTTGGAGACGCACGCGAGGGTGATGTCCCGCTCGACCAGCTCCCTGTCGAGCAGGTCCCGGAAGGTGAGCGTCAACGGGCTGCGCACGCCCCGGCCGTGGACGCGCAGCCGCCACCGGCCGGCGTCCACACGGGGGACGACCAGAGCGGTGTCGACCCGGTAGAAGTCCTCGGTGGGCGTGAGGAACGGGCTGACCCCGGCGACCCGCACCTGCGCGCCCCGGGGCACCGGTGCGGCGGGCGAGTCGGGCCGGGGGAGGACGAGCGCCGCCCGGGACGACACGGCGTCACGCGCGCGTGCCCCGCTCAGCGTCTGGCCCGCGACGCCCGCCCCGGTGGACGCCACGGCGGCGGCGCTCGCGCCGATCAGGAACCCCCGCCGGTCCCAGCCCACCTCCGAGGGCCCCTCCATGGACCCCTCCGAGGACCCGGGCTCGGGCCCCTCCATGGACCCCTCCGAGGACCCTGGCTCGGGTCCCTGCGAGGACCCCGGCGCGGGCCGGGTGAGGCGGCCGGACAGCCAGTACAGCACCGCCGCTCCGGCGAACCCGCCCAGCAGGGAGGGCAGTCCGTCGGCGAGGGAGCCGGAGTCGGGGCGGGTGACGGCCGCGACGGCCCCCACCGGACCCAGCAGCAGCGCCCCGGCCGCGGCGGCGCGCCGGTGGCGCAGGGCCAGCAGTCCGAGGCCCGCCGCCAGCGTGGCCAGGACGACGAGGATGCCCGCCTGGAGGACCAGTTTGTCGCTCTCGCCGAAGGTCCGGATCGCCCAGTCCTTCACCGGCGCCGGGGTACGGTCGATGGCCGCCCCGCCCACCGCCGTGACCGGGCCGGCCTCCGGGCGTACGGCGTGGGCGGCGAGTTCGGCGACGGCCAGCGCCGCGTAGCCGGCGAGCAGTCCGCTCAGAGCGGCGAGCAGCCGGCGGAACCAGGGCTTTTCGGTGGAGGTCACACACCCCGTTCGGAGCCGGGCGGCGGGCGGATTGGCCGGGGCGGGGCCGTTTCGCCCGGAGGGGACGGTCCCCGCGGGGCTCAGTCCTCCGGGTGCAGCAGCCCGCGCTCGTACGCCTTGAGCAGCCGCTGCGGTACGAGGTGAACGGTGCCGTCCACCGTCAGGGGCACCAGCTGCGGGGTGGTGGCCTTCCACTGGGCGCGCCGGTGACGGGTGTTGGAGCGGGACATCTTGCGCTTGGGCACAGCCATGACGGGTCCTTTCTGAGGAGCGGGGGAGCGGACTCCAGGCTACATGAAAATGAATCCCATTAACCTTGGGGGGTTCGGCTCGGGTGGCACGGGCGGCTCCGGGCCGCTCCCCGCCTCCTCCGCCCGCGTTCAGCCCGCTTCCGCCCGCGCGGCCGGTGGGGTGTCCGCGTAGGGGTCCTTGGGCTGGGCGGCCCTCTCCACCCCGGTCGCGTCCAGTTCCGGGCGGGCGTCGTCGGCACCGGGCCGGCCGGCCGGGCGCCAGACGCCGGTCACCGTCACCCAGGCGTCGGCCGGGGGCGCCCCGGCGCCGTGGACCCTCACCTTCAGCACCCCCGCGTCGGCCGCGCAGCACGCGATCAGCAGGCGGCTCAGGTACCAGCCGCCGTCCTCGCCCGGTGTGACGAAACCGGTCAGGCGCACGGTCCTGCCGTCCAGCGACCGCCCGGTGTCGTGGACGGCACGGGCGCTGAAGTCCCGTACGGCAAGCGGCAGCGGATCGCCCTCCGGCAGCGGCGGGAAGGTCCCCGTGCGCGGACCGGCCACCATCTCGTCCCGCGCGGCCGTGTACGAGCCGAGCGCGGGCGGCGCGAAGAGCAGCAGCATCACCGCCGGTACGTACAGCAGCCAGGCCACCCGGGGCCCGTGGGCGTGGCTGTGCCCGTGCCCGTCGTCGCCCCCGCTCCCGTGCGCCCGCTCCGGAGCGTCCGTCGCCTGGTCCGCCGGCCGGTCCCGCAGGTGCGCCCGGGCCTCGCGTACCGCCGCCGCGACCCCCAGCGCCAGCAGCAGCACCCCCGTGGCGATCAGCGGCAGGCGCAGCCCGGCCTTCACGTACCGCAGATACAGCTCGCTGAGGAGCGACACCCGGAGCACGGCGGCGCCCAGGAGGACGAGGAGCGCGATCTGGAACCGGCGGGTCACAGCAGCCACCACCCCACGAGGACACTGGCGAGCACCGCCACGACGAAGGTCGCGGAGGCGAACCGCACCGCGAAGGCCCGGCCGAAGGTCCCCGCCTGGAGCGCGACCAGTTTCACGTCCACCATCGGCCCCACCACCATGAACGCCAGCCTCGCCGTAGGGGAGAAGCCCGTCAGGGACGCGGCGACGAAGGCGTCCGCCTCCGAGCAGACGGCGAGCACCACGGCCAGGGCGGCGAGCGCCAGGACGGAGAGCCAGGGCGATCCGGAGACCGCGTCCAGCACGGACTGCGGCACCAGCACGTTGAACGTCGCGGCCGCCATCGCCCCCACGACCAGGAACCCGCCCGCGTGCAGGAAGTCGTGCCGCAGCGCGTCCTGGAACCGGGCCGAGGGGGAGCGGCCACCCGCGTCCCGCTCCCCGGAACCGGAACCGGAACCGGGAACGGAACCGGAACCGGGACCGGAACCGGCCCCTGACCCGGCCCCGGGCACGCCTCCCGTCCCGGGCAGACGCAGCCACTCGGGCCTGCCCAGCCCGATCCACAGCCAGCCCATCGCCATGGACACCGCGAGCGACGCGACCAGCCGCGCCACCACCATCTCGGGGCTGCCGGGGAAGGCGACGGCGGTCGCCACCAGGACGATCGGGTTCACCGCCGGCGCGGACAGCAGGAACGCGAGCGCCGCCGCCGGGGCCACCCCGCGCCGCATGAGGCTGCCGGCCACCGGCACCGAGGCGCACTCGCAGCCGGGCAGCACCACCCCGGCGGCCCCGGCGACGGGCACCGCGAGCACCGGACGGCGCGGCAGCACCCGGCGGAACAGGGACGCCGGCACGAAGGTGCTGATGGCCGCCGAGACCAGCGTCCCGAACACCAGGAAGGGCAGCGCCTGCACCGTGACGGCCACGAACACCGTCCGCCAGGCGCGGAAGGCCGGGCTGTCGGCCCGGAACAGCAGGTCAGGCCCCACCACCATGGCGACCACGCCCAGCGGCACCAGCAGCAGCCCGCCGACGACCAGCACGGTCGCGCCGCGCAGCACCGCACGCACCAGCCCGGCCGGTTCCCTCTCCCCGGTCACCGTGTCCCTCACCGCACACCCCGTCCCACCCCTGCGAAGAGGCAAGGCTAGAGGAGGCGGTCCCGGCGCCCGCACGGACCCCGGCGGTACGCCCCCGGAGCCCCTCGCCCCCGGGGCCCCTCGCCCCCGGGGCCCCTCGCCCCCGGGGCCCCTCGCCCCCGGGGCCCCTCTCGCCGCGCGCGTGTACAGGCCCCGGCGGTACGCCCCCCGGGCCGCTCTCCACGCGCGCGTGCACAGGACTCCGGCGGTACGCCCCCCGGGCCGCTGCACCGCGCTACTCGCCGCCCCTGCCCAGGGCCCGTAGCGCCTTCTGCCGGTGGCTCAGTGCCAGGTCCGCCGACTCGGGGCGGCCGGTCCGGCGGAGGTGGTCGGCCGCCCGCTCGTTGACCGTGACCGCCTCCCCGTACCGGCCCATGTCGACGAGGAGCCCGCCGAGGACGAGCAGCGCCGAGCCCTCGCCCTCGGTGTCCCCGGTCTCCCGGCAGACGTCCAGGTAGCGCCGGAACGCCGGAAGGGCCTCCTCGTTCTGGCGGAGCTTCGAGGTGAGGAAGCCCAGCCGGAACAGCGCCTGGCCCTCGTACGTGAGGTTCCGGCGGGCGCGGAACAGGTCGGCCGCGCGGCGGTAGGCCGGGACGGCCTCGGCGGGACGGTCCAGCCGCTCCAGCAGAGCACCCAGGTGGAAGTGGAGCTGGGACTCCCGCTCCCGGTCGTCGGTGCGGGGGAAGACGGTGGCGGCCCGCCGGTAGACGGAGACTGCCTCCTCGTCCCGGCCCAGGGAGCGCAGGGCGCGGGCCAGGTTGAGGAGCGCCGACCCCTCCAGGTCGGGGTTGTCCACTTCCTTGAAGAGGGCGGCGGCGCGCCGACACGTGTCGACGGCCTCCGCGAACCGCTCCTCCTGCAGCAGCGTTTCGCCCTGCCGGTACAGGGCGAGGCCCTCGCCCAGGGCGTCACCCGCCTCGCGCGAGCGGCCGGCGGCCCGCCGCAGCACGGTGGCGGCCTCCGCCTCCCGGCCCGAGTCGGAGAGCGCGGCGGACAGGTGGCGCAGTGCCTCGGCCTCGCCCGGCCCGTCACCGACCGCGCGGAACAGCCCGGCGGCCTCCGTGCACGGGCCGACGGCCTCCCCCGGCTTCCCCTGACCGGTCAGGCCCCGGCCGACAAGGATGAGGGCGTACGCCTCCCGGGGGCGGTCGCCGGCCCGCCGGAACAGCTCCACCGCGTACCGGCCGGCCGCGACCGCCTCTCCGTACCGTTTCAACCGCAGCAGCACGGCGCTCAGTTCGCCGGACGCCGTCCCCTCACCGGCCGCGTCACCGGCCGCCCGGTACGCGGCGACGGCCCCCTCACGGGCGGCGGCCGACTGTTCGACGCGGCCCAGCTCCAGCAGAACGGAACCGAGACGGTTGAGCAGCTCCCCCTCGCCACCCCGGTCGCCGGCCTCCCGGCAGAGGGCGGCGCCCTGCTCGCAGACCGGCACGGCGTCCGCGTACCGGCCCTCGTACTCCAGCAGCAGCGACAGGGCGCGCAGGGGCGCCAGTTCACCGTCGCGGGCGCCGGTCTCCCGGCAGACCCGCAGCTCCCGCCGGTACGCGGCGATCGACTCCTCCGTGCGGTGCAGCTGGCACAGGGTGATGCCGAGGGTGTGCAGCACCGCGCGCTCACGCTCGTGGTTGCCCGCCTCGCGGTAGCGCGCGACGGCCTGCTCGCAGGCGGTGACCGCCTCCTCGTGCCGGCCCGCCCGGGTCAGGGCCGTGCCGCGAATGGCCAGCGCGTGGGCCTCGCGCTCCGGTTCACCGCTCTCGCGCAGCAGGGCGGCGGCCTTGCCGCCGGCGGTGGCGGCCTCCGCGTACCGTTCGGTCTCGGTGCACGCGCCGCCCAGGTGGATCAGCGCCCGGGCCTCCTCCGCCCGGTCGCCCAGCTCGCGGGAGACGGCGGCGGCCCCCCGGGTGGTGGTGACGGCCTCCTCGAAGCGCCCGGCGCGCAGCAGGGTGGCGCCGAGCCGGCCGAGCACCCGGGCCTCCTTGGCCCGGTCGCCGGTCTCCGAGAAGAGCGCCGCCGAGCGTTCGTACGCGCTGATCGCCTCGTCGAACCGGTCCGTCCGGGACAGGGCGTCGCCGAGGTTGCAGAGGGAGTCCGCCTCGCGGTGCGGCTTGCCCGCCTCCCGGTAGGCGGCCGCCGCCTCCCGGCTGGGGGCGATGGACTCCTCGTACCGCCCCTGACCGAGGAGCGCGTTGCCGAGGTTGTGGAGGGAGGCACCGTCCTGGCGGCCTCCCGGGGCAGGGGCGTCACCGTCGTCCTGTACGGCGCCGCCGGGATCGCCGCAGAGGGCGGCGGCCCGCCGGCTGATCTCCGCGGCCTCGTCGAACCGCTCCGCGGCCGTCAGCGCGTGGGCGAGGTTGTTGAGCGAGGCGATCGCGAACAGCCGCTCCCTGGCGTGCTGGAACAGCTCCACCGCCCGCTCGCAGGCGGCGACGGCCTCGTCGGCGCGGCCCGAGTCCGCCAGGGCGGGGCCGAGATTGACCAGTGCGGCACTCTCCAGATGCCGGTCCCCGGTACGGCGGAACTCCTCGGCCGACCGGCCGAACAGGACGGCGGCCTCCTCGGTGCGCCCGATGCCGAACAGGGCGTGTCCCGCGTCGAGGAGCAACTCGGCCGCACGGCGCCGGTCACTGTTCCCGATGTGGGCGTCCGCCGCCCGCACGGCTGCGGTGACCGCCTCCTCGTAGCGGCCGAGGCCGGCGAGGTCCTGCGCGACCCTGCCCAGCGACAGGGCCAGGTCGGTCAGTTCGGCGGGCGAGGACGCCTCGTCCAGCCGCCGGTACAGCCCGTTCGCCTCCCGGGTGGCGGCCAGCGCCTTCTCCCGGACCGCGCCCGGCGGTCGTGCCAGCCGGTCGCGGGCCTCGGCCTGCCCGGGAAACTCGACGGTGGGGTGAGCGGCCGACAGCCGCCGGTACAGCTCGTCGGCCTCCCGGGTGACCGCGAGGGCGCGCTCCTCGTGGCCCAGCGCGAGAAGCTGGGTGCCCAGGTCGTTGAGGACCTTGGCCAGATCGAGGCAGTGGGCGGCGAAGTCCTGCTCGGCCAGCTGCCGCTGGATCGCCACCGCCTCCTCCATCGGGGCGAGAGCCTCCTGCCGGCGGCCCAGGTCCGCGAGGAAGATCCCGAGGTTGACGAGCGCCGCCGTCAGATCGGGCTGGTGGGCGGCGGGGGTGGCGGCGGCCAGCTGCCGGTAGAGGTCGGTGGCCACCTCGGTCATCTCCAGGCCCTCCTCGGCGCGGCCCACCGCGCGCAGGGCGCCCCCCAGATTGGCGAGCGCCATCGCGAAGTGGTGCCGCTCGGCGTCGGGGTCGGCCTCGGCCAGCCGCCGGTAGAGGCCCACCGCCTCCTCGGCGGCGGCCAGGCCCTCCTCGGCGCGGCCCGCGTCGGCCAGCCGCAGCGCCAGGTTGTTGAGCAGCCCGGCGAGTTCGGGCAGGTGCACCGGGTTGGAGCCGGCCAGCCGCCGGCAGAGCCCGACGGCCTCGCTCGTGACGGCGAGGGCCTCCTCGGTCCGCCCGTGGCGCGACAGCCGGTTGCCGAGGCCGGTCAGTGACTCCGCGAGCCGGTCCTCGTGGGCGGCGGGGTCGGCCTCGGCCAGCCGGCGGCTGATCGCCACCGACTCCTCGGCCACGAACAGGGCCTCCTCCCAGCGGCCGGCCGCCGACAGCCGGTCCCCCAGCGCGCTCAGGGAGTTCGCCAGGTGCGGCAGGTTCCGGGGGTCCTTTCCGGCCAGCTCGCGATGCAGGCGTACGGCCTCCTCGGCGGGCGCGACCGCCTGGTCCCGGCGGCCCGCGCCGGCCCGGCGCCACGCCAGCGTCCCGTACAGCCAGGCGCGTCGGCCCAGATCGGTCGTCGAGGCCAGCCGGTGGGCGGTGAGCACCTCCACGACGGCGAGGATGCCGCCGTCGAGGTCCATGTGGCGGCCGGTGGGGAGCCGCGCCTCGACGGCTTCGAGCGCCGCGAGCAGCGACGGAGGGATGCCCCCTTTCGCGGCGGTCCCACCGCCACCGGCGCCACCGGCGCCCCCACCGCCACCGCCGCTTTCGCCGCCCCGGCCGGCCAGGGCGGCGAGCGCGGTCAGTGCCGGGCTGCCGGCGGCGAGCGCCACCTCGGGCGCGGCGCACAGCAGGGGGTGGAGCACCCGTTCCCCGACGTGCGGCCAGCGCTGGGCGGCCGACGCCAGGAACGTCACCGTCCGCGCGGCCAGCTCGGCCCCCCGCTCGCCGCCCAGCAGGACGGCCGGGACACCGCCCGCCCACGGGTCGGGGTCGTACGAGCTGACGGCGTGCCCCGGCGTGAGCAGCCCCAGGAAGTCCTCGGCCAGCCGGTCCGGGCCGAGCGGCTCCAGCACCAGCGCCCGGTCGGCGGGCGGGTAGCAGAACCGGTGGTCGAGGAGCAGCTCCTGCGGGTGGCCCGGCAGGTCCAGCGAGCGCAGCACCCGCGTGCCGGTGTCCTGGCTGACGGCGCCGGTGAGGACGGCCGTGAAGACCGTCCTGGCCATCACCGAGGGCCGGGTCCGGTAGTCGAGGCCCTGCCCGCCGGCGTCGAACAGTCGCTGCCATGCCCGGTATTCGCGGTCCAGGAGGTACGCCGACAGGTCGTGCGGCTCCATCGGGGACGGCCGCTCGCCGCGCGCGTGGGCGTCCACGGACACCAGGGCGGCCATGTGCAGGGTCAGCGTCAGCCCGAAGTCGTCCCGGCCGAGCGACCCGGGCGGGGCGACGGCCCCGGGGTCCGGCAGGGCGTACAGGTCGCTCGCCGCGAAGCGGTCCCGGGCGGCGGTGAACATGCGGACCCGGTCGGCGGCCAGGGACGGCAGGAGCAGGTCCCCGGCGGCGGCGCCCCGCTCGGCGAGGTCGGCGCGCAGGGACGCGAACCAGCGGACGGTGCGGCCGATCAGGAGGACCCGGGTGGGCCGCCGCTGGTGCAGGACCGGTTCGGACAGCAGGCGTTCCAGCTCGCTGTACGCCCAGCGGTCGGCGTAGTCGACGACCAGCAGCACACCGGCCTCACCGGCCTCCCCGGCCGGCGGGCCCCCTTCCACGGCACCCCCGTCGTCCGCGCCGGCCGGCGGCCCCGGGGCTCCGAGGTTCGCGTGCAGGACCTGCCAGCGCTCGGCCGCCGGCAGGTCCGGGTCCCGGGACCGCTCCGCGAACTCCAGGGCCAGCCGGGTCTTGCCCTGGCCGCCCGGGGCGTGCAGCAGCAGGACCGACAGGCGTGCGTCCCGCGCGTCCCGCCACCGCCGCAGCCGCTCCAGCTCGGCCTCCCGGCCGACGAAGGGCACGACCTGGCTGCGCGCGTCGAGGAGGCGGCTGGGCTGGGCCAGCAGCCACGCGGTGTCCGGGGCCGCCGGGTGCGGTAACGCGCCGATCGTGGGCAGCCGCGTCCCGTAGTAATGGTTGACGGTCGCGGAGGCGTACGGCCCCTGGGCCGCCACCGCGCCGGCCGAGACGCGCTGCTCGTAACGCGGCTCGCTCAAGACTCGGGGAGCGGCGGCCGGGCGGGCGAACCACCGGGCGCGTAGTGGTGGTTGGTCACGGTCACACTGGCTCCGGGCCCCTGGGCGCCCGCGCCGCCGTTCTGATTTATCTGGGTGTAGAAGCCGCCGGTGCCCGCGCCGCGCAGCGCCGCCCCGAGGGCCCGGATCTCGCCCTCGGCCCCGGGACGGCCGGCCATCAGCTCGCGCAGCAGGCCCTCGCACTCGGCCGACCGGCCGGCGCTCGCCTCCAGAGCCGCTCCCAGCCGGGCCGCCCAGTCGTCGTGCGCCGCGCCCAGGGCGGCCTCGTCACCCCGCTCGTAGGCGGCGAGGACCGTCTCCCGTGCCTGCTCCAGCTCCGCCTCGGCCGCGCTCGTACCGTCGTCGCCCGTACCGTCGCCGGCCCGGCCGAGCCCGATCAGGCGCGCGAACCCCCGCTTGCTGTGTGCCCACGCGTCCGTCGTCATCGCGCCGACGAGCGTGGTGGCGGCGGTGGCGGCGACAGCCGCGACGGCAGGATCCACGACGATCTCCCCCTCACGAGGCACAGCCTCACTCCGACAGCACAAGTGTGCCATCGCACCGCCCCGGACGGTCGCGTTCCCCACAAGTACGCACGCGCACCACCTCCGTGAGGGCCCGTCACCACAGCCGGGAGCGGGGAGCCGGGCCGCCGACGCCGCGACCCGGTGCGCACCGCTGCGCGGCGTCGGCGCCACCGAGCCGGGCCTGTCGGACCACCGGCTGCTGCGCGGGACGGCGTACACCGAGTAGGCCCGGGGGCGAGGAGTCAGGGGGCGTCCGCGGGGGCCGGGCGCTGGTAGATGTCGGGGATGCCGTCGTGGTCGTCGTCGCGGTTCTCCTCCTCGTACAGGCGCCGGTACACGTCGTTGCGGCGCTTGACGAGGAGGGCGGCCAGGGCGGCGGCGATCAGGGAGCCGACGAGGACGGCGGCCTTGACCCGCTCCGCCGCGGCCGGGTCGGGGAAGGCCAGTTCGCCGATGAGCAGCGCGACCGTGAAGCCGATCCCGGCCAGGACCGAGAGGGCGAGGACGTCGGCCCACGCCAGGTCGGGGTTGAGCTTCGCGCGGGTGAAGCGGGCGGCGAGGTACGTGCCGAGGAAGACGCCGAGGGTCTTGCCGGCGACCAGGCCGAGGACCACCCCGAGCGGTTCGGGCCGGGTGAACACCTGCCCCAGGGAGGCGGCGTCGACGGCTACACCGGAGGCGAACAGCGCGAAGAGGGGCACCGCGACACCGGCGGAGAACGGGTGCAGCAGGTGCGAGGTCCGCTCGCCGGGGGAGGCGGCCTCGTCCTTGTCGCGGGTGGTGCGCAGGATCAGGCCCATGGCCACACCGGCGACGGTGGCGTGGACGCCCCCGTGGTACATCAGCGCCCAGATGGTGACGCCCAGCGGGACGTACCACCACCAGCCGCGCACCCGGCGGCGCTGGAGCACGTAGAACAGCACCAGGCCGGCGAACGCGCCGCCCAGGGCGGCGAAGTCGAGGTTGTTGGTGAAGAAGACGGCGATGACGAGGATGCCGCCGAGGTCGTCGACCACTGCGAGGGTGAGCAGGAACGCCCGCAGGGCGGCGGGCAGATGGCTGCTGAGGACCGCGAGGACGGCGAGGGCGAACGCGATGTCGGTGGCCATCGGCACGGCCCAGCCGTGGAGGCTGCCCCCGCCCGCTCCGGCGGTGACGGCGTAGAAGGCGGCCGGTACGGCCATGCCGCAGACGGCGGCGATCACCGGCAGGGCGGCGGTGGCGGGGGTGCGCAGCTCGCCCACGACCAGCTCGCGCTTCAGCTCGATGCCCGCGACGAGGAAGAAGACGGTCAGCAGGCCGTCGGCGGTCCAGTGGCCGATCGAGAGGTCCAGCCCGAGGGCGGGTATACCGAAATGGAGGTCGCGGATGCGCTCGTAGGTGTCGCCCCAGGGGCTGTTGACCCACACCAGCGCCACCACCGCCGCCGCGAGGAGGACCAGTCCGCCGACCGTCTCCGTGCGGAGTGCCTGGACGACGGCGTTGCGCTCGGGGAGCGGGAGGAGCCCGAGGAACGGGGCACGACGGCGCGGGGAGACAGCCATGGGGAGGGACCTTCCGGGAACGGAGGAGGCTACGAGAGCTCCGAGAGACCCGGGGGCGCACGAGCCCCCAGGACGCCGACCAGACTTCCCGGCACACCGGCGCGCCCGGCACAGCCGCCACCGGCGGGTCCTTGACGCGTTGTTGACACCCTAACCCGTGGCCCGGGAGCGCACCAGACCCTGCCTGAACTGGGAAAACGCATTCTCGGGTGAGGAGTTGGGACACGGCGGGCAGGCCCGTCCACACCACGGCGCGAGGTGTGTACGGGCCTGCTCAGGAGCCGGGCCGCAGGGGCGGGTCAGACGGTGGTCTTCACCGGCTCCTGGTCGGTGTCACCGTCCTCGGTGACCTCACCGGCGTCACGGGCGCGGACGTACTCCAGGAAGGAGTTCAGCTCGCGCTTGACGACCGGGGCGAGGAGGTAGAGGCCGATGATGTTGATGACGGCGAGCATGAACAGCACCGCGTCGGCCATGTCGATCAGGGTCTGGAGCGTGAGCAGCGAACCGGCGACCACGAAGAGCGTGTAGAGGACCTTGAAGGTCAGCTCGCTGGCCCGGCTGCGGCCGAACAGGTGCGTCCACGCCTTGAGGCAGTAGTAGCCCCAGGTGAGCACCGTGGAGATGGCGAACAGCATCACCGCGACGGTGAGGATGTACGGGAACCAGGGCAGCACCGTGGCGAAGGCGTCCGAGGTGATGGTGACGCCGCCGATGGACTCGCCGGCGCGGGCCTCGCCCCAGCTCGCCGGGTTGGCGATGACGATGGTCAGCGCGGTCATCGTGCAGATGATGACGGTGTCGATGAACGGCTCCAGCAGGGCGACCAGGCCCTCGCTGGCGGGGTGCTTGGTCTTGACCGCGGAGTGGGCGATCGGGGCGGAGCCCAGACCGGCCTCGTTGGAGAACGCGGCCCGCTTGAAGCCGATGATCAGCGCGCCCAGGACACCGCCGGCGACACCCTCCGGGTTGAACGCGCCCTCGATGATGGTGACGAAGGCGGCCGGGACGGCGGAGATGTGGACCAGGATGACGATGAGGCAGGCCACGATGTAGATGCCGGCCATGGCCGGGACGAGCTTGCTGGTGACGTTGGCGATCGAGCGGATGCCGCCGAGCAGCACGATGCCGACCAGCGCGGCGATCAGCAGGCCGAAGAACACCGCGCCCGCGGAGGAGCCCATCAGGCCGTCCTCGCCGCCGGTGACGGAGACCAGCTGCGCGTAGGACTGGTTGACCTGGAAGAGGTTGCCGCCGAAGAGGCCGAAGAACAGCACGAAGAAGGAGGCGAGGACCGCGAGGATCTTGCCGAAGGTCTTGCCGTTCTTGCCGAAGCGCTCGGCCAGGCCCTTGGGCAGGTAGTGCATCGGGCCGCCGGAGACGGTGCCGTCGGCGTGCACCTCGCGGTACTTCACACCGAGGGTGACCTCGACGAACTTGGTGGCCATGCCCAGCAGGCCGCACAGGATCATCCAGAACGTGGCGCCGGGGCCACCGATGGAGACGGCGACGGCCACACCGGCGATGTTGCCGAGGCCGACGGTGCCGGAGACGGCCGCCGTCAGGGCCTGGAAGTGGTTGACCTCGCCGGTCGACCCCTTCTCGTCGTACTTGCCGCGCACCACGGCGAGGGCGAGCTTGAACTTCCGTATCTGGACCAGCCCGAACCAGGCGGTGAACACGAGGCCGGCGACGACGAGCCAGGCGACGATGAGCGGCAGTTCCGTACCCGCGACGGGGACGGAGTAGAAGACGACGTCGACGAGCCAGCTGGCTATGGGCTCGAAGAATCCGCTGACGGCTTCGTCGACGGACTTCGTGATGGAGTCGAGTGACACGGTGGCTACCTCGATGGCGCAGGACCGGCGCACGGGAGGTGGCGCCGGGAAGATGTGCGGTCTTTGAGCGAACGCCGTTGTCCGATCGGCGACCCGGGGCGGGCGCTCCGCGGACTCGGAACGTGATCACCCTGGTCGTGCGGTCGACACGTGTGCCGACACTCCGCCGGGTGGCGAGGGGTGGTGCCACCTGCGGAGTTGCGTAGTTCTACCACGACCTTTACGCCTTCTTTAGTGACGCACATCACAATGCGGTGCGTGACTTTCCAAAGTGCCAGTCACCGATGCACGACCGTTATTCGGCCACAGGGGCCCGATCACCGGACGCTCCTTACATCCCGGCCGCCGGCCCCCGATGCCGGGCGCCGACGGGCTGGGGTGGGCCGGGTGCCCCCGTCCGGCCGGGTGGGCCGCCGCCGGGCTGGGGTGGGCCGGGTGGGCCGCTCAGAACTCCCGCAGATGGTCCCGGAGCCGCCGGGCCGCCCGGGACATGAGCATGTCCGCGCCCGGCTGGGTGCCCGCCGGGACCAGCGACTCGGTCAGCACCGCGACGGCGAAGGCACGGCCGTCGTGGTGCTCGACGACCCCGATCTCGTGGCGGAGGTTGAGCAGGCTGCCTGTCTTGGACGCCCACCGGGTCGCGTCGGAGCTGAAATCGGGCGCCAGGCGGTGCCGGAGCACATTGTCGGCCATCAGGCCGCGCACCAGGGCGGCCGCGTCCGGATGCACCGCCGACGGGGTCCACAGGGCCTGGAGCAGGTCGACCCAGGCACGCGCGCTGCCGGTGTTGGCGCGGGTCGTGTCCAGCTGGGGCACCCGGTGGCCGCGTCCGCTGGTGCCGCCCTCGATGGCCAGGGCGTGCGCGAGATGGGCCTGGTCCGCCGGGAAGCGCTCCACCGGCGTCTCGGTCAGCTCCCGCATGCCGTGCCGGACCGTGATGCCGTGCAGCCCCAGCCGGTGCAGCGCCGCCGCCACCTCGGCGGGCGGCGTCAGACCGAACAGCGCGTCGGCGGCCGTACCGTCACTGACGCTGGTGCTCAGATAGAGCAGGTCGTCGATCGCCACCCGCGCCGGGTGCCGGAACCGGCTCAGGCCGGTGGGGCCGGGCGTCGTGACGCGCCCCGGACGCACCTCCAGCGGTGTCGCCCCGTCCAGCTCGCCCCGCTGGATGCGCTCCGCCGTCACCAGCGCCAGGGGCACCTTCACCAGCGACGCGGCGGGCAGCTGGTCGTCCGGCTCAATGCCCAGCTCCTCGCCCGTACGCAGGTCGCGCACCAGCAGGCAGCCGCGCAGCCCGCCCTCGCGCAGCTCCCGGCGTACGTCGAGCAGCAGCGCCGCGCCGTTCACCCCGCACCGCCCGGTGCCGGGGCGTGCAGGCCGGCCCCGAGACAGCGGGTGAGGGCGTCGCCCAGCCGCTCCTCGGCGACGTGCCGGGGCGTGTCCGCTGCGGTGGCGAGGGCGAAGCCCCGGCTGAGCGCCACGTCCCCCAACGGCCGCCACACCAGGCCCAGTTCCCCTGCCTGCGCCTCCGAGCAGACCAGCAGGTCCGCCGTGCCGAGCACCTCCGCCGCGGCGGACGTCAGATCGGCCGCCACGACCAGCTGGGCCGGCCGCAGTCCCGTCGCGTCCCGCAGCCGGGTCAGCGGGTCGCGGATGTGCGGCACGTCGTCCTCCGGCTGGAGCCAGATCCGCCGGAGCGGCCCGGCGTCACCCCGCCCGGCCCGCAGGGTGTCCAGGTGGACGCGCCGGCTCGCCGGAGCCGCCGCCCCGGCGAGGCCCAGCGGCACCGACCACCTCGCCCCGTCGCCCGCCACCGCGACCAGCGCGGCACGCACCTGCTGGGCGTGGACGAGCGACTCGCGCCGGGCCGGAGCGGCGACCCGGAGGTCCAGCGCCACCCCGCACGCCCGCACCTCGGCCACCAGACGGGCCAGCGCGGCGGTGGGGAAGATCCCGGGCACCGCCAGCCGCCAGGGCTTGCGCCTGGCCGCCTCCGCCTCGTGCAGCAGTGTGTCGGCCGCCTCCACGAGCCGCCGGGCCGCCGGCAGCACGTCCCTGCCGAACGGCGTCAGCACCACCTGCCGCGACGCCCGCGTCAGCAGCCGCTCGCCGAAGTGCTCCTCCAGCGCCGCCACCCGGCGGCTCGCCACCGGCTGGGACATCCGCGCCGCGGCGGCCCCGTCCGTGAAGCTGCCGCGCTCGGTGACGCTGACGAAGGCGCGGCACGCTGCCGTCAGATCCATACCCGCAGCCTATGCGCACACGGCATGGAACAGCACAGGAGCGTATTGGACCGCATACCGCCCCGGCGCAAGAGTGGGCTCATCCCCACCGCACCCGACTCGCGCGTCCGCGCGACCCCGGAGGTCCTCAGCATGCGGCACAACCGCACCCGGCGCGCCCTCCTCGGCGCCCTGGCCCTGCTCATCACCGTCCCCCTCGCGGCCTGCGGCCACGACACCCCCGCGGCGGCCCCCGCCACGACCGGGGCCACCGGCGCCGCCACCACCCCGGCCGCCGGCTCCGCCCCGTACACCGCCGAACTGAAACGGCTGGAGCGCACCTACGGCGCCCGGCTCGGGGTGTACGCCATCGACACCGGCACCGGACGGGAGATGACCCACAACGACGGCGAACGCTTCGCCTACGCCTCGACGATCAAGGCGTTCGCCGCCGCCGCGGTGCTCCGGAAGTACTCCCTGAGCGGCCTGGACCGAGTGGTCACCTACGCGAAGAGCGACCTGATCGACCATTCGCCGATCACCGGGAAGCACGTCACCACCGGGATGACCCTCCGGGCACTGTGCGACGCCGCCGTCCGGTACAGCGACAACACCGCCGCCAACCTCCTCTTCGACGCGCTCGGCGGCCCCCGGGGCCTGACCGCCGCCCTCCGCGAGGCCGGGGACGACACCACCCGGGTCGAACACATCGAACCGGAACTCAACCAGTGGGCACCCGGCGCCACCCGGGACACCACCACCCCCCGCGCCTTCGCCGCCGCCCTGCGGACGTACGTGCTCGGCGACACCCTCGGCAAGGACGAGCGCGCCCTGCTCACCCAGTGGCTCCGCACCAACACCACCGGAGCCGAACTCATCCGGGCCGGCCTGCCCAAGGACTGGGTCGTCGGCGACAAGACCGGCGGAGGCGGCGTCTACGCCGTGCGCAACGACATCGCCGTCGCCTGGCCCCCCGGGCGCGCGCCGATCGTCATGGCGATCATGTCGAACCGCGGCAGCGAGGACGCCGACTACGACAACAAGCTCATCGCGGATGCGGCATCCGTCGTCGCGAAGACACTCGGTCGGTAAAGCCGCGGACGACAACCCGTCCATGCACCAACGGGCATGGCCCACTGCCCATTTGCCTCTGGTGCCCGCCATTCTCCTCCACAGAATGAGAACAGGCAGAAAAAGCGTGCCGATGTCACACGGAGGGCTTTCCGAAACGATGGTGAGTACGATGACGGGCGAAGAGGCGCAATACCTCAGGGAACTGCTGGAGAATCCGGAACCGGACCTGGAGTACGCGGCCGGAATCCTCGACGAGTTCTTCGAGGACGAAAGGTGGCGCGAGCCCGGTGACGACCGCCTGGAGAAGATCGCCGGGCCGGCCGCGTACGAGTCCCGGGACGTCCTCGAATGGGCCGAGACACTGCGGGACCAGCGGTTCTCGTCGTACGTCCCGCTGACGGTCGAGGTCCACGGCGTCGACGGCTACGCCGGAATGTGGCAGTGCGCGGTCGGCGGCGAGACGTACTTCGCCTTCACCGGTTCGGACGAGCAGCCCGAGTACGCCGGTGCGCCCTGGACGAGTTGGGACCACGCGTACGCCGAGTGGGAGGCGAGCGACGCCGGCGACCCGGACGCCTGCCCTGAGCACCGGGCGGAGCACGAGGTGCACCCCGTCGACGGGTACGCCGGCCTGTGGCAGTGCACGGTCGACGGGGCGCAGTACTACGCGTTCACCGGCTCCGAGGACCGCCCCGACTACGCGGCCGCACCCTGGGCGGCGTGGGAGGAGGCGTACGGGGCCTGGGAGGCGGGCGGCGCGCGGCCGGCCACGCAGGAGGAACTGGCAGCCGCCGCCCAGGAGATCGCCGACGTCCTGGCGGGCTTCGACCACGGCGACTACGCCCAGGTGGCCCAGGCCGCCGGGCTGTCGGTCGACGAGGTGATGGAACTGCTCGCCGACGAGGAATTCGATGTGCACGAGCTGGCCGACGAGCTGGTGAACCAGCTTCAGAACGCGTAGGGGACTGAATCCGTTGTCACACGGCAAGGACAAGATCAAGAAGGTTGGCCAGGGCATCGCCAAGGTCTTCCGGCACCACCATCACGACAAGGTGGGCGTTCTGGCGAACGCCGATCCGGACGAGGTGAAGAAGGTGGTGGCGGAGGCGCTCTCGGGAAAGGTCTTCCTCCCGCAGGGCGGCAGTGTGGCCCGTGTCAGCGGCGGCAAGGTGGTCATGAACAGCGCGACCGCGACCAACACCGGCCAGAAGGGCAAGGACACGGACACCACCGTCATCACGAAACCCACGCTGAGGGAGATACCCCCCAGCGCGGAGACGTTCGACGTCACCGCCACCGAGATCTGGCTGGCCTTCACCCCCGGGCACGAGGAGGAGGCACTGGACCAGCACCTCACCAAGCTGGTGGTGAACAGGAGTCAGAAGTTCAACATCGAGGCGCGTCGGCTGGACTTCCAGACGACGGACCTCACCCTGGACGACATCCCCCGACCCGAGATCCATGTGCGGTGCGAGGTGGAGAAGGTCGGCGACGGAGAAGACCGGTACGAGACCATCACTCCCATCTTCGGGTACGCCAACATCGTCGTGTCCGGCCTCTCGCAGCTGGCGACCGCCGGTGTCGACGCGGCGGTGAACCTGAACCCCGTGCAGGATGCCGCCAAGACCATTACCGGGGCCATCGGGGACGCGGTCGACAAGGGCACCGCTCTGCGGCAGATGATCGGTAAGAAGTCCGCGGTCAAGCTGCACGTGCTGAAGTTCAGCTCCGTCGAGGGCGATCTGGTCGAGGGCGACTGGTGGAAGCCGATCGAGGACGACGCCAACAACGGGCACGAGGGCGGGTTCCTGATCAAGGACCGCCGCGGCGAGCTGCTCCGGATCATGAAGAGCCCCCAGGGCTGACGAGGGCGGCCCGGCGGTCGGGCGGTCGCGGGGCAACGGCCCGCCGGAGTCATCCGGCGGGCCGTTTCGGCGTGACCCCGGGGCCGAAGCGGGGGCCCCGGGGCCGATTCGGGGGCGCCGGAGCCGAATCGGTGGGTGCCGGGGCCGAGTCGGTGGGTGCCGGGGCCGATCCGGGGGCCCCCGGACCGATTCGGGGAGCGCCGGGCCGAGTCGGCGCGGGCCGGGGGGTCAGCCGATCAGGACCGTCGACTCCGCGACCACGCGTGCGGTGTCCGGCACGGCCGGGTCGTTGCAGGTGGTGGCGGCGTCGCCGTTGCGGGCGGCCGGGCGGCCACCGATGAACACCGACGTACTGCCCCGGGACACCGTGCCCCGGTTGTCGGGCGGCGTGCGGAAGACACCGGACGGCGGGACGTGCGGCGGGACGTTGACCGCCACGCTGCCCACGGTCGCGGCCGGCCGGCCGGCGACGAGCACACCGGCGCAGCAGCCTTCGGCCAGGGTGCCGGTGAAGGGCAGCGGGACGGGCGTCGGCACCGGGCCGGTGGCCGACGGCACCAGCACGATGTGCGTGTCGGTGCCGGCGACCCGGTCCCCGAGCGCGGCGGCGGGCTGATGCGGCACGGTCGTGTCTCCTGTCCCGTACGGAAGCGAGGGTGTTGTGTTCAGTGGCCGGCGACGAGCCGGCCGGAGAAGTAGGCGCCGGGCGTGCAGGTCCCCGCACCCGTGTCGCCCGTCTGGCCGGCGGGCTTGGCGCAGTGGACGGCCAGGACCACCTGCTCGCCGGGGCCGAACTCCAGCGGCTCGGTGAAGTGTTCGTCATGGTTGCGGTACGTGTCGAGAGCCAGCCGGCGCAGCACCGAGCCCCCGCGCTGCAGCCGGACCACACCGGTGTCGCCGGCCACGTTCTCGTAGACCACGTCGCTGACCAGCAGCGTCGCGTCCTTTGGTACCTCGTACACGGCGGTGGAGTCGAAGCCTGCCGAGGGCGCCGCGTCCGTGTCGATACGGAAGTCGACGGGCCGCCCGCCGTCCGCGTCGCCGTCCCCTCCGGCGTTCGCGCCGCCGGTCCCGCCTCCGGCCCCGGCGGGCGGCGGCGTGCCGGTGCCACCGCCCGCCGGCGGCGGGACCGGAACGCCCGGCACGGGAGCGCCCGCACCGCCCGGACCCGCGCCGCCCGGACCCGCGCCGCCCGGGCCGGGGCCACCCGCCGCCGCGCCGGAGGGGGACGGCCCCGGCCCCGGCGCCGTACCCGGGGGCGGCGGCGGGGGCGGCGCACCGCCACCGGGAGAGCCCGCGGGCGGGCCGCCCGCCGCACCGGGCGGCTGCTCCCGCGCCTCGGAACCGGCGTCGGGGCGCAGCACGAACAGCCACAGGGCGGCCAGCGCCGCGACGGCGGCGGCCACGGCGGCCACGAACTTCGCGGCGGCGGCCGAGACCACCGGGGCCTGCACCACCGCCCCGTCGGCCGTGCGTTCCTCCTCCTCACCGTCCCCGGACCGCCGCACCACCACGACCTGGAACGCCAGCGTCGTCGCGGCGCCGCGCCACCGCCGGGCGGCCGGGCGCACCCGGACCGGGACGACGGCACCCTTGCCGGGCGGCACCTCGACCCCGGGGTGGGCGAAACGGAAGGTGAGCGCGGCGTCGGCCTGGGCCGCGTACAGCTCGGCCTTCAGCGGGGCGTTGCCCCGGTTGTCCACCACCGCGTGGAAGCGGGTGCCGAGCCGGGTGCGCCGGGTCCTCGGGGTGAGCCCGACGCCGAAGTCGGTGTAGGGGCCGACGGTGACCGCCGCCTCCTCGACCACCGACCCCTCGATGTCCTCCTGGCACATCACCCGCAGCGCGAAGGGCACCTCCCCGGCGGGCACCGACGGCGACCGGGGCGGTGTGAACACCAGCTCGACGCCCGCCGACTGGTCGGGGAACACATTGATCCCGGCCGGTTCGACCCGGATCCACTCCTTGGCATCGCCGAGGACGTCCAGCTCGAACCGGTCCACCACGGAACCGGAGTTGCAGATCTGCGCGGTCCGCCGGGTCTCCTCCCCGGGCACGGCCGGGGCGTCGTCCTCCAGCAGCAATACGATGGCTCCCACCCGGCCATGATCACCACGCGCGCGGCGACGCCCCAGCGGCGCGAGGGCGACGGACCGGGCACCACCCACTGCCCCCGCCCCCGGCCCCCACGCCCGTTCGGGCACCCGTGCGGTCCGCTCAATTGCCCTGCCGGTAGCGCCCGTTCGGGCGACAGGTCATGCCCTCCGGCCCTCCCCGCCGGGCCCTGACCCGGCCGGACGCCCCTGCCACCATCACCCCCGACGGGGCGGTGCGCACGAGCCGCCCCGCGTGCCACCACACGACCCGGGGAGGGGCAGACACCATGGCGCCGGCGCTGCAGCGGGCCACACAGGGGTTCACGGCCGTCGCGGTGGCGGCCACGCTGGTGACGGTGGGAACGGCCGCGTACGAGCGCCGCAACCCGCCGCCACCACCCGCGTACACCGCCACCGGAACACAGGCGGTGCCCCGCCCCTTCACCGCGCCCTCTCTCCCGGCCACCCCACCGCCCGGGCCGTCACCGACCGGCGACCCCGGCGGGACACCACTGCCGGCCAATGTCCACCGCGCCTACCTCAACGCCGAGGCGGCGGTGGCCCGTTCGCAACCGGCCTGCCGGCTGCGCTGGCAGGTGCTGGCGGGCATCGGCCAGGTCGAGTCCGGCCAGGCCCACGGCGGCGCGCTCGCACCGGACGGCACCACGCTGGAACCCATCGTCGGACCCGTGCTCGACGGCAGCCACGGCTTCGCCGCCGTCCCCGACACCGACCGGGGCCGGCTGGACGGCGACAGCCGGTGGGACCGGGCCGTGGGACCCCTGCAGTTCCTCCCCGCCACCTGGGCCACCTGGGGCACCGACGGCAACGGCGACGGCACCGCCTCCCCGCACAACATGTACGACGCGGCCCTGACCGCCGGCCGCTATCTGTGCGCGGGCGACCGCGACCTCTCCGACCCGCGCCAACTGCGGGCGGCCATCCTCAGCTACAACCGGTCGGACGCCTACGCCGACACCGTGCTCCAGTGGATCGACCGGTACTCCGGCGTACCGGCGCCCGCTCCCACCGGCGGGCCACCGTCGCCGCCCACCCCGTCAACGCCACCCCCGCCGTCCCCGTCGTCCCCGGCGGGGCAGCCTCCGGCGCGGCGGCCGGACGACCCCCACCGGCCGAGCCGTACGCCGTCGTCCCCGAGTACCGGCAGCAGCCCGTCACCGACCGGGTCCCCGACCACCTCGCCGTCCCCGTCCCCCTCGCCCTCGGCGACGGAAACGGGGACGGGCACGGGGAGGGGGACAGCGTGACGAGCACACCGGACACCGTCCACGAAGGGATAAGGCGCGCGGTCGGCCACGCCGTCCAACGGGCGGGGGACACGGACCGGTTCACCCTGGCGGGCGGCCTCCGTGCGGACCTCGTCGCCCACACCGGGCTGCCGCTCTGCCCATCCCTCCGGGAGGTGCTCCAGCGCCATGGCCCGGTGCTCGCCGACCTGGTCGTACGGTACGCCGAACCCGACACGGGCAGTCGCCCAGACGCGGCCGGACGCGAGGCGGCGGCCCACGCGCTGCACACCGCCATGGCCGCACTCGCCCGGGACCTCGCCGCCACCGGACTGGTCACCCCGCCCGCCACCACCCCCCGGGAGCCCGGCCCCTACGCGTCGCCGTCCGTGCACCGGGCCGTCCACGACGTCCCGCACGTCGTCACCCCGGCCGGACGCCCCGCACCGGCCCCCCGGCCGACCGGGGACGACACCACCACGCCCGACCGGTCACCCGGAGCCGCCGCCCGCCGCCGCGCCCTGCGCACCCAGCACGCCCTGGAGCAGGCGCGGCGCACCGTCCGCGACACCGACTGGGCCGCCGCCGAGGAGGCCGGCCGGCAGGCGCTCGCCAGACTCCGCCCCCACCAGCGGCTGGCCGTCCTCTGGGTGGACGACCCCGGACGGCTCGTCGTCGGCCGGGCCAACCCCGCCCACGGCGCCCTGCACGCGCTCGCCGGCATCCCCGGGGCAGGCGTCTTCGCCGGCTCCCTCCAGTGCGGTGCCCGCTCCGGGCCGCTGCGCCGGACCCGTACCGCCCTGGTCTCCGGCCTGCCGGACGAGGCAGGCGAGCGCGTCGCCGCCGCGCTCGCCGCCCACGGCTTCCGTACGGCCGTCGCCCCCGCCTCGCGCTGGGAGTCCTCCTCACGACAGGAGCCCTCCTCATGACAGGAGTCCTCCTCATGACAGGAGTCCTCCTCACGACAGGAGTGAGAAGAACTCCAGCTCGGTGATGGCCACATCCTTCCCCCGGTCCGAGGGGTAGACGTCCGTGATCTCCACCCGCACGCTCTTGATGCCCGTCGCGCCCTCCAGCGGAAAGGTCTGCGGCTTGGGCGTGTCCTGGAGGTCCAGTCGGGTCTGCTTCTCGTTGGGATACGTCAGCACCAACTGGCGCGGCCGGCCGTGTCCGGCGAACGCGGGCCCCGCACCGGCCGTCACGATCAGCTGGTTGAGCGCCACGATCCGGTCGAAGGACACCTCGACGACGGCCTGGGCCGGTGCGCCCGCGGACGTCGCGGAGAGCGGAGCGGCCCAGTACGTCGCCGTGTTGAGGTCCACGAGCCGGCCGGGGTCGGCGCCCTTGGCCGAGTGGTCCGCCGTGACCCCGGCGGGGCGCACCGGGGAGTACTGGGCCCGCAGCACGCCGGTGGCCGAGTCCCGCACCGCCGCGACCCGGTCGTCCACGGCGTGGCGGAACGGCGCGTAAGTGGCGTAGAGCATGCCGGACAGGCAGATGACGAGCCCGGCGACGATCTTGACCTTGGTCCATACGGCGGCGAGCCGCCGCCCAGGCCCGGGCGTTCCGCCCTCGCCGGTGGCCCCGGCCGCGCCGCCCAGGGGCACCACGCGCGGGCCGCGCCTGCGGCGGAGCCGCCACCACCACGGGGTCCTGGCGACCTCGGCCTCCCGCAGCTCGGTCCCGCAGCGGGCGCAGAACCGGCGGTGCGGCGCGTTGCCCTGCCCGCAGTCCCCGCACACCAGGTCGCCGGGGCGGATGGTGTTGCTGCGGACGGTACGGCGCCGGCGGCGGGCCGGCCGCCGTTGCGGGGCCTGCGGCAGGACCGCGTCCGGCTCCTCGTCCAGCAGGTTCCCGTCGCCGTCCGCCGGGTCGGTGCGCGGCAGCGGGGCGATGAGCGCGGCGTCCCGGGCGCGGGCCGCCTCCTGCTCGGTGACGACCGGCTGCTCGACGGTGTCGTCGTGTGCGGACGGGGCCGCGGGTGCGGGCGGGGTTGTGGATGCGGCTGCGGATGCGGGGGGTGGCGGGGGAGGCGGGGGAGGCGGTGCGCCGGGACGGGAGCCGGGCGGTGGCGGGGGCGGCGGTGCCGTACGGCCCGAGGGGGGCGGTGGCGGGGGCGGCGGTGCCGTACGGCCCGAGGGGGGCGGTGGTGGCGGCGGTGCGGTACGGCCCGGGGGCGGCGGGGGAGCCGGCGCGGGCCGGCCCGGACGCGGCGGAGGCGGCGGTGCGGCCGGGCCCGGCGGGCGGCGGGGCGCGGGAGCCGGGGGAGCGGGGGCCGCCGACGAGGACCCCGAGCGGGGGCGCGGGGGCCCGCCGGGGCCGTTGTGCACCTGCACCGGCGCGCCCGTCGCCGGCGGGTTCGTCAGGCGCGCGGTGCCCTGGAGCACCCGCCGGAACAGCGGGACGCGCGGCGCGACCGCCGTCTGCTCCGCCTCCTCCCGTACCTCCTGGGCGACGTCCGGCGCGGCCCGCGTGCCCGACCACTCCAGAAACGCGCCGCAGGAGCCGCAGAAGGCGTCCGCGTCATGGCTGCGGCTGCCGCAGCGACGGCAGATGATCACCGGTGCACCACCTCGGCGCGGTACGGGACATGGGCCGGCAGGCACCGGCCCACCAGCGCCTCGACGTCCGCCGCACCCGCCTCCGTGCCGCCCCCGTCCCCGTTATTGCCGCTGTCCCTGGCGACGACCCGGACCACGACGGTGTCCGGCAGGTCCTCCGGGAAGGGCGCGTCGGGCGTACGGGAGGTGAACACGCCGCCGGAGTCGGCCAGTTCCACCTCGCACCCGGTGGCGAGGGCGACCTCCTCGCACACCCCGGCGACCGTGCCCCGCGTACGGTGACCGGTCAACGCGGCCCCGGTGGCCGCCCGTTTGCGGGCCACCGGCCACTTCTCGTCCAGGCGGGCGCCCAGCCGTTCGGCCAGCCACACCAGCAGGTCCTCCGGGGCCAGCCGGGGGTCCAGGTACGCGTCGAGGCAGTCCAGCGTGCCGATCACCGGCGCCACTACCTCGTCCCAGCCCGCCGTCAGCCGCACCGTGAACGGATCCTCCCGGTACACCTCGGGCAGCAGGTCTGCCAGGGAGTACGGGCTGCCCAGCCCGGGAACCCCCGCCCTCACCGGGCCTCCTCCACGCGCAGGTGGTGGTCGTAGGAGACCACCAGGCTGTTCGCCGGCAGGTCGATCCGCCGGCTCTCCTGCCCGCGCTCGCCCGTCACCGGGTTCGCGGCGAACAGCCTCACGTCGTCCACCAGGTCCACCCCCGGCACCCGCTGGAGCAGCGCGAAGATCTCGCCCACCTGCACGGGCCGTCCGAACGGCCAGCCGGTCCCCTGCGGCCCGCCGCCCGGCAGCGGGTCCAGGTACCGGTACAGCGCCGCCTCCGCGTCCCTGCGCACCCGGTCGCCGGTCGCCCGGGGATGGGCGGTCAGCCGGGCCACCACGGTCACCCCCCGGTACAGGGGCGGCTCGATCATCACCCGCGTCCCCACCAGGCGCGCCCGCTCCAGCCGGGCGGCCACCCGGTCGAGGGTCCGCCGCGCCGGCACCAGGTGCTCCAGCCGTACCCGCTCCCCGGCCGGCGCGGCGGGCACCACCAGCAGCCGTACGCCGCCGGGGTGTTCGCCCGCCAGCAGCCGTACCCGCGCCAGCTCCGGCGCGGCCTGGCGGGCCAGCGACTCGAAGTCGTCCGCCGTGACCGCCCGGCTCCCGGCGCGCAGCACCAGCGGGGCGCGCTCCACCGCCTCGGCCAGCGTCTCCCCGTCCGCCCCGTCACGCGCGGGCGCCCGGTTCTCCACCCCGGCGACGAACGGCAGCGACGAGAGCAGCGAACGCAAGGCCCCGGCCGGGACGTTGCCCCGCGCACCACCGCCCACCGCGAAGCGGCGCAGCCGGACGTGCGCCCCGTCGGGCGGTACCGCGCCGTACCGGCGCAGGCTCCCGTCGGGCTCCCGCACCGCCGGCCCGAGGCGCACCTCCCGCGCCACCGCGTCGAGCACGAAGTGCCGGTCCTCCGGCCCGCTCGCGGAGAAGTCCTCGACCCGGGTCCACCTCTCCCACCCGCTGTCGTCGCCGCGCGGGGTGATCTCAAGCACGGGGTCGCCGTACGGGGCGAGCACCGGACCGCGCGGCACGGTGAACCGCTGGCCGGGCACGCCCTCCGCGTCGTCCAGGTACTCCCGGTCGACCACCTCGACATGGGTCGCGGGCACGGTGACACCGACGGTCACGGCGCTCAGGGCGTGGACCACGGGGCTGGCGGTGTAGCCCGGCAGGCCGTCCGCCGGCTCGACCACCCGCGCCCGCAGCCAGGCCGCGGTCCGGCCGCCGAACACGGCCGTGTCGTGGGCGTCGGGCACATGGACCACGACGTTCCCGGCCCGGTTGAGGCCGCCGGTGCCGTCCTCCGACACCTCGCACGGCGACCAGCCGGAACCGTCCCACGCCTCCCACACCAGCGGCGGCGCCTCCGGGTCCACGCCCACCCCGTCGACGCGGCCGTCGAAACCGACGCGCACCGCGCACCCCGGCACGGCCCGCTCCAGCCCGAGCAGCAGCGCGTCCCCCGCCCGGGGCGGCGCGCCGAACGCGGGGAAGGGCGCCCCGGCCGCGGGCCCCGCCCCCGGCGGCCCGCCGCGCCGGTCCTGCGGCCCGTCGTCCTCGTGCCCCTGGGTGAGCACCTCGGCCAGCCGGCCCGGCACCATCGCGGCGTCCCGGTCGGTGCGGAAGACGACGGCCTCCTCGGTCTCGGTACGCAGGGTGGCCACCCGCGTGCCGCCCCGGACGAGCAGCGGTGCGTCCGTGACGGGCGAGGTGGACCAGAAGGTGACCGGAGCGCGGGCCGGGACGGGCGGCAGCATCCGCAGTCCGACGAGGTCCAGGAACTTCACGTACAGCCGGTCGGGAACCTGGTTCAGCCGGTGGATGACCTGGTCCGCCATCATGGCGAACGCCTCCAGCAGGGTGCTCCCGGGCTCGGAGGGGTTGTGGTCGGTCCACTCGGGGCAGCGCCGCGCGACCAGCCGGCGGGCCTCGTCCATCAGGTCGGCGAAGCGCCGGTCGTCGAGGTCGGGAGTGGGCAGCACGTCCTACCGCCCTTCCGCGTCCGGGCCCGCGCCTGCGCCGCGGTCCTGGCTCGGCCTTGGGTTCGGGTCCGGGCTCGGGTTCGGGCCCGGGTCGTCGGGGAGCGCGTAGAACGGGAACACCATGTTCCTGGGGTCGCCGCCGGTCTTGGGGAGGTACGAGATCACGATGTTCACCAGGGTGGGATTGCGGGGGTCGGGTTGGGCCCGTACGGCCCGGACGGTGACGCGCGGTTCGCACGCCGCGAGCGCCGCGGCCACCTCGCGGGCGAGGTCGTCGAGCGTGTCCGGGTCGGTACCGGCGAACACGTAGTCGCGCAACCGGCAGCCGAAGCCGGGGAGCATCGGGCGTTCGCCCGGGTACGTCGTCAGGACCAGCTTCATCGACTGCTCCAGCAGCGCGCGCCCGCGCACGGTGCGGACGCCGCCGCCGGGGCCCGCGCCCAGCGGGAACGCCCACCCCGAACCGGTGTGGTCGTCGTCGCCCATGCTCTCCCGCCTCCTTCGGCGTCGATCGAGTTCGTGAGTCGGTTTCGTGCGTTTTATTGGTCAGTTGAGCTCGATGGTCGAGCCCTTGATGGCGACGGGGCCGGAGCTCTCGATGCTGATGGACGACCGCGCGCGCATGCTGAGGCTGGCCCCGCCGTCGATGCTGACGTGGCCGCCCGCCCCCGCCGAGACGGCGACCGTGCCGCCGTCACCGCAGTCGATGTGCAGCCGCCCGGCGGACGCGCCGCCGCCCGCCGCCCCCGGCCGGCACGTCAGCGTCACCGTGCCCGCCACCTGGTCGACGGCCAGGCCCAGGCTCCCGTCGCCCGTGCCCAGCACCACCGAGGAGACTGACGGCGGCCCGGCCCGGCCGGGCGGCGCCTCGTCGTGGAAGGCGAGCATGTTGCCGGTGGGCGAGACGACACCCCGCCGTACGACGTCGGCGGTACGCCCCGTCGCCTCCACCGCCGGCCCGCCGGGCGCGTACGTACTCGCCTGCGACAGGACGCCGCCGACCACGTACGGGCGGCGCGGATCGCCCAGTTCGAAGCCGAGCAGCACCTGGTCGCCGACCTCCGGCAGCAGCATCGCCCCGGCCCGGCGGCCCCCGCCGGCCTGGACCACCGGGGCCCAGTCCGTCTCGTGGTCGGGCGCCAGCCAGGGCAGCACCACCCGCACCCGGCCCCTGCCCGCCGGGTCGTTGACGTCCGTCACCACCCCGCACGCCAGCCCCGGCACCCGGGGCGCCGTCCGCGCCCCGCCGGCCGGAGCGGTCAGGGAGAGCAGCGTACGGTCGGCCGGCGTGCCCAGCTCCAGATGTGTCCGGTACCCGCCCTCCAGCCGGTCGAAGACGTGCCGCGCGGCGGTGACCGCCCACGTCCCCGCGAAGGGCCGGGGCGGGCCCGTGACCCGGACCGTCACCCCCGCGCGGAGCGCCGGGTCGCCCCAGGCGACGGCCTGCGCCTCGGCGAGGCTGCCCGCCAGCCGCCCGGCCGGGCCCCGCAGCGCCTCCTGGGACGCGGCGGTGACCGCGGCGCCGGTGGCCGGGGAGGTGCCCGTCACCAGGTGCGCGCCGGCGCCCGGGGCGGGGCCCAGCGGTGACCCCGGGTCCGCCGCCGGGACGGGCCGGGACGGACCGCGCAGCGCGTCCAGCGCGGAGGCGGCGTCCACCCCGTCCGGCTCCACGGCCGGATCGGTGGCGTCCGCCCGGGTGGCCACGGCCCGGGCGCCCAGCGGGTCCCACACCCGCATCTCCACCTCGGGCACCAGGGCGGCGGCGCTCACGCGGGGCCTGAACGCCCGCAGATTGCGCTGGAGTTCCAGCGGTACGGGCGCGGAGCCGCCGGAGCCGCCGGTCCCGCCGGTCCGGTCGCCCGAGCGGAAGTAGAAGCCGTCCTCGTCGACACCGAACTCGTACCCGGTCTCCCGGCACCGCCAGGCCAGAAAGTCCCAGTCGGTCTGGTTCATCTGGCCCAGGTGCGTGTGGGACGTCCGTGTCGCGTCGATCCGGCCCACCGGCAGGCCGGCCTCCCGGGCGATGCTCCGCGCGATGTCGGAGTCGGTCATGTTGGTGAACGTCCGCACTCGGGAGCCGCGTTGGAGCCGGTGGCTCGGATCGTAGGCGCGCACGGTGGTGATCAGGGACAGGTCGACGTAGTCCCCTTCGAGCGCGGTGACCTCACCCGCCCCGGCCAGGACGGGCCGGGCGGCTCCGGAGGGCAGGCACCACACCTCGATACGGCTGCCGATCCCCAGGCCCGCCCGCTCCAGCACGTCGGCCTCGTCGTCGCGGAACGTCACCTCGATCATCGTCGGGGTGTTGCGCCGGTGGTCCACCACCGCGCGCAGCACGCGGCGCTGGAGGTCGTCGGGCAGGGCACGGACGGCCGTGCCGCCCACACGGACGGACGCCACGGGCGACGGGGGCGACGGGGGCGATGGGGGCGATGCGGTCGGCGGGGCGTTCACCGGGCACCCCGGCCGAGCAGCGTGCGGGTGGGGTCGGCGTTGGGATCCGCCCCCGCGCCGGCCGGCAGCCCCGCCGGACCGCCGCCGGGCACCGCCGGCGCGGTGCTGCCCGTGCCGGCGGACGCCGGAGTGGGCCCGGTGTGGCTCAGCACATGCAGGGTGAGGTTGCGGACCTCGGCCCGGATGGGCCGCCCGTCCCGCGCGAAACGGGTGTACGTGCAGTCGAAGCGCATCAGCTCGACCTCGTAGTCGAGCCCGGAGCCCTTGGTGCCCCACTGGAAGCCGAGCCGCTGCCGTTTGCCCTTCTCCGTCGTGCCGTCGGGCCGCGTCACCGTCTCCTCGGTCACCCAGCCCAGCAGCAGGGCGACGTCGTTCTGTATCCCGTCGCCGACGAAGGTGAGCGTCGAGAGGATCAGCCGGGTCGAGCCCCGGGTGGCGATGGACGACACCAGGCTCTGGTCGTTGCGCCCGTCGTCCTGCCCCACGGGGTCGGACAGACCCTCGGCGTTGTGCGACAGGCTGATCTGCACGGGGTTGAACGCGAAGGTGACCTTCCGGCCGGCCGGGTCCCGCAACACGGCCTTGCGGACGGCGCGTTGCAGCGAGGTGCCGGTCGCCGGGGTGCTCACCGGACCACCCCCGGGCCCGCGCCCGCGTCGTACCGCAGGAACCCCTGGTGCTCGAAGGACAGCTTCTCGATCGCGACCGAGGCCCCGCGTGCGTCCAGGTCCGGCCCGACCCACTGCTTGGGCACCGCGTTCCTGAGCACCCACTCGGTGACCAGTTTGCCCTGGTGGTCCCAGAGCTGGATCGTCATGTGCTGGCCCTCGTAGGCGCCGCTCCCGCCGTCGTACTCGTAGCCGGTCCACCGGGCCGCCACCTGCGCGAGCCACGCCTGGAGCCTGGGGGAGTCGGCCTGGGTCATCATCCGTTCGAGGGTGACGGTGCTGTACGACAACTGCTCGGGCAGCAGCGCCCGTTCGCAGTACTCACCGCCCTCGGCGATTTCCTTGGACGCGAACTGGACCTGGAGCCCACGGCAGGCCGACCACTTGCCGAGGTCGGTTCCCGACTCCTCCAGCCGTACCTGGAACCGCATCGCCAGACCGGCGAGCGGATACGAGCTGGGGGACCGGGTGGACCGGATGACCGCCGGGGCGCCGGGTGCTCCGGACGGCCCGGACGGCCCGGGGGAGCGGGGCGGCGGGGAGGGGGTCATACGGATGCCTTCGGGGTGTGCGGGGTGTGCGGGGTCTTCCGGGTGATCGCAGTGACCGGAGCGGGCGGGGCGCCGGGCGGCGGGCCGGCCGGGCTGCCGGGGCCACCCGCGGCGCCCGGGTTGCCCGGGGCGAAGTCGTCGTTGAGGAAGCCGGTGTGCACCAGCTCCAGGGTCTCCAGGGCCACACCGCCCCTCGCCGAGTCGAACGCCTCGATGCCCCAGGCGGCCGGGAAGAACTCCCGCAGCTCCCAGGTGACGGTGCGCTCGCCCTGCCAGTCGACGAGGGAGATCGCCCCCGTCAGCGGCTCGTTGCGCATCGACGTCTCGGTCAGCCAGTCCTGCACGATCTGCGAGTCCTCGCACGCCGCCCGCGTCAGCCGGATCTTCTCGTACTGCGCGACGCCGGGAAACACGAACCGGTGGTTCCAGCTGTCGCCGCCCCGGTACTCGATGACCTGCCAGGACACATGCAGGCCGGAGGCGGTGGCCCAGGCGCCCAGTTCGTACCGGGACCGGTCGATGGCGACGGTGAAGTTGTGGGCCATGTTGACGGTGCCGACGAAGGTGTCGTCGTTCACGCCCAGACCGCCCTTGCCCGGGGACGGGGCCATGGTTTCCCTCCTGTGGGGTCGGTTCGACTGCTGGTTGTCGTGGGGTGCGTTGGTCGCGTGTGTTTCGTTGTTTCGTCAGGTCGGGGGGACCAGCAGGCCGCCTCGCTCGCGGTCCACGACCAGCTCCCTGCGGAGCCGCGCCATCACCCGGTCGTGCAGCCGGCCGGCCAGGGCGTCCAGGAACGCCGGGTCGTCCAGGTACGCCAACGGGTGTGGCGTACGGCCGGAGGGTTCTCCGCGGCCATCGGCGTCTGCCGACCCGTCGAAGCCGTATCGGGGTCCGGGTCCGGGGCCGTCGCTGAAGCCGTGGCCGGGTCGGGGGCCGTCACCGGGGCCTCCGCCGGCCGGGGGCGGCGGCGCGCCACCGAAGGTGAACTCGGCTGTCGGGTACGGCATACGAGGGGGTACGCCCGGTCCGGTCTCGTCACCGGCGACGAGGCGGTGCTCCTCCGTGCGTACCGCTCGGGCACTGTACGCGCCGGCCACCGCCGCGCCGAACCACCGCTGTTCGGCCCGCCGGCGGGCACCGCCGTACCGAGCATTGCCGTACAGGCCGGCACCGCCGTACCGGTCGGTACCGGCGTACTGCTCGGCACCGTACCGGTCGGTGTCCGCGCCCACCGGGGACGACCGTGCCGCTTCCGGCCCGCATGGGTCGCTCTCCTGGGCGTCGCCGTCGCCGCCCTCGGCCACGCCCCCGGTACGGGCGCCCTCACCGCGGCTCCCGGACAGCCGCAGGCTCCAGGCGGCCTCCCAGCCGGGCGGGTGCGCCGCCGGCGAGGGGCCGGGCGGGGGCGCGGGCGGGGCGGGAGGCGCCGGGGGCGCGGGCCGGACCGGCGCGGAGGCGTGCTCGTACCCCTGCGGGTGCCGTCGCTGGCGGCGCGGCACGGGTGCCGGGGGTTCGGGCACTGCGGCCCGCCCGGCGGGCACCGGCGCGGGGGCCGGCCGCCCCGGAGCGCCGGGCCGCCTCCGCTCCGGGGCCGCGCCCCGGCGCGCGAGTACGTAGGACGGTACGTCGTCCTCGGCACCGAGCCGGTCGAGGAGCCAGTCCGGGCGGAACGCGTCCAGCCTGCGGTCGAAGTCCGAGCGCGTACGCACCGGCGGTGGCACGACCGGCCGGGGGGCGCCCACGCGGTCGTCGGTCGCACGGGTGAGGTCCGCCGGGCGCCCGCCGCTCACCGGCCCGCCGTCCGCCACGGCGATCCGCCGCGGAGACGCCACCGGCTGCGGCGCGTCGTCCACCTCCTCACGTACCGGTGCGGCGACGGCCGGTCTGGGCCGCGGGCCCGGTCCACCGGGCGGCTGCGGCGGTGCCGACACCAGGGCGTCGGCGCGGCCCACCGGGGTGCTGGGGAGCCCGGCGCCCGCGGAGGGGGTGCGGGCGCCGGGCCGCAGGGGGGAGGCCGCCCGGGCCGGGTGGACCAGCGGCCGGGTGCCCGCGCCGGCGACCGAGGTGCCGCCCAGCGCGGCCACCGTCCACGGCTCGGGGGAGACCGTCGTACGCAGGACGGGCAGCCGTCGCCACGCCCCGGCCTCGGGCCCACCCACGTCGGCCGCGGCGGCTTCGGCGGCTTCGGCGGCTTCGGCGGCGGCGGCCGGGTCCGTCGCGGGCGGCGCCGGGCGCCACCACCGCCGGGCCCACCGGCCCCGTGCCCCGGGGCGGGGGTCTCGGCGCCTCCATGACCACTGCACGAGCCGCCTCCTTTCAGGCTTGCGGTCGGGTTCCGGACGGGCGGCTCAGCCGTCCGGTTCGTCGTCGGATGCGGAGATCCGTTCGTTGATCCGGCCGATCTCCTCGATCACCCGCTGTCGTACCGGGTGCTCCAGGCCGAGGACGGAATCGGCGGACCAGTGGAGGTAGTAGGCGACGTAGACGACCTCCTCCCAGAGACGGTCGGCCGTGTACGTCAGGATTCCCCCGGCGTCTCACCCGCCACGTCCACCACGAACCGGTGCTCGCAGGAGGGGCAGCACACCTCCGCCTCGGTGCGGCCCTCCTGGTTGATCCGCCGGTAGAGGTCCTGGAGGAACGCCAGGTCGGAGGCGAAGAGGTTCTCGATGGTCCCGGTGGTCACCTCGGGCACCGAGCCGAGCCGGGTGACGGTCCGGCCGAGCAGCAGCACGGTCAGGTAGGCCGGGTTCTGCCGGACGGCCGGGTCGGTCTGGGGCGCGATCTCGTCCCGGGCCGTGGCCAGCCTCATCGTGCCCTCGCGGTGCAGCCCGCCCTGCGCGTCGACATAGCCGCGGGGCAGGACGAAGGGGTACTCCGTCCGTATCGTGCGCCCCGTGACGGCCTCCGGGTGCTCCGGCCATTCGGGACCGCTCACAGCGCCTTGACCTCTTCGCACGTGAAGGTGACCGTCTCCAGGACGATCTCGGACGCGCCCGCCTTGAGGTTGCCCACCTCCACCTTGCTCGGCCAGGCGTTGAAGAGGCGGTACGTCATCTGCGTCGCCCCGGCCGCGTCCTGGAGCTCCAGCGTGCCGGTCATCTTGGCCGCCGGGTTGCCCTCGCGGACCATCGCGTGCCACGCGAAGAGGAATCCGGTGCCGTCGACACCGCGCTTGAGCGTGACCGTGGGCGGCTTGGTCTTGCCGAACTGCTTGGTGTGCACGACCCGGCCGGACCGCGAGTGCGACGCGATGTACTCCGTGGGCTCCACCTCGCTGGTGATACCGCTCAGTTCGGAGAAGTACGACGGGGCGGACTGGTCGAAGCTCACCACGAACCGTGCGGCGGTGATGGCCTGGGGGGCGTCCTGCATGGGGGAGAAGGGCATGGTCTCTGCTTCCTGCTGCTACGGGCCCGAGGGGCTGCTGCTCCTGCTGGCGTGCTGGCGTGCTGGCGTGCTGGCGTGCTGGTGGCGGTGTGGCTGCGTGGCTGCTACTGGTCGCCGTGCTCAGCACCGGGGGTGTACTGGGAGAGGCGGAAGACCACGAACTCGGCCGGCTTGACCGGGGCGACACCGATGTCGATGGTCAGCACCCCCGCGTCCCGGTTCTCCGGCGGGTTGTTCTCCTCGTCGCAGCGGACGAAGAACGCCTCCGCCGGGCTGCGGCCGAACAGCGCCCCGCTGCGCCACACGCGGGTGAGGAAGGCCGTGACCGTACGGCTGACGCCTTCCCAGAGGTAGCGGTCGTTGGGTTCGAAGACGACCCAGTTGGTGCCGTCCAGGATCGACTTCTCGATGTAGTTGAACAGCCGGCGGACGTTGAGGTACCGCCACTCCGGGTCGCTGGAGAGGGTACGGGCGCCCCAGACGCGGACGCCCTGTCCCGGGAAGGTCCGCAGGCAGTTGACCCCGATCGGGTTGAGTACGCCCTGCTCGCCCCTGGTCACCGCCAGCGCGGGGGCCAGGACGCCGCGCATCACCTCGTTGGCGGGCGCCTTGTGCACCCCGCGCGTGGCGTCGCTGCGGGCCCATACGCCCGCGACGTGGCCGCTGGGCGGGATGGTCTCGGCCCGTCGCTCGACGGGGTCCATGACCTGCACCCAGGGCCAGTAGAGGCTGGCGTACTTGGAGTCGAAGCCGGCGTACTCCTGGCGCCAGTCGCGCACCTGCTGGGCGTTGAGCCCGGGGAGCGGGTCGAGGATGGCGACCCGGTCGCCCATCGTCTCGCAGTGCGCCACCAGGGCCAGTTGCACCGCCTTGACGCCCTCGCCGTCGATGGCGCCCGCGCGGTAGGCCGACATCAGGTCCGGGGCCGCGACCATGGTGATGTCGTCCAGTGCCTCCAGGCCCGCGAGGCCGGTGCGGGCGGCGGTGTCCCCGATGTAACGCCCCGGGTCCAGACGGACGTCGGGCGCGGTGGCGAGCGCGGAGGGAACGGCGGGCGCGGAGGGAGCGGCGGGCGGCTCGGCCGGTACGAGCGTCGCCCTGGCCCCGGCGGCGGGGCGGCCCGGCGGGGCGCCCTTGGTCTCCGCCAGGGTGATCAGGGACGACTTCTTCAGTGCCGTACCGACGAAGGACGGCCCCCGTCCGGCCGACACGTTGTCGTAGTCCTCCACCGTCCGGTCGCCCCGGCGTACCACGAGCCGGAAGGACTGGTCGTCGCCGGGCGCGGTGGCGTCCCGTGCCTCCACGACGACCGGGCCGTCGCCGGGCGGGGCGTCCGCCGCCAGCGCCACGGTCAGCGCGGGCCGTCCCTCCGGCCCGGCCAGCTCGGCCCGGGCGCGCGGCGCCGGCCGCTGTGCCGGCGGTACCGGCTGCGGAGGCTCCTCGGCGGCCGGGGCGGGCGCGCCGGTGCCCAGGCTGACGACGTACGCGTTGCCGCCGCCGTTGACGAAGTAGCCGTAGACGCTGTGGGGGAGGTACGCGTCCGCCGTGAACTCGCCGAACACGGACGTGTAGTGCGTCCAGCTCGACACCAGCACCGCTTCGTTGACGGGACCCTTCTCGGTGAAGCCGATGAACGCGGCGGTCGCGGTCCCGACTCCCTGGATCGGCCGGATGCCCGAGGACGTCTCCTCCACGAAGACGCCCGGGGTCAGATAGTTCGGCACTCGCTCCTCACTTTCCTGCGGGAGCCTCATCGTTGCCCCCGCCCGCGCCGGGGTGAGGGGGCGGAGGGCCATGCGCCCGGACAGGCGGGCCCGCCCCATCGGGCAGCCGTCCGGCGGTGCCCCGGCGACGGCACCGGCCCCACGATGGAGCGATGTTGGAAGCGGTGACCCTCTCGCTGGAGGCATGGCTCCGCCGGTGCGTCCCCCGGGCCGTGTTGTGCTTCGACGAACCGGAGCGCGAGCCGGCGGCGGCGGTGGCCGGTGCGCCCCTCCTGCGGGTGTGGCTGTACGACGTGCGCGAGGAGGACCGCGGCCGGGGCGGCGGCGTGTACGTGCGCGACGCCGCGAACCGTTCCGCCGCCGCCCGGGCCGAACCGCTGCGGGTCCTGCGCCACTCGTACCGGCTCACCGCGTACGGCGAGGGGTGGCGGGAGCGGTACCGCCTGCTGGAGGACGTCGTCCGGGCGGGGGCGGCCGTCGCCTGCCTGCCCGACGACCTCGTGCACCCGGTGTTCCACGGCTTCGGGACCGGCGCGCTGCCCCTGGTCGTCGCCCCGGCGTCCCCCGTGCCCCTCCCGGTGGCCGCGGCCCCCGCGCCGCCCTGCGCGCCCGCGCTGTACGTCGCCGTGCCGGCGCCCCTCCGGCCGCCCGCCGACCGGTCCGTGGAGCGCGCCCCGGAACGGATCGACCTCGGCACGCACCGCCCCGGCGCCCCGGGCGACGGCCCCCCGGCCGCCCTGGGCAGACGCCGCACGGTGCCACGCCAGGGGCGCCGCGTCCAGGAGTAGACCCCCGCCCCGAGGCCCCCGGCCCGAGGCCCCCGACGCGCCCCCGGCCCCGTACCCCTCAGATCAACCCCTCGCGGATGGCGAAGGCCACCGCGTGCGACCGGTTGCGCAGGTGGAACCGGTGGGTGACGTCGTGCAGGACGTTCTTCACGGTCCGTTCCGAGTACGCCAGTTCATGGGCGATCTCCCGGGTGTCCAGACCGGCCGCGACCAGCCGCAGGACGTCGCTCTCGCGGTCGGTGAGGCCGTTCAGCCGCAGGCCGCGCGGGGCCAGTACCTGCTGCTGCACCTGGGACACCTGCTTCAGCAGCCGGCCCAGCAGGTCCGGCGGTACGACGCCCGCACCGCGGTGGACGGACGCGATGACCTGCGCCAGCCGGTCGGCGGTGGCCTCCCGCCGCCGTACGAGCCCCGCCACCCCGAACTCCACCGCCCGCATCAGCCCGGCGTCGTCCAGCTCCGACACGACCGCCACGGCCTGCCGCATGCCCCGCCCCCGTACCGTGCGCAGCAGGCGCTGGGCCTGGTCGTCCATCTCGTCGGCGACGATCACGGCGACCGTCGCGGGGGTGGCCGCGGCGCCGTCCGCGACCCAGATCTCCCCCCGTGTCTTCAGCGCCGCCACGATCCCGGCCTCCGAGATCGGGTCCGACGCCTCCACGTGGACGAATATGCGGTCCGATGTCATGGGTGTGCTCCTCGTAGGGGGTGCCCGCCCGCGCGTGCCGAGCGGGCGGGCCGTTCCCGGCGGGCAGGTCCGCCGTACGCGCCAAACTAGACCGGGCCGCGTTAACGCCGTTCCTGCGCAGAGTTGGACCGCCTCCGTGCCGGCGCGGGCACCGCGCCAGGCTCTCATCGAGGCATCAGCCGCTCTTAACCTGGGTTCAACCCCCGTACAACACACCACTGTTACGGTGATCCGAGGCGATTTCCGCCCGTCCCGGACCACCATCCCCCCTGCTTCGGAAAGCTCCTCGTGCAGACCAGCCCCCACGACCACCGGGGCACCCTCGCGGCTCCTCTGGCTTACGAGGCGTTCCTTGCCCTCCACCGCCCGCACTACCTCGCCTACGCCCGCGCCCGCCTCGGTCCCACCGGTGCGGACGCGGCCGTCACCGGCGCGTTCGCCGCACTGCTGTGCCGGTGGCCCGGTGTCATCAGCTCGTGCAGCCCGGCCGCCCAGGCGTGGCAGATCCTCAGCCGGCGGGTCCGGGCGCACGCCGGCGAGCCGCCCGGGAGGACGGCCGAGGACGTCCTGGCCGAGGACGTGAGGGTGCTGATGTCCCTCGGTTACGACGCGGAGCACAGCGCCGGTCTCACCGGCGTACCGGTGGGCACCGTGCACTCGCTCCTCCGCCGCCCCTGACCGTGCCCGACCCTCCGTATCCCGGCGGTTCACGCCGTTCCCGCCGCACCCCGCCGGTTCCGCGTCAACCTCGCGGCAAGGCGGGCGCAACCGTGCGCCAACACGGGGGCTGGCAGCCTGGTGGGACGCGGCGCCACGCCCGCGTGGCACCCGCCCGGCAGGAGGAACTTCGCCATGCCCATACGCCGCCCCCGTACGGCGGGGACCCTGCTCGTCGCGGCGGTCGCCGCCCTCACCGTGTCCTGCGGACCGCACGCCACCTCCCCGGGCGCGGCCGGCGGGAGCACCCCGGCGCCTCCGCCCGCCTCCGGCCCCTCGGGCCGGCCGTCCGGGACGGCGGACCCCTCGCCCACCCCGACGCCCGGCGCGGAGATCCAGCACGCCGTGGAGGGGACCGGCCGGGTGGTGGCCCTCACCTTCGACGACGGCCCGGACCCGGAGTGGACGCCGAAGGTCCTCCGCCTGCTCGAACAGCACCACGCCAAGGCGACCTTCTGCATGATCGGACGGAACGCCGCCCGCCACCCGGACCTGGTGCGCCAGGTCGTCGCGGCCGGACACCGGCTGTGCGACCACTCCATGCACCACAACGAGCGCCAGAGCCGGCAGTCCGAGGGGTACAACCGGCACGAGATCGTCGACGCCCAGCAGCTCATCCAGAAGGCGGCCGGGCCGGGCGGCAGGGTCTGGTACTACCGGGCGCCCGGCGGGGACTTCACCCCGGTGATCCGCCGGCTCGCGGCGGTGCACGGCCTGCGGCCCCTGGGCTGGGAAGTGGACGCCCAGGACTGGCGGCGCCCCGGCGTGGACACGATCCTCGGCAACATCCACGCCTCGCTCGCCCCGGGAAAGGTGCTGCTCATGCACGACGGCGGCGGCGACCGTTCGCAGAGCGTCGCCGCGCTCGGGCGACTCCTGGACGAGCTGGACTCCCGCTCGTACCACTACGCCTTCCCGCGCTGGTAGCCGGGCGACGGCGGCCGGCGCGACGGCGGCGCACCGCGCCCGGCGGACGGCCAGCGCGGTGCGCCGCGCTCACGGTGGGGGCCCGGCCCCCCACCCGGTGGCCCCGGCCGGCAGGTACCCGAGGTGCTCCTCCCACACGAGCGCGATCACTCCCGGCTCGACGCGCGGCACCATGGGCAGGCCCCGGTCCGCCACGAGCCCGGCGAAAATGGGGGTGTCGCTGAAACCGCCGGTGGTCCGGCGATGCCGTCCGGGCCCGTGCGCCGGGCCGGGGCCCGTGCCGTAACCAGGCTCGCTGACATAGCCGTTGAGGGTGTGCGGTGGGGTGATCCAGTGCGGTGACACGGGACTTCCTCCTCAGTGGGGGTGCGGGGACGTACGCCGGCGTTCGTTCGGGGGCCGCTCAGCGCACCACGCTTCCGGTACGGCCGCCGCCGGGCCGTTCCGGGCGGGGGAGCGGGCGGTCGGCACCGAGGGCGGACCACATCGCGGCGGCCCGCCGGGTGTCCGGGACGACCCGGTTGGGGTCGGCCGGGTCGGGCGACACGGGAAGGGTGACGGTGGCCAGGCGGCGGGTGTCCACGTCCTTCACCCGCCGCGCCAGGCCCACCAGTTGCTGCACGGAACCCAGTGTTTCGTCGGTGGTGATGTTGCGGGTGGTGATGTCGGCCAGCCGGTACAGCTCGCTCGGGTTGGACAGCGCGCCGGACGAACGCGCCTGCCGCGACAGGGCCTTGAGGAACGACTGCTGCACCTCGATGCGGCCGAGGTCGCTGCCGTCGCCGACGCCGTGCCGGGTCCGCACCAGACCCAGCGCCTTCTCCCCGTCCAGGTGGTGCGAACCGGCCGGCAGGTCCAGATGGCTGTACGGGTCGTGGATGGGCCGTGTCGTGGTGATGTCGACCCCGCCGAGGACGTCGATGACCTGGGTGAACCCATGGAAGTCGATCTCCACGAAGTGGTCCATGCGGACGCTGGACATCGCCTCCACGGTCTTCACGGCGCACGCGGGCCCACCGGTCGAGAGAGCCTCGTTGAACATGCCGCGCCGGGCGGGGGCGGTGGTGCCGTCGGACTGCCGGCAGGCCGGCCGGTCGACCATCGTGTCGCGCGGGACGCTGACGACGTCGGCTCGGGTCCGGTCCTTCGAGAGGTGCACCACCATGGCGGTGTCCGACCGGCTCCCGCCGTGGTCGCGGCCGTACCGCCCATTGCTCCCCGCCCGTGAGTCGGAGCCCAGCACCAGGATGTTCAGGGCCCCGTCGGGCCCGGCGGCCGGGCGGTCCGAACCGAGCGCGGAGTCGATGTCGACCGTCTCGAGGTTCCCGTCGAGACGGTGGAGCAGCCACCCGGCCGCGGCGACGACGGACAGCAGCGCCACCACGGCGACGGCCACCACCCGCCGCCGGGCCCCGGGGCGCCGTCGTGCCCTCGGCCGGCGGTGACGGCCGATGCGCCACCCCGCTCCCGCCGAGTCGTCGGTGCGGCGGGTGCCCGGGGGCTGTGCTCGGTGCATGTCGGTGTGTCTCTCGTCTGCGGCCGTCTGCGTGGGTCGTCGCAGACCGGCGGAGGAGTGGGTACGCGGGGGAGCACAGGGGCTCGAAAGGCCGAGGGGCAGCCGACTGCCCAGGCGGCCGAGCAGCCGAGCGGCCGGGCGCGTGGGCCCTCCGGCGGCTGTGTGACGTGACGTCAGGTGACGTCGTCGTGGGCACCGCCCCGCCACGCCTCGCGGCCGGTGGCGGGGGCGGCGCCCGCACCGGTCGTGCCGCCGGCGGCCGGGCCGGACGGCGTGGTGCTCCGCTCCGGTACGTCCGGGGCGCACACCTCGGCGAGGGTGCGGCCCGCCGCCTCGCACTCGGCCCGCGCGGCCCGGGCCGCCTCCAGCAGCTCGGCCCGTCCGGCTTCCGCCGCGTACCGCCGCCACTCCTCCGAGACATCCGCCTGCGCCCGTGCCGACAGGCTCCGGACCGTCCCGACGAAGGACCTCACCTCCCGCACGACGCCCGGCACTTTCGCCGGGTCGAGGACGAGGAGGGCGACCACCGCGAGAATCAGCAGGCTGCCCCATCCGATACCGAGGAACAACGAAACCCCCAGGCTCGACGCGTCATTTCCCCACCCGTCCACCGTCGCAGCCCGACCCTTAAGGCACGGCGAAGGCAGGGACAAGGCAACATTGCCGCCGCCCGGAATCCCCGGAGTGGTCCGGCCGGATGTCGGCCGACCGGGGGACACGGCATCCCCCGCCGTGTCGTCCGGCGGCACGACAGTGCCCGGCCGAAACGTCACGGAGACTTGAATCGGCCTTAACGGAAACCCGCGACCCGAAACCCGCAGCGAAGGGGCAAGGATTCAGATGAACCGCGTGCTTGTGATCGAATCGGATTCCGCCGCGCGGGACCAGCTCGTCGACTCGCTGCGCAGGATGCGGCACGACGTCTCGGCGGAGAGCACGGGAGCCGCCGGGCTCAGCGCCCTGTCCCAGTCGGCCGTCGACATCCTGGTGCTCCACGCGGAGCTGCCGGACTTCGACAGCTGCCAGATGCTCCGCATGCTGCGGTCGATGACCGACACCCCGGTCATCTACACCCTCACGTCCCGCAACGAGGGACGGGCCGTGCGGGCGCTCGACGTGGGCGCGGACAGCTGCATCTTCCGCCCCTGCTCCCCGGAGTTGCTGCACGCGCAGATCCGGGCCACGGTGCGCCGGTCCCACGGCGAACGGCAGCAGAGACACGTCCTCGGGGACCTGGTGGTCGACATCGACAAGCACCTGGCCACGCTGCGCGGACGGGCGCTGGACCTCAGACCGAGGGAGTTCGAGGTGCTCGCCTATCTCGTCGGCGCCGAGGAACGGGTGGTGAGCAAGGCCGAGCTGCTGCGGGAGATCTGGAACAACGTCTTCGGGGTGTCCGAGAAGACGATCGACGTCCATCTCTCCTGGCTGCGGAAGAAGCTCGGCGAGAGCGCCGTGAAGCCCCGCTACATCCGCACCGTGCGCGGTGTGGGCATCAAAGTCGTCAATCCCCGCACCGCGGGACCCCCCGGACCGTGACCCGAGGCGGACGCCCGAGAACGGTCCCGGAGTGAAAGAGTGTGCAATGTACGGGAAAAGTTCCGGAAAAATCGTGCTCGCCGTCTCGGCGATGGCGACGCTGCTCATCGGAGTGTTCTGGATGGTCGTCTACATCGCCACCGACGCGTCCTTTCCCCTCGGGCACCAGAACGTCACCAATGTGGTCATCGCGTTCCTGCTGGTCTCGCTGTCCCTGGCGATGATCGCCTACGTGTGGGTGGCCGGGGAGCCGCGGGAGCACCGGTCCTCCCGGCCGTACCGGGGCGCGGGCGAGGAGCTGCCCCGGCCCGGTACCGGGGTCAGTCGATCAGGCCGCGCCTGAGCGCCTCCGCGACGGCGGCGGCCCGGTCGGACACGTCCAGCTTCTCGTACAGCCGTTGCGCGTACGTCTTGACGGTGCTCGGCCCGAGGAACAGCTCCTCGGCGGTCCTGGGGATGCTGAGCCCCCGGGCGAAGGCCCCGAGCACCTGGCGCTCCCGCTCCGACAGCACGGGCGCCGACCGCGCGCTCCGCATCCGGATCTCGGAGGCCAGCCCTCCCGCGAGGCCGGGCGGGATGACCACCGCGCCCTTGGACACCTTCAGCACGGCGTCCACGATCTCGGCCCGCCGGGCGTCCTTGGGGAGGTATCCCGCCGCGCCCTCCTCGATGGCGCGGAAGACCACGGAGCTGTCGGTGGTGGCCGACAGCAGGAGGACCCGCGTCGGCAGCCGCTCACCGCTCACGGCCCGGGCGACCGCCACACCGTCGAGGTCGGGGAGCCGGTAGTCGACGACGGCCACGTCCGGCCGCTCGCGCCGGACGGCGTCGAGCGCCTGGCGGCCGTTCTCCGCCTCCGCCACCACGTCGACGTGTCCGCTGAGCAGAAGCCCGCGCGCCACTCCCTCCCGGAACACCGGGTGGTCGTCCACCACGACGACACGTATCCGATTCGCACCACTGGTCATTCCGGGGAGACTACCGGAACGGGCATTTCGAGCCCATAAGCTTCTCCCGGGCGCGCAGTTCCCGGGAATGCGGCGGCTCCGGAAGCACAGGATCGCGAGATAAGGTGGGGGGAAATCGGCTCCCGGGAGGAGCCGCGGGGGCGAAGGCCGACCGGAATGACGGATGCGGTGGAGCCGCGTACCGGGCGACGGTCGCGCATGGGAATCGTACGACCTGACGTACGGGCAGAGGGATGACCGTCGGCGGACCGTCGGCGAGGGAAATCCTGACGCCCGGAGGTGAAATCGACATGGAATCTGGACCCGTTCCCGGGCCTGTTCCCGAACCCGGACCGGTTTCCGAACCCGGACCTGTTGGCGGGCGCGGCACGGGTGCCGAGCCTCGGCCCGGCTCCGGGAGAGGCGTGCTCGCCCGCTGCCGGGACCTCGCGCGCTCCACGCGCTTCGGCCGCTTCGCCCCCTTCGTACGGGACGACATTGGCGTCGTGGCGGTCCGCAGGAGCGCGGACGAGGCGGTGGCCGCCAACGAGGCGATGCACCGGCTGCGGGCCCTCCGTGCCCAGGGCGTCATGCGGCTGTTCATCGTCGCCGCGCTCTGCGTCAACCTCTACGCCTTCCCGCCGCTCCAGCACCCGGCGGCCTCCCTCGCCATCACGGCCGGCTACGGCGCCTGGAGCCTGGTGGTGCTGGTGATGTCGTGGTCGACCCGGACCCCCGCGTTCAAGGTGTGGTGGCCGCTGGTCGTCGACCTCGCGGCCATCACCGCGCTGATCGCCCTCTCGGGGAACTTCTCGGACCCGGACTGGTCGTCGCCGCTCACCGAGGACGCCTTCTTCCTGCTGCCGCTGCTGGCCGCGTTCCTCCTGCAACCCGCCATCACGGCCGTGGCGGGCGTCTGCGCGGCCTGCGCGTACGTCGCGGGCGTCGCCATCGGGCACCGGGGGGACAACCCGTACTGGCACTCCTCGCTGCTGCACGCCTTCCTGATCCTGGTGGTGGCCGCCGGAGGGGTGCTGCTGTCGCACATCCAGCAGTCGCGCGTCCGCCTGATCCTCACCCTGGCCGGCCACCGGTCCCGCCTCCTCGCCCAGGTGATGTCGGCCGAGGAGCGCGAGCGCAACGAACTGGCCGAGGCCCTCCACGACGGTGCCGTGCAGACCGTGCTGGCGGCCCGGCACGAGATGGAGGAGGGCGCCGGCGCCGACCCCCACCCGGCCTTCGTCCGGGCCGACCGCCTGCTCCAGGAGGCCACCGGCCAGCTGCGCTCGTCCATCAAGGTGCTGCACTCGGAGGTGCTGGAGACCTCGGGCCTGGCCCGCGCGCTGGACGCGCTGGCCCAGCAGACGGCGGCACGCGGCGGACTGGCCGTGGACGTGGAGTGCGGGATCGACTCGGCCGGCCCCGCCGACCGGCTCCTCTACCGGGCGGCCAGGGAGCTGCTGTCCAACGTCGTCAAGCACGCCGGTGCCACCAGGGCCACGGTCACCCTGGACGTCGTGGGCCCCGGCACGGTACGGCTCGTGGTGGCCGACGACGGCGGGGGCATCGTGCCGGAGGAGCTGTACGCGAAGGTGCGCGCCGGCCACATCGGGCTCGCCTCGCAGCGCATCTGCGTCGAGAGCGCCGGGGGCACCCTGTCGATCACCCCCGGCGCGCCGCGCGGCACCCGGGTCACCGTGCTGCTCCCCGCCCTCCCGGCCCCCGAGCCGGTGGACGGGGCGCGGACGGCGGCCGCACCGTCACCCCCGGCCTGACCCCTGGCCCTCCTGGGCCCTGGCCTGGGTCTGGGTCCGGGCCTGGCCCTGGATCGGGCCGGGGTCCTGGCTCGGGCCCTCCTGCGCCGTGGCGTCGGCGGTCCGCACGACAGGCGCCGGCGCACCGGCCTCGTCCTTGCTCAGGGCCCGCGTCTCGCTTTTCAGAATGCGCATCGATTTCCCGAGCGAACGGGCCGCGTCGGGAAGTCGTTTGGAGCCGAACAACAGCACCACGGCGGTCACCAGTATCACCAGGTGCCAGGGTTCCATCGCATTGCGCAACACGGGTACTCACCGACCTTCACGGGATTTCGGATCTGCGGGACTTCCCGTCATCGTAAGGCCGTTCACACCCCCGGCCGCCGGAATACGGGCCGTGCAATGCCCTGCGCAACACAACGCTGAGGAGCCGTTAACCCGGGCCGCTCTACGTTGGGCCGACGGCAGCGGCGCCCGACGAGCGAGGGCCCGCTCTCCACCCGAGTGAACGGGACTCTCCGTTGCGTTTTCCCCCACCCCCCTCCCAGAAGCCGGGTCCGGAACAGCCCCGCCGGGCGACACCCCGGGCCGCGACGCGCCGGTCCGGCCCCGCCCGGGTCGCACTGCGCCGGGCGGCGCTGACCCGGACCCGGGCCCGCCGGGCCGTCGCACGCGGGGCCGGGCGGTTCCGCGCCGCGCTCCGCGCCGTGCTGCGGCAGGCCGTACCGCGCGGGAGCGGCCTCCGCGTACCCGTACGCATGGCGATCGTGCTGAGCGTGCCGCTCCTGGCCGCCCTGGCGCTCGCCGGGCTGCGCGTCGACGACGCCCTCGCCACCGCCGACACGTACCGCGACCTGCGCCGTGTCGCCGACACCGCCCGCTCGGGCTCCGCCCTCATCCGCACCCTCGCCGACGAGCGCGACCGGGCCGTCGACCCGCGTGCCGGCCACAGCGCGCGGGACGTCGCCGAGGCGCGGCGCCGCACCGACCGGGACGCGCGGATCTTCACCGGCAAGCTGGACGCGCTGCCCGCCGGGGCGGGCCTGAACGGACACCGGGACGCCGTGACGGCCGCGCTGCGCCGCCTCGGGGCGCTGCGCGCGGCCCAGAACCACCACGCCCCGCCGCACACCGTGGAATCGGGCTTCGGGGCGGTCATCCTGACCGTCGCCGGGGTGCACAACCAGGTCGGAAGCGCCGCGGGCGACCTCCAGTCGGCCGGCTGGACGCTCTACAACCTGGCCCTCGACACGGCCATGCTCAGCGGCCAGCGGGCCAACCTCTCCCTCGCCGTCGCGCGGCGGACGATGAGCCCCGGCAGCCGGGGCACCTACCTGGCCGCCCAGCTCGTCCGGGACACCACCGGCCGCGAGTTCGGCTACTTCGCCGACCCCGCCGAGGCGGCGCGCTTCCGGCGGATCAACGGCTCGGCGCAGGCCCGGCGGATCGCGTCGGTCGCGTCCACCGTCGAGACCGCCGGGGACGGGGCGTTCCTGGCCGCCCGGCTGCCCGGGGACTGGTACGCGTCGATGACCGCGGTCGGCCGTGAACTGACCGCCCTCCAGGACGAGGTGGAGGCCCATGTGGTCCGGGCGGCCGAGGAGCAGCGCGCACGGGCCCGCCGCGCCGTGGTCACCGACTGCCTGGTGGCCGCCGCGATCCTGCTGGCCGCCACCCTCATCGCCCACCGCGCCTCGCGCGGCCTGGTGCGGGGGCTGGGGCGCCTCAGCGCGTCGGCCACCGAGGTGGCGGAGCGGCGGCTGCCCGAGGTCACCCGGCACCTCTCGGAGGGCACACCCCTCCCGGCGGAGCCGGCGGGCGGGGCGCTCGACGTGCGGTCGCGCGACGAACTCGGCGACGTCGCCCGGGCGTTCGACCACGTCTACCGGGAGGCGGTCCGGCTCGGCCGGGAGCAGGCGCGGCTGCGCGAGGACGTCAACACCGCCTTCCGCAACCTGTCGTGGCGCAACACCACCCTCGTACGGCGGCAACTCGCCGTGATCAGCGACCTGGAGGACGACGAGCTGGACCCGGACCGCCTGGCGAGCCTGTTCCGGGTGGACCACCTGGCCACCCGCATCCGGCGCAACAGCGAGAACCTGCTGGTGATCGCCGGCGCCGACACCGGTTCCCGCCGGACGGCGCCCATGGACCTGCTCTCGGTGCTGCGGGCCGCCGTGAGCGCCATCGAGCAGTACGAGCGCGTCGCCTTCGGCCCCCTGCCGGGGGTGGACCTGGCCGGGTACGCCACGCACGACGTGGTCCACCTGATGTCGGAACTCCTCGACAACGCCGCCTCCTTCTCCAGCCCCCTCGCCCCGGTCGACGTCTGCGGCGCCCGCCTCCCCGACGGCCGGCTGCTCCTGGAGGTCCGCGACCAGGGCATCGGGCTGGGCGATGCCGAGCTGCGCAGGGCCACCACGCTGCTCGACGGCTCCGGCGCCACTCCGGCCGACGCCGCGAGAACGATGGGCCTCTACGTGGCCGGCGCCCTGGCGCGCAAGCACGGCATCGGCGTACGCCTCCGGCCGGGAGAGCCCACCGGCACCGTCGCCGCCGTCCTCGTACCGGCGGAGCTGCTCGTCACCGGTGCGGAGCTGCCGGCAGGGCGCCGGAGCGGCCCCTCCTGAGCAGGTGGCCCGGCTCGACCCGCCGCGCGCGGGTGATCACCACCACCGCGGCGTCGTCGTCGAGGTGCCCGCCGACATGGGCGTCCAGGTCGGTACGGAGGTGGTGCAGCAGCGCCTCCGGACCGCTGTCGGTCCACCGTCCGGCACGCTCGGCGAGCGGGTAGAACCGGCCGTCGGGCGAGCGGGCCTCGACTACCCCGTCGGTGTGCAGCAGCAGGGTGTCGTCGTCCCCGAAGCGGAACGTCCCGACGGCGGGCCGGGGTCTGGGCAGGTCGCACAGGCCCAGCGGCGGCTCGGAGTGGAGCGGCGCCAGGGCGGTCACCCCGTGCCGGTTCAGCAGCAGCGGCGGGGGATGGCCGCAATTGATCATCTGGGTCAGGGGATCGTCGTCGGGGATGTCGAGCATCAGCGCGGTGACGAAGTGCTCGTCCAGGTGCTCGGCGTCGAGGTGCGGTGTCTGCTCCGCGAGGTGCCGGCAGATGCTCTCCTCCAGGGTGAACGCCAGCTCGGCCAGCGTGCCGGCCCGGTGGGCGGCCTCCCGGAACGACCCCATGATCACGGAGGCGTCGCTGATGGCGGTCAGCCCCTTGCCCCGAACGTCACCGATGAGGACACGCGTGCCGTGCGCGGTGCGGGTCGCCGCGTACAGGTCCCCGCCGATCTGCGCCTCGTCGTCGGCCGCTTGGTAGGCGGAGGCGATCCGCAACGGGCCCAGCCGGTGCGGCAGCGGGCGCAGTACCACCCGCTGTGTGGCCTCGGCGACCGACCGTACCCGGTCGAGCTGGCGCGTACGGCGCTCGCGCTGCCGGCTGAAGACCACGATGACCAGCGAGAGCAGTGCCAGGGCGCCGATCTGCACCTGGTGGTTGGTGGAGAACAGCTCGTCCCGGTCGCGCAGGACCGCGATGACCGCCTGCGCCGCCACGGCGAGGGCGCCGACCAGACCGGTCAGCAGGGGGCCGGCGAACGCGGGGGTGATCGCGGGCGCGACGATCAGCAGCGGCCCCAGATGGATGTCCCCGGGGGCCAGGACGTCCACCACGGCGATCACGACGATCAGCGCGAGCGGGACGACCAGCAGCGCGTGGCCCGGTCGCCAGGGCTGCCAGAGGTCCGCGAGGCGGCGCCGGAGACTCATACCCCCCACTCTGCACCTGCCGCGACCCGGTCGCAGGACGGTCCCGGCCCCTGGCCCGGGGAGGGGATCGCTCCGGCGGCACCCGCCATGGGATAGTTCCCCATAAGGGACAAACCCGGCGAGGTGTGTCATGGCGAGGCAAAGCGACCGGCGGGCGGGCGGGGAGCCGGACCTCCCCGGCCCCGGTGAGCCGGTCGGTCCCGGGCCCGGCGATCCGGGAGGCCCCGGCCGGCGCCAGGGGCGCGACGAGACCGCCGAGGAACGCGCGGACCGGATGTGGGCGGACCTGCTGCAGGAGCTGCGCGTGGCCCAGACCGGCATACAGATCCTCTTCGGCGTCCTGCTGATCGCCGTCTTCCAGCCCGCCTTCAGCGGCCTAGGCGACACCGACCGCGCCCTCTACGTCACCGCGGTCACCACCGGGGCCGCCAGCGTCGGCGCCCTCATCGGCCCGGTCTCCCTGCACCGGATCGTCACCGGCCGGCACATCAAGCCCCAGACGGTCGTGCTCGCCGCCCGTATGGCCAGGACCGGGCTGGTCCTGCTCGCCGCGACCACCGTCGTCACCCTGCTCCTCCTGCTGCGGGTGGCCCTCGACGACACCCTCGCCGCCGTCCTCACCGGCGTCCTCGCCGCCTGGCTGCTCACCATCTGGTTCGTCCTGCCCGCCTGGGCCCGCCACCACTACAACGCCCCACCGCGCGACCGCGGCCGCCCGGGGAACGGGTAGACCGGCCGGACAGAGGCGACCAGCATGCGGAGTCGGCCCCGGGCGCACCACACCAGTCGCTAGTCTCGGGTCCCTCGCAGGGCGCGCGGAGCCGAGGAGACCCATGCCGACGAAAATCCTTCCCCGGGGGGCCGTGCTGTGCCTCGCCCTTCTCACCGGCTGCGGCGGCGCGGCCGACGGGCAGAGCGGCAAGGCGGCGCCGCCCCCGGCTCCGGCCGTCACGACGCCCACCACACCCGCGCCGCCCCCGGCGCCGGGCGCGGCGACACCGGCCGCCACCCCGGGCGCACCGGCGCGCAAGGCCGGGACCTGCACCGCCCGGCCGGGCCCCCAGGACGCCACACGGCAGTACACCGAAGGCACCTACCGGGTCCCGGAGGACATCTGTCCCGGCCTGTACTCGACCCTCGGGGCGATCGTCGCGTCGGAGGGCCGGTGCAGCATGGACAACAAGTCGTCGGACATCCACCACACCGTGAAGTCCGTGAACACGCCCATCGGCGAGATGGCGACCTTCCAGGTGGAACTCGCCGACGAGCTGATCGTCGTTTCCGACAACTGCGAGCCCTGGCTGCGCGTCGAATAGACCGCCCGTACGGGCAGGCCGGCGGCCCCCGCCCGTGAGCGGGGGCCGCCGTGCGGTGCTCAGGCGCCGTCCTCCCGGAGGGGGCGCAGCCGCGTCCGGGACTCCTCGTGCCCGTCGGTGCCCGACCGGATGCCGGCGATCCGGTCCATCTCCGACCAGCCGGTCCCGCGCTCGGCGTTCATCTGCTCGCGGAGGCCGTCGAGCCCGAAGCACGCCGACAGCCGCTCCTCGTCCGCCACGGACAGCACCTCCCGCCCCTGGACGTCCACCCGCGCCGCGGCCTCCACGGCCGCCACCGGGAAGGGGACCTCCACACGGTCGCCGGCGTGCACCGCCTCCCGCAGGGGGACGAACACCTCGCCCGGACCGGGCGGCACGGCGCGTACCCGCGCCCACTCCGCCTTGCCGGTGGTGTCGTCCAGCAGGACGCCCACCACGTCCCCGATCTTGACCCCGTCCGTGGAGAAGACGGGCTGGCGGGCGAGACTCGCGAGCTGCTCCTGGGTGATCACCGTTGCTCCTCAACTGCCCTGCCGCGCGACCTGTCCCGGCCCTTCTTACCCGCACCCCCGCGGGCAAACGAACCCCCACGGGCCCCCACGGGCAGACGAACCGCCCGCATCGGGAGCCCAAGGCCGGGTAGACGAGCGGCGTTCCGACGGATTCGCGGACGCGACGGAAAGGATTCCCGCCATGTCATCCTCGCTCGTCGAAACGGTCGACGTGAAGGCTCCCGTCTCCCTCGTCTGGGAGCTGTGGAGCGATGTGACACGGTGGCCCCGCTTCCTCACCCATGTGCAGCGGGTCGACCGGCTCGACGACGGCCGGTTCACCTGGTGGCTGGCGCTGCCGGGAACCGACAAGTACTTCACCGCCGAGCTGACCGAGGTCGTGCCCGAGCAGCGCATCGCCTGGAAGGTGACCGCCGGGACCCGGCACGCCGGTGTGGTCACCTTCCACCGGCTGAGCGACACCACCAGCCGGGTCACCCTCCAGATCGAGTACGAGCCCGAGGGCCTGGTCGAGCACCTCGGAGCGCTCACCAACCTCGACAGGACGGTGGCCAACTACGACCTGGGGCAGTTCCAGCACATGGCCGAGGAGCTGGCCTCCCCGTCCTGACCGGCCCCGCCGGGACACGCGCCGGCCCCGCCGGGACACGCGCCGGCCCCGCCGGGACACGCGCCGGGGCCGGGCGGTGGCGCCGGCGAACCGGTCAGGAATCGAGAAGCGGGGACGTACGGGCGGTCCTAGATTGAGGGCCATGGACATCACCATTCACACCAGCTTCCTCCCGCACGACGATCCGGACGCCTCGGTGGCCTTCTACCGCGACGTCCTCGGCTTCGAGGTCCGCAGCGACGTCGGCCGGGGCCAAATGCGGTGGATCACCGTCGGACCGCCCGGGCAGCCCGACACCTCCATCCTGCTGGCGCCGCCCGCCGTCGACCCCGGGATCACCGAGGACGAGCGCCGCACCATCGCCGAGATGATGGCCAAGGGCACCTACGGCTGGATCCTGCTGGCCACCCGGGACCTGGACGCGACCTTCGAGAAGGTGCAGTCCGGCGACACCGAGGTGGTCCAGGAGCCCACCGAGCAGCCCTACGGCATCCGGGACTGCGCGTTCCGTGACCCCGCGGGCAACCTGGTCCGCATCCAGGAGCTGCGCTGACCGATGTGCGGGCCGCAGTGGAGCAGGGCGCGCGTCGAGGCGCAGCGGCTGGGCGACCTCGCCCGGCTGCGGCGGGTCCGCGACCGCATCGACCGGGAGTACGCGCGACCGCTGGACGTGGAGGCCCTCGCACGGGGCGCGAACATGTCCGCCGGCCACCTGAGCCGGCAGTTCCGGGCCGCGTACGGCGAGTCCCCGTACGCGTACCTGATGACGCGCCGGATCGAGCGCGCGGCGGCGCTGCTGCGGCGGGGCGACCTCAGTGTCACCGAGGTCTGCTTCGCCGTCGGGTGCGCGTCCCTGGGCACCTTCACCACACGCTTCACCGAACTGGTCGGCATGCCCCCGGGGGCCTACCGCCGCCGGGCCGCGGCGGCCGGTGAGGACGACGCGGCGATCACCGTCGAGGGGATGCCGGCCTGTGTGGCGAAGCAGGTCACCCGGCCGGTCAGGAAGCGCGAGGCCCCGCCGGCGGGCCGGCCCACGGTGTGAGCCGGCCGGGCCCGGGCGTCAGGCCGGGCGGTGGGACGACACCACACGGAAGAGCCGGGGCTGCACATCGGTGGCGATCTTCGCCGCCTGGTCCATGTGCACCCGGGCGTCGGGGTTGTCGAGCATCGCCCGGTAGTGCCCCTCGCTCTCCCACTGCGCGTAGTTGATGACGCGCTCGCCGTCCTCGCTGGCGTGGAAGTTGGCGCAGATGAAGCCCGCCTGGTGCTTCATCGTCTCCTCGGTGGCGCGGGCCAGCAGGTCGACCAGCTCGTACTGCCGGTCCGGCGCCACGGTGAAGACGTTGATGAGGGTGGCGACGGTGCGGTCGGAGTCAATGCTCGCGGTAACGGTCATGCGTCCATCCCTCCCCGTTACGCCGAAGGGGGCGCCGCTCCGGGGCGCCGGTTTCCCCCGATCCGGTGTCGTCCTGTTGGCCCTCGCCCGGGGGGCCCCGCAGCGCCCGGGCCCCGGAGCGCCCGGGGTCAGCCGCGCGACAGGTGGCGGGGCATTTCGGCGAGCGTCCGCTCCAGGCGCTCCCCGTCCACACCGCCGCCCTGGGCCAGCTCGGGCGAGCCGCCGCCCCGGCCGTCCAGCAGCCGCTTGACCAGGTCGGCCGCGCTCAGACCTGCCGCCAGCGCCGCCTTGTTGAGGGCGACCACCACCACCCCGGCCGGGGTGCCCACCGCGACGGCGCCGGCCCGGGCGCCGGGCAGCCGGTCGCGTACGGCGGTCGCCAGGGCCCGGGCCTCCCCGGCCGCGCCCTCCGTAGTGGCCGTCACCAGCAGCGTGCCGTCCACCTCGGTGGCCCCGCCGGCCAGCGCGGCGGCGCGCCCCAGCGTGGCCTGCTGCTTCAGGCGCGCGTTCTCCCGGTCCGCCGCCTTCAGCCGGTCCAGCAGGCCCGCGATCCGGTCCGGCAGCTCGGCGCGCGGAGCCCCGAGCTGCTCGGCGATCCGCCCCACCAGGTCCCGCTCCCGGGCCAGATAGGCGAAGCCCTCGTAGCCGACGGCCGCCTCCAGCCGGCGCATCCCGGCGCCCACGGAACCCTCCGACGTCAGGGCGACGGTGCCGATCTGCGAGGCGTGCTCGACATGGGTGCCGCCGCACAGCTCCCGCGACCAGGGCCCGCCGATCTCGACGACCCGGACCTGCTCCCCGTACGTCTCGTCGAACAGGGCCAGGGCGCCCAGCTCCTTCGCCTCCGGCAGGGTCATCCACCGCACGCCCACCGGCAGATCGCGGCGCAGCGCCCGGTTGGCGGCCTCCTCCACCTCGCTCCGGGTGGCCGGGGAGAGGGCGCCGCGCCAGGGGAAGTCCAGGCGGAGGTGGCCGGGGCGGTTGTACGAGCCGGACTGGAGCGCGTCCGGGCCGAGGACCTCGCGCAGCGCGGCGTGCAGGACGTGGGTCCCGGAGTGGGCCTGGCGCGCGCCGAGCCGCCACTCGGGGTCGACGGCCGCGTGCACCGTGTCCCCCTGCGCCAGCTCACCGGCGGTGACCCTGACCTGGTGGACGACGAGCCCCGGGAGTGGGCGCTGCACGTCCAGCACCTCGGCCTCCGCCGACGCCGCGGACAGCCGCCCGGCGTCGCTGTCCTGGCCGCCGGACTCGGCGTAGAAGGGGGTGCGGTCCAGGACGACGCCGACGATGTCACCGGTCCCCGCCACCGGGACCGGGCCGTCCGCCCCGAGCAGCGCGAGGACCCGGGACTCGGTGGTCAGGGTCTCCCAGGCGCGCCAGTCGGTGGGCCCGTGCGCGTCCAGGACGCCGCGCAGGGCGCTGGTGTCGAGCGCGCCGCCGGACTTGCGGGCCCGGGCGTCGGCGCGGGCCCGCTCGCGCTGGGCGTTCATCAGGGCGGTGAAGCCCTCGCGGTCGACCTCGACGCCCTGTTCGGCGGCCATCTCCAGGGTGAGGTCGATGGGGAAGCCGTAGGTGTCGTGCAGCAGGAACGCCTGGGCGCCCGGCAGCGAGCGGTCACCGGCCGCCTTGACCTTGGCGACGGCGGTGTCCAGGACGGTGGTGCCCTGCTTGAGCGTGGCGCGGAAGGCGTCCTCCTCGCCGTACGCCTGGCCGGAGATCCGGGAGAAGGAGTCCACGACCTCCGGGTAGCTGGGCGCCATGCAGTCCCGGGCGACGGGCAGCAGTTCGGCCAGGGCCGGGTCGTGGAATCCGAGCTGGCGCATGGAGCGGACGGAGCGCCGCAGGATGCGCCGCAGGACGTAGCCCCGGCCCTCGTTGCCCGGGACGGTGCCGTCGGCCAGCAGCATCAGCGCGGTGCGGACGTGGTCGGCCACGACGCGCAGCCGCACGTCGGCCTGCGGGTCGGCGCCGTAGCGGACGCCGGCGAGCGCGGCGGCGCGGTCGAGGACCGGGCGGGTCTCGTCGATCTCGTACAGGTTGTCCACGCCCTGGAGCAGGGTGGCCATGCGCTCCAGGCCCATGCCGGTGTCGATGTTGCGCCGGGGGAGTTCGCCCAGGATCGGGTAGCCGGACTTGCCGGGGCCCTCGCCGCGCTCGTACTGCATGAAGACGAGGTTCCAGAACTCCATGTACCGGTCCTCGTCCACCTCCGGCCCGCCCTCGCGGCCGAGCGCCGGCCCCCGGTCGTAGTACAGCTCCGAGCAGGGCCCGCAGGGGCCGGGCACGCCCATGGACCAGAAGTTGTCCTCGTCGCCGCGCGTCACGATCCGCTCGTCGGGCAGCCCGGCCACCCGGCGCCAGATGCCCCGGGACTCGGTGTCCGAGTGGTGCACGGTGACCCAGATCCTGTCGGGGTCGAGACCGTACCCGCCGTCCGCCGGGGAGCCGGTGGACAGCTCCCAGGCGTAGGCGATGGCCTCCTCCTTGAAGTAGTCCCCGAAGGAGAAGTTGCCGTTCATCTGGAAGAACGAGCCGTGCCGGGTGGTCTTGCCGACCTCCTCGATGTCCAGGGTGCGCACGCACTTCTGCACACTGGTGGCCCGGTCCCACTCCGGTGCCGCCTCGCCGGTGAAGTACGGCTTGAAGGGCACCATGCCCGCGTTGACGAACAGCAGCGTCGGGTCCGGCGTCGGCAGCGGCGCGCTGGGCACGACGGTGTGGCCGCGGGCGGCGAAGTGGTCGAGGAAACGCTGGCGGATGTCGGCGGTGCGCACGATGTGCTCCGGGGTGTGGTCGGGGGAACGGAGAAGTCTTTGGGACGGGGACGGTGACGGGGGCGGGGAGGGGGCGGGAGGCGGGAGACGGGCGGCGTACGGGCCCGCCCCGTTACGCCGCGGTCCCCGCCGGAGCCGGAGCGGAAGCCGGGACCGGGGCCGGGGCCGCGGCGACGGGGTGCAGCGCGGCGTACTCCAGCGGTGCCGACGGGTCGATGGAGACGTCCAGCGGCGCCGGTTCGGCGCCCGTCCGCACGAGCAGGTCCCCGACGGCGGCGATCATCGCGCCGTTGTCGGTGCACAGGGTCATCGGCGGCACCCGCAGCTCGATGCCGGCCGCCGCGCACCGCTCCTCCGCGAGGGCCCGGACCCGGGAGTTGGCGGCGACACCGCCGACCACGACCAGCGTGCCCACCCCGTGGTCGCGGCAGGCGGCGACCGCCTTGCGGGTGAGGACGTCGGCCACCGCCTCCTGGAGGGAGGCCGCCCCGTCGGCCACCGGCAGGGGCGTGTCCCGGTGCTGCTCGGCCCAGCGGGCGGCGGCCGTCTTGAGCCCGGAGAAGGAGAAGGCGTACGGCTGGTCGCGCGAGCCGGTGAGCGGCCGGGGGAAGGCGACCGCCCGGGGGTCGCCCTCGCGGGCCGCCCGGTCGACGGCCGGCCCGCCCGGGTAGGGGAGCCCGAAGACCCGTGCCACCTTGTCGAAGCACTCGCCGGCCGCGTCGTCGACGGTGTCGCCGAGGTGGACGATCGGGTCGCGGACCAGGTCGCGCACCAGCAGCAGGGAGGTGTGCCCGCCCGAGACGATCAGCACCACGCAGGGGTCGGGCAGCGATCCGTGGGCCAGGGTGTCGGCGGCCACGTGCCCGGCGAGGTGGTGGACGCCGTACAGCGGCACACCGATCGCGTACGCCAGGGCCTTGGCGCCCGCGAGGCCGACCTGGAGCGCGCCGGACAGGCCGGGGCCGGTGGTCACCGCGACGGCGTCGATCTGCCCCGGCCGCAGACCGGCCTGGCCCAGCGCTTCCCGTACCACCGGGTCGAAGGAGTGGAGGTGGGCGCGGGCGGCGATCTCCGGCACGACACCGCCGAAGCGCGCGTGCTCGTCCATGCTCGACGCCACCACGTGCGCGAGCAGCCGGCCACCGCTGACGATGCCGGCCCCCGTCTCGTCGCACGAGGACTCGATGCCCAGCACGATCGGCTCCGCTGCCATGACCTGACCTCCTGTACCCGTACTGCACCCCCATCGTAGTTGCAAGCAGTGTGCAACAAGGACGAGGGGCGGACGGCGGGAGGAACGGGCGAGGCCCCGCACGCCATGGGCCGGGGCCGGGAACGGGCGAGGCCCCGGCACGCCGTGTGCCGGGGCCCGCCCGCCTCTGGGGACCCGGTGCGTCAGGAGGCCGCCGACGCGGACAGCACCCACATGCGGTGGTCCCAGCCGATGTCCGCGCAGGAGCGCACCGTGAGCCCGGCGCGGGTGGCCAGGGCCGCCAGGGCGTCGGCGTCGCGGACCCCGGAGCCGAAGGCGCACTTCAGGCGCAGGTGGTGCAGGACCGAGTCCTCGTCCGCCTCCGCGGCCGTGACCTGCTCCACCAGGAACAGGGCGTCGTCCGCGCCCAGTGCGGCACCCGCCTCCGCGAGGACCTGCACGGCGTCCTCGTCGGGCAGCCACTCCAGCTGACGGGACATCAGGCGCGGGCCGCCGCCGGGCGGGACGGCACCCGTGTGCGGGACCAGCTCCACCAGGGGCACCGTGTCGGTGTCGAGGATCTCCTCCCGCAGCACCCGCAGGACGGAGGGCAGGGCGGCGATGCGCGCCCGCAGCGCGGGGAACTCCTTGACCAGGGCGTTCACCACGGTCGCCGCGCCCTGGCCGGTGGCCGTCAGCGACTCCACGGACGACCAGTCGAAGGCGCGGACCACATTGGGGGCGATCCACCGGGCCTCGTCCTCGACCGCCGCGCGGGCGGTGCCCGCCAGCCGGCTGTCGCCCTCCATCGCGGCGGTGAGCGTCTCACCGCTCCAGGTGCGGTAGCCGGCCTCGCCGGTGCGCAGGGTGTGCAGCAGGCCGCTCAGCGAGGCGTCGAAGGCGGCCTGAGCACCCGTCAGGTCGTACTCCTCGGCGGAGTGGTCGTCCTCGACCAGCTCCTCGCCGACCGCCGTGAGCCGGTAGCCGGAGGTGCCGTCGCCCGCCAGCACGTCGAGGGAGACCAGGTAGTCGAGCAGCGCGGACAGCACCGACCGGTCGGCGCCGGTGCGTTCGGCCAGCGCGCCCGCGTCGCGCACGCCGCCGTCCACCAGCTCGAAGACCCCGAGGGTGACGGCCGCGCGGATGGCGTAGCCGGGGGCCAGGTCGGTCAGCTGGTGCAGCCGCTCGTGGGCGTCGTCGGAGTCGGTCTCCTCGGCCTCCGCGGTGGCGCCGGCCGCCGCGACGGGCTCGGTGCGGCGCCAGTAGCCGGTGATGTGGGTGTGCTCGCGCGGCACCTGCCGCTCGGTGGCGAGGTGGCGGCGGATGCCCTTGAGCGCGACGGCCTCGCCCGCGACCCAGGCGAAGACCGTGCCGGGCAGCCAGTCCATCGCCCGGACGGCCTGTTCCAGCAGGTCGGTGGTGCCGGCCGGGGCGCCCTCCCGGGACAGCCAGGTGATCTCGGCGTCGGCGCGAGTCGGCAGCTCCTGGCGGTGGCTGTCGTCGCCGATCTCGATGAACACCCGGGCCTTGGTGCCCTCCGGCATCTCGGCGAGCCAGCGGCCGATGGCGGGCAGCGCCGTCTCGTCGCCGACGACCAGCAGCCAGTCGGCGCCCTCGGGGTGGCTGTGGGACATCTTCGGGCCGGCGATCCACGCGCTCTCACCGGGCTTGACGCGCTCCGCCCAGGACGAGGCCACCCCGCCCTCGTGCCGGACGAAGTCGAAGTCGATCTCGCCGGCCTCGGGGTCGAAGCGGACCGGGGTGTAGTCCTTGGCGACCGGCCGGCCGTCGGCGGGCCAGTCCAGGCTGCTGACGTTCTGCCGGGGCAGGACCAGCCGGCCCTCCTCGTCCTCGAAGAAGAACTTCACATGGTCGTCGAAGCCGTCGGTGCGCAGGGCGGGCAGGTCCAGGCCGTCACGGCTGAAGGCGCGGAGCTGGTCGCCGCCGAGGGTGAGGCGCCGCATGCCGGGGGTGATGTTCTCGGCGCGCAGCACGGTCAGCTCCCTCAGCACGATGGGGAAGGTGACGAGCGAACGGGGGCTGCGGGTGGGCATGCGGGGCTCCTTCGTACTCAGGAGGCGTCCCGTCTCCCGCGCGGCGGCGGGAGACGGGAGGACGGGGGAGAGTGGGTGGTGCGGGCGCGGGGCGCGGGCCGGTCACCGGGCGGACGGCACCCGGTGACCGGCCCGCGGCCGGGCGTCACTTGCCGGCGACGGCCTTGGCCAGGATCGGCGTCAGCTTCTCGACGACCCAGGGGGAGCTGAGCGCGTCCGGGTAGGCGAGGGCGGAGGCGAGGTTGTTGTCCGAGGGGACGACCGCGTAGTGCTTGCCCTTGACGACATTGAGGGACTGGAACAGCTTGTTGCTCTCCAGCTCGGAGGCGCTGAGCAGGCCGTTGTCACCGAAGGGGTACGTCATCAGCAGGACGTCCGCCTCCAGCTCGTCCAGGTTCTCCAGGCTGACGGCGTTCTTCTCGGCCGTGTAGTTCTTGGCCTTGTCCGTCTTGGTGAAGCCGAGCTGCTCGAAGACGCCCGCGTCCTGGTCGGCGTAGGACATGAAGGTGATCTGCTCGGGGTGGACGACCGCGTAGGTGTACTTCTTGCCCGTGAACTCGGGGTGCGCGGCCGCCGCGTCCTTGGTGGCCTTCTCGTTGGCGGCGATGACCTTCTCGGCCTCCGCGCTCATCCCGAGGGCCTTGGCCGCGGTCTTCAGCCGCTCCTGCCAGGTGAGGGTGTCGGCGTGCTTCTTGTCCGTGTACGTGACGACGGGGGCGATCGGCGCCAGCTTGGCGTAGTCGGTGTCCATCGACCAGGTGTTCATGCCGAGGATGATGTCCGGCTGCTCGGCGGCGATGGCCTCGAAGTCGGTGCCGTCGGTGTCGTCGTACGTCTTGAGCTTCTTGCCGCCGAGCTTGTCGATGGCGCGCTGCTTGTACTCGGGCACCGGACCGCCGTCCTCGGCGTCGGGCGTGATGACGGGCACCAGGCCGAGCGCGAGGGCGATGTCGGTGTCGCCGTCGGAGACGGTCGCGACCTTCAGGGGCTTCTCGGCGACCTCGGTCTTGCCCCAGGCGTTGGTGAGCGAGACCGGGAAGGACTCGGCGCCGGCGGCGGCGCCCGCGGCCGGCTTGTCCGCGGACTTCTTGTCCTCCGAGCCGCCGCAGCCGGCGACCAGGGCGACGCAGGCGGTTGCGGCGACCAGGACGCGGGCGGTGGCGCGGCGGCGCGCGGCGGGTCTTGCGAGGCGGTTCATGTGTCAGTTCTCCTGCGAGTGGTGGCGCCGGCCCAGAGGGAAGATCTGCGGTCGGTCGGTACGGGGATGGGGTACGACGACACAGTCCAGGCCGAACACCTCGGCCACGGTCCGTTCGTCGAGCACCTCGTGGGGCGGGCCCTGCCGGACGATCTTCCCGTCGCGCATGGCGACGATCGTCGAGGCGTACAGGGCGGCCTGGTTGAGGTCGTGGGAGACGAGCACGATGGTCTTGCCGAACTGCTCGTTCAGGTCGGCGAGGAGGTCCATCACCTCGATCTGGTGCGCGATGTCCAGATACGTGGTGGGCTCGTCCAGCAAGAGGGTCGGCGTGTCCTGGGCGAGCGCCAGGGCGATCCACACCCGCTGCCGCTGCCCGCCGGACAGCTGGTCCACCGGGCGGTCGACCAGCTCGGCGGTGCCGGTGGCCATCAGCGCGTCGGCGATGACGGCGTCGTCGGCCTCCGTGCGGCGCTGGCCGAACTGGCGGTGCGGGTGGCGGCCGCGCCACACCAGGTCGCCGACCGTGATGGACTCGGGTGCGATCGGGGACTGCGGCAGGATGCCGAGCCGGCGCGCCACCTGACGCGTCGGCAGGGCGTGGATGTCCGACCCCTCCAGCAGGACCGACCCGGCCGCCAGCGGCAGCAGCCGGGCGATCGACTTCAGCAGGGTCGACTTGCCGCAGGCGTTGGGGCCGACCAGGGCGGTGATCCGCCCGGCGGGTATCCGCACGGACAGGCCGTCGATGATGAGGGACTTGCCGTATCCGGCGCTGATGTCCCGGGCTTCGAGTTGATGAGTCACGAGGCTCCCTGCCTGCGCCGAAGGATCAGCCAGACGAAGTAGGGCGCGCCCAGCAGCGCGGTGAGGACCCCGGTGGGCACCGGGCTGATCAGAGGGGCGTTCTGTGCGAGGACGTCGGCCCCGACGACGATGACGCCGCCGACGAGCGGTGCCAGTGCCGTGGCGTGCGCCGCCCCGGCCAGCCGTACCGCGATGGGACCGCTGATGAGCGACACGAAGCCGATGGGCCCGACGACGCTGGTGGCCAGGGCGGCCGCCGCGGCGCCCAGCAGCAGGGCGGCGACCCGGGCGGCGGTCACCCGGGTGCCGAGGCCGGTGGCGAGCTGGTCGCCGAGGGTGAGGCTGCCGAGGGACCGGTCGAGCACGGCCGTGGCGGCCAGGCAGAATGCCAGACCCACGGCGAGCGTGGTGACACCGTCCCAGTCGGCGGCGTTGGTGCTGCCGACCGTCCACCGCATGGCGATGGCGATGCTGTGCTCGTCCGCCACGGTGAACAGGTAGTTGGTGTACGCGGTGCACACCGCGCTCATGCCGATGCCGACGAGGACCAGCCGGTAGGTGTCCACGCCGCCGCGCCAGGCGAGCGCGTACACGAGCCCGACGAGGACGAAGGAGCCGGCGATCGCGGCCACCGGGGCGCCCACGACGTAGGCCGCCGGTGCGAACAGCAGCACGGTCACCGCGCCGGCGCCCGCGCCCGCCGAGATGCCGACGACGTCGGGGGTGGCCAGCGGGTTGCGGATCAGGCGCTGGTAGAGCGCCCCGGCGAGGCCGAACAGCGCCCCGGAGAGCAGCGCCGCGAGCGCCCGCGGCATCCGCAACTGGAAGATCATGTAGTCGGCGAGGCCGGTGCGCAGGCCGAAGGCGGCCGGCAGCACGTCGGCGGGGTCGACCTTGCCGATGCCGCCGAGCAGGACGGACGCGACGGTCAGCCCGAGCAGGGCGGCCACCAGCGCGGTGGCGACCACGGTGGTCCGGCGGTTGCGGGTGCGCCGGCCGGCCCGCAGCCGGGCCACGGTGGCGGCCCGGGTGGTGGGGTCCGGCGCGGTCCGGACGTCGGTGACGGTCATCAGACACGCACCAGGTTGCCGCGCCGGGCCAGCCAGACGAAGAACGGGGTGCCGACGACCGCGGTCATCACGCCCACCTGGATCTCGCCGTGGTCGAGGACCAGGCGGCCGGCGATGTCCGCGCCGGTGAGCAGGATCGCGCCGGCCGCCATGGACAGCGGCAGCGACCAGCGGTGGTCCGGGCCGGCCAGCATCCGGGAGCAGTGCGCGGCGACCAGGCCGACGAACGCGACCGGCCCGACGGCGGCGGTGGCCGCCGCGCAGAGCAGGACGGCGACCGCGGCGCAGACCAGGCGGGCGCGCTGCGTCCTGACGCCGAGGCCGAGGGCGGTCTCGTCCCCGAGGCTCAGGATGTTGAGCGTACGGCCCAGCGGCAGCGCCAGCAGCAGCCCCACGGCCGCGAACGGCAGGATCTGGCCCAGCACTTCGGCGCGCCCGGTGAGCTGGCCCACCGACCAGAACCGCAGGTGGGCGAAGACCGCCTGGTCGCGGATGACGAGCAGGGTCACCAGCGAGGACATCACGGCGGCCAGGGCGACGCCCGCGAGGACGAGGCCGATGGTGGAGCTGCCCGCGTTGGTGCGGGTGCCGATGAGGTAGACCAGCGAGGCGGCCACCGCGGAGCCGGCGAGCGCCAGCCAGAAGTAGCCGCCGACCCCGGTGACTCCGAGCGTCATGATGCCGATGACGACGAACATGGAGGCGCCCTGCTCGACGCCCAGGATGCCCGGGTCGGCCAGCGGATTGGCCGTGAGCGCCTGCATGATGAGCCCGGAGGCCCCGAGCGACGCGCCGACGGCCGTGCCCAGCAGGGTGCGCGGGATGCGTTCCGTCCAGAGCACATGGGCGTTGTACGCCTCGCCCGAGGGGTTGAGCAGGATACGGACGATCTCCGCGGGCGTGATGTCCCGGGCGCCGAGCCCGATGCCGGCGATCACCGTGACGACCAGCACCGCGGCGGCCAGGACCAGGACGGTGACGCCTCGCGAGGAACGGGTCCGGGCCAATGGCGGGGGTGACGTCACCGGCGGGGACGTAGCTGTCATGGGTCTTCTCTGCTCCTCGGGAGGTCGTACGCCGGGTTAGGTTACCCTTGCCTAACTCGAGCGGATCCAACCGGGAGACGCACGGATCACACTCAGGGACCGCCGGCCGGTCCCGCGGGGGGCGGGGGCGGGATGGCGGACGGGGTCGACGACGGATTCCTCACGGCGGAGGGGCACCCCACGCATGTGCACGCCTTCCACCAGTTCCTCTTCGTGCCGGTGGGGCGGGTGGTGGTCGCGGCGGGGGGCGCCGAGCACGAACTGTCGGCCTCCGTGGGGCTGTGGGTGCCCGCCGGGGTGCCGCACAGCGCGCGGTTCTCGCCCGACTCGCTGGTGCTGGGGGAGGGGTTCGACGCGGAGCGGCACTGGCTGCCGTACGCGGCGGCGACGCCGGTCCACCTCGACGAGGCGCGCCGCCGGAGGCTGCTGGGGCGGGCGCGGGTCTCGGCCACCGGGGACGGCGACCCGGGGCTCTTCGCCGTGCTCACCGCCGGTCCGGAGGGCTGCCTGCCGCTGCCGGACCCGGTGAGCGCGACGGCCGTGGCGGTGGCCGCGCGGCTGCGCGACCGCCCCGGGGACCCTCGCACCGTGACCGACTGGGCGCAGGAGCTCTACACCAGCTCGACCAGCCTGCGGCGGGCCTTCCGGACCGAGACGGGGCTCGCCTTCACCGAGTGGCGGACCCGGCTGCGCCTCAACCGCTCACTGGAGCTGCTGGAGCAGGGGCAGTTGGTGGGCGTGGTGGCGGCCCGGGTGGGGTTCACCAGCACCAACGGCTACATCCTGGCGTTCCGGCGGCACTTCGGGCGGACCCCCGGCGCGTATCTGCGCGAGCTGAACGACGGTGCCGTGATCCCCGGGGGGCCGGCGGCCTGAAGGCGCCGGGCGGGCGTCCTGGGGTGTGCTGTTAGGTTAGCCTAAGCTAAGGTCTTGCGGCGGGGGGCGCACGAGGCCGCCACGACGCGTCCGAACGCGCCTGCCCGGGCCCGGATCCGCGCCAAGCAGGGCACGGCGCCGAGGAGTTGCCACCTCGGACGGGGGACACACCCGTCCCGTACCACCGCGCCCCGTCGCCCCACGCGCCCGCCACCATCACGAGGAGTACGACCCATGAGTGCCACCAACCCGTTCGAGGACGCCGACGCCCGCTACCTCGTCCTGGTCAACCACGAGAACCAGCACTCGCTGTGGCCCGCCTTCGCGGAGGTGCCGGCCGGCTGGACCGTCGTGCACGGCGAGGACAGCCGCGAGGGCTGCACCGCCTACACCGAGCAGCACTGGACGGACATGCGCCCCGCGAGCCTCGCCGCCCGCGGCTGATCCGCCGGCGCCGGCGCGGACCGGCACACCACAGGCGCCACGCGCGACGCGTGCCGCGCCCGACACCCCTCACAGCAACGGGGAGAGGACACCACCATGGCCGACACGGCCGCACAGCACCCCTTCACTCTGGAGAGACTCGTCCGGGACGTCGCCGACGTGCTCTACCTCGACACGGACGACGTCTCGGCCGACGAGAACCTCCTGGAACAGGGCCTCGACTCCATACGGCTGATGACCCTGGTGGAGAAGTGGCGGGCCGAGGGCGCGCGGATCGCGTTCGTCGACCTCGCCGAGCGCCCCACACTGACGGAGTGGGCCGCACTCCTCGCCCCGGCGGGAGTCCCCCGTGCGGGTGCGTGACCTCCTCATCGACATCGAACCGCTGCGCACCAGCAGGGACTTCCGGGCCATCTTCACCGCCCGCGTGGTGTCCCTGTTCGGGCTCGGCATGGCGACGGTGGCGCTGTCCGCCCAGGTCTACGAGATGACCGGGTCGACGTTCCAGGTCGCCGTCACCAGCATGATCATGAGCATCACCGTGCTCGTGGGCTCCCTCTGGGGCGGCTGGATGGCCGACCGCACCGACCGGCGCACCCTCATCGTCTGCGCCCGCGGCGCGGCCGCCCTCGCCTTCGGCGGCCTCGCGCTCAACGCCTTCCTGCCCGAACCCCGCCTCTGGGCCGTCTTCCTGTGCGTCGCCTGGGACGGACTGGCCACCGGAGTGAGCGTCACCGCCCTCATGGCGGTCGCGCCGACCCTGGTGCGCCCCGACCAGCTCCCCGCCGCCGGCGCCCTGATCTCCCTCACCGGCGAGATCGGCTCCATCGCCGCCCCCCTCCTTGGCGGCCTGCTGCTCGCCGCCGGAGGCCCGGGACCGGTCTTCGCCTTCACGGCCCTCACCACCGCCGTCACCACCCTGCTCATCTCGCGCATCCGCCCCCTGCCCCCCGTCAGGGACGACGACGAGGACGCCGAGGATTCCGGATCGCTGCTGGTCGCCTTCAAGTTCGCGGTACGCAACCGCGTCGTCGGCGCCCTGGTGGCCCTGGGCGGCGTCACCGCCCTGTTCAACCTGCCGGTCGTCCTCTTCCCCGAGATGGTCGACAAGCAGCTCGGCGGCAACGAGGTCATGCTCGGCCTGCTCTACACCGCCCCGGCCGTCGGCGCCGTCGTCGTCTCCGCCACCAGCGGCTGGCTCACCCGCGCGGCCCGCCCCGGCCGGCTGCTGCTCGCCGCCGCGTTCACCGGCGGCATGGCCACCGTCGGCTTCGGCCTGAGCGGCCACATCCTGCCCGCCTTCGCCGCCCTCGTGGTCGCCGGAGCCGCCGGCACCGTCTACGAGATCCTCGAATACGCCCTGGTCCAGCACAACACCCCCGACCGGCTGCGCGGACGGATCGTCAGCGTCATCACCACCCAGGGCACCACCGGCGACGTCGTCGGCGACGTCGAAGTCGCCCTCGTCGCCCGCTGGTTCAGCCCCGCCGGAGCGGCCGTCGTCAACGGCGCCGTCTGCGCCGCCGCGGCCGTCGCGATCGCGGTGCTCGTCCCCGGCCTCCGCAAGGCCGTGCTGCCCCGCGACGACGAGCCCGGCGACGCACCGGGCGACGGCCCCGCCGGAACCGGACCCCCGGCCGCCGCCGGCGCCCCGGCGGCCACCGCCGGCTGACCCGGCCCACCCCGCGCGACGCCGGCCGGGCCGCCACCCGCGCCGGCGCGCCGCCCCGGCCCCGCACCCCTGCCGTACGACGCGCCCGCCCCCGTACCGCATCCGCACCCGCGCCGGACGTCCCCGACGGCCGGCCGTGACCCCGCCGGGACACGGGACTCCCCGGCCCCGTCCCCGCCCCGCCCCCACCGCCCTCCTCACGCGGTCGGTCCGCCCGGTCCGCCGCATGCCCACACTGGAGCAAGATCCCATGACCGAGCGTGCTTTGCGGCGTCTTCCCCTCACCGGGGCGCAGACCGGTGTCTGGTACGGCCAGCGGCTCGCCCCCGACTCCCCGGTCTACAACGTCGGGCAGTACGTCGAGATCGACGGTGCGACCGACCCCGCGCTCCTGGAGGCCGCCGTGCGCCGCACGGTCGACGAGTGCGAGGCCCTCACCGTCCGCTTCGAGGAGGACGACAACGGCGACCCGTGGCAGATCCCCGCCACCGGCCCGCTCACCGGACCCGTGCTGGAGATCCACGACCACACCGGCGCGCCCGACCCCCGCGCCGCGGCCCTGGCGTGGATGCGCACCGACATGAACCGGCCCGCCGACCCGCGGACCGAACCGCTCTTCGCCTTCTCCCTGCACCTCCTCGGCCCCGACCGCGCCCTGTGGTACCAGCGCGTCCACCACATCGCGCTCGACGCCTACGGCTTCTCGCTGCTGTCCCGCCGCACCGCCGAGGTCTACACCGCCCTGGCGCGCGGCGAGGAACCCGCGCCCACCCCCTTCGGCCCGCTCGCCGCCGTACTGGACGAGGAGCGCGCCTACCTGAACTCCGCGCGCCGCACCGAGGACCGCGACCACTGGCTTGCCCGCCTCGCCGACCGGCCCGAGCCCGAGCCGCTCGCCGGGGCGTCCGTCCCCGCCTCCCCCACCTTCCTGCGCGAGACCGCCACGCTCACCCCCGAGGCCACGGCCGGGCTCCTCGCCGTCGCCCGCGCCGCCCGCGGCAGCTGGGCCGACGTCGTCACCGCCGCCTTCGCCGCCTTCCTGCACCGCTCCACCGGCAGCCGCGACGTCCTGCTCTCGCTGCCCGCCATGGCCCGGCTCGGCTCCGCCGCCCTCCGCGTCCCCGCCATGGTCGTCAACGTGCTCCCGCTGCGCGTGCCCGTACACCCCGGCCAGACGCTCGCCGCGCTCACCGCCGACGTCGCGGGACGCGTCCGCGACCTGCGCCGCCACCAGCGGTACCGCGCCGAGGACATCCGCCGCGACCTCGGTCTCGTCGGCCGCGAACAGGGCCTCCTCGGGCCCATGGTGAACGTCAAGGCGTTCGACAACGCGCTGGACTTCGCCGGCGCCCCCGGCACCGTGCACAACGTCGCCGCCGGCCCCGTCGACGACCTCACCCTCGGCCTCCACCACGACGCCGCCACCGGCCGCATCCGCTTCGAACTCGACGGCAACCCCGGCGCCTACGACCAGGACACCCTGGCCGCCCGCAGCGCCGAGTTCGCCCGCTTCCTCACCGAGGCCGCCGAGGCCGGCCCCCAGGCCCCCGTCGGCCGCCCCGACCTGCTGGACGCCGCCACCCGCCGCGCCCTCACCGACACCGTCAACGACACCGCCCACGAGGTGCCCGCCGGCACCGTCGCCGACGCGTACCAGGAGCAGGCCCGCCGCCACCCGGACGCCACCGCCCTGATCGCCGGCGACCACCGCCTCACGTACGCCGAGTTGGACGCCCGCGCCAACCGGCTCGCCCGCCTCCTGATCGCCCGGGGCACCGGCCCCGAGACCTTCGTGGGCCTCGCCCTGCCCCGGTCCGCCGACCTCGTCGTCGCCATGGCCGCCGTGCTCCGGGCCGGCGGCGCCTACCTGCCGCTGGACCTCGACTACCCCGCCGACCGGCTGGAGTTCATGGTCCGCGACGCCCGCCCCGCCTGCGTCCTCACCACCCTGGACGCCGCCCCCGCCGCCCCGGACGTCCCCGGCACCGCCACCCTCGTCCTCGACGCCCCCGACACCCTGGCCGCCCTCGCCGACCTGCCCGCCGCCCCGCTCGACCCCGCCGAGCGGACCGCGCCCCTCTCCGGCGCCCACCCCGCCTACGTCATCCACACCTCCGGCTCCACCGGCCGCCCCAAGGGCGTCGTCGTCCCGCACTCCGCGCTCGCCAACTTCCTGCACATGCAGGCCCGCGAACTGGCCCTCACCCCCGGCGACACCCTCGTCGCCGTCACCACCGTCTCCTTCGACATCGCCGCCCTGGAGATCCACACCCCGCTGATCAGCGGCGCCACCGTGGTCCTCGCCGACCGCGACACCGTCCGCGACCCCGCCGCGCTGGCCGCGCTCGTCGACACCCACCGGCCCGCCGTCATGCAGGCCACGCCCTCCCTGTGGCACGCCCTGCTGGAGGACGGCCGCCCCACCTCCCTCGGCGGCACCAAGGTCCTCGTCGGCGGCGAGGCCCTCCCGGCCGCCCTCGCCGAACGCCTGGCCCGCACCGCCCGGTCGGTCACCAATGTCTACGGCCCCACCGAGGTCACCGTCTGGGCCACCTCCACCGCCCTCGCCCCCGACCACACCGGCACCCCGGACATCGGCACCCCCTTCTGGAACACCCGCGCCTACGTCCTCGACAGCTCCCTGCGGCCCACCCCCGCCGGCCGGCCCGGCGAGCTGTACCTCGCCGGCGCCCAGCTCGCCCGCGGCTACCTGGGCCGCCCCGCCCTCACCGCCGAGCGCTTCGTCGCCGACCCCTACGGCGAGCCCGGCACCCGCATGTACCGCACCGGCGACCTCGTCCGCCGCCGCCCCGACGGCCGGATCGACTTCCTCGGCCGCGCCGACGACCAGGTCAAGGTGCGCGGCTTCCGCATCGAACTCGGCGAGATCGAGAGCGCCCTCGGCGCCTCCGCCTCCGTCGGCCGCGCCGTGGTCACCGTCCGCGAGGACCGCCCCGGCTCCCAGCACCTCGTCGGCTACGTCACCCCCGCGGCCGGCGCCGAGAGCGCCACCGCCCCCGAACCGGCCGCGCTGCGCCGGGCCGTCGCCGACCGGCTGCCCGAGTACATGGTGCCGTCCGCGATCGTCGTCCTCGACGCCTTCCCCCTCACCGCCAACGGCAAGATCGACCGCCGCGCCCTGCCCGCCCCCGACCCGGCCGGCCTCACCGGCAGCGGCGGCCGGGCCCCGCGCGGCGCCCGCGAGGAGATCCTGACCGGGGTGTTCGCCGACGTCCTCGGCCTGCCCGCGACCGGACCCGACGACGACTTCTTCGAGCTCGGCGGCCACTCCCTGCTCGCCGCCCGGGTCGTCGCCCGCGTCTGCACCGCCCTCGGCACCGAATGCGGCATCCGCGACGTCTTCGAGGCGCGCACCCCCGCCGGCCTCGCCGCGCGGCTCGCCGGCCGCGCCACGGCCGGACGCCCCCACCCCGCCCGGGCCGGTGAGCGTCCGGAGCTGCCGCCCCTGTCGTACGCGCAGCGGCGCCTGTGGTTCCTCCACCAGATGGAGGGCCCCAGCGCCACCTACAACATCCCCTTCGTCGCCCGCTTCGACGAGCCGCTGGACGCCGCCGCCCTCGACGCCGCGCTCGGCGACGTCGTGGCCCGGCACGAGGCGCTGCGCACCGTCTTCGGCGAGCGGGACGGCGAGCCCTACCAGACGGTGCTCGCCCCCGAACGGGCCGGTGTCCGGCTGCGCGTCACCGACGTCACCCAGGACCGGTTCGACACAGAGGCGGAGGCCGCCCTCGGCCACCTCTTCGACCTCGCCACCGAGGCACCCGTCCGGGCGACCCTGCTGCGCGACCCGGCGGGCGGGGCGTACGCCCTGGTGGTGCTGCTGCACCACATCGCGAGCGACGAGTGGTCGATGGGTCCGTTCCTGCGGGACCTGGAGCACGCCTACGCGGCCCGGCTGGCGGGCCGGGCGCCGGAGCTCGCAGAACTCCCGGTGCAGTACGCCGACTTCGCGCTCTGGCAGCGTGATCTGCTCGGTGACGTACGGGACGAGGAGTCGGTGGCGGGCCGTCAGGCGGCGTACTGGCGCGAGGCGCTGGCCGGGCTGCCGGAGGAGCTGGCCCTGCCCACCGACCGCCCCCGCCCCGCGGTCGCGAGCAACGCCGGCGGCATGGTGCACCGCGCCGTGCCCGCCGAACTGGCCGACGCCGTACGGCGCCTGGCGCGCGAGAGCGGCACCAGCGTGTTCATGGTGGTGCACGCGGCGGTCGCGGCGCTGCTGCACCGGCTGGGCGCCGGTGACGACATCCCGCTGGGCACCCCGGTCGCGGGCCGGGGCGACGCGGCGCTGGACGACCTCGTCGGGTTCTTCGTCAACACCGCCGTGCTGCGCACCGACCTGTCGGGCACGCCGACCTTCGCCGAGCTGCTCCAGCGGGTCCGGGCGGCCGACCTTGCGGCGCTCGACCACACCGACCTGCCCTTCGACAGCGTGGTCGAGACCGTCAACCCCGAGCGCTCCCTCGCCCGCCACCCCCTCTTCCAGACGATGGTGTCCCACAGCACCGTCACCCAGGACGTCCAGGCCCTCTTCGGCCTGCGCACCCGGGTGGACCGGGTCGACCCGGGCGTGACCAAGTTCGACCTCGACATCACCTTCTCGGACACCGCCCACGGCGACGACCTCGACCTCGAAGTCTTCTACGCCGCCGACCTGTTCGACCGCTCCACGGCCGCCACCCTCGCCGACCGCCTGCTGCGGCTCCTCGCCCTGGCCGTGGCCCACCCCGCGACCCCCGTCGCCGACCTCGACCTCCACGACGACACCGAGCGCGCCCTGCTCGCCCAGTGGCACGACACCACCCGCGTCCACCCGGCCGGCACCGTCACCGACATCCTCGCCGAGCAGGTGGCCGCCACCCCCGGCGCCACCGCCCTCGTGTGCGGCGACACCCGGCTCACCTTCGCCGAACTGGACGACCGCGCCGACCGGCTCGCCCGCCTCCTCGTGCGCGAGGGCGTCGGCCCGGACTCCGTCGTCGCCCTCGCCGTCCCCCGCTCGGCCGACTCCGTGGTGGCCGCCTTCGCAGTGCTCCGCGCCGGCGGCGCCTACCTGCCGCTGGACCTCGACCACCCGGCCGAGCGGCTGGCCCACATGCTCGACGACGCCCGGCCCGCCTGCGTCGTCACCACCACCACCGCCGACGCCTCCGTACCGGCCGTGCCCGGCGTGCCCCGGCTCGTCCTGGACGCCCCCGCCACCGCCGCCCGGCTCGCCCAGGCCCCCACCGGGCCGGCCCTGCCCGCCGCCGACCCCGACGGCCTGGCGTACGTCATCTACACCTCCGGCTCCACCGGCCGCCCCAAGGGCGTCGCCCTCCACCACGCCGGCCTCGCCAACCTCTATTGGGACCACCACCGCGAGCTGTACGCGCCGGTCGCCGCACGGCTCGGACGACGCGTCCGGGCCCTGCACACCGCCTCGTTCTCCTTCGACTCCTCCTGGGAACAGCTCCTGTGGCTGGTCGCCGGGCACGAGCTGCACCTCCTCGACGAGTACGGGCGCCGCGACGCCGACGCCGTCGTCGCCCACGTACGCGAACACCGCGTCGACACCCTCGACGTCACCCCCTCCTACGCCCGCCGGCTCCTCGACGCCGGGCTGCTCGCGGGGGAGTGGCGCCCGCCGCTGTTCCTGCTCGGCGGCGAGGCCGTGCCGGCCGCGCTCTGGGACGAACTGCGCGCCCACCACGACGTGGAGACCGTCAACTACTACGGCCCCACCGAGTTCACCGTCGACGCCCTGATGGCGCGGGTCACCGACTGCGCCACCCCCGTCATCGGCCGCCCCCTCGACAACAGCCGCGCCCACGTCCTCGACGCCCGGCTGCGCCCCGTCCCGCCCGGTGTGCCCGGCGAGCTGTACCTCGCCGGAGTCCAGAACGCCCGCGGCTACCTCGGCCGGCCCGTCCTGACGTCCGAGCGGTTCGTCGCCGACCCCTTCGGCGAGCCCGGCGGCCGGATGTACCGCACCGGCGACCTGGTGCGCCGCCGCCCCGACGGGCTCGTCGAGTTCCTCGGCCGCGCCGACGACCAGGTCAAGATCCGCGGCTTCCGGATCGAGCCGGGCGAGATCGAGACCGCCCTGACCGCCCGCGAGGGCGTCGGGGCCGCCGCCGTCGTCGTCCGCGAGGACGTCCCCGGTGTGCCCCGGCTCGTCGCCTATGTGACCGGCACCGCCGACCCGGCGCAGCTGCGCCGCGACCTCGCCGCCGAACTGCCCGCGTACATGGTCCCGGCCGCGGTCGTCGCCCTCGACGCGCTGCCCACCAACGTCAACGGCAAGCTGGACCGGGCCGCCCTCCCCGCCCCGGCCCTCGGCACCGGCACGTCCTCCCGGCCCCCGCGCGGAGCCGCCGAGGAACGCGTCGCCGCCGTCTTCGCCGAGGTCCTGGGCCTCGCGGAGCTCGGCGCCGAGGACGACTTCTTCGCGCTGGGCGGCCACTCCCTGCTGGCCACCCGCGTCGTGGCACGGGTCCGCGCCGCCGGCACGGCGTGCACGGTCCGCGACGTCTTCGAGACCCGTACGGTGGCGGCGCTGGCGGCCCGGCTCGCCGAGCGGTCCGCGTCGGAGCGCCCGGCCCTGACCCGGGCCGGTGAGCGGCCGGAGCTGCCGCCCCTGTCGTACGCGCAGCGCCGCCTGTGGTTCCTGCACCAGATGGAGGGCCCCAGCGCCACCTACAACATCCCCTTCGCCCTGCGGCTGCGCGGCGCCGTCGACCCGGACGCCCTGCGCGCCGCCGCCGGCGACCTGGCCGCCCGGCACGAGGTGCTGCGCACCGTGTTCACCGAGACCGGCGGCGAGCCCCACCAGCGGGTGCTGCCCGCGGCGGACGCCGACGTCCCCTTCGCCGTCCGGCAGGTGGCCGCGCGGGACCTGGCCGACGAGGTGGAGCGCCTCGCCGGGGAGCCGTTCGACCTGGCCCGCGAGACCCCGCTGCGGATGACGCTGCTCAGCGCGGCGGACGACGACCACGTCCTGGTGGTGCTGCTGCACCACATCGCGAGCGACGAGTGGTCGATGGGTCCGTTCCTGCGGGACTTGGAGCACGCCTACGCGGCCCGGGTGGCGGGCCGGGCGCCGGAGTTCGCGGAACTCCCGGTGCAGTACGCGGACTTCGCGCTCTGGCAGCGCGATCTGCTGGGTGACGTACGCGACGAGGAGTCGGTGGCGGGCCGTCAGGCGGCGTACTGGCGCGAGGCGCTGGCCGGGCTGCCCGAGGAGCTGGCCCTGCCCACCGACCACCCCCGCCCCGCCGTTCCCACCCACCGCGGCGACACCGTCGTCACCGGTGTACCCGCCGACGTGGTGGCCGGACTGGACCGGCTGGTCGCCGAGTCCGGCGCGACCATGTTCATGGTGGTGCACGCGGCGGTCGCGGCGCTGCTGCACCGGCTGGGCGCCGGTGACGACATCCCGCTGGGCACCCCGGTCGCGGGCCGGGGCGACGCGGCGCTGGACGACCTCGTCGGGTTCTTCGTCAACACCGCCGTGCTGCGCACCGACCTGTCGGGCACGCCGACCTTCGCCGAGCTGCTCCAGCGCGTCCGGGCGGCCGACCTGGCCGCGCTCGACCACACCGACCTGCCCTTCGACAGCGTGGTCGAGACCGTCAACCCCGAGCGCTCCCTCGCCCGCCACCCCCTCTTCCAGACGATGGTGGCCTACGAGGGCGGCGGCCCGGACCTGTCGCACCTGCTGGGCACCCGGGCCGAGGAGCACAACATCCGCTCCGGGGCCGCCAAGTTCGACCTGGAGATCCTCTTCCGGCGCGGCGCCCCGGGCGACGGCACCGCCATGACCTGCGGCGTGCGCTACGCCACGGACCTCTTCGAGCGGTCGGGCGCCGAACGCCTGACGGCCCGTCTGCTGCGCCTCCTCGAGCGGGTGGTGGCCGACCCGGACGCCCCGCTGGCCTCGCTCGACCTGCTGGACGACGCCGAGCGGGAGCGGGTGCTCACCACCTGGAACGACACCGGCCGGGAGTTGGCCGGTCCGGTGACGCTGGCGGCGCTGGTGGAGGCGGGCGCGGGTGACCCCTCGGCGCCGGCGCTGGTCTTCGAGGGCGAGGTGCTGTCGCGCGGTGGGTTCGAGGAGCGGGTGAACCGGCTGGCGCGGCTGCTGATCGGCCGGGGCGTCGGCCCCGAGACCGTCGTCGGCGTGGCCCTGCCGAGGTCGTTCGACCTGCTGGTGGCGGTGCACGCGGTGGTCCGCGCCGGCGGCGCCTACCTGCCGCTGGACACCGGCCTCCCGGTCGACCGGCTCGCCCACATGACCGCCACCGCGACCCCGGTGTGCGTACTGACCGACCTCGCGTCGCTCGGCGCCCTGCCCGAGCGGCCCGGCACCGAGCCCGTGGTGCTGGACGCGCCCGAGATCCGGGCGGAACTGGACAAGCTGCCGGGCACCCCCGTGACCGACGCGGACCGGTGCGCGCCGCTGCTGCCGCGCCACCCGGCGTATGTGATCTTCACGTCGGGTTCCACCGGGCGTCCCAAGGGCGTGATGGTGGAGCACGAGGCGATCGTCAACCGCCTGGAGTGGATGCAGGGCGCCTACGGCCTCGGCGCCGGCGACCGGGTGCTCCAGAAGACGCCCATGAGCTTCGACGTCTCCGTCTGGGAGCTGTTCTGGGCTCCGGCGCGGGGCGTCCCGCTGGTGATCGCGCGCCCGGAGGGCCACAAGGACCCGGCATATCTGGCCGGTCTGATCCGTGAACAGCGGGTCACCGTGGTGCACTTTGTGCCGTCGATGCTGGCGGCGTTCGTCGCCGAGGTCGAGGTGGCGTCCTGCCCGTCGCTGCGGCTGGTGGTGTGCAGCGGCGAGGCGCTCTCCGGGGACCTCGTGGCGCGCTTCCACGCCTCGGCGGGCGCCATGGGCGTCGCGCTGGAGAACCTCTACGGCCCCACCGAGGCCGCCGTCGACGTCACGGCCGCCTCCTGCCCGCCCCGCGAGGCGTCCGCCGGTGCCGCGTCGGCCCCCATCGGGTCTCCGGTGTGGAACACCCGGGTCTACGTGCTGGACGCGGGCCTGCGTCCCGTGCCGGTCGGGGTGCCGGGTGAGCTGTACTTGGCGGGTGTGCAGTTGGCGCGCGGGTATGTGGCGCGTCCGGGGCTGACGGCGGAGCGGTTCACCGCCGACCCGTACGGCGTCCCGGGCAGCCGGATGTACCGGACGGGTGACCTGGTGCGGTGGCTGCCGGACGGCCGGCTGGACTACCTGGGCCGGGCCGACGACCAGGTCAAGCTGCGGGGCTTCCGCATCGAGCTGGGCGAGATCGCGGCGGTGCTGGCCGAGCCGGACGCGGTGGCCCAGGCGGTGGCCGTGGTCCGTGAGGACCGCCCCGGGCTGCAGCAGCTCGTCGGCTATGTCGTCCCCGCCCCGGGTGCGGCCGTCGACACCGGTGCGGTGCGGGCCCACGCCGCCGGACGGCTGCCCGAGTACATGGTCCCCGCCGTCCTCGTACCGCTGGACGCCATGCCACTGTCCCCCAACGGCAAACTCGACCGCCGCGCCCTCCCCGCACCCCCCACGGCGACCGCCGGGCCCTCCCGGGCCCCGAGGGACGCCCGGGAGGAGATCCTCGCCGGGATCTTCGCGGAGGTGCTCGACCTGCCCGCGGCCGGTGTCGAGGACGACTTCTTCGCCCTCGGCGGCCACTCCCTGCTGGCCACCCGCGCGGTGAGCCGCGTGCGCGCCGCCCTCGGCGTCGAGTGCGCCGTCCGCGACCTGTTCGAGGCGCGTACGGTGGCGGCGCTGGCGGCCCGGCTCGCCGAGCGGTCCGCGTCGGAGCGCCCGGCCCTGACCCGGGCCGGTGAGCGTCCGGAGCTGCTGCCCCTGTCGTACGCGCAGCGCCGCCTGTGGCTCATCGACAGCGTGCGCGGGCCCGGCACGGCGTACAACGTGCCGCTGGCCGTGCGGGTGCGCGGCGCGGTCGACCCCGCCGCCCTCGAAGCGGCCGTGGAGGACCTGGTGGCCCGGCACGAGGTGCTGCGCACCGTGTTCACCGAGGTCGACGGCGAGCCCTTCCAGCGGGTGCTGGCCGGGCGCGACGCGACGGTGCCGTTCACGGTCCGCCGGGTCGCCGCCGGGCGGCTGGCGGCCGAGGCGGAGGCCGCGGGCGGCCATGTCTTCGACCTGGCGCGGGAGATCCCGCTGCGGGTGACGCTGCTGAGCGCGGCCGAGGACGACCACGTGCTGGTGCTGCTGCTGCACCACATCGCCACGGACGAGTACTCCACCGGTCCGCTGCTGGCCGATCTCGACACGGCCTACGCGGCCCGGGTGGCGGGCCGGGCGCCGGAGTTCGCGGAACTCCCGGTGCAGTACGCGGACTTCGCGCTCTGGCAGCGCGATCTGCTGGGTGATGTACGCGACGAGGAGTCGGTGGCGGGCCGTCAGGCGGCGTACTGGCGCGAGGCGCTGGCCGGGCTGCCGGAGGAGCTGGCCCTGCCCACCGACCGGCCCCGCCCCGCGGTCGCCTCGCACGGCGGTGACGTCGTGCCGTTCGAGATCGACGCGGTGACGGCCGGCGCCCTGGCGCGGATCGCCCGGGAGACCGGCGCGACCATGTTCATGGTGGTGCACGCGGCGGTCGCGGCCCTGCTGCACCGGCTGGGCGCCGGCGACGACATCCCGCTCGGCAGCCCCGTCTCCGGCCGGGAGGACGAGCAGGTCGACCCGCTGGTCGGGTTCTTCCTCAACACCCTGGTGCTACGGGCCGACCTGTCCGGCGACCCGACCTTCACCGACCTGGTCGCCCGGGTCAGGGACACCGGTCTGGCCGCGTTCTCGCACGCCGACCTGCCGCTGGAGGCCGTGGCCGAGGCGGTGGGCCAGACCCGGGCGCAGTCGCGCAACCCGCTGTTCCAGACGATGGTCACGTACCACTCGGTGACCACCGAGGTGCCCGGGCTGTTCGGGGCGCCCGCCGAGGAGCTGCCGGTGGAGATCGGCGGGTCCAAGTTCGACCTGGAGTTCGCCTTCGGGGCGTCCTCCGGCGGTACGGGCATGAGCGGGGGCCTGCGGTACGCCACGGACCTCTTCGAGCGGTCCGGTGCCGAGCGTCTGACGGACCGTCTGCTGCGCCTGCTCAAGGAGGTCGCGGCCGGGCCCGACCGCCCGGTGTCCAAGATTGCCGTCATGGACGGCACCGAGCGGGAGCGGGTGCTGACCACCTGGAACGACACCGGCCGGGAGTTGGCCGGTCCGGTGACGCTGGCGGAACTGGTGGAGGCGGGTGCGGGTGATCTTTCGGCGCCGGCGCTGGTCTTCGAGGGCGAGGTGCTGTCGCGCGGTGGGTTCGAGGAGCGGGTGAACCGGCTGGCGCGGCTGCTGATCGGCCGGGGCGTGGGCCCCGAGTCGGTGGTGGCCGTGGCCCTGCCGAGGTCGTTCGACCTGCTGGTGGCGGTGCACGCGGTGGTCCGCGCCGGCGGCGCCTACCTGCCACTGGACCTCACGCTGCCCGCCGACCGCCTCGCCTACATGTGCGCGACCGCGGCCCCCGCCGCGATACTTACCGACACCGTGTCGGCAACCTTGCTGCCGGACGGCATTCAGGCCGAGCGCATCCGGCTCGGCTCGCCCTCCGTGACCGCCGAGCTGGACGGGCTGCCCTCGGGCCGGATCACCGACGCGGACCGGTGCGCGCCGCTGCTGCCGCGCCACCCCGCGTATGTGATCTTCACGTCGGGTTCCACCGGGCGTCCCAAGGGCGTGATGGTGGAGCACGAGGCGATCGTCAACCGCCTGGAGTGGATGCAGGGCGCCTACGGTCTCGGCACCGGCGACCGGGTGCTGCACAAGACCCCGGCCGGGTTCGACGTGTCGGTGTGGGAGCTGTTCTGGGCTCCGGCCCGGGGTGTTCCGCTGGTGATCGCGCGTCCGGAGGGGCACAAGGACCCCGCGTACCTGGCCGGTCTGATCCGTGAACAGCGGGTCAGTGTCCTGCACTTCGTGCCCTCGATGCTGGCGGCGTTCGTCGCCGAGGTCGAGGTGGCGTCCTGCCCGTCGCTGCGGCTGGTGGTGTGCAGCGGCGAGGCCCTGCCCACCGACCTGGTCGACCGCTTCCACACCTCCGCCGGCGGGCGCACCGTGGCCCTGGAGAACCTCTACGGACCCACCGAGGCCGCCGTGGACGTCACCGCCGCCTCCTGCCCCGCCGGGTCGGTCACGGCGGGCGGGCCCTCCGCGCCCATCGGGTCTCCGGTGTGGAACACCCGGGTGTACGTGCTGGACGCGGGCCTGCGTCCCGTGCCGGTCGGGGTGCCGGGTGAGCTGTATCTGGCGGGTGTGCAGTTGGCGCGCGGGTATGTGGCGCGTCCGGGGCTGACGGCGGAGCGGTTCACCGCCGACCCGTACGGCGTCGCGGGCAGCCGGATGTACCGGACGGGTGACCTGGTGCGGTGGCTGCCGGACGGGCGGCTGGACTACCTGGGCCGGGCCGACGACCAGGTCAAGCTGCGCGGCTTCCGTATCGAGCTGGGCGAGATCGCGGCGGTGCTGGCCGAGCCGGACACGGTGGCCCAGGCGGTGGCCGTGGTCCGTGAGGACCGCCCCGGGCTCCAGCAGCTCGTCGGCTACGTCGTCCCCGCCCCGGGTGCGGCCGTCGACACCGGTGCGGTGCGGGCCCACGCCGCCGGGCGGCTGCCCGAGTACATGGTCCCCGCCGTCCTCGTACCGCTGGACGCCATGCCACTGTCCCCCAACGGCAAACTCGACCGCCGCGCCCTCCCCGCACCCCCCACGGCCACCCCCACCGCGGCGCCCGCGCCCCGGGCCGGTGTCCCGGCGACCGGGGCCGAGGACACGGCCATCGCCCTGGCCCGCCTGATGGCGGAGGTCCTCGGACTGCCCGCCGTGGGCACCGGCGACAACTTCTTCGAGCTGGGCGGCGACAGCATCGTCTCCATCCGGCTGGTCAGCCAGGCCCGCAAGGCCGGCCTCACGCTCACCGCCCGGCAGGTGTTCCAGCACCCCACGCCCGAGCAGCTCGCCACCGTCTGCGAGCGGGAGACCGGCGGCGCCGAGCCGCGCACCGCCGACGACGGCGGCACCGGGCCGCTGGTCCTGCCGCCCGTCGCGCACTGGTTCGCCTCCCGCGGCGGCCCGATCGCCCGGTTCTGCCAGGCCCGGCTCGTGCGGCTGCCCGCCGGGGTCCGCCACGACGACCTCGCCGCCGCGCTGCGGGCGGTCGTCGACCACCACGACGGCCTCCGCCAGATCCTGACCGTCGCACGGCCGGGCCTGTGGAGCGCCGAGGTGCGCGAACGCGGCACCCTGGACGCCGCCGCGCTGCTGCGCACCGTGGACGCCACCGCGCCCGACGGCGGCGACCCGAGCGACCTGCGCGACCTGGTCGCCCGGGAGTCCGACCGGGCGGCCGGCGAACTCGACCCGGAGACCGGGGCCACCCTGCGCGCCGTCCACCTCGACGCGGGCCCCGCCCGGCCGGGCAGGCTGCTGCTGGTCGCCCACCACCTGGTGGTGGACGAGGTCTCCTGGCAGATCCTCCTCCCGGACCTCCGCTCCGCCTGGGAGGCGGTCACCGCCGGACGGCCCGTCGCGCTCGACCCCGTGCCCACCTCGCTGCGCACCTGGACCGCCGGACTGGCGGCCGAGGCGCACAGCGCCCGGCAACTGGCCGCGCTCGACCGCTGGCTGGACGCCGCGCCCCGCGAACGGGTGCTCACCGACCGGGCGCTGGACCCGGCGCGCGACACCGCCGCCACGGCCCGGCACCTCACCGTCCGCCTGCCCGCCGACCGCACCGCGCCCCTGCTCACCGCCGTCCCGTCCGCCTTCCACGGCACCGTCAACGACACCCTCCTGACGGCGCTCGCGCTGGCCGTGGGCGACTGGGCGGCACGCAACGGGCGCGCGGCGGCCGCCACCGGCCTCACCGTCGACCTGGAGGGCCACGGCCGGGAGCAGGAACTGGTGCCCGGCGCCGACCTCACCCGCACGGTCGGCTGGCTCACCAGCCTGTACCCGCTGCGGCTGGCCACCGGCGGCTACGACCCCGCTGCGGTCCTCGCCGGCCGCGAGGACGCCGGCGCCGCGCTCAAGGAGGTCAAGGAGCTGCTGCGGGGCGTACCCGACGGGGGCGTCGGCGCGGGGCTGCTGCGCCACCTCAACGCCGGCACGGCGCGGCTGTTCGACCCGGACGCCCGCCCCGAGATCCTGTGGAACTACCTCGGCCGCCAGACCGCCGGGGCCGCGGACGCCGACTGGGGCCCGGCGGCGGAGGCCGACTCCCTCGCCGTACGCCCCGACCCGGCCACCCCGCTCTCGCACCCGCTGGAGGTCAACGCGGAGATCGAGAACGGCGCGGACGGACCGGAACTGGCCGCGACCTTCATCTGGGCGGGCGACGCGCTCTCCCGGACCGCGGTCGGCGACCTCGCGGACGGCTGGCTGGCCGCCCTCGGCGCGCTGGCCGCCTGGGCGGACGGCGGCACCACCGCCGGGCACACGCCCTCCGACCTCGACCTGCTCGACCTCGACCAGGACCAGATCACCATGCTCGAAGAAATGTGGAGGGCCCAGCAGTGAAGCAGGCTCGTATCGAGGACATGCTCCCGCTGTCCCCCCTGCAGCAGGGCATGCTGTTCCATTCCGTCTACGACCAGGACGTCACCGACGTCTACACCGTGCAGGTGACGGTGGCCCTCGGCGGGCGGGTCGACGCCGCCCGCCTGGAGCGCGCGGCGGCCGCCCTGCTGCGCCGCCACCCCAACCTGCGGGCCGGCTTCTGGCACGAAGGCGTCCCGCAACCCGTCCAGTTCGTCCCCGCCGAGGTGACGATCGCCGTCGAGCGGACCGACCTCACCGCCTCCGGCGCCGACCCCGCCGAGGCGCTGCGCCGGGCCGAACAGGCCGAACTGGCCCGCCGGTTCGCGCTGCACCGGCCGCCGCTGCTGCGCCTGCTGCTGGCCCGCCACGGCGACGACGACCACCGGCTGGTGATCACCGTCCACCACATCCTGGTCGACGGCTGGTCCATGCCGCTGCTCGTGGGGGACCTCCTGGCGCTGTACGACAGCGACGGCGACGCCGCCGGGCTGCCGCCCGTCCGCCCGTACCGCGACTACCTGAAGTGGCTCAAGCGGCAGGACACCGGCGCCGCCGAGACGGCCTGGCGCACCGCCCTCGCCGGCCTGGAGGACCCCTCGCTGGTCGCCCCGGCCGACCACACCCGCCCGGCCGTCCGCCCCGGCACCCACGATCTGGAGCTGTCGGCCGGGGCCACCGCCCGGCTGACGGCCGCCGCCCGGCGCCTGGGCACCACGCCCAGCACCCTCGTCCAGTGCGCCTGGGGCCTGGTCCTCGCCCAGGCGACCGGCCGCCAGGACGTGGTGTTCGGGCTCACCGTCTCCGGCCGCCCCGACGAGATACCCGGCGTCGAGTCGATGCTCGGCCTGTTCATCACCACCGTGCCGGTGCGGATGACGCTGCGCCCCGGCGAGAGCGTCGAGCGGCTGCTGCGGCGCTTCCGCGACGAGCAGAACACCCTGCTCGCCCACCACCACCTGGGCCTGCGGCTCATCCAGAAGCAGGCCGGCGGCCGGGACCTGTTCGACACCCTCGTCGTCATCGAGAACTACCCGGTGGACCCCGACGCCCGGCCCGGCACGCCCGGCGGGCTGCACGTCACCGGCATCGAGGCGCGGGACGCCACGCACTACCCGCTGACCCTCGCCGTCGCGCTGGAGGAGCGGGCGCTGCTGCGCCTGGAGTACCGCCCCGACGTCTTCGACGCCCGCCACGCCGCCGCCGTCGCGGCCCGGCTGGAGCTGGCCCTGACCCGGATCACCGACGAGCCCGGCACCGCCGTCGGCGCGCTCGGGCTGCTGCCCCCGGCCGAGCTGGAGCGCGTCCGCCGGACCTGGCACGGGCCCGGCCGCCCGGTCCCGGCCGGCACCGTCGCCGACCGCTTCGCCGAACAGGCCGCCCGCACCCCCTCGGCGACCGCCGTGGTGTCCGGCGGGGTCCGCCTGACCTTCGCCGAACTGGACGAGCGGGCCGCCCGCCTCGCCGGACTGCTCGCCGCCCGCGGCGTCGGACCCGAGTCCGTGGTCGCCCTGGCCGTGCCCCGCTCCGCCGACTCCGTGGTCGCGATCCTCGCCGTCCTCAAGGCGGGCGGCGCCTACCTGCCGCTCGACCTGGACCACCCGGCCGACCGGATCGGCTACATGCTGGACGACGCCGCCCCCGTCTGCGTGGTCACCACCGCGCGGGCCGCCGGACCGCTCCCCGCCGGCGGGCCGCCGTGCCTCGTGCTCGACGACCCCGTGACCCTCGCCGAACTCGGGTGCCAGGACGCCCGGTTCGCCACCCGCCCGGCCGACCCCGCCCACCCCTCGTACGTCATCTACACCTCGGGCTCCACCGGCCGCCCCAAGGGTGTGGTCCTCACCCACGGCGGCCTGGCGAACCTGTACGCCAACCACATCGAGGACGTCTTCGGGCCGGCCGTCGCCGCCGCGGGCGGGCGCACCCTGCGCGCCCTGCACACCGCGTCGTTCAGCTTCGACACCTCCTGGGAGCAGCTGTTCTGGCTGATCGCCGGCCATGAGCTGCACGTCCTGGACGAGGTGGAGCGCCGGGACGCCGAACTGGTCGTCCGCCACGTCCGCGAGCACCGCGTCGACGCCATGGACGTCACGCCCACCTACGCCCGCCAGCTCCTCGACTGGGGCCTGCTGGACGCCGCGCACCACCGGCCCGCGCTGCTGCTGCTCGGCGGCGAGGCCGTGCCCGACGCGCTGTGGTCGGAGGTCCGCGCCGCGAGCGGGGTCATGTCGGTCAACCTCTACGGGCCGACCGAGTACACCGTGGACGCCCTCGCGGCCGACCTCGCCGACAGCACCGCACCGGTCGTCGGCCGCCCGATCGGCAACACCCGCGCCTATGTGCTGGACGCCGCGCTGCGCCCGGTGCCCGCCGGCACCACCGGTGAGCTGTACCTCGCCGGCCACGGCACCGCCCGCGGCTACCTGGGCCGGCCCGGGCTCACCGCCGAACGGTTCGTCGCCGACCCGTACGGCGGGCCCGGCGACCGGATGTACCGCACCGGCGACCTGGTGCGGCTGCGCGCCGACGGCGAGCTGGAGTACCTGGGCCGCACCGACGACCAGGTCAAGATCCGCGGCTTCCGGATCGAGCCCGCCGAGGTGGAAGCCGCCCTCGCCGCGCTCGACGGCGTCGCGGCGGCGGCCGTGGTGGTCCGCGAGGACACTCCCGGCGTCAAGCGCCTCGTCGGGTACGTCACCGGCACCGCCGACCCGGACGTGGCCCGGGCCGCGCTCGCCGCCGAGCTGCCCGACTACATGGTCCCCGCCGCCGTGGTGGTCCTCGGCACCCTGCCGACCACCGTCAACGGCAAGCTGGACCGGGCCGCGCTGCCCGCCCCGGTGCTCGCCGGGACGGCCGGCTCCAGGGCGCCGCGCGACGCGCGCGAGGAGACCGTCTGCCGGGTCTTCGCCGAGGTCCTCGGCCTCGCGTCGGCCGGCGTCGACGACGACTTCTTCGCCCTGGGCGGCGACAGCATCGTGTCGATCCAGCTGGTGACCCGCGCCCGCAAGGAGGGCCTCGTCCTCACCCCGCGGGACGTCTTCGAGCAGCGCACCCCCGCGAACCTGGCCGCCGCCGCCCGCGACACCGACGGCGCCTCCCCGGCCCGCCCGGCCGCCCGCGCCGGCGAGCCGCTGGTGGCGCTGGACGACACCGGACGGGACGCCGTCGAACGGGCCTTCCCGGACGCCGCCGAGGTCCTGCCGCTCGCCCCCCTCCAGGAGGGCCTGTACTTCCACGCCGTCTACGACGACCGCGCGCTGGACGTCTACCTGATGCAGAACTTCGTGGAGCTGCGGCACGCCGTCGACACGGCCGCGCTGCGCGCCGCGTTCGACGCCATGCTGCACCGCCACCCCAACCTCCGGGCCGGCTTCTGGCACGAGGGCCTCCCGGCCCCGGTCCAGGTGGTGCCCGCCGCGTGGGAGCTGCCCTGGGAGGTGCGCGACCTGACGCACCTGGACGCCGGGGCGCAGCGCGCGGCCCAGCGGGCGTTCTCCCTCGACGACGCCGCGACCCGGTTCGACCTGTCGGCGCCCCCGCTGATGCGGGTGACGTTGCTGAAGTTCGCCGAGGACCGCTGGATGCTGTGTGTGACGCAGCACCACATCCTCACCGACGGCTGGTCGGAGTCGCTGTTCTTCGAGGAGCTGTTCCAGCTGTACGGCCGGGGCGGCGACCCGGCCGGGATGCCGCCGGTCACCCCCTACCGCGACTACCTGCGCTGGCTGGCCGGCACCGACACCGACGCCGCCCTGGAGGCGTGGCGCGCCCACCTGTCCGGGCTCGACCAGGCGACCCTGGTCGCCCCGGACGACCCGTCGCGCCGCCCGGTGACCGCCGAGGTGGTCGACATCGCGCTGGGGGAGGAGACCAGCGACCGGCTGCGGACCCTCGCACGCGGCTGCGGCGTCACCCTCAACACCGTGCTCTCGGCGGCCTGGGCGCTGTCCCTGTCGGCCATGACCGGCAGGGACGACGTGGTGTTCGGCGCGACCGTCTCCGGCCGCCCGGCCGACATCCCCGGTGTCGACCAGGTGATCGGCATGTTCATGAACACCCTGCCGTTCCGGGTGACGCTGCGCCAGGGCGAGGCGCTGCGCGACCTGCTGGTGCGGATGCAGCACGAGCACGCCGGCCTGCTGCCCCACCACTACCTGGGCCTCGGCCGCATCCAGCAGGTCAGCGGGGTCGGCCGGCTCTTCGACACGCTGTACGTCTTCCGCAACACCCCGCTGGACGACGCCGCCCGCGAGGAGGCCGTCGCCCGCCACGACATCGGCTGGACCCACAGCGTCGACGGCACGCACTACCCGCTGACCCTCGCCGTCACCCCCGGCGCCTCCCTGGAGCTGTCCCTCGCCTACCGGCCCGACCTGTACGACCGGGAGGCCGCCGAGCGGCTCGCCGCGCGGCTGCGCCGGCTGGTGGAGCAGTTCGCCGCCGGCGGCGCCGCCCCGGTCGGCCGGCTGCAGCCGCTGGACGCCGCCGAGCGGGCGGAACTCCTGGCGCTCGGCGACGACATGGGGCACGACGTCCCCGACGTGCCGCTGCCCGACCTGTTCGCCCGCCAGGCCGTGGCCACCCCGGACGCCACGGCCCTGGTCTTCGAGGACGAGCGGCTCAGCTACGCCGAGCTGGACGCGCGCGCCTGCCGCCTCGCCCGGGCGCTGATCGCCCGCGGCGCCGGACCGGAGCGTGTCGTGGCGCTCGGCCTGCCGCGCTCGGCCGACTTCGTGGTCGCGCTGTTCGCCGTGCTCAAGACCGGCGCGGCCTACCTGCCGCTCGACCTCGACAACCCGGTCGACCGGCTGGCGGTGATGGTCGAGGACGCCCGCCCGCTGTGCCTGGTCACCAGTACGGCCGTCACCGGCCGGGTGCCCGCCGTGGCCGGGGTGCCGTCCCTGGTGCTGGACGCCCCGGACACCGCCGCCGGGCTGGCCGCCCTGCCGGACGGCCCGGTCCGGGACGAGGAGCTGACCGCCGCCCGGGACGGCCGCCACCCCGCGTACCTGATCTACACCTCCGGCTCGACCGGCCGGCCCAAGGGCGTCAGCGTCCCCTACGCGGGCCTGACGAACATGCTGGTCAACCACCGGGAGCGGATCTTCGACCCGGCGGTGAAGCTGGCCGGGGGGCGCCGGATGCGGGTGGCGCACACCGTGTCGTTCGCGTTCGACATGTCCTGGGAGGAGTTCTTCTGGCTGGTCGACGGGCACGAGGTGCACGTCATCGGCGAGGAGCTGCGCCTCGACCCGGCGGCGCTGACCGCCCACTACGACCGCGTCGGCATCGACGTGGTCAATGTGACCCCCTCGTACGGGCAGCAGCTCGTCGACGCGGGCCTCCTCGACGAGGGCAGGCACCGGCCCACGCTGGTGCTGCTCGGCGGCGAGGCGGTGCCCGACTCCCTGTGGACGCTGCTCCGGGAGACCGAGGGCACCATGGGCTACAACCTGTACGGGCCGACCGAGTACACCATCAACGCGCTCGGCGCGGCCGTGGACGGCAGCGACACCTCCTGCGTGGGCCGCCCCATCGCCAACACCCGCGCCCGTGTGCTGGACGCCGCCCTGCGGCCGGTGCCGCACGGTGTGCCGGGCGAGCTGTACCTGGCCGGCGCCGGACTGGCCCGCGGCTACGCCGGGCGCCCGGCGCCGACCGCCGAGCGGTTCGTCGCCGACCCGTACGGCGAGCCCGGCACCCGGATGTACCGCACCGGTGACCTGGTGCGGTGGCGCGCGGACGGCGGGCTCGACTACCTGGGCCGGGCCGACCACCAGGTGAAGATCCGCGGCTTCCGCATCGAGCCGGGCGAGATCGAGTCCGCGCTGACGGACGACCCCGCGATCGCCGCGGCGGCCGTCACCGTGCACACCGGGCCCGGCGGGGTGAAGCGGCTCGTCGCGTACACCGTCGCCGCGTCGGGCGCGGAGGCCGGGACGGCGCCCGAGGCGCTGCGCGCCCGCCTGTCGGCCGCCCTCCCGGAGTTCATGGTGCCCAGCGTCTTCGTGGCGCTGGACGCGCTGCCCCTGACGGTGAACGGCAAGGTCGACCGGGCCGCGCTGCCCGCGCCCGCCCTCGGCGAGACCGGTGCGGGCCGGCCGCCCAGGGACGGCCGCGAGGAGCTGCTGTGCCGGATCTTCGCCGAGGTGCTGGGGCTCGACCGGGTCGGTGTGGAGGACAACTTCTTCGAGCTGGGCGGCCACTCGCTGCTCGCGATGCGGCTGGTCGGCCGCATCCGCGCGGAGCTGGGCGTCCCGGTGCAGGTGGGCACCGTGATGTCGGCGCCCACGGTGGCCGACGTGGCGGAGCGGATCGGCTCCGACAGCCGGCGGGACGCCCTGAAGGTCCTGCTGCCGCTGCGCGAGAAGGGCGGAAGGCCGCCGCTGTTCTGCTTCCACCCCGCGTCCGGCTTCAGCTGGCAGTACACCGGTCTGCTGCGCCACCTGGACCCGGACCGGCCGGTGTACGGCGTCCAGTCGCCCGGCCTGTCCGGCGCGCTGCCCGACGTGGCCGACGTCGCCGAGCTGAGCGAGCTGTACCTGGCGGCGATCCGGGAGGTGCAGCCGTCCGGCCCGTACCACTTCGCCGGGTACTCCTTCGGCGGCACGGTGGCGCACACGCTGGCCGCCCTGCTCCAGGAGCGCGGCGAGGAGGTGGCGTTCCTCGCGCTGCTCGACGCCTACCCGCCGGAGCGCGACGACTGGTCCTACGCCGACGCGCCGGACTGGCGGGAGCGCCTGGAGCGGGAGGAGAGCGGCTTCCTGCTCTCGGTGGCGGGGGCCGGAGCCCCCGGGGCCGGGGAGGCCGGGGTGTCGCGGGAGGAGGCCGTCGCCGCGATCCGTGACAGCCAGGGCCTGCTGGCGGCGTTCGACGACACGCTGCTGCACGCCGTCGTGGACACCAATGTGCACTGCGTACGCCTGCTGTCGCGCAGCACGACCCGGCACTACCGGGGCGACGTGCTGTTCTTCACCGCGTCGCGCACCACGGCCGCCGAGGACGCCCCGGGGCTGGTGTGGCCCGCCCATGTGGACGGCACCCTCACCGAGCACGTCCTGGACCGCTCGCACGACGAGCTGATGGCGCCCGACGCGCTGGCCGAGATCGGCCCGGTGCTGGACGCGGCGCTGCGGGCGGCGGCGGTCCGCCACTGAGCGGACGGCACCGCCCCCTGGGGCGCGTACGGCGCGAAGGGCGCCGGTCCGGCTGCGGCCGGGCCGGCGCCCTCCGTACGTACGGGGAAAGCGCCTCCGGGGGAGGCGCCCGCGCGGGATGTCGGGGTGGACTTACTAGGACGTCCAACTATATCGTCGGGAGCACGAGGCCCGCGGTGTCGGGAAGCCGGACGGGAGCCCCGATCCGGGAGTCAGGACACCGGCCGCGGGTGTCCCGTGCTGTCCACGAGGATGGAGAAGACCCGCATGGCACCGGTCCGCACCCCTGGCCCTGGTGATCCGGCGAAGCACGCCCGCGTCCCCGCACACGGCCGTCGCTGAGGATCCCGCCCGCGCGTCCCACGGCCGGCCGTCGCACCGCACCCGACCGGTGCGGCCACGCCCGCCCGCCGTGCCCTCCCCGGATCCCTCCTGACGAGAGCAGGCTTCCATGGTCCGCGAACTGACACACTTCATCGGCGGCAAGCCCACCGCCGGCACCTCGGGTCTCTTCTCCGACGTGTACGACCCCAACACCGGCTCCGTCCAGGCCCGCGTGCCGCTGGCCGGACGCGAGGAGACCCTCGCGGCCGTCGCCGACGCCGCCGCGGCCCAGCCCGCCTGGGCCGACTGGAACCCCCAGCGCCGCGCCCGGGTCATGCTGCGCTTCCTCCAGCTCGTGGAGGGCGAGCGGGAGTCCCTGGCCCGGATGCTCTCCGCCGAGCACGGCAAGACCGTCGCCGACGCCCACGGCGACCTCCAGCGCGGACTGGAGGTCGTCGAGTTCGCCGCCGGCATCCCGCACCTCCTCAAGGGCGAGTTCACCGACAACGCCGGCACCGGCATCGACGTGCACTCGCTGCGCTCCCCCCTCGGCGTCGTCGCGGGCATCACGCCCTTCAACTTCCCCGCGATGATCCCGCTGTGGAAGGCCGCCCCCGCCCTCGCCTGCGGCAACGCCTTCATCCTCAAGCCCTCCGAGCGCGACCCCTCCGTTCCGCTGCGGCTCGCCGAACTGTTCCTGGAGGCGGGGCTGCCGCCCGGCGTGCTCAACGTCGTCAACGGCGGCAAGGACGCCGTCGACACCCTGCTGGAGGACCCGCGCGTCCGGGCCGTCGGCTTCGTGGGATCCACCCCGATCGCCGCGCACATCTACGCCACCGCCGCCGCCCACGGCAAGCGCGCGCAGTGCTTCGGCGGCGCCAAGAACCACATGATCGTGATGCCCGACGCGGACCTCGACCAGGCCGTCGACGCCCTGATCGGCGCCGGCTACGGCTCGGCCGGCGAGCGCTGCATGGCCATCTCCGTCGCCGTACCCGTGGGCGAGGAGACCGCCGACGCCCTCGTCGCCGCCCTCAAGGAGCGCCTCGGCACCCTGCGCATCGGCCGCTCCGACGACCCGGACGCCGACTTCGGCCCCCTGGTCAGCCGCGACGCCCTCGAGCGCGTCCGCGGATACGTCGACACCGGCGTTGCCGAGGGCGCAGAACTCGTCGTGGACGGACGGGACTTCACCCTGCCCGGACACGAGGACGGCTTCTTCGCCGGCGCCTCCCTCTTCGACCGGGTCACCCCGGACATGCGCATCTACCAGGAGGAGATCTTCGGTCCCGTCCTGAGCGTCGTCCGCGCCGCCGACTACGAGGAGGCCCTGCGGCTGCCCAGCGAGCACCCGTACGGCAACGGCGTGGCCGTCTTCACCCGCGACGGCGACACCGCCCGCGACTTCACCCGCCGGGTCGACACCGGCATGGTCGGCGTCAACGTGCCCATCCCGGTGCCCGTCGCGTACCACACCTTCGGCGGCTGGAAGCGCTCCGGCTTCGGCGACCTCAACCAGCACGGTCCCGACGCCATCCGCTTCTACACCCGCACCAAGACCGTGACCTCCCGCTGGCCCTCCGGGGTGAAGGAAGGCGCGAGCTTCACCATCCCGACGATGGGCTGAGCGCCATGACCACGACCACCACGCTCACCGCGGACCAGCTCCCCCTGGCCGAGGTGACCCTCGACTTCGCCAAGGAACACCTGGCGCCCAACGCCGTCGCCTGGGACCAGGACAAGCACTTCCCCGTCGACGTCCTGCGCAAGGCCGCCGAGTTCGGCCTCGGCGGCGTCTACGTACGGGAGGAGCACGGCGGCTCCGGACTCACCCGCGCCGACGGCGTCGTGATCTTCGAGGCCCTCGCCACCGGCTGCCCCTCCATCGCGGGCTACCTCTCCATCCACAACATGGTCGCCTGGATGATCGACCGCTACGGCGACGACGCCCAGCGCGCCCGCTGGCTGCCCGCGCTCTGCTCGGCCGAGACCCTCGGCAGCTACTGCCTGACCGAACCGGGGGCCGGCTCCGACGCGGCGGCCCTCACCACCCGCGCCGAGAAGGACGGCGACGCCTATGTGCTCACCGGCGTCAAGCAGTTCATCTCCGGCGCCGGCTCCTCCGGTGTGTACGTCGTCATGGCCCGCACCGGCGAGGACGGCCCCCGGGGCATCTCCGCCTTCGTCGTCGAACGGGACGACCCCGGCCTGTCCTTCGGCCCCAACGAACGCAAGATGGGCTGGAACGCCCAGCCCACCCGCCAGGTGATCCTGGACGGTGTCCGCGTCCCCGCCGACCGCCGCCTCGGCGCCGAGGGCGAGGGCTTCCGCATCGCCATGCACGGCCTCAACGGCGGCCGGCTCGGCATCGCCGCCTGCTCCCTGGGCGGCGCCCAGGACGCCCTGGACCGCAGCCTCGCCCACCTCGCCGACCGCGAGGCGTTCGGCGCCCGGCTCCTCGACGCCCAGGCCCTGCGCTTCCGCCTCGCCGACATGGCCACCGAACTCTCCGCCGCCCGCGCCCTGGTCCGCCAGGCCGCCGGCGCCCTCGACAGCGGCGACCCCGAGGCGCTCCAGCTCTGCGCCATGGCCAAGCGCTTCGCCACCGACACCGGGTACTCCGTCGCCGACCGCGCCCTCCAGCTCCACGGCGGCTACGGCTACCTCAGCGAGTACGGTGTCGAGAAGATCGTCCGCGACCTTCGGGTCCACCAGATCCTGGAAGGAACCAACGAGATCATGCGCGTGATCGTGGCCAGGGGCCTCACGGAGAGCCTCCGGTGACCGGCGGCACCGACGACGACGTCCTGCTGCGCACCGAGGGACGCGCCGCCCACCTCACCCTCAACCGGCCCAGGGCGCTCAACGCCCTGACCCACTCCATGGTGCGCACCATCGCCCGGGCCCTCGACGCCTGGGAGGACGACCCGTCCGTCGGGACCATCGTCATCAGCGGCGCCGGTGAACGCGGCCTGTGCGCCGGCGGCGACATCCGCGCCATCCACGACTCCGCCCGGGCCGGCACCGCCGAAGCGGCGGACTTCTGGCGCGACGAGTACCGGCTCAACGCCCGGATCGCACGGCTCACCACGCCGTACGTCGCCGTGATGGACGGCATCGTGATGGGCGGCGGCGTCGGCGTCTCCGCCCACGGCAGCGTCCGGATCGTCACCGAACGCTCCCGCGTCGCCATGCCCGAGACCGGCATCGGCTTCGTCCCCGACGTCGGCGGCACCCACCTCCTGGCGCGCGCCCCCGGCCTGACCGGCACCCACCTGGCCCTCACCGGAGCGCCGGTCGGCGCCGCCGACGCCCGGCTGGCCGGCCTGGCCGACCACTTCGTGCCCTCCGGCGACCTGCCCGCGCTGCTCGCCGCCCTCGCCGAGCTGCCCGCGCACGAGGCCGTCGCCCGGTACGAGCGGCCGGCCCCGCCCGGCGAACTGGCCGCGCACCGCGAGTGGATCGACCACTGCTACGCCGCCGGCACCGTCGAGGAGATCGTCCGCCGGCTGCTCGACCACGGCTCGCCCGCCGCCAAGGAGGCCGCCACCGCCCTCCAGGCCAAGTCCCCGACCGCGCTGAAGGTGACCCTCGCCTCCCTGCGCCGCGCCGGCCGGGCGGAGACCCTGGAGAGCGTGCTGGAACAGGAGTACCGGGTCTCCTGCCACATGCTCGCCCACCCCGACCTGGCCGAGGGCGTCCGCGCCCAGGTCATCGACAAGGACCGCGCGCCCCGCTGGTCGCCCGCCACCCTCGGCGAGGTGACCGACGAGGACGTGAACCGGATGTTCGCCCCCCTCGGCGACGCGCGCGAACTGCGCCTCGCCCCCACCGACCCCCAGGAGGTGCCCCGGTGAGCAGCGTCATCGCCTTCGTCGGCCTCGGCCACATGGGCGGCCCGATGGCCGCCAACCTGGTCAAGGCGGGCCACCGCGTCCTCGGCTACGACCTGGTCCCCGAGTCCCTGGCCGCGGCCACGGCCGCCGGTGTCGAGGAGGCCGGGTCCGCCGCCGCTGCCGCCCGGGAGGCGGACGTGGTGATCACCATGCTGCCCGCCGGCCGCCATGTCCTCGCGCTCTACCGCGAGCAGGGCCTGCTGGCCGCCGCCCGGCCCGGGACGCTCTTCGTCGACTGCTCCACCATCGACGTCGCCGACGCCCGGGCCGCCCACGAGGCCGCCGTCGCCGCCGGGCACCGGGCGCTGGACGCCCCGGTGTCCGGGGGAGTGGTGGGCGCCGAGGCCGGCACGCTCACCTTCATGGCGGGAGGCGGCGAGGCGGAGTTCACCGAGGCCGAGCCCCTGCTCCTCGCCATGGGCAAGCGGGCCGTGCACTGCGGTGAGGCGGGCTCCGGCCAGGCCGCCAAGATCTGCAACAACATGATCCTGGGCATCTCCATGATCGCGGTCAGTGAGGCGTTCGTCCTCGGCGAGAGCCTGGGCCTGTCCCACCAGGCGCTCTTCGACGTCGCGTCCACCGCGTCGGGCCAGTGCTGGTCGCTCACCGTCAACTGCCCCGTCCCGGGACCGGTGCCCACCAGCCCGGCCAACCGCGACTACCGTCCCGGCTTCGCCGCCCCCCTGATGGCCAAGGACCTCACGCTGGCCGCCAACGCCATCCGCGAGGCCGGTGTGGACGCCGCGCTGGGCCTGAACGCCGCCGCCCTGTACCAGGCGTTCGCCGAGGGGCCCGGCGCGGACCAGGACTTCTCCGGGATCGTCCGCGCCATCAGGGACCGGTCCGCGGCCCCCGCGACCCGCCCCGCCGACCAGAACGGAACACCCGCATGACCGCCCCCGCCGACCCCGCCACCGAGCCGTACGAGACCATCCTCGTCGAGCGCAAGGGCCGCACCGCGCTCATCACCCTCAACCGCCCCAAGGCGCTCAACGCCCTGAACCTCCAGGTGATGACCGAGGTCGTGGCCGCCGCCGAGGCGCTCGACCGCGACCCCGGCACCGGCTGCATCGTCCTCACCGGCTCGGCCAGGGCGTTCGCCGCCGGCGCCGACATCAAGGAGATGCAGCCGCAGGGGTACATGGACATGTACCTGAGCGACTGGTTCACCGCCTGGGACCGGTTCGCCGCCCTCCGCACCCCCACCGTCGCCGCCGTGTCCGGGTACGCCCTCGGCGGCGGCTGCGAACTGGCCATGATGTGCGACATCCTGCTGGCCGCCGACACCGCCGTGTTCGGCCAGCCGGAGATCAAGCTCGGCGTCATCCCCGGCATCGGCGGCTCCCAGCGCCTCACCCGCGCCATCGGCAAGGCCAAGGCGATGGACCTCTGCCTCACCGGCCGCACCATGGACGCCGCCGAGGCCGAACGCGCCGGGCTGGTCTCCCGGATCGTGCCCGCCGACGACCTGATCGGCGAGGCCCTCGCCGTCGCCGAGACCGTCGCCGGGATGTCCGCGCCGGTCGCCATGATGGCGAAGGAGGCCGTGAACCGCGCCTTCGAGACCACCCTCACCGAGGGCGTACGCTTCGAACGGCGCCTGTTCCACGCCGTGTTCGCCACCGCCGACCAGAAGGAAGGCATGGCGGCGTTCACCGAGAAGCGGCCGCCGGAGTTCACCCACCGCTGACCCCGGACCCGGCGCCGGCCCCGCCCCCGCACCCCGGGGACGGGGCCGGCGCCGCACCACGACCCTGGAGGCCGCACGTCATGAGCACGGACGAGGAGGCGGTGCCCGTCCTGCGGATCGCCGACGCCGCCACCGCGATCGCCTGGTACCGGCGCCTGGGCTTCGAGCCGCGGTGGGAGCACCGCTTCGAACCGGGCCTCCCCGCCTTCGTGGAGGTCGCCCGCGGCCCGGTGAAGCTCTTCCTGTCCGAGCACACCGGCGACGCCCGCCCCGACACCCTGGTCTACCTCCGGGTACGCGATGTCGACGCCGTCGCCGCCGAGTTCGGCGCCCCGGTCGCCACCGCCCCCTGGGCCCGCGAGACCGAGCTCCGCGACCCGGACGGCAACCGCCTGCGGGTGGGCACGCCGCACCCGTGAGCCCGGCCGTGCGCGGACCCTAGGTGACCACCGGGTACGGGACGTGCGTCCGCCGGTCCGGGTCGACCGCGAGCCGCCCGCCGGCCGGCGGCCGGGCGCGCTGGGCGCAGTCCCGGCGCTCGCAGATCCGGCACCCCAGCCCGATCGGGGTCGCCGCCCGGGGATCGTCCAGCGCCACCCCCTCGGCGTACACCAGCCGGTGGGCGTGGCGCAGTTCGCAGCCGAGCGCCACGGCGAACTCGGCGCGCGGCGCCCGGTGCCCGTGGCCGCCCCGCGTCACCGTGCGGGCCACCCAGAAGAACCGCTTCCCGTCCGGCATCTCGGCCACCTGCGTGACTATCCGGCCCGGCGCGGAGAACGCCTCGTACACCGTCCACAGCGGGCAGGTGCCGCCCAGCCGCGAGAAGTGGAAGTCCGTCGCGGACTGCCGCTTCGAGATGTTGCCCGCCCGGTCCACCCGCAGGAACGAGAACGGCACCCCCCGGCGGCCGGGCCGCTGGAGCGTGCTGAGCCGGTGGCACACCGTCTCGAAACCGACCCCGAACCGGGCCTGGAGCAGGTCTATGTCGTACCGCAGCTCCTCGGCCGCCGCCCGGAAGGCCGTGTACGGCATCAGCAGCGCGCCCGCGAAGTAGTTGGCCAGCCCGATGCGGGCCAGGGCGGCCGACTGCGCCGAGGACAGCGCGGTGCCGCCCGCCAGCGCGTCCAGCAGCGGGCCGTGCTCCAGCAGCGCCAGCTGGGTGGCCAGCTGGAAGGCCCGCTGCCCGTCGCTCAGCCACGGCGACAGGAAGAGCAGCCCCCGCCCGGCGTCGAACCGCCGCGCGTCCGCCGCCCGCTCCGGCGTCGACGCGATCGTCCGCACGCCGTGCAGGTCCGCCAGCCGGGCCTCCAGGGCGTCCGCGGTGCGCCCCGCCGTGCCCGGCCCCAGCAGCGCGGCGGTCCGCTCGGCCTCCTCGTCGAGCCGGCCGAAGTGGTTGTGGTGCGCGTAGAAGAAGTCACGCACCTCGTCGTGCGGCTCCACCGGCGGCAGCACGGTGTCGTCGGGGGAGGCGAGCGCCGCGACCCGCTCGGCGGCGTCGCGGTAGCGGTGGTGCAGGGTCACCAGGGCCCGCGCCAGCTCCGGGTGGTCGCGGGCGATGTCGCCGGCCTCCTCGGGCGGCACCGGCACACCGCACGCCTCGTCGGCCAGCGCGGCCCGCAGATCGGTGGTGAGCCGCTCCTCGGCGGCCTCCGAGAAGAACTCCGGGTCGACCCCGAGCACCTCGGCGATCCGCAGCAGCACCGGCGCGGTCAGCGGGCGCCGGCTGTGCTCGATCTGGTTCAAATAGCTGGTGGAGATGCCCAGTTCACGGGCCAGGTCCACCTGGTTCAGACCGCGCTCCCGGCGCAGTCTCCGCAGCTTGGCGTGGGCGTAGATCTTGCGGGCGGGTGGGCGTCCCATGAGCGGTTCCGTTCTCGGCGGGTGCCTCGACGCTTGCGAAGATACCATTCGCCGATTTCGCAACTTTCGCAGTTTCACCGCTCCGGACTGGACGGATTACACAGCGTGGAGCCGTGGCGGCGGCCCCGCCGGGCGGGAAGGCTGCAGGAGGCAAGCCGACCCACCGCACCGTCCGAGGAGTCCCGTGATCGACCACCAGGTACGCGTCCACCCCAGCGCCGACCGGCTGCCCCGCGAGGAGCAGCTCGCCTGGAAGCTGGCGGCCGTCGCCACCGGCACCCAGGACGCCGGGGACCTCGACCCCGAGGCCCGGGAGATGGCCGTCAACCGGGTCATCGACAACGCCTCCGTGGCCGTCGCCTCCCTCACCCGCCGCCCCGTCGCCGTGGCCCGCGCCCAGGCCCTGAGCCACCCGGCGGGCCCCGGCGCCTCGGTCTTCGGCGCCCCCGCAGCCACCCGCACGTCACCCGAGTGGGCCGCCTGGGCCAACGGCACGGCCGTCCGGGAGCTGGACTTCCACGACACCTACCTGGCCGCCGACTACTCCCACCCCGGCGACAACATCCCGCCCCTGCTCGCCGTCGCCCAGCACACCGGCCGCTCCGGCGCCGACCTGCTGCGCGGGGTCATCGCCGCGTACGAGATCCACGTCGCCCTGGTCAAGGGCATCTGCCTGCACCAGCACCGCATCGACCACGTCGCCCACCTCAGCGCCGCCACCGCCTGCGGCCTGGGCGCCCTGCTGCGGCTGCCCACCGAGACCGTGTACCAGGCCGTCCAGCAGGCCGTGCACACCACCACCGCCACCCGCCAGTCCCGCAAGGGCGAGATCTCCAGCTGGAAGGCGTACGCCCCCGCCTTCGCCGGCAAGGCCGCCATCGAGGCCGTCGACCGCGCCCTGCGCGGCGAGACCTCCCCCTCCCCGATCTACGAGGGCGAAGACGGCTTCCTCGCCTGGATGCTGGACGGCCCCGACGCCGCGTACACCGTCCCCCTCCCCGAGCCGGGCGAGGCCCGCCGGGCCATCCTCGACACGTACACCAAGGAGCACTCCGCCGAGTACCAGGCCCAGGCGATCATCGACCTGGCCCGCCGGCTGCGCGAGAAGACCGGCCCGCTGGACCGCGTCCGGTCCGTGGTGCTGCACACCAGCCACCACACCCACCACGTCATCGGCTCCGGCGCCAACGACCCCCAGAAGTACGACCCGAGCGCCAGCCGCGAGACCCTCGACCACTCCGTGCCGTACATCTTCGCCGTCGCCCTGGAGGACGGCACCTGGCACCACGAGCACTCCTACGCCCCGGACCGCGCCCGCCGCCCCGCCACCGTCGACCTGTGGCGGAAGATCACCACGGTCGAGGACGCCGAGTGGACCCGCCGCTACCACGACCCCGACCCGCTGCGCCGCGCCTTCGGCGGCCGGGCCGTGATCACCCTGGACGACGGCTCCGTCATCGAGGACGAACTGGCCGTCGCCGACGCCCACCCCGCCGGCGCCCGCCCCTTCGACCGGGCCGGATACACCGCCAAGTTCCGCACCCTCGCCGAGGGCATCGTCACCCCCGGGGAGCAGGACCGCTTCCTCACGGCCGCCGCCGGGCTCGACACCCTGGACACCGCCGGGCTCGCCGCGCTCTTCCCCGCCGTGGACACGGACGCGGTCGCCGCGTACGACGCCACCCTCCCGAAGGGGCTGTTCTGAGTGCTCCACACCCGCACCACCCCCGCCCAACGGCGGCGCGCCTTCCGGGAGAAGCTCGCCTCCGGACGCCTCCAGCGCGTCCCCGGAGCGATCAACCCCTACTCCGCCCGGCTCGTCCAGGAGGCCGGCTTCGACGCCGTGTACCTCTCCGGCGCCGTCCTCGCCGCCGACCTCGGGCTCCCCGACATCGGGCTGACCACCGCCACCGAGGTCGCCGGCCGCGCCCAGCAGATCACCCGCGTCACCGACCTGCCCGCGCTCGTCGACGCCGACACCGGCTTCGGCGAGCCGATGAACGCCGCCCGCACCCTCCAGCTCATGGAGGACGCCGGACTCGCCGGCCTCCACCTGGAGGACCAGGTCAACCCCAAGCGCTGCGGCCACCTCGACGGCAAGTCCGTGGTGCCCCGCGAGGAGATGACCCGCCGGATCAGGGCCGCCGCCGACGCCCGCCGCGACCCGGACTTCCTGCTGATGGCCCGCACCGACGCCCGCGCCGTAGAGGGCCTCGACGCGGCCGTCGACCGGGCCAGGGCCTACGTGGACGCCGGAGCGGACGCCGTCTTCCCCGAAGCACTGTCCGGCGAGGCGGAGTTCGAGGCGTTCCGCAAGGCCGTGGACGTCCCCCTGCTCGCCAACATGACCGAGTTCGGCAAGGGCCGGCTGCTGGACGCCCGCACCCTGGAGAACCTCGGCTACAACATCGTCATCTACCCCGTCACCCTGTTCCGCCTGGCCATGGGCGCCGTCGAGGACGGCCTGCGCACCATCGCCCGGGAAGGCACCCAGGAATCCCTGCTCGACCGGATGCAGACCCGCTCCCGGCTGTACGACGTGCTCGGCTACGAGCGGTACGCGGCCTTCGACTCGGCCGTGTACGACTTCACCCTCCCTCCCGGCAACTGACGCACCGGAGAACCGACATGACCAGCACCGCACCCGGGATCCACCGAGGTCTCGCCGGTGTCGTCGTCGACACCACCGCCATCTCCACCGTGGTCGAGGAGACCAACTCCCTCCTCTACCGCGGCTACCCCGTCCAGGAACTCGCCGCCCGCCGCTCCTTCGAGGAGGTCGCCCACCTCCTCTGGTACGGCGAACTGCCCGACGCCGGCCAGCTCCGCGAGTTCTGCGCCCGCGAACGCGCCCTGCGGCCCCTGGACCGCACCACGGCGGAAGTCCTCGCCCGGCTCCCCGAGACCTGCCACCCGATGGACGTCCTGCGCACCGCCGTCAGCTTCTTCGGCGCCGAGGACCCCACCGAGGACGACGGCAGCCCGGCCGCCAACCTCACCAAGTCGCTGGCCCTGTTCGCCCGGCTGCCCGTCGTGGTGGCCGCCGACCACCGGCGCCGCCACGGCCTGGCCCCCATCGCGCCGGACCCGTCCCTCGGCTACGCCGAGAACTTCTTCCACATGTGCTTCGGCCGGGTCCCGGACCCCGAGGTCGTCCGCTGCTTCGAGATCTCCCTCATCCTCTACGCCGAGCACAGCTTCAACGCCTCCACCTTCACCGCCCGCGTGGTCACCTCCACGCTGTCCGACCTCTACAGCGCGGTCACCGCCGCGGTGGGCGCCCTCAAGGGCCCCCTGCACGGCGGCGCCAACGAGGCCGTGATGCACATGCTCAACGAGATCGGCGACCCCGCGCGGGCCGAGGAGTGGCTGGAGGAGGCCCTCGCCTCCAAGCGGAAGATCATGGGCTTCGGCCACCGGGTGTACAAGCACGGCGACTCCCGCGTCCCCCTCATGCAGGAGGCCCTGGACCGGCTGGTCGCCCGCGCCGGCGACCCCGACGTCACCCGCCTGGCCACCCTGCACGGCGCCCTGCGGCACGCCATGGTCCGCCGCAAGGGCATCCACCCCAACCTGGACTACCCGGCGGGCCTGGCCTACCACCTGATGGGCTTCGACATCCCGGCGTTCACCCCGGTCTTCGTGATGAGCCGCATCACCGGATGGACGGCCCACATCACCGAACAGCTCGCGCACAACGCCCTGATCCGCCCCCTGGCGTCGTACGACGGCATCGGCCAGCGGCCGGTCCCCGCGGCCGGCTGAGGCCGGGCCGCACACCACGACGGCCGGGAGACCCGCTCGGGTCTCCCGGCCGTCGCCGGTGCGTCAGGACGTCAGTGCGTCAGACGCCGGAGCAGGACCTCACGAGGACGCCAGCTCCTCGCGGACCGTACGGGCCGCGGCCACCAGGTTCTCCAGCGACGCGCGGGTCTCGGGCCAGCCGCGGGTCTTCAGACCGCAGTCCGGGTTGACCCAGAGCCGCTCGGCCGGGATGGCCTCCAGACCCGTCCGCAGCAGGGCGGCGGCCTCGTCGGCGCTCGGGACGCGCGGCGAGTGGATGTCGTACACACCCGGGCCCGCCTCGCGCGGGTAGCCGTGGGCGGCCAGCTCACGCGCGACCTGCATGTGCGAGCGGGCGGCCTCCAGACTGATCACATCGGCGTCGAGGTCGTCGATGGCCTGGACGATGTCGCCGAACTCCGCGTAGCACATGTGCGTGTGGATCTGCGTGTCCGGACGCACCCCGCTGGTGCTGAGCCGGAACGACTCGGTCGCCCAGGCGAGGTACTCGGCGTGGTCGGCCTTCCGCAGCGGCAGCGTCTCGCGCAGCGCCGGCTCGTCCACCTGGATCACCGAGGTCCCGGCCGCCTCCAGGTCGTTCACCTCGTCGCGCAGCGCCAGCGCCACCTGCCGGGCGGTCTCGCCCAGCGGCTGGTCGTCCCGGACGAACGACCACGCCAGCATGGTCACCGGACCGGTCAGCATGCCCTTCACCGGGCGGCTGGTCAGCGACTGGGCGTACGTCGTCCAGCGCACCGTCATCGGCTCGGGGCGGGAGATGTCACCGGCCAGGACCGGCGGGCGGACATAACGCGTGCCGTACGACTGCACCCAGCCGTGCTGCGTGGCGAGATAGCCGGTCAGCTGCTCGGCGAAGTACTGCACCATGTCGTTGCGCTCGGGCTCGCCGTGCACCAGGACGTCCAGACCGGTCTTCTCCTGGAAGGAGATCACCTCCTGGATCTCGGCCTTGATGCGCTCCTCGTAGCCGGCCGTGTCGATCCGCCCGGAGCGCAGGTCGGCGCGGGCCGTGCGCAGCTCGCCGGTCTGCGGGAACGAACCGATGGTCGTGCTGGGCAGCAGCGGCAGACCGAGGTGGGCGCGCTGGGCGAGGGCCCGCTCGGAGTACGGCTGCGAGCGGCGGGCGTCGGCGTCCGTGACGGCGCCGGTACGGGCGCGGACGGCGGCGTCACGGGTGATGGGGGAGTTGGCGCGGGACGCCAGGTCGGCGCGGTTCGCGGCCAGTTCGGCGGCGATCGCGTCCGTGCCCTGGGCCAGGCCCCTGGCGAGGGTGACGATCTCGGCCGTCTTCTGCCGGGCGAAAGCGAGCCAGCGCTGGATCTGCGGGTCGATGTCGCGCTCCAGGGCCGCGTCGATCGGCACATGGAGCAGCGAGCAGGAGGCGGCCACGTCCACCCGGCCGGCGAGCCCCAGCAGGGTGCCGAGGGTGGCCAGCGACTTCTCCAGGTCGTTGATCCAGATGTTGCGGCCGTTGACCACACCGGCCACCAGGCGCTTGCCGGGCAGGCCGCCGACGGCGGCGAGCGCGTCCAGGTTGGCCGCGGCGGCACCGGTGAAGTCCAGGGCCAGACCGTCGACCGGCGCCTTGGCCAGCACCGGGAGGGCGTCGCCCAGCCGGTCGAAGTAGGAGGCGACCAGCAGCTTCGGCCGGTCGGCGAGCCCGCCCAGCTCGCGGTAGGCCCGCTCGGCGGCGTTCAGCTCGGCCGGGGTGCGGTCCTGGACGAGCGCGGGCTCGTCCAGCTGCACCCACTCGGCGCCGGCCGCCCGCAGGTCGGCGAGGACCTCGGCGTACACCGGCAGCAGCCGGTCCAGCAGGGTGAGCGGGTCGAAGTCCGCGGCCACGCCGGGCGCGGGCTTGGCGAGGAGGAGGTAGGTGACCGGGCCGACGAGGACGGGCCGGGCGGCGAGGTCCAGCGCCAGCGCCTCCTTCAGCTCCGCGACCTGCTTGGTGGAGTCCGCCGTGAACACCGTGTCCGGACCCAGCTCGGGCACCAGGTAGTGGTAGTTGGTGTCGAACCACTTGGTCATCTCCAGCGGCGCCACGTCCTGGGTGCCGCGCGCCATGGCGAAGTAGCCGTCCAGGGCGTCGGCGGCGACGGCCGCGCGGTGGCGCTCGGGGATCGCCCCGACCATCACCGTGGTGTCGAGCACGTGGTCGTAGTACGAGAAGTCGCCGGTGGGCACTTCCTGGACGCCGGCGCCGGCCAGCTCGCGCCAGTTGGACCGGCGCAGACCGGCGGCCGTGGCACGGAGGTCACCGGCGGTGACGCGGCCCTTCCAGTAGCCCTCGATGGCCTTCTTCAGTTCCCTGTTCGGGCCCTGGCGGGGGTAGCCGTAGACGGTCGCGCGTGCTGCCGCGGCTGCGGACTCGGTGGTCACGGAGATCTCCTTCGCGAGATGAATCCCTGAGGTCCCGGAGACGGACGGGGGCGCGAAGAAGCGACGGCCCGGGCGGGTACGGCCTCGCGCGACAAGCGCGGCCCTCCGCCTGGTGCATACGCCGACCCGCCCTCGAGGTCACCGGGAGCCGCGCGCGACGGTTCGCACGCGGACAGCGGGCAGGTCTTCGGACTCGCGGGCGCGTCCCGGACTTCGAGACACCTACTGGCCGTCGCTTCCCAGGCCCGGCACTCCGGGCCCAGTGCGTATGACGGCGGTCGTTCCCACTCACCGCTGCGGGGCAGTCCCGGATTCCCACCGGGTTCCCTCTTACGACGCGTCCCGTCTGGCGGACGGGGCGAACCAGCTGCGTCGGTCAGCCTACGGGCTGAGACCTCGGCCCGGAGTGGAGCGTCCATCATGCGGATGGTGAGATGAGACACCCGGGCAGGTCAGGGCCGGGAAACGGGGGAGGGGCGGGGCGCGCCGCGGCACGCTTCCCGCCCCTCCCGTCAGGGCCTCACCCGGGGTCCTACTCGTAGAGGTAGAACCCCCGGCCGGTCTTCCGGCCCAGCAGCCCCGCCTCCACCATCCGCTGGAGCAGCGGCGGCGGGGCGTACAGCGGCTCCTTGAACTCCTCGTACAGCGACCGCGCGATCGAGGCGACCGTGTCCAGGCCGATCAGGTCGGCCAGCCGCAGCGGTCCCATCGGGTGCGCGCAGCCCAGCTCCATGCCCGCGTCCACGTCCGCCGGGGAGGCGAAGCCCGACTCCGTCATCCGGACGGCCGACAGCAGATAGGGGACGAGCAGCGCGTTGACCACGAAACCGGCCCGGTCCTGCGACCGGATCGCGGTCTTGCCGAGCGTACGGGTGGCGAACTCCTCGGTGGCGGCGACCGTCTCGGGCGCCGTGTGCAGCGAGGTCACCACCTCCACCAGCGGAAGCACCGGCACCGGGTTGAAGAAGTGCAGTCCGATCACCCGGTCGGCGCGGCTCGTGGCCATGCCCAGCCGCATCACCGGGATCGAGGAGGTGTTGGTCGCCAGGATCGCGTCGGGACTCTCGACGATCTTGTCGAGGGCCGCGAAGACCTCGGTCTTGGCGGCGGGGTTCTCCACCACCGCCTCGACCACCAGCTGCCGGTCGGCCAGGTCCTCCAGGCTGCCGCTGAACACCATCCGGGCCAGCGCCGCCCGCGCCTGCGCCTCCTCCAGCTTGCCCCGCCGGACCGCCCGGTCCAGCGAGGAGGCGACCCGCTCCCGCGCGGTACGGGCCGCCACGGCGTCCACCTCGCACAGCACGGTGTCCAGGCCGGCCCGGGCGCAGACCTCCGCGATGCCCGCGCCCATCTGCCCGCCGCCGACCACCCCGACCCTGCGGATGCCGCCGCCCGGGAGGCCGTCGCTCACGAGCCGTCCTCCGCGCGCCGCACCAGGTGGCGGGTGTACGCGTCCGGGGTGAAGAACAGCGGCAGCTCGGCCGCCAGGGCCGTCCGCTCGAACAGCTCCCGCACCTCGATCACCGGCGACCGGGGCGACTCGGTGGCCAGCGCCGCGACCTCGTCGTCCAGCAGCCTCAGCACCGTCTCCCGGTCGATCACCCGGTGGCGCAGCCACTGCCAGATCTGCACCCGGGCGATCTCCGCCGTGGCGGCGTCCTCCATCAGCCCGTACAGCGCCACGGCTCCCTGGCCGCGCAGCCAGGCGTCGAAGTACCGCAGGGTGATGGCGATGTTGGAGCGCACCCCCTCGGTGGTGGGCGGGCCGCTGACGCGGCGCACCGACAGCAGGTCCGCGACGGTGACCTCCACGTCGTCCCGGGTGCGGTCGAGCTGGTGCGGCCGCTCGCCGAGGACCCCGTCGAAGACCTCCCGGCACACCGGGACCAGCCCCGGGTGGGCGACCCAGGAGCCGTCGAAGCCGTCCTCGGCCTCCCGCTCCTTGTCCAGCCGCACCTTCGCCAGCGCCGCCTGGTGGGCCTCCGGGTCCTTGCTGGGCACCTGCGCGGCCATCCCGCCGATCGCGTGGGCGCCCCGCTTGTGGCAGGTGCGCACCAGCAGCTCGGTGTAGGCGCGCATGAAGGGCGCCGTCATGGTCACCCGCGCCCGGTCCGGCAACAGGAAGTCGGTGCGGTGACCGAAGGTCTTGATGAGGCTGAAGAGGTAGTCCCAGCGGCCGGCGTTCAGCCCCGAGCTGTGCTCGCGCAGCTCGTAGAGGATCTCCTCCATCTGCACGGCCGCGGTGATGGTCTCGATGAGGACCGTGGCGCGGATCGTGCCGCGGGGGATGCCGAGCAGCTCCTGGGCGTGGACGAAGACGTCGTTCCACAGCCGGGCCTCGTAGCGGTTCTCCAGCTTGGGGAGGTAGAAGTACGGGCCGTACCCGGCGTCGATCTGGCGCTGCGCGCAGTGGAAGAAGTACAGGCCGAAGTCGACCAGGGACGCGGGCACCGGCTGCCCCTCGAACTCCAGGTGCTCCTCGGTGAGGTGCCAGCCGCGCGGGCGGACCACCATGGTGGCGGTCTTCTCGCCGAGGCGGTACTCCTTGCCGTCCTCGGTGGTGAAGTCGATCCGGCGCTCGATGGCGTCGAGCAGGGTGAGCTGGCCGCCGACGATGTTGTCCCAGGTGGGGGCGGTGGCGTCCTCGAAGTCGGCCATCCAGACCTGGGCGCCCGAGTTGAGGGCGTTGACCGCCATCCGGCGCTCCGGGGGACCGGTGATCTCCACACGCCGGTCGGTCAGACCGGGGGCGGGCGGCGCGACGCGCCACGTGGGGTCCTCGCGCACGGCGGTGGTGACCAGGGGGAACGAGAGCGGCGACCCGGCCGACAGGCGGATGGCCTGCCGCCGGCGCTCCTTGAGCAGCTCCAGCCGGCGCTCGCCGAAGGCGGCCACCAGGCTGCCCACGAAGTCCAGGGCGGCGGGGGTGAGGATCTCGTCGTGACGGGGGCCCGGGGCCGCGAGGACGCGGATCTGGCGGGTCAGTGCGCTGGTGGACATCACGTACTCCTGAGGCGGGAGCGGAGAGGGTGGCGGAGGGGGCGGCGGGACGGTGCGCCGCCCCCTCCACGGGGGGCCGGCCGGGCGGTGCATGGCGTCACCGCGCGGCCGGCGTCCGGGTGGGACGGCCTAGTGGAACTGCTCCTCCTCCGTGGAGCCGGCCAGGGCGGTGGTGGAGGAGGCGGGGTTGACGGCGGTGGAGACCAGGTCGAAGTACCCGGTGCCGACCTCGCGCTGGTGCTTGACCGCGGTGAAGCCCTGCTCCTGGGCGGCGAACTCGCGCTCCTGGAGGTCGACGTAGGCGGTCATGCCGTGCTCGGCGTAGCCGCGCGCCAGGTCGAACATGCCGTGGTTGAGCGAGTGGAAGCCCGCCAGGGTGATGAACTGGAAGCGGTAGCCCATGGCGCCCAGCTCCCGCTGGAACTTGGCGATCTGGTCGTCGTCCAGCGCGGCCTTCCAGTTGAAGGACGGCGAGCAGTTGTACGCCAGCATCTGGTCCGGGTGCTCCGCGTGGATCGCCTCGGCGAACTCGCGGGCCTGCGCCAGGTCGGGCGTGCCCGTCTCGACCCAGATGAGGTCGGCGTACGGGGCGTAGGCCAGACCGCGGGCGATGACCGGCTCCATGCCGTTCTGGACCCGGTAGAAGCCCTCGGCGGTGCGCTCGCCGGTGACGAAGCGGGCGTCACGCTCGTCGACGTCGCTGGTCAGCAGGTTCGCGGCCAGGGCGTCGGTGCGGGCGACGATCAGGGTGGGGACGTCGGCGATGTCGGCGGCGAGACGGGCCGCGTTCAGGGTGCGGATGTGCTGGGCGGTGGGCACGAGCACCTTGCCGCCGAGGTGGCCGCACTTCTTCTCGGAGGCGAGCTGGTCCTCGTAGTGGATGCCCGCGGCGCCGGCCGCGATCATCGCCTTGGTCAGCTCGAAGGCGTTGAGCGGGCCGCCGAAGCCGGCCTCGGCGTCGGCCACGATCGGCGCGAGCCAGTCGGTGGTGTCGGTGCCGCCCTCGGCCGTGGCGATCTGGTCGGCGCGCAGCAGCGCGTTGTTGATGCGGCGGACGACCTGCGGCACCGAGTTGACCGGGTACAGGCTCTGGTCGGGGTAGGTGTGGCCGGCCTGGTTGGCGTCGGCGGCGACCTGCCAGCCGGACAGGTAGATGGCCTGGAGACCGGCCTTCACCTGCTGGACGGCCTGGCCGCCGGTCAGGGCGCCCAGGGCGTGGATGTAGTCGCGCTCGTGGAGCTGGCGCCACAGCCGCTCCGCGCCGCGCCGGGCGAGGGTGTGCTCCTCGCGGACGCTGCCGGAGAGCCGGATGACCTCTTCGGCGGAGTAGGTGCGCTCGATGCCCTTCCACCGGGGGTCGGTGGCCCAGCGCCGCGCCAGTTCCTCGGCCGCCTGCGTGATCGCCTCTGCCATGACTGTCACCGTCTCCTCGGTATGTGTCGTCTGCCAACGCTCGTCCCTACCGGACGGTGGTGGCACTCTGTGTCGTGTTTCTGGGTGCGGCCCCCGTGACCCATGTCACGGAAGGGTGAGCAACGCTGCCGGAGCGAGCCGTCGCCTCTGCCGGGATCACCGACGTCAGGGCGTGAATCGAGCCCCGGTACCGGGCGCCGGCCGTTGGGTCCGGTGGGCCGCACCACCACTCTGGCACTGGCACTCAGTGCCATCAATCGTGGAACGCTGCCAAGTTTTGCGAATCTTCATTCGCTCTTTTGCCAAGGTTGTTAATGATTTTCCGTTCCCTGCTCACGTACGCTGAGCAGCACTCGGACCCCGAGGGAGCGCCACGCCCGGACCAGGAGGAACGCGCGGTGAGCAAGACCTACGCCGGAGCACGCCTGCGGAGACTGCGCGAGGAACGTCGCATGACCCAGGCCGAGCTCGCCCGCGTCCTCGCCATCTCCCCGAGCTACCTCAACCAGATGGAGCACGACTCACGGCCGCTGACCGTCCCCGTGCTGCTGAGGCTCACCGAGACCTTCGGCGTCGACCCCGGCTTCTTCTCCGAGCGCGACACCACCCGGCTCGTGGCCGACCTGCGCGAGGCGCTCACCACCGAGATCAGCGAAGCCCGGGTCTCCCCCTCCGACCTCGCCGAGCTGGCCTCCCGGATGCCCGCGATCGCCAAGGTCCTGCTGGACCTCGGCCGCCGCAACCAGCTCCTGTCCGAGCGGCTCTCGGCGGCGGCCGACGGCCGCGACGAGGCCGACATGCAGCCCCGCACGACCCACGAAGAGGTCCGCGACTACTTCTACCGCCGCCAGAACTACCTCCATGACGTCGACCTCGCCGCCGAGAAGCTGGCCGACGACATCGGCATCCACCCCGGCGACGTCATCCGCACCCTCACGGCCCGGCTCGCCACCGCCCACGGCGTCCGTCTCGCCGCCGAACCGGGGGACCGGCTCCACCACTACGACGAGGAGACCCGCACCCTCCACCTGGCGCCCGCCATGCGCCCCGGCCGCCGCGCCTTCCGCATGGCCACCCAGCTCGCCCTGCTGGAGCACGGCGAGATGCTGGACCGGCACGCCGGCGAGGACTTCACCGCCGGCACCCCCACCCACGCGCTCGCCCGCATCGGGATCGCCCACTACTTCGCCGCCGCGCTGATCCTTCCGTACCGCGCCTTCCACGCGGCCGCCGAGGAGAACCGCTACGACATCGAGCGCCTCACCGACCGCTACGGCCTCGGCTACGAGACCGTCTGCCACCGGCTCAGCACCCTCCAGCGGCCCCGCCTGCGCGGCGTCCCCTTCTCCTTCGTCCGCGTCGACCGGGCCGGCAACATGTCCAAGCGGCAGTCCGCGACCGGCTTCCACTTCTCCCGCGCCGGCGGCACCTGCCCGCTGTGGAACGTCTACGAGGCGTTCGCCTCCCCGGGCCGCATCCACGTCCAGATCGCCGAAATGCCCGACGGGCAGCGCTACTTGTGGACCGCCCGCGCCCTCACCCACCACCGCGGCGGCTGGGGCCGCCCGGGTAAGACCTTCGCCATCGGGCTGGGCTGCGAGATCCGGCACGCCCACCGGCTGGTGTACGCCGACGGCCTCGACCTCGGCAGCGCGGCCGTCGCCACCCCGATCGGCATGGGCTGCCGCGTCTGCGAGCGCCTCGACTGCCCCCAGCGGGCCGTACCGCCCCTCGGCAAGCCGCTGCGGATCGACCAGAACAGCAGCACCTTCGTGCCCTACCCCGTCGGGCCCTCCACGGCCTGAACCGGGCCCGTCAGGCGGCGGGGACGACGTCCTCCGGACCGGCCGGCACCGCCCCGCCCGCCACCGTCCCGGCGACGGACCCGGCGACGGCTCCCGCCACGGTCCCCGCGACCGGACGCCGCCGCGTCGCGGCCACGGCCAGCAGCCGGTCGGCGGCCGGCAGCGCGTCCTCCACCGCCCGCGTACCGGTCATCGCGCACAGCGCACCGCTCACCCGCTCCAGCTCCCGCCGCACCGCGGGGTCCTCCCGCCGCGCCAGCGTGATCCGCGCGTCGGCGTACCGCGCCAGCAGAACCCTCAGCTCCCGTGTGTCGGGCACAGCCACCGTGACAACCTCCCCATTTCGTCGGGCCCCCGCAGCACCTGCCCACACCGCGCCCCCCGCACACCTGTCCCCGGCGCGGAATGGGCCGGGCCCGCGCGGGCACCAGCAGCGTGTGGAGACCTCCGACGACACCGCTCCCCACCGCCCGGCCGCCCGCACGCGCCGCCGCCCCCTCATCGCCGTCACCGCGGCCCTGCTCGCCCTACTGCTTCTCTGGGCCGTCGCCGCCCGCCTCGGCCCGCTGTCCGCACTCGGCGGCCTCTTCGGCGAGGAGACCCAGGACCGCTCCGGACCCGCACTCCTCAAGTCCATCCAGGACATGAGCCGTTACGAGGGCGCCGCGGGGAACTTCCAGATCGTGGTCGACCTGGAGAAGGACGCCAACCTCCTCCCCGACGCCATCCGCGGCACCCGCACGCTCTACGTCGGCGCCGGCACCGTCAGCGCCTACGTGGACCTCGGCCGCACCGGCCCCCGCGGCGTCACGGTGAACAAGGACCGCACCGCCGTCACCCTGCGCCTCCCGCACGCCCGGCTCGGCGCGCCGGCCATGGACCCGGAGCGGTCCTACGCCGTGTCCAAGCAGCGCGGGCTGCTCGACCGGCTCGGCGACCTCTTCTCCGACAACCCCGCCGACGAACGGGCCGTGAACCGGCTGGCCGCGCAGCGCATCGCCGAGGCCGCCCGGCAGAGCGGCCTGACCGCGCGGGCCGAGAAGAACACCACCACCATGCTGGAGGGGCTGCTGCGCTCCCTCGGCTTCCGCAGTGTCACGGTCGTGTACGGCGACGACCCCGCACCCTCGTGACACTCCGGCCGTTCCGGGCGTGCCGCTCCGGGGACGCCCCGGAGCGCCCGGCCCGCACCCGCCGTCACGCCCGCAGCGCGAAGACCCGCTGGTTCAGCTCGCTCATCGCCCGGCGCGCCGCCCCGGCGTCCCCGCCGTCGTCGATCGCCTCCAGCGCGACGGCCGCCGCGGTGCGCACCCCGTGCGGCAGGCCCTCGTCCGCCGCGATCCGGTACGCCAGCGTCCGCCGCGCCACCCGCTCACCGGCCGACACCCCGCCCCCGGTGAGCGGGAACACCGCCGCCTCGTACGCCGCGACGCCCAGCAGCACCGCCTGGGCGAGCCCCTCGGCGTACCCCTGGTCGTGCGCGTCCCGCGCCGCCCGGGCCACACCGGCGAAGACCCGGCGCCTGATCACCACGGAACCGGCCAGCACCCCGGCGGCGGTCACCGCGCCCGCGACCGCCGCCACCACGGGCCCGCTCAGCGACAGCCCGCAGAGAGCGGCGAGCACACCCCCGGCGAGCGTCAGCTCCACCGACAGCAGCAGATGGACACGGGCCACGGCACGAGTGTTCATACCGGGCATTGTCGCCGGGCACCGGACGGAGCCACCCCGCGGCCCCGGACCCCCACCGGCGTACCCATAGGGTGCTGCCCATGCCTGCTTCACTCAGCTCCGCGAAAACCTCCGCCGCCCTGCGCACCACGGCGCGCACCTCCGTCGAACTGCTGCTGGTCCTGGTGGCGGCCTGGGCCGCGCTGTGGCTCCTGGGCCGGATGTGGTCGGTCGTCTGGCCGCTGATAGTGGGCCTGTTCCTCACCACCCTGACCTGGCCGGTGGCCCGCTTCCTGCGCCGCCGCGGCTGGCCGCCGGCCCTCGCCGCGTCCGTGGTGACCGTGGCGTTCCTGCTGGCGGTCGCGGGCATCGCGGCGCTGATCGCCGTCCCGGTGGCCTCCCAGTCGGGGGAGCTGGCCGACGGGGTCGCCGAAGGCATCCGGCAGCTGCGGGAGTGGGCCGCCGGGCCGCCGCTGAACATCGGCGACGACCAGATCACCGGCGCCCTCGACGCGGCCGTCGCCCGCCTCCAGGACAGCGCCAGCAGCATGGTCACGGCGGTGGTCACCGGGGTCGGCACCGTGCTGAACGGGGTGGTGACCGCCGTCCTCGCGCTGTTCCTGATGTTCTTCTTCCTCAAGGACGGCCCCCGCTTCCTGCCCTGGCTGACCCGCCAGCTCCCCGGCCGGCTGGCCACCGACGTCCCGGTGCTGGCCACCCGGAGCTGGGAGACGCTCGGCGCGTTCGTCCGCTCCCAGGCGTTCGTCGGCCTGCTCGACGCCGTCCTCATCGGCATCGGGCTGTGGATCCTCGGGGTGCCGCTGGTGCTGCCGCTGGCGGTGCTCACCTTCGTGTCCGCGTTCGTGCCCATCGTCGGCGCCCTGTTCGCCGGGCTGGTCGCGGTGCTCATCGCCCTGGTCTCCAACGGCCTGACGGACGCGCTGATCGTGCTGGCGATCATCGTGGTGGTGCAGCAGCTGGAGGGCAATGTGTTCCAGCCCATGATCCAGAGCCGGGGCCTCGGCCTGCACGCCGCCGTGGTGCTGCTGGCGGTGACCCTGGGCGGCAGCCTGGCCGGCATCGTGGGCAGCCTGCTCGCCGTCCCGGTGGCCGCGCTGCTGGCGGTGTTCTGGAACTATCTGCGCGAACAGCTCGCCGAGCCGGGGCAGACGGACGCGGCGGGTACGGCGCCGGGCGGGACGGACCCGGGGGAGCCGGGCGCCGGGGGGACGGGGCCCGGCGAGCCGCGGGACGGCGTGCCCGTCAGCCCGTGACGCCCGGCCGGCGGCCCGGCCCCGTGAGCGACTCCACCAGCCGCTCGGCCGCGTCCAGGAGCCGGTCCAGGCCGGGCCCGCCGCGCGCCACCCGGAAGCCGTGCCGCCGGCCCCAGAAGACGGCCGACACGGCGTGGAACTGGGCCCAGCGGTACACCCGTTCGCGGTCCAGCTCCGCCGCCTCGGCGAACACGTCCAGCACCCGGCGCACCGCCCCGGCCGGATCGTCCGCCCCCAGCAGCGCGGGCACCCGGGACTTGAGCAGCGTGCCGCCGTCGTAGGCGGGGTCCCCGGCGCACCCCTTGGGGTCGATCGCCAGCCACGGTTCCCGCTCGGCACGCAGGACGTTGCGGGGGTGCAGGTCGCCGTGGACCATCAAGTCCGGCTGGTCGCCGCCCAGTTCGCGTACGGTCGCCACCGCGGCGTCGACGGCCCGGCTCCCCAGCGTGTGCGGCACCTCCCGCGCGTCCCGCAGCAGTTCGGCCTCCCAGGCGTCCGCCCGGTCCCGCAGCAGGGGGACGCCGGGCGGCGCCGGCACCGCCAGCCGCCGCCCGAGCCGCGCCGCCACGGTCACCACCCGGTCGCCGTCCGCCACCTCCGCCAGGGTCTCGGGGCGGGCCCGCTCCAGCAGCATCGCGAACCGCGCGTCGTCCCGCGCGTACAGCCGTACGGCCCCCGCTCCGCCCCACGCCTCGAACGCGTCGGGCTCGTGCACATTGCCCGGGTGCGGGAACGACACCTTCACCACGGCCGGCACCCCGTCCCGCCACCGCACCGGGACGACCAGCCCGACACCCCCGTGGGTCACCGCACCGTCCCGCGTACAGTCCCAGCGCCCCAGCAACTCCGCTACCAGGCCCGGCAGTTCCGCGAGCCACACGCTGCCGCGCTCACCCTCCCGTTCGACGGTTCCGTGTGCGAGGGCCTCCGGTACGAGCGTCATCCGGGCACCCTACCCGCGCCGCCGCCCCCGCCACCCGACACCGCCGGTCCGGAGCCCAACGCCCCGCCGTCGCCGCCCCGTTCGCCGCGCCTGCCGGTCACCGTGACCCGCTCGGCGCCCTCCGGGCCGCTCAGAGTGCCGCGACCGACGCCGCCGCGCTGTCCAGGAGCATGTCCAGCGCCGTCGGATAGGCGCTGTCGTTCATCCGCGCCACCAGCAGCGGAGCCGTCGCCGCGATGTTCGGGTGGGTCTCCGGCGACAGCCGGGCGTAGGTCGCGCGCCAGACCGCCTCGTCGGCGCGGCGCGCCTTCTCCGGCAGCGCCAGGCTCGCCGCGTCCAGCGCCGCGAACGCCAGCGTCTGGTCGATGAAGGCGTGGTACACCCGCACCACCTCGCCGTCCGGCAGCCCCGTGGAGCGCAGCACGCCCAGCACCGTCTCGTCGGCGGCGATCTCGTGCGCCCGCCCGCTGACCCGGCTCGCCGTGAGCACCGCGGCCTCCGGATGCGCCAGGTACGCGGTGTAGATCCGCAGCCCCAGCCCCCGCAGGTCGGCCCGCCAGTCCCCGGTGGCCGCCCAGCCCCGCATCGCCCGCCCGATCAGCTCGTCGGCGATGGCCAGGGTCAGGTCGTCCGTGCCCCGGAAGTACCGGTACAGGGTGCTCGGGTCGGCCCCGAGGGCCGCGCCCAGCCGCCGTACCGTCAGCCCCTCCCGGCCGTGCTCGTGCAGCAGCCGCAGCGCCGTCTCCACGATCAGCCGCTCCGAGAGGACCACCCCCTGCTTGGTCGGCCTCCGGCGCCGCCGGTCGCTCTCCGGGACCACCTTCTTGGCCACGCCGCATCCCTCCTCCGCCCTCCCCGACACCTTATGCCAACACGCTTGACCTTCTCCCCGCCGGGCTCGTTACATGACGCCACCAGGCTTCGCCCCCCAGCGAAAGGCTTTCCCCTCCCATGCGCATCCTGCTTGTGGGCGCCGGCGGCGTGGGCACCGCGATCACCCGTATCGCCGCCCGCCGGTCCTTCTTCGACCACCTCGTCGTCGCCGACTACGACCTCGCCCGCGCCGAGGCGGCCGTCGCCGCGCTCGGCGACTCCGGCGGCCGGTTCAGCGCCGTCCGCCTCGACGCCTCCGACCCGGCCGCCGTCACCGCCCTCCTCCGCGACGAGCGGTGCGACGTCCTGCTGAACGCCACCGACCCGCGGTTCGTCCCGCCCCTCTTCGGCGCCGCGCTGGAGGCCGGCACGCACTACCTCGACATGGCCATGTCCCTGTCCGCGCCCCACCCCACCCGCCCCTACGAGGAGTGCGGCACCAAGCTCGGCGACGCCCAGTTCGAGCGCGCCGGGGCATGGGAGGAGGCCGGGCGCCTCGCCCTCGTCGGCATCGGCGTCGAACCGGGCCTCTCCGACGTCTTCGCCCGCTACGCCGCCGAGGAGCTGTTCGACGAGATCGACGAGATCGGTGTCCGCGACGGCGCCAACCTGACCGTCGACGGCTACGACTTCGCCCCCTCCTTCTCCATCTGGACCACCATCGAGGAGTGCCTCAACCCGCCGGTCGTCTGGGAGAAGGACCGCGGATGGTTCACCACCCCGCCCTTCAGCGAGCCGGAGGTCTTCGACTTCCCCGAGGGCATCGGGCCCGTCGAGTGCGTCAACGTCGAGCACGAGGAAGTGCTGCTGATCCCGCGCTGGGTGGAGGCCAAGCGGGTGACTTTCAAGTACGGACTCGGGGACGAGTTCATCGAGACCCTCAAGACCCTCCACAAGCTGGGGCTCGACCGCACCGAGAAGGTGACCCTGCCCGGCGGGGAGCGGGTGTCGCCGCGGGACGTGGTCGCCGCCTGCCTGCCCGACCCGGCCACGCTCGGCGACCGCATGCACGGCAAGACCTGCGCCGGCACCTGGGTGAAGGGCACCAAGGACGGCCGCCCGCGCGAGGTCTACCTCTACCACGTGGTCGACAACCAGTGGTCGATGGGCGAGTACGGCTCCCAGGCCGTCGTCTGGCAGACCGCCGTGAACCCCGTCGTGGCCCTCGAACTGGTCGCGAACGGCTCCTGGAGCGGCGCCGGCGTCCTCGGCCCCGAGGCGTTCGACCCCCGGCCCTTCCTGGACCTGCTCACCGCGTACGGCTCCCCGTGGGGCATGCGCGAGTAACCCGTACGGCCCTGCCGGGCGCGCCCCGCCCCCGTCCGGGCGGGGCGGCACGCCAGACCCGCGGGTCCCGGACCGGCGGGCCCGGACTGAGGATCATCCACTCAAGCCGCCGGTACCTCACAAGCGAGGCACGATGAACAAGGACATCACGGGCGCGGACCCGCCCCGCGAACTGAAGCACGACGCGATCGGGTTCACCGACGCGCTCGTCATCGGACTGAACTCCACCTCCCCCGCCTACTCACTGGCCGCGGTCATCGGCCCGGTGGTGGCCCTCGTGGGGGTGTACGCCCCGGGCATCATGCTCGCGTCGTTCGTCCCCATGCTGCTGATCGCGTCGGCGTTCTACTACCTCAACCGGGCCGACCAGGACTGCGGCACCACCTTCTCCTGGGTCACCCGGGCCCTCGGACCCTGGCTCGGCTGGATCGGCGGCTGGGCCGTCGCGATGACCGGCGTCCTGGTCGTCGGCTCGCTCGCCGACGTGGCGGTGACCTTCGGGCTGCTCACCGTCGGCCTCGACAGCTGGGTGGAGAACGACTGGACGCGCCAGGGCCTGACCGTCCTGCTCATCCTGGTCATGACCGCCATCTGCGTCATCGGCACCGAGGCGTCGGCACGGGTGCAGAACGTCCTCATCCTCGCCCAGGTCGCCTGCCTCCTGGTCTTCGCGATCGTGGCCCTCCAGCGCGTCTACGCCGACTCCACCACCCTCGAATCGATCACCCCGCAGTTCAGCTGGCTCGACCCCTTCGGGGCCGGCGGCGCGGCCCTCACCGGCGGCCTCCTGCTCGGCGTGTTCACCTACTGGGGCTGGGAGTCGGCCGTCAACCTCACCGAGGAGGTCAAGAACTCCGCCAGCGCCCCCGGCCGGGCGGGCCTCTGGTCGACCATCGTGCTGCTGGTGACGTACGTGTCGGTCGCCTTCGCCGTCGTCGCCTACGCCGGCACCACCTTCCTGAGCGAGAACGCGGGGGAGGAGGAGTACGTCTTCTCCCTGCTCGCCGAGGAGGTCATGGGCGGCTGGGACTGGATCGTGCTGCTCGCGGTCTCCACCTCCGCGCTGGCCTCCACGCAGACCACGATCATCCCCGCCTCCCGCACGGTGCTCTCCATGGCCCGCCGCCGGGCGCTGCCCTCCCTCCTCGCCCGCATCCACCCCCGCTTCCGCACCCCCCACGTCAGCACCTGGTGGGTCGCGGTCATCGCCATCGGCTGGTACCTCGTGGTGAACCGGATCAGCGCCAACGCCCTCTTCGACTCGCTGACCGCGCTCTCCCTGCTCATCGCCTTCTACTACGCCCTCACCGGCCTGGCCTGCGCGGTCTACTACCGCCACCGGCTCACCGAGAGCATCCACGGCTTCCTGTTCATCGGCGTCGGACCCGTCGTCGGCGCCGTACTGCTGCTCTGGCTGCTCGCGGAATCCGTCCTCGACATGGCGGACCCGGAGAACTCCTACAGCGGGGTCTCCTGGTTCGGCCTCGGCCCGCCGCTCGTCATCGGCCTCGGGATCGTCGTCGTCGGCCTGGTCATCATGCTGGCCCGGCGGGTGTTCGCCCCCGCCTACTGGACCGAGCCCCGCACCTCCGCCCCCCGGCCGCCCTCCCGCGAGGCGTAGCGGCGGGCGAGGGGCTCCACGCTCAGCCCGTGCAGCACGATGCTCAGCATCACGGTGATCACCATCACCCGGGAGATGAAGTCCCCACTGTGGTCGGGCAGCTCGACGGCCGCGAGCAGCCCGAACACGATGGAGGTCACCCCCCGGGGCCCCATCCACCCCAGGAACAGCCGGTCGGCCGGGCGCAGCCCCGTACCGGAGAGCATCAGCAGCACGGGCACCATCCGCACCAGGGAGATGGTGACCGCCGCGTAGAGGACGACCGAGAGATGGAAGCCGTCCCAGAACTCGTCGTTCACCATCTGCCCGAAGACGAACCACAACCCGAGGCTCAGCAGGGCGACCAGGTCGTCCGTCGTCGCCACCGCGTCCTCGGGCAGGTGCCGCATCGACGGCGCGAGGAAGACCCCGGCGACGAAGGACGCCACGAACCCGTTGCCGCCCAGGAACACCGACAGCGTGTACGCCGCCACCGGGACCATCAGCACACCGAGCCGGGTCGCCGAGGCCCGCGTCCACCCGCTCGCCCACGACCGGCGCAGCAGCCGCCCCGCGCCGTAGCCGATGCCCGCCCCCGCGAGCACCGCCCAGGCCGCCGCGCCGACCGCGTCCAGCAGCGCCTCGGTGTAGTCGGCGCTCCCGGTGTGCGACTCGACGGCCGCCGCCACGCACAGCAGGAACACCGGCGACACGATCCCGTCGTTCAGCCCGCCCTCCACGTTGAGCACCTCGCGCAGCCGCGCGGGGATCCGCTTGTCACGGACGACGGCGGAGGTGGGCGCCAGGTCCAGCGGCACGACGACCGTCGCCAGCGCGGCCAGGATCCAGCCGGGCCGGTCCGGGAAGAAGGCCAGCGCGGTGAGGAACGCGGCGAGCAGCGTGAGCGGCAGCGCACCGCCCAGCAGCCGCGCCACGAGTCCCCTCTCCCGCCGGATCACCCCCTGGGGGACCTCCGTGGCGTCCACGAAGAGGATCAACGCGAGCACCACCTCCACGGCGTGCTCGAACGCGGAGGTGTCGAAGTCGAAGCGGAGCGGCGGATCGTCCCCGTTGGTCAGCGCGATGCCGGCCACCATCATGGCGATCGGCGCGGTGATGCTCCAGCGTTCCAGCCGGTGCGACAGGACCGTCCAGAGGAACAGGATGGCCGCGATGACGGTGACGGCGAGCATGGCGTCCTGCGCTTTCGGGCCGGGCCTCTGCGGATGCTGCGCAGAAGCCTAGGCCCGCACGCGGGACACCACGGTACGAGCGCGCCGGTACCCGACAAGTCGGACAGTCCACCCGGGCCCCGCGGAAAGACGGCCCCGCCGAGCCGGAGGGCACGTTGACCGGCGGGCCCCGTCGCCCCGGAGGGCCCCCTGCCCCGGGAGTCCCGCCGAGCCGGACGGCCCGTCAGCGCCAGCCGAACCGCCGGTCCACCACCGCCGCGAACTCCTCCAGGGTCAGCACCGTGTCCCCGTTCTGGTCGGCGGAGTCGAACAGCGCCGACGACGCGTCCGCGTCACCCAGCCCCCAGAACGGCAGGTCGCCCGAGGCCGCCAGGGACGGCCCCTTCGTCCGCAGGGCGGAGATCACCTCTTCGCGGGTCAGCGTCCCGTCGTGGTCGAGGTCGAGCGCCTCGAACAGCTTGCGGGCCTTGTCACTGGTCACGGGGTCCCCGTCCCTTCCGGCGGCGGGCACCCCTCCGCGCCCGCTCACGTATCCGAACGTCTCCCGCCCCCGCCCCGGTTCCCGGCCCCCCTCCAGCACCGCCAGGACCATCACCAGCAGCACCACCGCGCCGTTCAGCAGACCGGCCGCCACATCGCTCGGGTGGTGCATGCCCCGGTACAGCCGGGACACCGCCACCGCCGGCGGCACGAGCAGCAGCAGCCCCGCCACGGCGTACCGCCACGGCCCCCGCAGCCGGGTGACCGCGAGCGCCGCCAGGGCGCCGTACAGCGCGAGCGCCGCACCGGCGTGCCCGGACGGGAAACCGGAGGTCGGCGGAGCGGGGTCGAGCCGCGGCACATCGGGGCGCGGACGGTCCACGCACAGGGTCACCACCAGGAACAGCGCCGACTGCGCGACCACCGCGCCGCCGAGGAACACCGCCTCCCGCCACCGCGCCGCCCGGGGCACCACCACCAGTCCCACCACGCACACCAGCGCCACCCCGGCCACGCACTCGGTGGAGGCGAGGAAGGTGAACCACTCCGAGACGGCCGTGGCGGTACGGGTGCGGTGCTCCGCCAGCCAGGACGTGACCGCGTCCTCCGCCGACAGCGGCCACCGGCTCGCCGCCGGACCGGTGATCAGCAGTCCGGCCGCCACCATCAACACCCCCAGGAACGGCAGCACCAGCAGTGCGCCGTACCGTCTCCCGCCCATGCCGCCTCCCGTCGCCATGGCGCTCGTATTGCCCGCCACGCCCGGGTGAACCGCCCGGCTGAACCGCGCCCCCGGCCCCGCCCCTCCCCGCGCCCCGCGCCCGGCGGCGAGCACAGCGGGCAGCGCCGCCCCGCGCCACGCGCCGGACAGGAGTCAGCGCCGCCCCGCGCCACGCGCCGGACAGGAGTCAGCGCCGCCCCGCCACACGCGCCGGACGGGACGTCAGGCGGCCTGCTCGCAGGGGTCCGGCCGCTCCGGCTGCCCGTCCCGCGCCAGCTCCGCGTTGAACTGCGCGCCCGCCAGCAGCACCACGTGCGACACCCACAGCCACACCAGGAACGCCACCACGCCCGCCAGCGACCCGTAGAGGCGGCTGTACGTCGCGATGTGCGCCGCGTAGAACGCGAACCCCACCGACGCCAGCAGCCACAGCAGCACCGCGAGCGTCCCCCCGGCGACCGTCCGCCGCAGTCCCCGCGCCTCCCGCGGCCCCGACCGGAACAGCAGCAGCACCAGACCGACCACCACCATGAACAACAGCGGCCACTTCAGACCCGCCCACACCAGGGCCACCTGATGGTCCGTCCCCGTGCCCCGGCCGATCGCCCGGGCGACCCGCTCGGCCGCCGTCAGCGTGAGGATCCCGCTCACCAGCAGCGCCAGCACCGCCAGCGCCCGCAGCAGCGTCGCCGGGAGCGCCCGCCACGCCGGGCGGCAGTCGGGCACGCCGTACATCGCGTGCAGCGCCCGCCGGAACACCGCCAGATAGCTGGATGCCGACCACAGGGCCGCCGCGCCGGTGAGCACGAGCAGCACCCGGCCCGCCGACGGGCTGTCGCCGCTGCCGGCCAGGGCCTCCGCCAGCACCGGGCGCGCCGCCGCCGGGACGAAGGCCGCCACCTGCGCGACCACGTCGTGCGGGGAGCCGGTGCCGAGCAGCGCGAGGGAGAAGACGACCACCAGACAGGCCGGGAACACCGCCAGCACCGCGTAGTACGTCAGCGCCGCCGCCCAGTCGGTCAGGTCGTCCTCCCAGACGGCGACCGGTGTACGGGCCAGGGCCCGCGCATACGCCCCCCGCTCGCGCGGGCCGGGGGCCGGACCCCGCCGGCCGGGAGCCGCACGGCCCGCCGGGACCCCGATTGTCATACGACCACCTTCAGCGCCGGTGCTTCCCCTTGGCGGGCTTGCCCTTGCCGGGCTTCCCCTTGGGCGGTACGGCCGTGGCCGCCTTCGTCCGCGTCTGCGGGGACTTCCCGGGCGGAGCCGTCCCGTCCGGCGTGTCCTGCCGCGTCGGCGTGTCCTGCGTCGTCGGCGCGTCGTCGCCCGGGGCGTCCGGCGCGTCTCCGTTCCCGCCGGCCACGCCGTCCGTGATCGTACCGTCGGCCGCCCCACCGCCGGTGTGCGCCCCGGAACGGGTCACCGCCGCGGCCTCGCGGACCGCAGGGGCGGGTGACGGGGCGGGCCGCTCGGCGGGCGCCGACGGCTCCGCCGTGACCGGCCGCGGCGGACGGGACGACGCCTGCGCACCGCCCGCCGCCCGGTCGCCCAGCGAACCGGTCAGCCCGACCCCGAGCATCGCCACCGCCGCGCCCGCCGACAGCAGCGCCCGCCCCGCCCGGCGCGCGGCCGGCCGCCGCCCGGACGGCGCCGGCGGCAGGGGCCCGGCGCCCTCCGTACGGGCCGGCCGCGCGGAAGGCGCCGCAGGGCCCTCGTGCCCGGGCGCGGACTCGCACTCCACCGCGGCGGCGGCCAGCGCCCGCCCGCACGCGGCCGCGTCCGGCCGGCGCGTCTCGTCCGCGTCGGTCATGGCGTCCAGGAGCCCCGCGAGGGGGCCCGGTATGTGCGGCGGCACCACCGGCGGACGGTGCAGCCGCGCGATCGCGGCCTCCAGCGGCATCCCGTCGTACTCCAGCTCGCCCTTCAGCGCCTCCAGCAGCACCAGGCCCAGGCTGTAGATGTCCGCCGCGGGGCCCGCGCCCCGGCCCAGCACCTGCTCCGGAGCCATGTACGCGGCGGTGCCCACCAGCGTCCCGGTGACCGTGTGCGCGGTGGTGTCGAGCAGCCGCGAGATGCCGAAGTCCGTCAGATGCGGGGCGCCGGACTCGTCCAGCAGGATGTTCGCCGGCTTCACGTCCCGGTGCACCACACCGGCCGCGTGCACATGCGCCAGCGCCGCGGCCAGCGCCGCACCGATCCGGCACGCCTCGGCGGGCGTCAGCCGCGACCGGGCGATGCGCCGCCGCAGGGTGGTGCCGCGGATCAGCTCCATCACCAGATACGGCGTCCCCTCGTCCCGGCCGCAGTCGTACACGGTGATCAGGCCCGGGTGCTGCAACTGCGCCAGCAGCCGCCCCTCGCCGTCGAACCGCTGCTCCGTGTCGGCGTCGCCGTCCGGGCGGAAGACCTTCACCGCGACCGGCCGCCGCAGCCGAAGGTCCAGCCCCTCGTACACATCGGCCGCGCCACCGCGCCCCAGCAGGTCGTCGAGCCGGTAACGTCCGGCCACCACATGGGCCGTGAGCCGGTGGTCCGGACGGATCGGCCACGAGCGGACTGTCATCACTGCGCTCCCCGCGTTCTGTTGTCACCTGCCAACGTCCGCCCGCCGCCTGCCGCGAGCACCATGTTTCCGCCTGCCCCCTGATCCGCCGGGCATACGCCCCGATCGTCCGGCGGCGCGGAAGGGTCCGGCATCATGGGACGCATGAGGACCCGTCCTGTACTCGTGTACGACGGTGACTGCGGCTTCTGCACGACGTCCGCGGGCGTCGTCGAACGGCGCCTGCGGCCCGACTGCGACATCGTCCCCCGGCAGTTCGCCGACCTCGCCTCGCTGGGCGTCACACCCGACCGGGCCGCCCACGAGGTGCTGTGGGTGACGCCCACGGGCACGGTGTACGGCGGCGCGCGGGCGGTGGCGAAGGTCCTGCTCCGCGCGGGCGGCGGCTGGGCGCCGCTGGGCGCCCTGCTGATGCTGCCGCCCGCCCGCTGGCTCGCCCCCCTCGTCTACCGGCTCGTCGCGGACAACCGGCACCGCCTGCCCGGAGCGACGGCGGCGTGCGCGGTGCGCCCCCCGGCGGCCGGGAGCCCCGGAGCACCGGGGCGCTGAGCGGACCGGCCGGGCGCGGGCGGGCGTGACCTCCGGGGTGGGGGACCCCTGCGTCAGGGCGCCGCGTCGCCCCGCTGCCGCTCCTGGTCGAGAAGCTCCTCCAGGTCCTTCAGCCGGTCGAGGCCGCGCACCGGCTGCGACATCCGCGGGTTGTGCTCCAGCCGGTCCCGGTGCCGGTGCAGGAACGCCCAGTACCCGGCGGTGTACGGACACGCCCGCTCGCCCACCCGCTCCTCCGGCCGGTAGGCGCAGCCGCCGCACAGGTCGCTCATCCGGTGCACGTACGCCCCGCCCGACGTGTACGGCTTGGTCGTCATCCGCCCGCCGTCGGCGTACTGCGACATGCCCACGACGTTCGGCACCATCACCCAGTCGTAGCCGTCGACGAAGCAGCGGTGGAACCAGTCCGTCACCGCCTCCGGGTCCCAGCCGCGCTGGAGGGCGTGGCTGCCCAGCAGCATCAGCCGGGGGATGTGGTGCGTCCAGCCGGTGTCGCGGACCTGCCCCAGCACGGTGGCCAGGCACCGGGCGGTGACCGCGTCCGCGTCCAGGTCCAGGAACCAGCGGGGGAGCGGCGCCCGGTGCCGCAGCGCGTTGCTGTGGCGGTAGTCCTCGCCGAAGTACCAGTACAGCTGCCACACGTACTCGCGCCAGCCGGCGATCTGCCGGACGAACCCCTCCACGCTGTTCACCGGCGCCCGCCCCGCCCGCCAGGCGTCCTCGGCCCGCTCCACGCACTCGGCCGGATGCAGCAGGCCGAGGTTGAGGGAGGACGACAGCAGGCTGTGGCTCATCACCGGGTCCGCCGCCAGCATCGCGTCCTCGTACGGCCCGAAACCGGCGAGCCGGTGCTCGGTGAACCGCCGCAGCGCGGCCAGCGCCTCCCGGCGCGACGCCGGGAACCGGCGCGGCCCGTCCCGCCCCACGAAGGACACCGCGCCCTCGCGCTCCCACCGGTCGAGGTCGTGCCGCACCTCCTCGTCGATCCCGTCCTCGCGCGGCCGGTAGGGCCGCGGGGCGTCCAGCGCGCGGGCGCCCCTGGGCGGCGGCTCGCGGTTGTCGTGGTCGTGGTTCCAGCGCCCGCCCGCCGGCTGGTCGCCGTCCATCAGCAGCTGGTGGCCGCGCCGCACCCACCGGTAGAAGTCCTCCTGCCGCAGCCGCTGCCCGCCGTGCCCGTCCGCCCAGGCACGGAAGTCGCCGAGCGGCACCAGGAACCCGCGCGCGGGCAGCACCGTCACCGCCTCCATCGACCGCACCAGCCGCAACGCCGCGTACGAGGTGGGGTGATGGACCGTCACGGGGCCGTCGCCCACCGCCTCGCGCAGCCCCTCCCGGTAGGTCTCCGCCCTGATGTAGCGGACGCGGTCGCCCAGTTCGACGGCCCGGTGCCGCATCGCGGACAGCACCAGATGGGCCTTCGCCCGGTGGAAGCGCCGGCGCCGGAACACCGACCGGGCCTCGATCATCACCACCGGCGCGTCCCGCCCGGGCCCGCCGTCGCCCGCCTCCAGGAAGTGCGGGCCGAGCTGGTCGCCGAAGAGCCAGTGGGGAGTGCCCATGAGCGCGCCGCCTGTCGTCGAATGTCCGTCCCGGGTCTTCACGGGGTGAGCAGCCGGCGCAGCGCCAGCCGGGCGACCGGGGCGTACGCCGCCAGGGCGAGCGCCGGGCCCGCCATCCGCAGCCGGGTCTCCGTCCCGTCCCCGTACGGCCGCACCTCGTGCGCCAGCCGCATCCGCACCGGACCGAGCCGCACACGCCACGACCAGTCGCGCCGCTCGTGGTCGACGGACTCCACCAGGAACGCGGCGCTCACCCCGAGGTAGGAGCGGACGGTGCCGCGCGCCCCCGGAAGGACGCGCTCGCCCGGGGCGTCCACCCGCACGATCTGCGGGGACCACACGGGCCACTGCCGGTACGAGGTGTAGCGGCGCCACACCGTGTCCGGGTCGGCACGGCCGGCGGCCCGCAGCGTCAGCGCGGCCACGACCGGCGGGCGTACGGCCGCGCGTGAAGACCTGGCCGCCGGATCACCGGACGTCGTCCTGGAGGAACTCGGTGAGCGCCTTGCCCGGCCGGAAGGACGCCGTGCCGCCGTCGCTGTGGAAGCCGCCGAAGCTGCCGAGGACGACCGTCTGGCCGTCGCGCAGCGCCCGGGCGATCGCCCCGGGCCGCTCCAGCGTGCCGAACAGCGCGTCGACCACCCGCTCGACGTCCTCCCGCGGCAGCGGCCGGCCGCCGCCCTGCTCTCCGGCGGTCGTCTCGATCAGCTGCGCCTTGTCCATGAGCCGTACCCGTCCGTTCGGTCGGAAGTCGGAAGTCGGAAGGAAGCCGTGGCACCAGGATCACGGGGCGCGCTGCCGCCCGCACGTCGAAGGCCCCCGGCACCGGCGGAGGCACTGCACCGGACGGGCCCGTGTCCGGCGAGCCTCACCCGGGGACGGGGCCGGCTGTGCAGGATCGATACGGCACATCGGCCGCGCACCGGAGGTCCCGCCGTGGAACTGCCCGACAGCCCGAGCCCCGGCACACCCCCCGGTACCTCCCCGGGCACACCCCCGGGCGCCTCCCCCGGTACGTCCCCCGGCGGTGACGGCCGCTACGGCGAGTCGGTGTTCCCCCCGGAGCGGCCGGGGGAGGGGGAGCGGATCGACCTCGGCGCGCTCGCCTACGACGGGATCACCCTCGCCCGGCTCACCGCGCTGGGAGCCGGCCCCGGCTGGCGCTGCCTCGACGTCGGCGCGGGCACGGGCACGGTGGCCCGCGCGCTGCTGGAGGGCGCCGGGGTCGACTCGGTCCTCGCCGTGGACCGCGACGTGCGCTTCCTCGCCGCGCGGCCCGTCCCGGGGCTGACCGCCCTGGAGGCCGACGTCACCGCCCCGGACTTCGACCCCGGGCGCTTCACGCTCGTCCACGCGCGGTTCGTCCTGATGCACCTGCCCGAGCGGCGCGCGCTCGTCGACCGGCTCGCCGGGCTGCTCGCCCCCGGAGGGGTCCTCGTCCTCAGCGACGCGATCGACGTGTCGTCCGCCGCGCCCGAGGCCGCCCCGGAGGCCGCCTCCACGCCCTGCGCGCGGGTGATGCGGGCGATGTGGCAGGGGCTGAAGGACACCATCGGGACGGACGTGGGCTGGGTGCCGTCCTACCCCCGCCTCCTGCGCGGGGCGGGTCTGACCTCGGTGGCGGCGGAGGTCCACGTCCCGCCGCTCCTGCCGGGCAGCGCCATCAGCCGGTTCTGGGCCGACACGTGGCAGCGCTCACGCCCGGCGATCACCGGCACCGGGCTCGTGGACGACACGACGGTCGACGAGGCGATCCGCTGTCTGGAGTCCCCGGACTGCGCCGAGTTGTCGCCCGGAATGATCACCGCCTGGGGCCGCCGGCCGGGCGGGGACACCACCTGACACTCCCTGGCACCACCTGACGGCGCCGTCCGGTGCGACCTCCGAAGGCCCGTCCCCGGCCGCCGGCCGACCGCGCGGGACGGCCGCCCTCACCCGGTGGCGTCGGAGCAAAAACGTATCTCTGCACCTGACTTGACGACTCACCACGCGTGACGCGCGACCGGGAGGACCGGCCACCCGAGCCACCCCGGCCACCCCGTCCGAAACCCATCGGTCGCCCCGGTAAACACCGCGCCGAGCAAGATCACTGCATCGAGGTACTCCGACGGCCTCATGGAGCCAGCCCGCCGCGCGGCCCGTTAGTGTTCCCGAGGATCTGGACGCATTCCCCAAGGTTCATCCGCATTCCTCCCCCCGCCTTCCCGTCCCTTCCGCCCGTCCGCTTCCCCACACCGAGCCGGTGCCGGCGTCCGCGCGCGACGCCGGAGCCGCTGTCGGTGCGGATGCCGGCGCGGAGGCCGGCCGGGAGAGGCGCCCCGTACACCCCCCGTCCCGAAGGAGACCCCGCCCGATGACCGTCGAGACCGGCCAGGGAGAACGGCAGGAGCAGTCCGGGCAGCAGCCGCGGCAGCCCCAGCAGTCCCTGAGCACCGCGGCCGCCCGCAACCTCGCCACCACCACCAAGTCCGCGCCGCAGATGCAGGAGATCACCTCCCGGTGGCTGCTGCGGATGCTGCCCTGGGTGGAGACCAAGGGCGGCGCGTACCGCGTGAACCGCCGGCTCACCCACACCGTCGGCGACGGGCACATCGAGTTCCTCCAGGACGGCGCCGACGTCCGGGTGATCCCGGGCGAGCTGGCCGAACTGGCCCTGCTGCGGGGCTTCGAGGACACGGCGGCGCTCACCGCCGTCGCCGACCGGTGCGTCCAGCGGGACTTCCGCGCGGGCGAGGTGCTGGTCGAGCGGGACACCCCGGCCGACCGCATCCACCTGATCGCCCACGGCCGCGTCCGCCAGACCTCCCTCGGCAAGTACGACGACGACGTCACCGTCGCCGTGCTCGCCGACGGCGACCGGTTCGGTGAGAACGCCCTGCTGGACGCCGACGCCACCTGGGACTACACCGCCACCGCCGAGACCTCCGGCACCCTGCTCACCCTCACCCGGGCCGACTTCGCCTCGGTGATGGCCGCGTCACCGAGCCTCCAGGCCCACATCCACGCCTTCAGCTCGCTCCCCCTCCAGCCGCAGAACCGGCACGGCGAGGCCGAGATCGCCATGTCCGCCGGACACACCGGCGAGGTCGAGCTGCCCAGCTCCTTCGTGGACTACGAACTCCACCCGCGCGAGTACGAACTGTCCGTCGCGCAGACCGTCCTGAGGGTCCACACCCGGGTCGCCGACCTCTACAACGGTCCGATGAACCAGACCGAGCAACAGCTGAGGCTCACCATCGAGGCGCTGCGCGAGCGCCAGGAGTACGAGCTGATCAACAACCGGGAGTTCGGTCTCCTCCACAACGCCGCCTTCAAGCAGCGCATCCAGCCGCACTCCGGCCCGCCCACCCCGGACGACCTCGACGAGCTGCTCTGCCGCCGCCGCGGCACCCGCCTCTTCCTCGCCCACCCCAGGACGATCGCGGCCATCGGACGCGAGCTCAACGCCCGCGGTCTGGTCCCGGGGCACACCGAGGTCGCCGGCGAGTACGTCACCGCCTGGCGCGGCGTCCCCATCCTGCCCTGCGACAAGATCCCCATCAGCCGGAACAACACCAGCTCGATCCTGGCGATGCGCACCGGCGAGGACAACCAGGGCGTCATCGGCCTGCGCCAGACCGGGCTGCCGGAGGAGTACGAACCGGGCCTGTCGGTGCGCTTCATGGGCATCAACGAGCAGGCGATCGTCTCCTACCTGGTGACCACCTACTACTCGGCCGCCGTCCTCGTCCCCGACGCGCTCGGCGTCCTGGAGAACGTCCAGATCGCCCGCAGGCGCGACTGAGAGCTCCCGCACCCAGGAACACGCCCACCGAACCCCCCACCAAGGAGCCACGGATGCCCGATTCCGGGCCTTCCCCGCAGCAGTCGAGCGTGCCTGCCGCCGCTGCCCAGTTCGGGGCCTACGTCCTGACGCAGTCGCTGTCGATGACGCGGACGACGACCCAGACGCAGGCACCCGCCGAGGCCCCGGCCCCGACGGAGACCCCCGCCCCGGCCTCCTCCGCGGCCTCCTCCCCGGCACCGTCTCCGGCCCCGGGCGACGTCCCGGCCCCCACCGCCGGCGTCACCCCCGGCCCCGCCGCCGGTGTCGCCGGGGCCGAACCGGCCGTCCGGAGCGCCGCCGCGCGGACCCTGCCCGGGCCGCCCGCCCCGCTCGTCCGCCCGGCCGGCACCCCGGACCCCTCCGGCACCGCCGGGGCCGCCGCCACGGCAGCACCGCCGGGGCCCGAGCTGGAACGCGTCATGCGCGGCCCCAGCGGCCTCGGCACCTCGGGCCTCTACTTCAACCCGCGCGACACCCCCGCCCCACCCGCACCCACCACCGCCCCCTCCGCCGCCTCCGTCGAAGGGCGGCCGATCCCCGGGCTCTACCACCACCCGGTCGCCGAGCCCGACCAGGCGCGGGTGGCGGAGGTCAGCCGCAGGATCAAGACGTGGGCGGTCGACGAGGTCCAGGCGTTCCCCCCGGAGTGGGAGGACCAGTTCGACGGCTTCTCCGTCGGGCGGTACATGGTCGCCTGCCACCCCGACGCCCCCACCGTCGAGCACCTGATGGCCGCCACCCGGCTGATGGTCGCCGAGAACGCGGTCGACGACTGCTACTGCGAGGACCACGGCGGCTCGCCCGTCGGCCTCGGCAGCCGCCTCCTCCTCGCGCACACCGCACTCGATCCGCTGCACACCACCGCGGAGTACGAGCCGGACTGGCTGGAGTCGCTCCAGTCCGACGCCCCCCGGCGCGCCTACCGCTCCGCCATGGAGTACTTCCTCCAGCTCGCCACCCCCTCCCAGGGCGACCGCTACCGCCACGACATGGCCCGGCTGCACCTCGGCTACCTCGCCGAGGCTGCCTGGTCCGAGGGCGACCACGTCCCGGAGGTGTGGGAGTACCTGGCGATGCGGCAGTTCAACAACTTCCGCCCCTGCCCCACCATCACCGACACCGTCGGAGGGTACGAGCTGCCCGCCGACCTGCACGCCCAGCCCGCGATGCAGCGGGTCATCGCGCTGGCGGGCAACGCGACCACCATCGTCAACGACCTCTACTCGTACACCAAGGAACTCGCGAGCCCCGGACGGCACCTCAACCTGCCGGTGGTCATCGCCGAACGCGAGGACCTGTCCGAACGGGACGCGTACCTCAAGGCCGTGGAGGTCCACAACGACCTCATGCGCACCTTCGAGGCCGAGGCGGCCGCCCTGGCCGCCGCCTGCCCGGTCCCCACCGTCCTCCGCTTCCTGCGCGGAGTGGCCGCCTGGGTGGACGGCAACCACTACTGGCACCAGACCAACACCTACCGATACAGCCTGCCCGACTTCTGGTAAATAAGGACTCCTCCGTGACCAACACCGAGCTCTCCACCGCCAACGGCGCCTCCGCGCACGGCACTTCCCCGCTCGTCCCCGCCCCGGCCTCCCCCTACCAGGGGGACATCGCCCGCTACTGGGACGAGGAGGCCAGGCCCGTCAACCTGCGCCTCGGAGACGTCGACGGGCTGTACCACCACCACTACGGCATCGGCGACATCGACCACGCCGCCCTCGGCGACCCCGAGGACAGCGCGTACGAGAAGAAGCTGATCGCCGAGCTCCACCGCCTGGAGTCCGCCCAGGCCGAAGTGCTGCTCGACCACCTCGGCACCGTCCGCCCCGGCGACACCCTCGTGGACGCCGGCTGCGGCCGGGGCGGCTCCATGGTCATGGCCCACCAGCGCTTCGGCTGCAAGGTCGAGGGCGTCACCCTCTCCGCCAAGCAGGCCGGGTTCGCCAACCGGCGCGCCGAGGAGCTGGGCATCGCCGACCACGTCCGCGCCCGCGTCTGCAACATGCTCGCCACGCCCTTCGAGACCGGCTCGGCCCGCGGCTCCTGGAACAACGAGTCGAGCATGTACGTCGACCTGCACGACCTGTTCGCGGAGCACTCCCGCGTCCTTGAGGTCGGCGGCCGGTACGTGACCATCACCGGCTGCTGGAACCCCCGGTACGGCCAGCCCTCCAAGTGGGTCTCCCAGATCAACGCCCACTTCGAGTGCAACATCCACTCCCGGCGCGAGTACATGCGCGCCATGGCCGACAACCGGCTGGTCCCGCAGGCGGTGGTGGACCTCACCCCCGAGACCCTGCCCTACTGGGAGCTGCGCGCCACCTCGTCCCTGGTCACGGGCATCGAGGAGGCGTTCATCGAGTCGTACAAGGACGGCTCGTTCCAGTACGTCCTGATCGCGGCCGACCGCGTCTGACCCCGCTGCTCCCCACCCGGCCGGGCCGTCCCCACGGACGGCCCGGCCGGTGGCGTTCGGGGACCGACCGCCGGTTCCGGAAATCCGAGGGTGAGATCGAGCCGGTGAACCCGGAGTGACCAGAAATCACCATTGGTGACCGGCTGTCAGTGCGACTCCCTACATTGGTTGTTGCGCGCGAGGGGCGCGTCACCGACCGTGGAGGGGGCTTCGGCCGTGCCATTCATCCAGCGTTACATCAAGCGGGACGGAACAGTGGTCCGGTCGCACTGGCGGGCTCCGGCCGGGGCGAACAGGGAGACGGCACTCGCCCTCGGAGTCGTGGCCGCCGTGGTCGTCTTCGGCGGCTCGGGGGCGCCGTCGGGGAGCGGGACGAGCACGGACCGGTTACCGGCGCCGCGGTCGTCGTCGGCGGTGACGTACCCGATCAAGTGGCCCGGCCGAGACGAACCGACCCCTCGCCCGACCCCTGCCGTGTCCTACCCGATCCGCTGGGCGGGGTGGGAGGAGACCACCCCGCGCCCGGTGCCGACCGTTTCGTACCCGGTCGCATGGCACCGGAGCGGGGGCGGGAAGTGAGCCGTGCCGCCCACCGCGCGGCGGCTTCGCCGAAGGCTCGCGGTCATGGGTGGCCCGCCCGGCTATGGCGCCACCTGGCCGGCGACGATTCCTGCCCACTGGGCGTAGCCGTGTGCGGAGGGGTGGAAGCGGTCCCGGGCGAAGAAGTCCGGGCCCATGGGCAGGACACCGGTGACGCCGCTCCAGGTCACGGTCGGGAGGTCTGCGCAGACCTGGCGCGACACCTCGTCCAGTGCTGCCGCGCGGGCCGCCAGGTAGCGGCGCAACGTGCCCGGCAGCGCGGGGAATTCACCGAACGGCGGGACCCCGGTCACCACTACGTGCTCCGCGCGGTCCGCGAGGGTTCCGGCCACCGCCGCCAGCTCCCGGCCCCACTCCCGGGGGTCGCGCCGCCGCAGTACGTCGTTGACCCCGGCCAGCAGGACGGCCACCGTCTGGCCCGGTTCCACCGTGGGCAGCAATTGGGACCGCATGCCCTCCAGCGTCGCCCCGTTCAGCCCGGCCACCGACCAGGCGACCGGGTGGCCCGTCCGCTCGTGCAGCGCCCGCGCGAACTGGCCGGTGAAACCGTCGGCGTGCCGTTCCACCCCGACGCCGGCCGCCGTGGACTCGCCCACCACCGCCACCCGCAGCACCCGCCGCGCCTCGGCCTCGTCCCCGTACACCCCGGTGACCGGACCGCCGGCGGGCGGCAGCGACTCGGTGGACCAGCGCACATAGAGGCCCTGTGCGGCGAGGACGGGCAGCAGGAAGGGGTTCACGACACACTCCCCGGCAGGTGCAGACCGGTGACCTTGGACGCCGCCGAGACCTCGTAGACCAGGACGACCGTGCGGTGTCCGCCCGGCGGGAGGGAGACGTTCCAGTGCGCCACGCCCTCCTCGTCGACCGCCTCCGGCGGCGGGGAGCACGCCTCCTCGCGCAACCGCACCTCCACCGCCGACACCTCCGAGACCGGGACGCGCTCCCGCACCGTGACCACCCGGTCGCCCCGCTCACCCGGGGCGGAGAACCGCGACAGGTGCAGCCGGACCGTGCGGGTGACGACCGTCCGGCCGGTCAGGGCGGCGGTCTGGCGGGTCTCCTCGGCGTACCGCACCACCCGGTGGTCGTCGCTGCTGCCGAAGGCCAGCTCGACCGGGGCGCCGGGCGCGGTGAACTCCAGCGTCCCGCGCCCGGTGAACCCACTGCCGCGCACCAGGTCGACCGGCCCGGCGAGCAGCGTGTGACCGGAGCGGTTGTCGCACCGTACCGACCGCGTCACCAGCGGGGACAGCTCCGGGGCGCAGGCGTACTCGCTGCGGGCGGGGGCGGTGAACGCGGACAGCGGTACGCGGTGGGCGCGGCCGTCCGACGGCACGGAGACCGGCGCCGGGGCGGTCAGCACCCGCGTCTCGCCGCCGTCGTCCACACCCGGCAGGCCCAGCACCGGAACCGGGCCCAGCTCGGTGATCTCCTCCTCGCGCAGCTCCACGTCCACGGCGCGGCGCTCGGCGGGGGAGCGGTCCATGAGCGTCAGCCGGTCCTCCGTGAGCCGGGGCGGGTCGGACGCGAGCGCGGAGCGGGCCGTCGACAGCGTCAGCCGTACGCCCGACCAGTCCTCACCCGTGCGCTGCCAGACCATCGCGTCGGTCTCCAGCGTGAGCGCTTCCCCGTCGAGAACGGCCCGGTAGGCGGGGCGCCACAGCGCGCACGGGGTGAGGTGCGTCAGCCGCAGCCCGGCCCGGCCGGCCGCCTCCGCCTCCACGGTCAGCTCGATGTGGCCGACCAGCTCGGCGGGCCCGGGCTCGGCGGCGTCCAGGGCGGCGAGGACCTCCCGCTCCTCGGCGCCGAGTTCCGCCAGGCGCGCCTCGGCGACGCGCAGCCGCTCGCCGTACGTGTCGCGCTCGGCGTCCACCCGGTCCAGCTCGCGGGCCCAGCGGGACGTCTCGCTCTCGCCCGCGCCGGTTCCCTCGCCGATCTCCCGCAGCAGGTCCGCCGCCAGACGGCCGAGCACATCGAGCCGGGTCCGCAGCCGGTCGCGGAGACGCTCGAACTCCGCACGCTGCGCTTCGAGTTCGTGCGCCCGGCGGCGCAGACCGGAGTCCTCGCCGGACGGCAGCGGTCCGCGCGGGGTCCACCGGCGCACGATCCGTACGTCGTGGACGGTCGCCGGCGGGCCGCCGGTCAGCTCGGCGTGCAGAGTCCGGTCGACGGCCGTCGCGCCGACCGGTCCCAGGCGCAGCCGCTGCACTCCGGCCGTCAGCACCAGCTCGGTGGCGCGCTCGATCTGGGCGCGGTCCTCCAGACAGGTGACGGCCGTGACCGGCAGGGGGAGTAGCGGGAGGAGGGGATCGGGGGAGTGGGCGGGCACCGGCTGGGGTGCGCCGGCGGGCGTGGCCGTGGTCATGGCGTGTGTCAGCTCCTGCGGTTGCCGCCGACCAGGGCCTTGCCGGCCGGTATGCGGATCTCGTAGCCGCCGTCGAGGGCGGCGGTGCCACCGGCGGGCAGGTCCACCCGCCGGACCCGGGTGCCCGGGGCGTGGTGGTCGGGGCCGGTGCCGGGCTCGGGCGCCGACCAGCCGGCCCGCTCCTCGATCCGGACGTCCGGGTCGGAGGTCACCGGCACCCGCTCGCGGACCTCCACGGTGACCGGCGCGGCGAGCCGGTTGGCCAGCTCCACATGCACCCGGTGGTCGAGGACGGTGGTGTTGCCGCGCAACCCGGCGGTCGACTCGTGCAGTTGCGTACGCCGGGTCACCTTGACGCCCTCCGCCGGCCCCAGGCCCACCCGGCTGACCCCGCCGGGAGCGAGCGTCGGCAGGGCGGCGGTCAGCAGGAAGTCGTCGTCGACGGTGACCTCCACCGGGCCGGCCAGCAGGGCCTGCCGGGTCGCGTTGGACAGCACCAGCGTCGCGTACACGGTCTGCTCGACGGACGGCACGGCTAGGTACTCGGTGCGCAGACCGACCGCGATCTCGCCGACGGTGACCGTGTGCCAGGTGCCGTCCGAGGGCACGTCGGCCGGGGCGGCGGCGTCGAAGCGGTGGTCGAAGGAGCCCGCCGACTCCCGGGGCCGCACCGCGTGGCCCGGCAGCGGGAGCGAGGCGACCGCCTCGGCGCGCCGCCGGTACTCCACCGCGACCGGGTCGTGGGAGGAGTCCGGGAAGAGCCGGCCCCTGCGCTCGCCCGGCTCGTCCGGGCCGGACAACGTCAGGGCCGCGTAGTCCAGTTCGGCCCCGCTCGGCCGGGGCGGGCCCGCCACCGGAGCGGCCGGGGGAGGAGGCGGAGGCGCGGCGGCCCCCGGAGCGGACGGCGCCAGGGCCGGGGGCGCCGCGACGGCACCCGTACGGGCCCGGGGCCCGCCACCCGGCCGGGGCCCCGCACCCGGCCGGGGCCGGGCCGCCTGCGCCGGTGCGGGCATCCCGCCGAAGGCGTCGACGGCCGCCCCGGCCGTACCGGGCGGCGGCGGGAAGGCCCCCGGTGGCGCGCCATAGACCGGAGCGGCGGCCACCGGCATCGGCACGGGCGGCGGCGGTGGCGGCACGGAACCCGGAGCGGGGGCGGCGGCACCCCCCGCGGCCACCCTCCCGGCCCGGGCCGACACCGGACGGGCGCCCACCGCGTCGTACCCCGTGAACAGGTCGGCGAGCCCGCCGGGCGGCTCCCGCCAGCCGGACGGCGCGGGCGCCGGCTGGCGCCGCCCGATCCGCAGCGACCGCAGCTTCGGCAGCCCGTTCTCGCGCCGCAGATCGGCGGTGGCCAGCGCCAGCCGTACGCCCGACCAGTCCTCACCGGTCCGCTGCGCGACCGACGCGCGCAGCACCAGCCGCCCCTCGCCGCTTCCCTGACGGTACGTCAGACGGTAGCCGGGCACCCACACGGCGCCCGGCACCCCGTACTCCAGCTCCACCTCGACGGCCACCCCGGCCGCCGCGTCCACACCGTCGCCCTCCAGGACCAGGAGCGCCGAGACGGTGCTCACCACATGCGCGGACGGCGCGTCCGTGGAGGCGCGGGCCAGCCGGTCCGCCGCCACCTCGTGCGCGTGCTCCGCGACCAGCAGCTCCTCCTCCAGCTCCGCCAGCCGGGCGTGCAGCGCCGCCAGCCGCTCGTCGACGAACGCCGCCAGCTCCAGCCACGTGTCCACCGCGGTACGCCGGTGCGGGTCCTCACGCCTGCGCGCCGGAGGCACCGGGCGCAGCGCCCCGACCTCCTCGATCAGGCCCAGGTGCCGGTCGCGCCGGGCGTACGCCGCCGCGCACGCGTCGGCCAGCCGCTCGACCTCCTGCCGCAGCCCCTCCGGCGCGTCCGCCGCCGGCGGCTCGGCCTCGACCTCCACCCGCGCCTCGGCCACCCGCACCCCGGCGGCGCCCACCACCCGCGCACGCAGGGAGCCCGGGTCCATCGAGCGCGGCAGCCCCGTCACCCGTACCCGGCCGTCCGGCGGCACGGTGCCCCGCGCCAGCCGGCGGCAGAGTGCGCCCCGCGCGTACACCACCACCGCGTCGAGGTCCGAACCCCAACGCTGCGCCGTCCCAGCCGTCATCCGTCACGCCCCCCACCACGTCCGTACCGACCGAAGCCTACGCCGGGCCGCACCGGACACGCCCGGGACCCGGGTCAGCCGATCCGCTCCGCGGCCTCCAGCACACCGGGCCGCAGCCGCGCACGCGCGTCCGGCACCTCGATCCCCAGCAGCCGCCCGTCGGCGTCCAGATCGAGCAGCGCCACACCGTCCTCACCGGCGGGCACCTGCCGTACGGCCTCGCCGGGGCCGATCTCCCCGCCCAGGCTGATGTACGCCATGTCCACCGAGGCGTCGTACTGAACCCGCATCGCTCTCTCCTCCGTACCTTTCATGATCACCGCAACGGCCGGACTCCGGCCCGCGCCGGGGAGGCCCGTTCGGCGGCGTGCCCGGGCGGGCAACCGCTGTGCGCCGGCAGCACACTTCGGCCCGCGCCGGCTTCCTACGGTGAGCCCACCCCGCACGAACCGGGGCACGCTCGACGAAAGGCTCACCGAGATGTCCGACGACCAGTCCAGCCCCTCCCCGGTGCTGGAGACGGCCGCCGCGGAGTTCGCCGCGGCCACCGCGGCGCCCCCGTACCTCTATCAGATCCCGGTCGACGAGGGCCGCAAGGCCGTCGACGAGGTCCAGTCGGGCGCCGTCGCCAAGCCGGAGGTCGACGAGGAGTGGGTGACCGTCGAGGGCGGTCCCACCGGCACCGTACGGGCCCGGATCGTGCGCCCGGCCGGCCACGACGGACCGCTGCCGGTGATCCTCTACATCCACGGTGCCGGCTGGGTGTTCGGCAACGCGCACACCCACGACCGGCTGGTGCGCGAACTGGCCGTGGGCGCACGGGCGGCCGTCGTCTTCCCCGAGTACGACTGCTCCCCGGAGGCGCGTTACCCCGTCGCGATCGAGCAGAACTACACCGTCGCCCAGTGGGTCGTCCGCGAGGGCGCCGCCCACGCGCTCGACGGGACCCGGCTCGCCGTCGCCGGCGACTCGGTGGGCGGCAACATGGCCGCGGCCCTCACCCTGATGGCCAAGGAGCGCCGAGGCCCCGGCCTCGCCCTCCAGGTCCTCTTCTACCCGGTCACCGACGCCGCGTTCGACACGCCGTCCTACCACCGGTTCGCCGAGGGCTACTTCCTGCGGCGGGACGCCATGAAGTGGTTCTGGGACCAGTACACCACCGACGAGACCGAGCGGGCCGCCGTCACCGCCTCCCCGCTGCGCGCCACCACCGACCGGCTCACCGGGCTGCCGCCCGCGCTCGTCGTCACGGCCGAGGCCGACGTCCTGCGCGACGAGGGCGAGGCGTACGCCGAGAAGCTGCGGCAGGCCGGTGTCGAGGTCACCGCCGTCCGCGTCCTCGGCGTCATCCACGACTTCGTGATGCTCGACGCCCTGCGCCCCACCCGCGGCGCCGAGGCGGCCATCACCCTCGCCGTGAACGCGCTGCGGACAGCGCTGTACGCCCTCTGACCAACCCCCCTCTCCCTGCCAGCCAGTTCTCATCCGATCCAGGAGGCTCCCGTGACCGTATTCAGCCCGGACGACGTCGTCGCCGCTCCCAGCCCCGACCTGCTCACGCCCGACAACGCGGTCTTCCTCTTCGTCGACCATCAGCCCCAGATGTTCTTCGGCACCGGCAGCGGCGACCGCGCCGCGATCGTCAACAACACCACCGGCCTCGCCAAGGCGGCCAAGCTCTTCGGCGTACCGACCGTCATCACCACCGTGGCCGCGGAGTCCTTCTCCGGCCCCGCGCTCCCGCAGCTCGTCGCCGTCTTCCCGGACCACAAGCCCGTGGACCGCACCTCCATGAACGCCTGGGAGGACACCGCCCTCGTCGACGCCGTCCGCGCCACCGGCCGCAAGAAGATCGTCATATCCGGCCTGTGGACCGAGGTGTGCCTCGTCCTGCCGGTCCTCTCGGCGCTGAGCCAGGGGTACGAGGTGTACGTCGTCGCCGACGCCTCCGGCGGCGTCACCCCGGCCGCCCACGAGCACGCCCTGGAGCGGATGAGCCGGGCCGGCGCCGTCACCGTCACCTGGGTGCAGGTGCTGCTGGAACTCCAGCGGGACTGGGCGCGCCAGGAGACGTACGACGGCGTGATGGAGATCGTCAAGGAGCACGCGGGCGCCTACGGCCTCGGGGTCGTCTACGCCAAGCACTTCCTCGGCGCCGACGCGGCCGGCTGATCCGGCCGGCCCGCCCCCTCACCGCCGCCGCCGGGGCCCCACCATCCGGCGGCGGTCCGCGTGGTGCCCTGCCCTGAGGCGCGTTGTCCGGGAGCGGTGTGTTCGTGCCTGTCCGCGCACACCTCCCGGTCCATCGCCGGGAGCGCCCGGCGCCGCCCAGCAGGATGGGGCGTGACCGCCCGTACCGGGCGGCGGGCGGGGAAGGAGGGCGGCGCGATGCCGTACCCGGGGCGCGGGGCCGGACAGCACTCGCTGCACGCGGAGGAACTGGGGCGCGGCCCGCACTGGCGGGCCCTGCGCGAGGCGATCGAGTCGGTGACCGGCGGGGGCCGGGCCCTGTGGCTGACCGGGGAGCCGGGCATCGGCAAGACCGTGCTCCTGGACCAGGCCGGGCGCCTCGCGGCGGAGCACGGGCTGCGGCTGCTGCGGGCGGCCGGGGCCGAGAGCGAGAAGGACCTGCCGTTCGCCGCGCTGCACCAGCTGCTGTGGACCCTGGACGACGAGACACGCGCTCTGCCGCCCGCCGCCCGCGCCGCCCTGGAACGGGCGTGGGGCAGTTGCCCCGACGCCTTCCTGGAGCCCGGCCTGGTCGCCGCCGCGCCCGGTCCGGCCGCCACGGAGTCCGGGGCGGGCGCCACGGAGTGCGGCGCCTTGTCGGAGCCCGGCCGGGTCGCCGCCGCGTCCGGTCCGGCTGCCAGGGAGTCCGGGGCGGGCGCCACGGAGTGCGGCGCCTTGTCGGAGCCCGGCCGGGTCGCCGCCGCGTCCGGTCCGGCCGCCACGGAGTCCGGCGCGGGCGCCACGGAGTGCGGCGCACTTTCGGAGCCCGGCCGGGTCGCCGCCGCGTTCGGTCCGGCTGCCACGGAGTCCGGCGCCCGGCCGTACGACGGCACCGGCCCCGCCGCCACCGGCCCCGTCGTCGCCGCGGCCACCGGCTCCGCTGTTGCCGCCGCCACCCTGGACCTGCTGGCCGCCGCCGCGCGCCGCCGCCCGCTCGCCCTCCTCGTCGACGACCTCCACTGGACGGACGCCTCCAGCGCGGAAGTACTCCACCACCTCCAGCGCCGCCTCGCCACGCTCCCGGTCGTCCTCATCGCGACGCTGCGGACCGGCGCGGCGACCGGGCTCGACCCCACCGGCTGCCGGACCCTCGACCTCGCCCCCCTGACCGGGCCGGACGCCGACACCCTGCTGCGCCGCCTGCACCCCGACCTCGCGCCCGCCGCGCGCGCCCGCGTCCTGCACGAGGCGGCGGGCAATCCGCTCGCGCTCGTCGAACTGCCCGCCCAGCTCACGCCCGACCAGCGCACCGGGCGCCTTCCGCTGCCGGACCGGCTGCCGCTGGGCGAGTGCCTGGAGGGCGTCTACGCCCAGCGGGTGGCCGCCCTGTCGCCCTCGGTACGCCGCACCCTGCTGCTGTGCGCCCTCGCCGGGCACGACGAGCGGTCCCCCGACCTGATCGCACGTGCCGCCCGTGAGGCGGGCTCCGCCGCGCCGGACGAGGACCTGGAGGCGGCGGCCCGCGACGGGCTCGTCCGGTTCGGCGAGCCGGCCGCCCCGGTCACCTTCCGCCACCCCCTGGTGCGGTCCTCCCTCGTGGCGGGCGCCACCGGGGCCGAGCGGCGCCGCGCCCACGCCGCCTGGGCGCGGGTGCTGCCCGCCGGCGACCTGCGCCAGGTCCAGCACCGTGCCGCCGCCACCGCCGTCCCGGACGAGACCGTGGCGGCGGCGCTGGACCGGGCCGCCCGCGTCACGGCCGCGCGCGGCGCCGAGGCGGAGGCCGCCCGGCTGTACGCCCGCGCGGCAGCGCTCAGCGGCGACGCGCCCGGCCGGGGCCGACGGTTCGTGACGGGCGCCGCGGCGGCGCTGCGCGGCGGACGGATCGACCTGGCGGCACGGCTGCTCGGCCAGGCCGAGGCGACCGGTGTGCCCGAGGACGCCCGCGGCACCCTGGACCTCGCCCGGGCGCACGTACGGATGCAGGCGGACGGCGACTTCGGCCCGGCCGTCGCCCTGCTGACCCGTACGCTCGACCTGCTCCCGGCGGGCCCCGATGAGCGGGCGAACCCGGCCGCCGACCGAGAGGCACACCCCACCGACCGGACGGCCCCGGCCTCCACCCCGGCAGCCCTCACAGGCCAGTTGGCCCCGGCCTCCGCCCCCGCCGCCGCTGGCCAACTGGCCCCCGCCGCCCCCGCCGCGCACATCGCCGCCGCCACCGACCCCGTACGCCTTCAGGCACTCTTCCTCCTGGCCCTGTGCGCCGGGTTCACCGCCGACCCGCGCGCCTGGGAGGCCGTACGGTCCCGACTGGCGCCCGGGCCCGGCCTCATGGCGCTCTGCCACGACGTCTGGAACGACCCCGCGCGCCACGCCCACGGTGCCACGCGGCGGCTGGAGGAGGCGCTGCGCGGCCTCCCGGACGCCGGGGACGAGCCGCGGCCAGCCCCGGAGGTCTGGGCCCTGCTGTGGTCCGCCGCCGGGCTCGGCGTGCTCGGCGACCACACCGCCCTGTGGGAACGGTTGGTCCGCCCGCACGCCTACGTCACCCAGAACCTCCTGGAGACCCTCGGCGCGTACGACGACTACCTGCGCGGGCACTGGGACCGGTGCGTCACGCGCGCCGGCACCGCGGCCGCCGCCGCGCGGGCCCGGGGCTTCCGCTTCAACGAGCGAGTGCTCTCCTACCAGGCGGGATACGTCCATGCCGCCCGCGGCCGGCACGACGAGGTGGAGCAGCTGGTGGCCCGGCTGGGGCCGTGGGCCGCCGCGCGCGGGCTGACCCTGGTGGTGCTCCGGCTGCGGGCGATGCGCGCCGCGTGCGCCCTCGCGCTGGGCGACCACGAGTCGGCGTACGCCCACGCCGCCGCCCTGACCCCGCCCGGGACGCTGCCGGCCGGCGTCGGCCAGTTCCAGCTCGTCTTCCTCGACCTGGTCGAGGCGGCGGTGCGCTCGGGGCGGGTGGAGGGCGCCCGGCGGCACGTCGCCGCCGGCGCGGCGGCCCACCTGGAACGGATCTCCCCGCACCACGCGTTCGTCCTGCTGGCCGCGCGGGCGCTGGCGGACGAGGACACCGACACCGCCTGCGCGGAGGCGTACGCCTGCCCCCATGCCACCCGGTGGCCCTTCGAACTCGCCCGCGTACGACTGCACCACGGCGCCTGGCTGCGGCGGCGCGGCCGGCGCACCGAGGCCCGGGAGCGGCTGGCCGAGGCCCGTGACACCTTCGCCGCCCTGGACGCACCGCCGTGGCTGGCCCGCGCGGAGGAGGAGCTGCGGGTCTGCGACGAGATCCGCCCCGCCCCGGCGGGCGGCGACACCGTCCCGCCCACCCCGCAGGAGCTGCGCGTCGCCCGGCTGGTCGCCGAGGGGCTGACCAACCGCGAGATCGGCCTCCGGCTCCAGCTCTCCCCACGCACCGTCTCCAACCACCTCTACCGCCTCTACCCGAAGCTGGGCGTCACCCACCGCGCGGCCGTCGCCCACGCCCTCGACGACCACGCGCACCTCACCTGACGCAACGTCAGTCAAAGTTGGCGGCCGGTACACGTGCCCCCACGGTCAACCCCTGTGCGCGCGGGGCACACCTCGGGCCTCCGTCCCCTCCTACGGTGAGCCGCACCCGGGCGCCGGCAGGCCCCGGTGATCCCCCTGGAGGTGAACGGCGTGACCAGCATGCCGGTCGCGGGCGTGGTGCCGGCTCGGCAAGCCGACGCCGAGCCCGCCGAACTGCTCGTACGCAACGCCAAGGTCCACACCGGCGACCCCGCCCGCCCCGAGGCGCACGGCGTCGCCGTCCGGGGCGGCAGGATCGTCGCCCTCGGTGACGACCACGCCCTCGCCCACCTCGTGGGCCCCGGGACGCGGGTGGTCGACGCCCTCGGCAGACGGGTGGTGCCCGGGCTCAACGACTCCCACCTGCACGTCATCCGGGGCGGCCTCAACTACGTCCTGGAGCTGCGCTGGGACGGGGTGCCCTCCCTCCGCCAGGCCCTGGCGATGCTGCGCGAGCAGGCCGGGCGCACGCCCACGGGGCAGTGGGTCCGGGTGGTGGGCGGCTGGACGCCGGAACAGTTCGCCGAGCGCCGGATGCCCACCGTCGCCGAACTCAACGAAGCGGCCCCCGACACACCCGTGTTCGTCCTGCACCTCTACCAGTCCGCGCTGATGAACCGGGCCGCCGTACGCGCCGCCGGCTTCACCGCGGGAACCCCCGACCCGCCCGGCGGCCGGTTCGTCCGCGGCCGTGACGGTTCCCCCACCGGGGTGCTCCTCGCCGCGCCCGGCGCGCTCATCCTGTACTCGACCCTCGCCAAGGCGCCCGCCCTCGACGAGGCCGACCGGCGGTTGTCCACCCGCCACTTCCTGCGGGAACTCAACCGGTTCGGGCTCACCTCCGCCGTGGACGCGGCCGGCGGCTTCCAGAACTTCCCCGACGACTACCGTACGGTCGTCGACCTCGCCCGCGCCGGTGAACTCACCCTGCGCATCGCCTACCACCTCTTCCCGCAGACCGCCGGACAGGAACTCGCCGACCTCACCCGGTGGGTGGAGACCGTCGACCCCGCCGACGGCGACGAGTGGCTCCGGCTCAACGGCGCCGGGGAGAACCTCACCTGGGCCGCCGCCGACTTCGAGAACTTCGTCCAGCCCCGGCCCGAACTCGGCCCGTACGAGGCTGAGTTCGAACAGGCCGTCCGGCTGCTGATGGAGAACGGCTGGGGCTTCCGCCTCCACGCCACGTACGACGAGACGATCCGCCGCGACCTCGCCGTCTTCGAACGGCTCGCCGCCGAGGGGCTGTTCCCGGCGGGCAACCGGTGGCTGTTCGATCACGCCGAGACCGTCAGTGACACCAGCCTGGACCGGATCGCCGCCCTCGGTGGAGCGGTCTCCGTGCAGAACCGGATGTCCTTCCAGGGCGCGGCGTTCACCGAGCGCTACGGCGCCGAGGCCGCCGCCCGCACCCCGCCCGTACGGCGCATGCTCGACCGGGGCCTGGTTGTCGGGGCGGGCACCGACGCCACCCGGGTGTCCTCCTACAACCCGTGGGTCGCCCTCCACTGGCTGGTCACCGGCCGGACGGTCGGCGGCCTCACCCTCTACCCGCCCGCCAACCGGCTCGACCGGGCGACCGCCCTCGAGCTGTACACCCGGGGCGGCGCGCGCCTGACCGGCGAGGCCGACGTCAAGGGGCGCCTGCGCGAGGGCTGCTACGCCGACCTCGCCGTGCTGTCCGACGACTACTTCACCGTCCCCGACGAGGACATCCCGCACATCGAGTCCGTCCTCACCGTCGTCGGCGGGCGCGTCGTCCACGCGGCGGCCGAGTACGCCGGACTCGACGAGCCCGTCGAACCCCCGCGCCCGGCCTGGAGCCCCGTGGCGCACTTCGGCGGCTACCGGGCCACCCCCCGGCCCCGCCTCACGGGCACCCGGCAGGCCGACCTGGTCGCGGAGGCGGTCGCCGAGTCGGAGCTGCACCGGCAGTGGCGGGCGGCACGGGGCGACACCCCGCCCACCCCGCCCGGGCCGTTCCCCGACCCCTGCTTCGCGCACTGACCCGCCCCACCGGAGGAATCCACCATGACCACGGGCATGACCACCGGACTGCTCGTCCTGCGCCTGATCGCCGGCCTGCTGATCGCCGGCCACGGAGTGCAGAAGGCCAGCCACCTGCTCGGCGGCACCGGACTGGCGGGCGGCGCACGGGAGTTCCGCGAGGACGGCTTCCGCGGTGGGCGCCTCACCGCGCTCGCCGCCGGCGCCGGACAGATCGGCTCCGGCCTCTTCCTGGCCGCCGGGCTGCTGACACCCCTCGCGGCGACGGCCGCCGTCGGCGTGATGACGGTGGCGCTCACCGTCAAGTGGCGCAACGGCCTGTGGGTCCAGCACGACGGGTACGAGTACCCGCTGGTCCTGATCGCCGTCGCGGCCGCCCTGTCCGCGACCGGCCCCGGCACCTGGTCGCTCGACCAGGCGCTCGGCCTCACCCCCTGGCCCGGCTGGTGGGCGCCCGTCGCCGTGGCGGCCGGCCTGGGCAGCGGGCTGCTGACCCGTGCCGTACTGCACCGGCCGGCCCCCGGGGTGCCGGTGCCTGTGGCGCACGAGACGCCAGGGCGCGGGCCCGGGCCCACCCCCACCGACGGCACCCCTCAGGAGGCGTGATGAGCGACGTACCCCCCGTACCGGCACGAAGCCCGGAACCGTCGCCGGATCCGGTGACCGACCCGGGGCCGCACCGGCCGGAACGCGCACCAGGGGCCGGGGCCGACGCATCCGGGGCCGACTCCCGGGCCGCCGAGCCCGAGCCGGAGCCCGAGGCAGGGGCGTCGCGACCCGCGCACGGAGGGCGGCACTTCGAACCCGACCTGCGGCCGATGACCCGCATCAACCTCCGGCCCATCGCCTCGCCGATGCCCGTCGGCTTCTTCGCCGTCGCCATCGCCTCCGTACTGGTCGGGTGCCTCCAGCTGGGGCTGTTCGGCGACGACGCCCACCGGGCGGTCGCCCTGACCATCCTGCCCGCCTTCGTCCTCCAACTGCTGGTCGCCGTCCTGGCGTTCGGCGCCCGGGACGTGCTCGCCGCGACGCTGATGGGCTGCTTCTCCGGCACCTGGCTGGCGTCCGGACTGGTCCTCGCCCTCGACCCGCCCGCCGGGGCCCGGGTGCTCGGCGTGCTGAACCTGGTGTTCGCGCTGTTCGCCCTGATGATGGCGACCGTCGCGCACCGCAAGCGGGCCATGTGGTTCGTCCTGTGCGTCGCCGTCCCGCGCTTCTCGGTCGCGGCCCTGTACAACCTCACCGGGGCGGACTGGCTGGCCCCCTTCTCCGGCGGCCTGGGACTGCTCCTCGCGGCCGTCGCGATGTACGCCGCGTTCGCGCTGATGCTGGAGGACATGCGCGGCACACCGGTCCTCCCGGTCGGGCGGCGCGGACCCGCGCACCACGCGGTGGAGGGCGACCTGGCCGTACAACTGCGGGACCTCGAACGCCAGGCGGGTGTCCGCCGCACCCTGTGAACCGGCCGGGCGCGCGCCGTACCGTCGGATGACCTAACCGGCGCGCCCCGCCCGCGCGCAGGGTGGAGCCATGGACCACACCACCGCACCCACCCTCCCGTACGTGTCCTGGGACGGCGCCGCCCACCCGGCGGGCGACCGCCTCGGGCCCCTGCGGGTGTCGACCCACCGGGGCACCGCCCCGTACGAGCTGCGCTCCTCCCGCGCCCGCCCCGGCCTCGTCGGCGTCGGGACCCAGCCCGAGGGGCGTGCGGTCCTCACCGGCCCCGGCACATCCCTGCCGTGCGCGCCCGGAGACGTCTTCGTGGCGGACCTGGCCCGCCCCTGGGCGCTGCGCGAGCGCGACGACTTCCGGCTGCACCTGTTCGTGCTGCCCCAGCGCCTGATCGGTACGGCCGAAGGCGACCTCGGGCCCCTGTGGGGCGTCCACCCGGCGTCCGGGGGAGTGGCCCGGCTCCTCGTCCCGCTGCTGGTCACGGTCGCCGAGTCGGCGGCGGCGTACCCGGCGCACGTCGGGCAGGGCGTCGCCGGGACGGTCGCCGACCTCCTCGGGACCCTCGCCGCCGGCCGCGGCCCGGGCGCCCGTGCGCTGTCGCGGGCCGGTGACCACGCCGGAATGGCCCGCCGCGTACGGCAGTTCGTCAACGAGAACCTGGGCGACCCGGCACTTGGACCGGAACTGATCGCGGCCCGCCACCAGGTGTCCGTGCGCTACCTGCACAAGGTCTTCGAGGGCGAGGGCACCACGCTCAGCCGCTGGATCCGCCGGCGCCGGCTGGAGGAGTGCCGCCGCGAACTGGCCCGGCCGGTACGCGGCGACGCCGGTACGTCCCTGGCCGCCGTCGCCAGACGGTGGGGGTTCGCCAACGCGGCGCACTTCAGCCGCAGTTTCCGCGCCGCGTACGGGATCTCGCCGAGCGAATGGCACCGGCTGCGCGCCCGCTCCGGCACGGTCTCCTGACCCGGGCCTCACGTTCCGTCGTCCGCGCGCATCCCGCCGTTGTGCGTCCGGTCCGGCGATCGCCCCGGCCTCCGCGTACCCCCGGTCCAGTGGTCGCCCGTGCGCCCTCGGTACAGCGCCGTGCACGGACGGGCGACCCGGGCCGCCCGCCCCGCCCTAGCGTCCGGAGCGGCAACCGCCCCTCCCCGCCCCCGACTCACCTGTGAGGAACCCGTGCCCACGTCCCACGACCTCGACCGGATCGACCGCGCCAACGCGGACGGCCGCACGCCCGTCGTCTTCATCCACGGCCTGTGGCTGCTGCCCAGCAGCTGGGACCGGTGGGCCACGGTCTTCGAGGCCGCCGGCTACACCCCGCTGACCCCCGGCTGGCCCGACGACCCGCAGAGCGTCGCCGAGGCCAACGCCCACCCCGAGGTGTTCGCGGGCAAGAGCGTCGGCCAGGTCGCCGACCACTTCTGCGACCTCATCGGCCGCCTCGCACGCAAGCCGGTCGTTGTCGGGCACTCCTTCGGCGGCCTCATCACCCAGATGATCGCCGGCCGGGGCCTCGCCGCCGCGTCAGTCGCCATCGATCCGGCGCCTTTCCGCGGGGTGCTGCCGCTGCCCTTCTCGTCGTTGCGCGCGGCCGGTGTGGTCCTCGGCAACCCGGCCAACTACCATCGCGCGGTGCCCCTGACGTACGACCAGTTCCGTTACGCCTTCGCCAACGCGGTGAGCCAGGAGGAGGCGGAGGAGCTGTACGAGCGGTTCGCCGTCCCCGCGTCCGGTGAGCCGCTGTTCCAGGCGGCCGTCGCCAATATCAACCCCTGGACCGAGGTGAAGGTCGACACGCTCGCCGCCGACCGCGGCCCCCTCCTGGTCGTGTCCGGCGAGAAGGACCACACCGTGCCCTGGGCCATCGCCAACGCCTCGTACAAGAAGCAGGTCCGCAACACGCACGCGGTGACTGAGATCGTCGAGATGCCGGGCCGCGGCCACTCCCTCACCATCGACAGCGGCTGGCGGGAAGTCGCCGACACGGCGCTCGCCTTCGCCCGGCGGTTCACCGGCTGACGGCCGGGGGGCGGGAACCAACGGTAGGGGGCGCCGAGCGACACCGGCGCCCCCGTACTCGTACCGGCGCCCCCGTACTCGTACCGGCGCCCCCGTACTCGTACTGCGGCCCCCTTCCCCGTACCGGCGCCCCTTTGCCCGTACGGCGCCCCCGTGTGCGCGTACCGGCTCAGTCGCCGTCCCCCAGCGCGCGGGCGAGCGCGGCGCGGGAGGAGATCCCCAGCTTGGGGTAGACCCGGGACAGGTGGTCGGCGACCGTGCGCGGCGACACCCGCAGCCGGTCCCCGATGTCCCGGTTGGTGAGCCCCTCGGCCGCGAGCCGGGCGATCCGCAGCTCGTGCGCCGTCAGCAGCTCCCGCCCGCCCGGCGCGGCACCGGTCGCCCGCCCTGCGGCGCGCAGCTCCTCCTCCGCCTGCCGCGCCCACGGCCCGGCGCCCAGCGACAGGAACGTCCGCCGCGCCTCGGCCAGCGCCTCCCGCGCCCCGGTCCGCTGCCGCCGCCGCAGCCAGGTGCCGTGCGCCAGCCGCAGCCGCGCCGCCGGGAACACCCACTGCTCGGCGCCCGGCACGGCGTAGGCCGACGCGAACAACTCGTCCGTGGAATAGTCCGGTTCGGCCAGCGCGACCGCCGCGGCCAGCAGGAACGCGTGGTGCGGCGAGATGTCCGCCATCCGCGCCGCACGGCCGGCCGCGATGTGCGCGCGGGCCTCCTCGTACCGCCCGGTGCGCGCGGCGGCGGCCACGAAGTCGAAGAACGGCAGGTGGAACCAGGGCAGGCCGGACGGGAGTTCACCGGGCGGGGTGAGCCGCGCCAGCCGCGCGTACGCCTCCTCGTGGCGGCCGTGCGCCAGGGCGGCGAGCGCCCGCAGATGCGCCAGATGATCCTGTACGAACACCATCCCGGCCCGCGCCGCCACCGGCCCGATGAGGCTCTCCATCTCGGCCAGCCCCGCCTCGTCGCCACGCCCGGCCAGGAAGTGGGCGTAGTGGTGACGGAACATCAGAGCGTTGCAGTGGTAGCCCAGTTCATCGGCGGCGCGCGCCTCGCGCAGGCACACCTCCGCCTGGTCCCAGCGGCCCTGGAGGAAGTCCTGGTACCCCCTGGCCTTGGCGATCGTGCCCTGCGTCGCGTACGCGTGCTGGCCGGTGAACCGGCGCCACATCGTCCCGTCCGCAGCGTCCACCGCCGCCGCCGTCCACAGCAGCAGCCAGGCCGCGCCCGCCTCCTGCTCCTCGCTCATCGCCCCGGCCAGCGACCGCAGTTCGCCCGCCACGCCGTGGGCGGTGCGTGCCGGGTCGGACCAGGCGCGGTGACACAGCCGGGCCAGCGGGGACACCCTGTGCCGGTGCCGGGCCAGCGCCTCACGGCCCCTCGGGTCGCCGGTGTACGTGGTGGCGAGCAGCAGCTTGAAGTACGCCTGCTCCGCCAGCCCGCCGAACGACTCCGCGCCCGGCTCCGCCAGCGCGTCCAGCGCCGCCGGCAGCAGCGTGAACGACGAGGCGAAGTCGACGCGGTGGCTCTGGTCGACATAGACGGCGGCGTACGCGAACAGCGGCGCGATGTCCGGCGGAACGGGGCCGCCGCGCAGCCCGGCCACGATCCGCTCGGTGTACGGCAGCCGCCCGCCGCGCGCCGCCATCACGGCCGCCCAGGTCAGGCGCCTGGTGCGGTCCCCGGGGTCGGGGCTCAGCCCGGCGGCGCGGTCCAGCAGCAGCGCGGCCTCCGCGTCGCCGCCCCGCCCCGACAGGCGCCGTCCCGCCGCGTCCAGCCGCGCCGCCAGGGCCTCGTCGGGGCCCCGCGCCGCGGCGGCCTCGTGCACCAGCCGGCGCGCCTCGTCGGGGGGTAGCGCCTCCGCCAGCTCCCGGTGCGCGTCACGCTTCTCGTCGTCCGGGGCACGGGCGATGACCGCGCTGCGCACCAGCGGGTGCCGGAACACCAGCCGCCCGGCCGGGTCCAGGTGCGCCAGCCCGCCGGCCTCGATGACGTCCAGGACCTCCACGGCCCGCTCACCCGCGTGGGCCCGCAGCCACCGCCCGGCGGACCAGGCGGCCGGCCCGCCGCCCAGCGCGACCAGCAGCAGCACCCGCAGCGCCTCGGGCGGCAGGGCGTCGAGCCGGTCGGCGAACAGCCCCTCCAGCCGGTCGCCGAGCGGATACGCGGCGGGCGGACGGCCGGGCGCGGGCAGGTCACCGTTCCACTGCTCGGGACTGCGGCGGCGGGGCAGCTCCACCAGGGCCAGCGGATTGCCCGCCGCCTCCCGCAGGATCCGCCGCATCGCCGGCGCGCCCAGCTCGGGGTGTTGCCGCCGCAGCAGCCGGGCCGCGTCCTCCGGGGCGAGGGCCCCGACGGTCAGGGCGCGTCCGGGGCGCCCGTCCGGGTCGGCGGCGTGCGGCCGGCCGGCGCTGACCACGACCAGGGGCAGTTCGGCGATCCGGCGCCGCAGGAACGCGAAGACGGCCGCGCTGGAGGAGTCCACCCAGTGCAGGTCGTCGACCAGCACCAGCAGCGGCCGGTGCCGGGTCGCCTCCGCCAGCAGGGACAGCGCGGCGGCGCCCACCAGTAGCCCGCCGAGCGCCGGCCCCTCCCGGAGCCCCAGCGCGCCCCGCAGCGCCTCCCGCCGGGCGGGCGGCAGGTGCGCCGCGTACCCCATCAGCGGCCGGAGCACCTGGTGCAGCGCGCCGAACGCCAGCCCGGTGTCCGCCTCGGAGCCGACCGCCCGCAGCACCGCGAAGCCGCGCTCACGCGCCCGGGACGCCGCCCAGTCCAGCAGCGCGGTCTTCCCGATCCCGGCCTCCCCGCGCAGGTGCGTGGCCGACCCCCCGCCGGGCCCGGCCGCCGCCTCGTCCAGCGCGCGCAGCAGCGCGACCGTCTCGCGCTCCCGCCCCATGAGCTCCATACGTACCCCGCCCCCCTGCCACCGGACCCCCCCCACGCCCCGATCCTCCCCCGCCCGGCCGGCCGATTCTGGCCCGTCCGCGCACGGTTCTGGCCCAGGACGGCACTCCTCCGGCGAACGGGCTGCGCCGGGGTCGGGCAGCGGTCGCAGCGGCAGGACGTCGCGCCGCCCCCGCCCGTCGCCCGGCGCCGTGCCCCGACTACAGCCCCGGGCAATCAGGGGCCGGACGCAGCAGTTCGGCGGTCCTCCCCTGTACGCAGGGTGAGTTGAAGAGCCGTCACTTCGGTCCCTCAGGGGGCCTGGAGGCGGAATATGCCGTCTGAGTTTCCCGCTTCCCGGCCTGATGCGCGCCCCCTACATTGGACGGATGGGGCAGAACTGGTGGTTGCATGCCGGCCGAGTCCTCGGTGCCGCGTGCGGTGTCGTGACCGGCGCCCTCATCGGCGCCTCGATCAGCTCATGGACCGGAGCTGTGGTGGGTGCCTACGGCGGCTTCGTCAGCGGGACGACCATCGGCAGCGGGTTCGTCCGTTCGATCGCCGGCACGGAGGACAAGGGGCGCCGCGAGGGGATCGGCAGGCTCGGCTACGGCATCGGTGCGGCCCTCGGAGCCATGCTCGGGTACTGGGCCGGAACGAGGGGTATCGACCGCCTGCCGCCGATGGGGGGCTTCTTCGGCGGGCTCGCCATCGGCAGCCTGGTCGTCGGGCTCACCGTCTCCGGTCTGGCGCGGGCGGAGATGCTGCCGCCCGCGCTTCCCGGGCTGCTCTGCACCGCGGGAGCGGGATGTGGCGCCTGGGCGGGGACGGCGCTCGGCCATCCGGGGTACGTCGCGACCCTGCTCGTGCTCGGGTGCGCCGTCGGCCTGCTGCTCAGCCACCTCCTGCTGCGCGCGATGGAGAGGGCCATCGACGACCATCTCGAGCACGGCAGAGCCGGGGAGCACGAGCGGCGCGGCAACTGGCCCGGTATCTACTGATCGTGGTCCAACCCGGTCGCCGGCCCGGGCCTTGAGTGCAAAGGCGGTGTGGAGCACGGCCGCACCGTCCGTCGTCAGGCCGAGCACACGCGGACGCCGGCAGCCACGGGGCACCCGTCAGGCGACCGCGCGGTCCGCCGGGTGGGCGGAGGGCGTGCGGAGCCAGTGGCGGGGGGCGTGGCCGTGGACGGACTTGAACAGGCGGCTGAAGTGCGCCGGGTTGCGGAACCCCCAGGTCTGCGCGACCGCGGAGATGGCCGGGCCCGACGGGCCGTGGCGGCGCAGTTCGCGGGCGCACTCCTGGACGCGGCGCCGCTGGATCAGGCGCCGTACCGTCGTCTCCTCGTCCTCGAACAGGCGGTGCAGATACCGGACCGAGATCCCGTGGGCCCGCGCCACCCGCTCCGGCGTCAGGTCCGGGTCGCGCAGGTGGGCGTCGATGTACCGGTGGACCGCCGCCACCAGCGGGTGACGGTCCGGGGCGGGCCGTTCCGCGGCGTCGTGCCGGGCCACCTCGTCGACCAGGGTGGCCACCAGGTCGGCGAGGTGCCCGCCGAGCCGGTCGCCGACCGGTACCACCGAGCCGGCCGTGTCCTCGGCCAGCGCGGTGAGCAGCGGGCCCAGCAGCGCGGCCACGCCCTCCCCGCCCGCGATCGGCCGCCCGGTCAGGCGGCGCGCCGCCGCGGCCGAGTCGCCCAGCGCCCGGCCCGGCACCCGCAGCAGCTGGACCAGGGACCGTTCCCGCTGCTCCATCACGAAGGGCCGCCCCAGGTCCAGCAGCGCCAGGTCCCCGGGCGGCACCCGCCCGCCGCGCCCCTCCTGGTGCACCGCCGTCGCGCCGGACACCGCCCGCAACAGCACCAGCCGGCCGCCCGGCCCGCCGGCGGGGGTACGGGGGCCCCGGCCGATCCGCAGCGGACCGGTCTCCAGCGACAGCAGCCGCACATACCCCAGGTCCACGGCGCCCAGCCGCGCCGCGAACGCGGGGTCCCTAAGGGTCACGTCGACCGGGCCCAGCCAGCGGCGCACCGCCGACCCCCACACCGCCGCCCCTTCCGGTCCGGCCGACGGCTTTGTACTCGCCACAGGTCGCACCACGCCTCCTCGTACTCCGATGTGCTCCGACGCTCCGACGCTCCGACGCTCGGATGCTCCGACACGCTCAGAGGCGCGCCGACTCCGCTCAGTCTCGGCCGCACCGGCGCGGTCCGCGTGAGTCATCCGGCGGGTGCCGTACGACGCCGGCCGCCGCCTTGCGCTCGGGTACGGTGACGACTGCCTCTCGGCGCCCTGTCGGGGCGTCAGGGGGCCAAGGACCGTTCAGAACTCATCGAGGGGGTGGCCCCGTTGCGGGTCAGGGATTTCGACCACGTGGTGCTCAATGTGGCGGACGTCGAGCGGTCGCTGGACTTCTACTGCGGGAGCCTGGGCCTGGAGCCCGTACGTGTCGAGGAGTGGCGCGCCGGGAAGGTGCCGTTCCCGTCCGTGCGCGTCACGCCCACGATGATCATCGACCTGTTCGGCCGCGCCCGGGGCGAGTCGAACGTGGACCACATCTGCCTGGTGGTCGACCCCCTCGACTGGCAGGAGGTCATCGACTCCGGCACCTTCGACGTCATCGAGGGCCCGGTCAGCCGCTTCGGCGCACGCGGCACCGCCCAGTCGCTGTACGTGCGCGACCCCGACGGCAACACCGTCGAGCTGCGCTGGTACCCCCAGGACGCCACCGACGCCTGAACCCACGCCTGGACCGGCGCCGATACAAGGACCGGCGCGGACACCGATACCGACGCCGGGTCCCGCGCCTGACGTGGCCCCGCCGCCGCCCGCGCCGTGCGGGCGGCGGCTGCCCCGCCCTCGCACCCCGCCCGCCGCGTCACCCGTCGTCCGTGCCCCACGCGCCGCAGGCGCCCCGCCGCATCACCCGGCCGACGCCCAGCCAGTCCGGGGCGCCCAGCCGTGGCCGGTCGTCCACCCGCGCCCCGGCGCGCGGGCGGAACGACCCGGCCAGCGCGGCCGTCTCGTACGCCACCCCGCCCCGGACCACCGTGACCGTACGCACCAGGGACCGGAAGTCCGCGAACGGGTCACCGTCCACCACCGTCAGGTCCGCCACCTTGCCGACCTCCACCGTGCCCAGGTCTCCGTCCAGCGCGAACACCCGCGCCGGCAGCAGGGTCACCGTGCGCAGCGCCTCCGCCGGGGACAGCCCGCCCAGGTGCAGCGCCCGCAGATTGAGGTGCAGCGACAGCCCCGGCGGCACGATCGGCGTGTCGGTGCCCAGCGCCACCAGGCCGCCCTCCCGGAGCACCCGCCGGTACACCCCGACCTCCGTACGCAGCGCCTCCAGCCGCGCGGCATCCGGCGGCTGCGCGGCCGTGTCCCGCAGCGCCGCCGCGTCCCACGGCGGCATCAGCGACGCCACCCGCTCGTCCCGCACCAGCTCCGGGTCGTCACCCACCAGCCACATCGCGGAGAACGGCGTGGCGATCAGCGAGAACCCCGCGCCCCGAGCGGTGTAGATCTCCCGCACGTCCTGGTACGCCCGCCCGGCGGCCGTCACCGCGTGTCCGGCCTCCGCCCGCTGCGTCGCCTGGAGGTGGCTGGTGAAGTCCTGCCCCGTCTGCACCCCCGGCGAGCAGAAGTGGCTGCCCACCCGCACTCCGAGGCGTTCGTGCGCGAACCGCGCCGCCTCCTCCATCACCCAGGCCGGGGCGCGCACATACGTCTTCACCACGTCCCAGTCCAGCGCCGCGCCCCGCTCCAGCGACCGCCGCAGCCCCTCGCGGGTCCGGTGCGCCCTGCCCATGCTGTACGCCACCCGTGAGCCGTCCAGCAGCTCGCCGCAGCCGAGCAGCCGCGGGCCCGCCAGCAGACCGGCTTCCACGGCCTCCCGGACGCGGGCCTGCTCGTGGGCGAAGCCGCCCAGCGAGACGGCGGTCGTGATGCCGTACGCCAGCTGACACACCGTCTGCCGACCGCCGTAGGTGTACTGCCACGGGTGGGTGTGGGCGTCCCACAGCCCGGGGAGCACCGTCCGCCCGGAGGCGTCGATCCGCCGCACCGCCGCCCGCGCCCGCCCCGGCCGGTGCGGCTCGACCGCGGCCACCCGCCCGCCCCGCACCACGATGTCGACGTCCTCCCGCACCGACGCGTCACCACCGGTGCCGTCCCAGAACCGGCCGGCCCGCACCACCGTGTCGGCGGGCTCCGGGCGCCGGAAGTCCAGCGGGACCCGCACCGTGCGTGCACCGCCGCCGTCGACCCCGGTGAGCCGGAGGCGGGTACCGGACAGGTACAGCAGGGTGCGGGAGTCGCCCGACCAGGTGGGGTGGTCGGCCGGTTCGGTGGTGAGCGTCCTCGGCGGTCCCGCCGGGCGGCCGTCGGGCGTCACCGGCAGCAGGCACAGCGCCGACTCCACCACCAGCGCCATCCAGCGGCCGTCCGGCGACCACACGGGCCCCGAGCCGTACCGGTCGGAGACCGACACATGCGGCGCGACGGCGTGCAGCCGCGCCGCGCCGGTCGCGGTGTCGACCACCCGGATCAGGTTGTAGCCCTCCCGGAACCGCTGGTTCAGCCGGTTGCGGTCGCACAGGGCGAGGAAGCGGCCGTCGGGCGACCAGCTCGGCCGGCCCGGCAGGCCGCCACCGCCCAGCGCGTCCACGAGCACCCGCTCGGTGCCCTCCGCCAGGTCCTTCACCACCAGGCGGCCCGTCAGGTCCAGGCACGCCAGCCGGGCGCCGTCGGGGGAGAGGGCCGGGTGGACCCGCCCGCCGCCGGCCAGCGCCGTGCGCGTACCGCCGGCCACATCGAGGCGGTACACGCCGAGCAGGCCGTCGGAGTCGTCCGCGTACACCAGGGACCGGCCGTCCGGCGCCCACGCCGGACCCATCAGGTAGCGGGTCGGGGCGGCGCGCACCAGCCGGCGCGGCGGGCGCCCGCCCCCGGTGTCCGCCAGCCACAGCGCGTCCAGCGCGGCGAACGAGATCCGGCGCCCGTCCGGCGACAGCGCCGGCAGATGCACGCCCCGCACCGGAAGGGTCCGGCCGGGCGTGAAGTCGTACCGCTTAGCCCGGTAGCGCGGCCGTCGCAGCCGTGCGACCGCCTCGAACGGCACCGGCCGCGCGTCGCCCGGCGCCTCCGGGCGTACGAGGGTGAAGCGGCCGTCGACGGTGAGCAGCAGCTCGCCCGCCGCCGTCCAGCGGGGCGGCACGGCCGCCAGGTCGCCGGGGACGGCCACCGGCTCACCGTCCACCACCAGCGTGCACCCGCCGCGCGGCGGGGCGGTGACCCGGAGGTACGCGAGCCGGGCCCCGTCCGGGGACAGCGCCGGGGCCATCACCTGAGCCCCGGTGGTGGCGTCGGTCCGCTCGACGGTCACCGGTCCGGTGCCGTCCGCCGGTACGGAGACGATGCTCCGGGCGTCCGGGGCGGCGCCCCGTACGGCCGCGCGGACGCACCAGATCCGACCGCCGTCCGGCGACCAGACCGGGTCGAAGTCCTCCCACCGGCCGTCCTGGAACGGCCCGCCCTGGCCGGGCAGCCCCGTCACGGCGGTCTGCCGCCCGGTCCGCAGGTCCAGCACGCGGATGCGGTACGGCGTACCGCTCGCGGGGTCGAGGCCCACCGGCATGCCGCCGACCGAGCCCGCGCCCACCGGGTCGCCGTCCGCCCCGTTCCCGCGCTCGGACGCGAAGGCGATCCTCGTGCCGTCGGGCGACCACGCCGGACCCCGGTCGTCGAAGGGCCCGTCGGTCCGGCGGCGCAGGTCCGTGCCGTCGGGCCGCACGGTCCAGATGTGGTAGGTCCCGTCCCGGTACGCGCTGAAGGCGATCAGCGAGCCGTCGGGGGAGTGGACGGGCCGGCAGGGCTCCAGATCCGGAGGGGTGAGCGCGACCGCCTCCCCGCCGCCGGCCGGTGACGACCAGAGGGCGTGCTGCACCTCGGCGACCAGCCGGTCGCCGGAGGGCGCCAGGTCGGCCGCGCCGTTGGTGGCCTCGGTGAACCGCAGGGGGACGACCCGGTCCCGGGCACCCGGCCCGGCGGCCGTCGCGGGCCCCGTGACCGCGGCCCCGGCCGCCGCCGAACCGGCGCCCGCGAGGAAGAGGCGCCGCGAGAGCGCCGGGGCCGCCGGTGTCCGGTCGTCACCCGGGGTGCCTGAGTCGTCGCCGGTGTCCAACTGTCCTCCCACTGACCGGGGTCGGCTCCGCCGGGTCGTGGCCGTCCGGGGGTACGGAAGCCGACACGAGGCCCATGATTCCGCACCCGGGCGGCCCCTGGGGGGTGGACACCACGACCGGGGCGGCGGTGAGGCATGATCGGGGGATGTCCGAACGCATCATCGCCGCCTGTGACGGGGCGGCCAAGGGAAACCCCGGCCCGGCCGGCTGGGCCTGGGTCATCGCCGACGCGGAGGGGCGCCCGGAGCGCTGGGAGTCCGGTCCGCTGGGCCGTTCCACCAACAACGTCGGCGAACTGACCGCGCTGCAGCGGCTGTTGGAGGCCGTCGCCCCGGGCAGCTCCCTGGAGGTGCGGATGGACAGCCAGTACGCGATGAAGGCCGTCACACAGTGGCTGCCGAACTGGAAGCGCAACGGCTGGCGGACCGCGGGCGGCAAGCCCGTGGCCAACCAGGATCTCGTCCGGGACATCGACGCCCTGCTGACCGACCGGGACGTCGAGTTCCGCTACGTCCCCGCCCACCGGGTCGGCGGCGACCCGCTCAACGCCATCGCCGACCAGGCCGCCAGCGACGCGGCCCTCACCCAGGAGGCCGCGGGTACCGCGCACGGCACCGCCGAGTGGCCGCAGCCCGCCCCGGAGCGCACCGGCCCGGCGCGCAAGCAGGCCGCCGCGCCCCGCAAGCGCCCGGGCGGCGCCTCGGGCTCGTCGCGCACCCTGAAGGCGAAGTTCCGCGGCACCTGCCCCTGCGGCACGCCGTACGCCGCGGGGGAGCCGATCACCAAGGTGGGCGCCCGCTGGGGCCACCCCGCCTGCGCGGCCACGGCCCCGGAGGAAGCGGGCCCGGCCTGACCGCCCCCGCGTGCGGGTGGCGCCGCGCGTACCTCGCGCAGCGGAGGGCACCGCCCAGAACCCGTGGTGGCCCTCGCGTTCCTCGCGATCTGGGTGAACGGCCTCATCGCCCTCTTCGACTGAGGCGAGCCGCCCCGGACGACCGGCCCCACAGCCCTACCGGCCGCCCGCCGGCGTCAGGCGGTGGTACGTGCCGTTCAGGTAGTGCTCGCCGATGTCGCGCAGCCGGTGCGCGGTGGACGAGCCGTGGGACGTCAGGACCCTCGCGTCGCGCCAGAAGCGGTCGAGGCCCGGGGCGTCGGCCAGTTCCAGGACGCGCGTGGTGATGTGCAGGGCCGCCCGGGCGGTCACGGTCTCGGCCGTGGCCACCAGGGCGGCGACGTCGGCGGGCTCGTCCACGTCGAGGTGCGGCCCGGCCTCCAGGGCGTTCGCCATCGATTCGGTGGCCCGTTCGACCACGGCGGCGGCCGTCCGGGCCGCGGACGCCAGCTCCCCGTACGCCAGCAGGAGGTCGGGGTCCCGGTCCGGTGACGGGCCGGGCGGGGGCTCGCGCAGCGGGTCGGGCGCCCGGCGGGGCGGCGGCCCGCTGCGGACCGCGTCGCGCGCCTCACCGAGGGCGCCCTCGGCGACCCCCAGCGCCACCTGGCACAGCGCCAGCCGGAGCGCGGGCCCGGCCAGTGCCGTGAAGGGCGCGGTCGACTCCGCGTCGTGCGGCCGGGCCCCGATCACCCGGCCCGGGGAGACGGCCACCCCGTCGAACGTCACCGACCCCGCACCGGCGACCCGCTGGCCCAGCCGGTCCCGCGCCGGTTCGGCGCGGACTCCGGGGTCGCCGCTCCGCACCCGTACCACCAGGAGGTCACCGGTCTCGGCGCACACCGCGTCCACCACGTACACGTCCGCGACCGTCACCGCCGTGTCCACCGCCGCGCGTCCCGTGAGCAGATGGCCGGCCCCGCGCGGGGTCAGCGTCAGCTCCGGCGCGCCGGGGCCCCCGACCGCGCCCGCCCACAGCCACCGCTCGCGCGCCGAGTCCCGTTCGAGGGCCGCCGCCTGGCGCCCGGTGCCGTAGAACCGCCCGCTCCAGGTGTGCGCGTAGTGGCGGGCGAGCACCTCGCCGACGGAACCGTCGGCGGTGGCGATCTCCCGCACGACCGCGCAGCCGGTGCGCCAGTCCGTGCCGCGGGCGCGACCCGGCGGGACCAGGGCGGCCGGCAGTCCGGCTTCCCGGAGCCGGGCCGTCTCGTCGGAGGGCGGCAGGCCCGCCCGGTCCCGGGCCACCGCGTCGGCGGCGAGGTCCTCCGCGACGTCCCGGGCGGCACGCAGCACCCGGCGGGGATCGCGGCCGCCGGCCGGCGCCGCGCGCTCGGCGGCGTCCGGTCCAGCGTCCGGTCCGGCGTCCGTTCCGGCGGAAGTCACGTCGGCGGGTTCGGCGGGTTCGGTGGCCGGCCGGGCGGCGAGGGGGGTGGCCGTGGTCATCTGGGGCACTCCTGAAGGTCCGGTGGGGTCGGGCTCTCGGGTACGGGTACGGGGGCGGCTTCCGGCCGGGGTCACGGCGCCACGCCCGCCTCCTCCCTGCCGGACGGGCCGGCGGCGTCCGGCGAGGCAACGGCCCCCGCCGGGGCGGCGCCGACCGCGGAGGGCGACGCCTGGCGGCGGTGCTCCCGGACCGCGTACGCCACGGCCGCCGCCCACAGCGCGTAGAGGAGGCCGTACACGGCCCACTGGGTGCCGTCGCCCGCCGCGAGCCAGTCGCTGCGCAGCAGCGTGCGGACGTTGGTGAGGATGATGAGTCCGCCGACCGCCGAACCGAGCACCCGCGGCGGCACATGGCGGACCAGCCAGGCGGCGAGGGGCGCCGCGATCAGCCCGCCGACGAGCAGGGCGACGGCCCAGGAGGCGTTGATCCCCTCCGAGCCGAGGCCGAGGAGGAATCCGGCGCTCGCGGCGACGGCCACCAGGAACTCGCTGGTGTCGATGGATCCGATGACCTTGCGGGGTTCCAGGCGCCCGCTCGCCAGGATGGCCGGTGTGCCGACCGGTCCCCAGCCGCCGCCCCCGGTGGCGTCGAGGAATCCGGCGACGACACCGAGGGGGGAGAGGAACCGCTTGCGCAGCGGCTTGCCCAGGTTGCCCGTGGGCAGCCCCATGAAGGTGAAGCGGCCGAGCACGTACACCCCGAGGCCGAGCAGGATCAGTGCCATCACGGGCTTGGCGAGGTCGGTCGAGAGCTGCGACAGGACGGTCGCCCCGGCGAACGCCCCGACCGCCCCCGGGATGCCGATCTTGGCCACGACGCGCCAGTCCACGTTGCCGAACCGCCAGTGGGCGGCGCCCGAGGCGAGCGTGGTGCCGATCTCGGCGAGGTGCACGGTCGCGGACGCGGCGGCCGGATTGGTGCCCACGGCGAGCAGCAGGGAGGTGGAGGTGACGCCGTAGGCCATGCCCAGGCTCCCGTCCACCAGTTGGGCGCCCAGCCCGGCAAGTGCCAGCAATATCAGGGTTCTCACGGCCACCTCACTGTTTCCCTAGTTTCCCTATCGGGTTGGTAGGGATAGTGATCGCACAGGAGCGGACGGGCAAGAGCCCGCCCGTATGGTGGACGAATGCGTCCCGTCAGGTGAGAAGGAGCAGGTCGGAGGCGTGCGACCGTGTCTCAGGGATTGGACCAGGCGGCCGGGTCCTCGGCCAGGGCGTGCACCTCGCCCGGAAGGTGACCGGACGCCACATCGGCCAGCGAGACACCCTCCAGGATGCGCCGGACGTTCGCCCGCAGCGCGATCCACAGGGGCAGCAGCGACTCGGCGGGCCCGCTGTACGACAGCTCCGGCGGCCGGACGTCCCGTACGGACACCAGCGGTCCGTCCACCGCGCGGACGACGTCGGCGACACTGATCTCGGCAGCGGGCCGGGCCAGTTGGTACCCGCCGTGCGCACCGCGCCGGCTGGTGACCAGACCGCCCCGCCGCATGTCGTTGAGGATGCCTTCGAGGAACTTGTGCGGAATGTCCTGCGCCTCCGCGATGGACTCCGCCTTCAGCGGTCCCTCGCTCTCGCCGGCGGCGAGCAGCAGGGCGGCACGCACCGCATAGTCCGCCCTGGCCGAGATCCGCATGGCGTCATTATCCCGTACGCCCCCACGGCCCGCCGCCCGCACGGCCCACGCGCCCCGATCAGCCGCGTGCCCGCGCCTCGGACGCCCGGCCCGGACGCCCGGCTCAGGCCCTGGACCCGGGCTCTCCGGCCTCGGCCTCCTTCTCATGGGCCCGGTCCTCCACGGAACCCACGACATCCGCTCCGGCCGACGGGCCGTCAGGGGCCGCCGCCCGGGCGGGGGACGGGGCGGGGCTGACGGCGGCGATCGCCGCCCCGGCGACCAGGGACGCGACGGCGAGCATGCTGCGCTTCTTCATGCCCTGTTCAACTCCCGAGCGTCGACACCGTTACGCCGCCCGACCCGCCGAACGGTTGTTCCCGCCCTGCTCCCCGTGTCCGGCCCCCGGGGTGCGGGCGCGGTGGCGGGGCGGTAGACACGGGAAGGTGCAGACCTTCCTGCCGTACCCGCGGTTCTCCCGGTGCGCCGAGGCGCTCGACCCGCGCCGCCTGGGCAAGCAGCGCGTCGAGGCGCTCCAGGTGCTGCGCGGGCTGACCGTGCCGGGGTACGGCTGGCGCCGCCACCCGGCCGTACGGATGTGGACCGGCTACGAGGAGGCCCTGGTGCGCTACGGGCTGGAGGTGTGCGGGGCGTGGACCCTCCGGGGGCACCGCGACACCTGCGCCGCCTCGCTGCTCACCGGCTTCCACGCCGTACACCCCGGTGCGCCGGTCCGCACCCAGGAGGAGCTGGCCGCGCTCGGCGAGACACCGCCCTGGCTGGGCGACCCGGACTTCCACCGGAGCCACCAGTCGGCCCTGCTGCGCAAGGACCCGGACTTCTACGCGGACCGCTTCACCGGCGTACCGGACGACCTGCCCTACGTGTGGCCGGGCTCCGACCGGGACGGCTGCTGACGCACCCCCCGGTGGCAGCGGCCTTTACCTGTGCCATACTCGGCCGCGCTCCAAGCACATCGCAGTCGGGGGATCATCGTTGAGGTTCGAGCACACCCGTAGGGGTGCTGTCCGCGGAGGCGCCGCCACAGGCGCCTCCAGAGGCTTCGCCGCATGAGCGGCATAGCCCTGACGGCACCGTACCTGGACACCGACGCGGACCAGCTCTCGTTCGCGCTCGGGCGGTCCCCGCGCGAGGCGCTCGCCGTGCGCGACCTCACCGTCGGCGGCATCGACGTGCAGCTCCGGCTGCTGGGCGCCTCCCACCAGGTGTTCGCCGGACCGGTCGGGGAGACCGTCGCCTGCCTGCCCGGTGTCGAGGGCGGCCTGCCGGACACCGAGACACGGGACGTCGAGGGCTGGCAGTACGCCTTCACCGCCCGCGTACACGTGTGCGGGCCCGGCGAGTTCGGCTCCCGGGTGGCCCGGATCCGGGACCTCTCGGAGGACCACCCCCGGGCGCTGCACGGAGTCTTCCCCGGCTCCCCGGACGCGGTCACCGCCCTGATCTTGGAGCCGGAGACCGCCGGACTGAGCTGGCGCACCTGGCACACCTACCCGCAGAGCCGCCGGATCGTGGCGACGCACACCCGGCTGGAGGCCCGATGAAGACCGCTCGACGCATCACCGCGACGCTCCTCGCGACGGTGGCGCTCGCCGCCTGTTCCAGCGACTCGGACGACGACGACGGCGGCAACGCCGTACCGGCCGGCTGGATCCGCGGCACGTACTCCTCCAGCGGTACGGGCTATGTCGACCGGACCGACCCGGTCTCCAAGGTCTCCGACGAGATACACGGCAACACCAGGTCCGTCGACCGGATCGCCGACGGGCGGATGGCCTTCCTCCGCTACCGCGACGACATCGTGGCCATCAGCCCGCACACCAGCGGCCGGGGCAGCCTGATCGAGATCGACGACTACCGCACGGGCTACAGCCGCTGGCGCACGCACCTCGGCTCCTGGCCGGACCCCAGCAGCGCGTCGTTCCGCGGCGGCGGTCCCGGCTCCGGCAAGTGACGCGCCGGGCGCGGCCCTCCGGGGCCCGCCCGCCGCCCCCGTACCTCCCGCAAACCCCGTCCCGCCCGTTCCGCCCGTCCCGCCCGTTCCGTCCGGACTCCCCGACGACGTCCCCGAAAGGCACACCGTGACAGAGATCTACGAGTCGGCAGGCACCGCCCTGCTCTACGGCCTCGTCGGCTTCGTCGTGATGGTGGTCGGCTTCATCGCTCTCGACCTCGTCACTCCCGGCAAGCTCGTCCATGTGGTGTGGACCGAGCGCAACCGCGGCGCGGCGGTCCTCCTCGCCGGCCAGACCCTCGCCATCGGCCTGGTCATCGAGGAGTCCATCCGGGCCAGTGAGTCCGAACTGGGCCTCGCCCAGGGCCTGTTCAGCACCCTGCTGTACGGCCTGGCCGGTGTCGCGGTGATGACCTTCATCTCCGTCGTCGTCGGGCTGCTCACCCCCGGCCGGCTGGGCCACGCCGTCCTCGACGACAACGGCACCAGCCCCCACCCCGCCGCCTGGGTGCAGGCGGCCATGTACCTCGGCACGGCCTTCATGGTCGGCGCCGCCGTCTCCTGAACCACCCATGAGCACCACCGCCCAGGACGACCGCACCACCCCCACCGCCACCGCGGCCGGCCCGGCCGCCGCGACCGGCGCCGGCACCGCACGGCCGGCGCCGGCGTACCCCCGGGGCACCCGCTTCCTGCTGCTGCTCGCGGTGTTCGTCTGCGCGGCCTGCGGCCTGGTCTACGAACTGGCGCTGACGGCACTGGGCAGCTATCTCATCGGCAACTCCGTGATGCAGACCTCCGTGGTCATCTCCGTCATGGTGTTCGCCATGGGCATCGGTTCGCTGGCCGCCAAGCCCCTGCAGCGGCGCGCGGTCGGGGCCTTCGCCCTGCTGGAGATCCTGCTCGCGCTGGTCGGCGGGCTGTCGGTGCTCGTCCTGTACGTGGCGTTCGCCTGGCTGCGCCTGTACATGCCGGCGATGGTGGTGGTCTCGTTCGTCGTCGGCCTCCTGGTGGGCGCCGAGATCCCGCTGCTGATGACGCTGCTCCAGCGCATCCGGCGCCAGGAGGCGGGCAGCGCCGTCGCCGACATGTTCGCCGCGGACTACGTGGGCGCCCTGGTCGGCGGCCTCTGCTTCCCGCTGCTCCTGCTGCCGGCCTTCGGCCAGCTCAAGGGCGCGCTGGTGGTGGGGGCGGTCAACGCCGTGGCCGGGGTGGTCGTGGTGCTGTGGATCTTCCGGCGCGAGACCCGGCGGGCGGTGCGGGCCGGACTGCTGGCGGGCGCCGCCGCCGTGCTCGCCGTCCTCGCCACCGTGTACGTCCTGGCGGACGACATCGAGGTCACCGCGCGCCAGCAGCTGTACCGCGACCCGATCGTGCACGCCGAGACCACCCCGTACCAGGACATCGTGGTCACCCGGTCCACCGCCTTCACCGGCGAGCAGGACACCCGGCTCTTCCTCAACGGCGACCTGCAGTTCTCCTCCGTGGACGAGTACCGCTACCACGAGGCGCTCGTCCACCCCGCCCTGTCGGGCAAGCGCTCCTCCGTGCTGATCCTGGGCGGCGGTGACGCGCTGGCCCTGCGTGAGGTGCTGCGCTACGACGACGTCGACGCGGTGACCCTGGTCGACCTCGACCCGGCCATGACCCGGCTCGCGCGGACCTTCGCCCCGCTGTCCGGCCTCAACGGCCACGCGCTGTCCGACCCGCGTGTCACCGTCGTCCACGCCGACGCCTTCAACTGGTTGCGGGACGCCACCCGCCGCTACGACGCGGTGCTCATCGACTTCCCCGACCCGGACACGGCCGCGCTGGCCAAGCTGTACAGCGTGGAGTTCTACCACCTGCTGGGCCGGGTGCTGAACCCGGAGAGCCGGGTGGTGGTGCAGGGCGGCTCACCGTTCTTCGCGCCCAAGTCGTACTGGTCGATCGCCGCCACCCTCAAGGAGGCGGGCTACGCCACCACCCCGTACCAGGTCGACGTGCCCAGCTTCGGCAACTGGGGCTACCTCCTGGCGGCGCCCGGCGCGGACGGGCCGCCCCCGGCGCTGCGCCTGGCGGGGGACGCCCCGCCCCTGCGGTTCCTCGACGACGAGGTGCTGGCCGCGGCCACGGTCTTCCCGGTCGACCGGCGCCCCGCCGATGTGCGGGCGAGCACCCTGATGGACCCGGCCGTGCTGGAGTACACGCGCCACGAGTGGCGGAACTACTGACGCTCGCCCCGCCCGGGGGAGGGGCCCCGGTCGCGAAGACGGCGGCGGGGCCGGCCGCGGGTGAGCGGCCGGCCCCGTGCGGCACGGAGGTGCGGAAGGATCAGTACGGGCCGTTGACGTTGTCGATGGAGCCGTAGCGGTCGGCCGCGTAGTTGCAGGCGGCGGTGATGTTGGCGACCGGGTCGTAGGCGTCCTTCGCCGTGCCCGGCACGTGGTACGCCTCGAAGGTGGGCGCGATGACCTGGAGCAGGCCCTTCGAGGGGGTGCCGGCCGCCGCGTTGGAGTCCCAGTTGTTGATGGCGAGCGGGTTGCCCGAGGACTCGCGCATGATGTTGCGGTGGATGCCCTCGTAGGTGCCGGGGATGTTGTGCTGGGCCATGATGTCCAGCGCCTCGCGGATCCAGCCGTCGAGGTTGTCCGGGTACGAGGTGGTCTTGGCGGCGGCCTGGACGGCGGTGCGCTCGGCGGACCGGTCGGCCCGCTCGGGCGCCGCGGCGCGGTCCGCTGCGGCCTTCGCGCCGAGGGTGAGCTTCAGCCCGGGGCGGATCAGGGACGGGTCGGCGCCGACGGCCTCCCGGTTGTCCTCGTACAGCTTCTTCCAGCCGCCGGCCACGTCGTGCTCGTCGGCGATCGAGGACAGCGAGTCGCCGGCGACGACCGCGTACGTGGCGGGGGCGGCGGCCTTGACGGGGGCGGCCGGGGCCGCCTGGGCGGTGGTGGCGCCGATCACGGGGAGCGCGAGGGCGGCGCCGCCCGTGCCCGCGGCGATGAGCCGGCGGGCGAGCGGGTTGTTCCTGGGACGACGGTGCTTACCCTGTGCGGGCATGGCGAATTCCTCTCCGTCGCCTGCGAGGTGAGCTGTCGGGTTCGGGCTGGAGATGCCCGGCCGGGCTTTCACCGCGGCTTCACCCCTAGCCGTCCCCGGAGTGTTCCGGAGACGGCGTCCTACCTGGTTCCCCCGCTCCTGCCGTGCGTACGTGAGTTGGGTGGGTTCCCGGACGGCGGCAGGATTCGGCGGTCCATCCGGATTGAGGGGACCGTAAACGAGAGAAGCCCGGCGGAACAAGGCGCGGATTTCCGGGCGCTGTTGATCCAACTCGCCTGGTGAACCGTCAACTTCACAGTCGGCAGAAGGGAATCCGCACCCCCGGGCGGAGCTGCCTCGCTGAGTTCCGGTGATTCTTGTCACGCCGGGGAAAGGCAACCAACAAGTCCCTTATGTTGCCCGCAATATGGCTATGAGCCAGCGTTAACGGCAAAGCGCCCAAAAGAGAGTAAAACGGGCGCGGCGGAGCAAGTCACCGCCCGTGCATCCCGGTCGGCCGCCGGTTACTCGCGGGGAACGCCGCAGGTGAACTATGGTGAGCGCCTCGATCATCTTCCCTGTGGATCCCAGGACAAAACGGTCCTGGCGGGCATGATCGAAAGGTGTCCTGTCAACCAGGACGCGGATTGTTAGTGCAGGGCGACGTGATGTCGGCAACTCCGCCACCGTCGGCTCCGTACGGGCCGGCGAGGCCTCGTCCTGTCACCCCCGGATCCGAGGCGTTGGCCGCTCTCTCATTCACCTACCTCGACGAAGGCAAGGCAGAGATGGCACGAGTCTCCCGACAGCGGTCCGCGACGCGGACGCACCCCGTCGACGAGCTGCTTCCCCTCCCCAAACTCACCCTTTACGGATTTCAGCACATTCTCGCGTTCTACGCGGCCGCGGTCATCGTCCCCGTTCTCCTCGGCAACGCCCTCGGCCTCTCCCGCGAAGAGCTGGTCCACCTGATCAACGCCGACCTGCTCACCTGCGGAGTGGCCACCGTCATCCAGGCGCTCGGCGTGTGGAAGATCGGGGCGAAACTCCCCCTGGTGCAGGGCGTCACCTTCACCGCCGTGTCCCCGATGGTCGCCATAGGAATCGGCGCGGGCGGCGGAACGGCCGGTCTGCTCGTCGTCTACGGCGCGGTCATCACCGCCGGAATCGCCACCTTCCTGTTCGCCCCGTTCTTCGGGAAACTGGTGAAGTATTTCCCGCCGGTCGTCATCGGCACGATCCTCACCATCATCGGGCTGACCCTGATCCCGGTGGGGCTCCAGGACGCGGCGGGCGGCGCCCATCTGAGGGGCGAGCCCGAGTACGGCTCCGCCAAGAACCTCGCGTACGCCCTCGGCACCCTGCTGCTCGTCCTGGCCGTGGTGCGGGTGGGCAAGCCCTTCCTCAGCAGCCTCGCCGTGCTCTTCGGGCTCACCGGCGGCACGGCCGTCGCCTGGTTCCTCGGCGACGCCCACTTCGGCGGGGTCGGCGAGGCGGACTGGTTCGGCGTGACCACACCCTTCCACTACGGCATGCCGAAGTTCGAACTGCTCCCGATCATCGCCATGGTCGTCGTCATGCTGATCACCATGGTGGAGACGACCGGCGACGTGTACGCCATCGGCGAGATCACCGGCAAGGAGGTCGACGGCGACACCGTCACCCGCGCCCTGCGCGCCGACGGCGCGGCGACCGTCCTCGGCGGCGTACTGAACTCCTTCCCCTATGTCGCCTTCGCCGAGAACATCGGCCTGGTCCGGATGTCCCGGGTGGTGAGCCGGTTCGTGGTGGTCGCGGCCGGGGTCTTCATGATCGTGCTGGGGCTGCTGCCCAAGGCCGGCGCCCTGGTCGCCGCGGTCCCGCACCCCGTCCTCGGCGGAGCGGCCATCGCCATGTTCGGCATGGTCGCCACCGTCGGCATCCAGATCCTCGGGAAGGTCGACCTGCGCGAGGAGCGCAACGCCCTCGTCCTGGCCGTCAGCCTCGGCGCGGCGATGCTCCCCTCGGCGGTCGGGCCCTTCTTCGAGCGGATGCCGGACGACGTCCGGGCGGTGCTCGACAGCGGCATCACGCTCGGCGGGCTCACCGCCATCACGCTCAACCTCTTCTTCACCGCGTTCGGCCGCCGCCGGGCCACGGAGATCGACTGGGAGGAGTACCAGGACCAGGAGGAGAAGCAGGAATACGGGGGATACGGGGGGTACGGGGGCGACGGCACCCCGCCGCCGGCCGCCGGCGCCGCCGCGCGCTGACCCGCCCGTACCCTGCCCACGGCCGCGGGCCCGTACGCGGCCCGAGACCGCGGTCCCTGCCCTGCCACGGCTGCGGCCGCCCGGAGTTTCCCGGGCGGCCGCGGCCTCAGTGGCCCGCCGGGCCGAACGGGGACTCCTCGCCCACGTCACCGATCAGGTCCCAGAAATGGTCGACCAGCCGGTGCAGATAGGCGGAGCGCTCCGCCGCCACCTCCCTCAGCCGCGCGTCGTCGTTCCGCGCGACCAGGTGGCCCATGTACCGCTCCGAGAACGCGGCGAACTCGGCGTGCATCGTGCGCAGCGCGTCGCCCACCAGCGTCTCGTTCACCACGACGATCTCGGCGACCGGGGCCACCCGGGTCTTCCAGCGCCCCTCCAGGGCCGCCCGCAGGTGCTCCGCCAGCTCCTCGTCGCGCCCCATGATCCCGACCAGCTTGCGCAGGGACAGCCCGAGCGCGTCCACCAGGGCCCGCGTCTGCCGCAGGTCGCCGTCCCACCGGCGGGCCGTCTCCGCCGCGCGGTACGCGCCGGGGTCCATCCCGATTCGGTACGCCACCCGCTCCACGCTCAGACCGCGGGCCAGCCGGTGTTCGGCCAGGGTGCGCGGCTCCACGCCCATCAGCGTGGTCGGCGCGCACCACAGCACGTCGGCGAGCGCGAAGAGCTGGGGCTCGGACGGCACCTGGGCGCCCTGCTCCCAGGCGGTCACCAGGCCCGGGTGGACGGGGACGCCGCATGCGGCCATCGCCCGGGCGACCTCGGCGGTGCCCAGCCCGACGCGGGCCCGGGCCGCGCGGGCCTCGGCGGGGGAGAACGGAGTGCTGTGCACGGAACACACACCTCACGGCGCCCGGCGAGCGCGGGGCGCTGGGGGAGAGGGACGGGTGGACGAACATCCGGGAGCGGGCAGGCTAACAGACCGAGGATTCGTGTGAACGTCTCATTCTGCCTTTGATCTCAAGGCGTGATGTGGGTGTCCACATGAAAGACAGGGATGGAAGCGGTCATTCTCGCCTCAATCGAAGGTTGCTGTCCGCTGGCCGGAAGCTCCCGGCCGGTAGTCGGACGGACGCGCTCCGCCACCGTCGCCCCGATCCCGGGCCGTGTCACCAGGACACGTCGTCCAGCAGCAGCTCGACCGGCTGCCGCGGCCCCGCGTCCGGGGACTGCTCGGTCCACATCACCTTGCCCGTGGGGGTGTAGCGGGTGCCCCACCGCTCCGCGAACTGCGACACCAGGAACAGCCCGCGCCCGCCCTCGTCGGTGGTGGCGGCCCGCCGCAGGTGCGGGGAGGTGCTGCTCCCGTCGGACACCTCGCACACCAGGGTGCGCTCGTACAGCATCCGCACATGGATCGGCTCGGAGCCGTAGCGGATCGCGTTGGTGATCAGCTCGCTGAGCATCAGCTCCGTACTGAACCCGATCTCGTCCAGGCCCCACTCCTCCAGCTGCCGCCCGCACGCGGCGCGCACCCGGGAGACGGCCTCCGGGTCGCGCGGCACGTCCCAGTCGGCCACCCGGTCGCGGTCCAGCAGATGGGTGCGGGCCACCAGCAGCGCGATGTCGTCCCACCGGTGCGGCGGCAGCATCGCGTCGAACACCGCCTGGCAGGTCTCCTCCGGCGTACGCTCCGGACGGCCCGACAGGGTGTCCCGCAGCAGGCGCAGCCCGGTGTCGACGTCCCGCTCGCGGTGCTCGATCAGCCCGTCGGTGTAGAGGACCAGCCGGGACCCCTCGGTCAGCCGCACCTCGGCCGTCTCGAACGGCAGGCCGCCCAGGCCCAGGGGCGGGAACACCGGCACCTCGGGGCAGTCCACCACCCCGTCCGGCCGCACCACCGCCGGGGCGAAGTGCCCGGCCGTCGCCATGGTGCACCGGCCGGACACCGGATCGTAGATGGCGTACAGGCAGGTCGCGCCGGTGATCCCCTCCCCGTTGCCGTTCCCGCCCTCCTCCTGGTCGATCCGGGACACCAGCTCGTCGAGGTGGCCCAGCAGCTCGTCCGGGGGCAGGTCCAGCGCCGAGAAGTTGTGCACCGCGGTCCGCAGCCGGCCCATCGTGGCGGCGGCGTGCAGCCCGTGCCCCACCACGTCACCCACCACCAGCGCCACCCGCGCCCCGGGCAGCGGGATCACGTCGAACCAGTCGCCGCCCACCCCGGCCTGCGCCGGGAGATACCGGTACGCGATGTCCAGCGCGCCCTGCTCCGGCAGCACCCGCGGCAGCAGGCTCCGCTGGAGCGTCACCGCCATGGCGTGCTCCCGGGTGAAGCGCCGCGCGTTGTCGATGGCGACGGCCGCCCGCGCCGCCACCTCCTCCGCGAAGGCCACGTCCTCCTCGTCGAAGCGCTCGGCCCGCTCCGAGCGCCAGAAGTTCGCCATCCCCAGCACCACCCCGCGCGCCTGCAGGGGCACGGTGACCAGCGAGTGGATCCCGTACGCCAGCGCCTCGCCCGCCCCGCGCGGGTCCTGCGCCCGCCAGCCGTGGGCCAGCCGCAGGTCGGACTCCAGCACCGCGTGCCCGGCCGCCAGGGCCGCCGCCATCGGGGTGTCCGGTCCCGCGAACCGGATCGGCTCGCCCACCGGCTGGAGCGGGTGGTCCGCGCGGATGCCGCTCACCGCCGTGCGCCGCATCTCGGTGTGCACCCCCGACGGCTCCTCGCCCCGCAGCACCGGGTCGAGCAGCTCCACCGTCACGAAGTCGGCGAAGCCGGGCACCGTCACCTCCGACAGCTCCTCGGCGGTGCGCACCACGTCCAGCGTCGTCCCGATCCGCACACCCGCCTCGTACAGCAGCTTCAGCCGCTCCCGGGCCACCTCCGCCATCCCGGACACCGCGCGCAGCTCCGTGGTGTCCCGGAGCGTGGCGACCGTGCCGGAGGCGCCGCCGTAGGGGGCGGTGGGCCGGGTGTTCACGGCCAGCAGGCGCTCGCCCGCCAGGTGCACCTCGTCGGTCACCGCCCGCCCCGAGGCCAGCAGCGCGGCGGTGCCCTCGTCCAGCCCCAGGTCCGTGACGTGGCTCCCCTCCGCGTCCGGCGGCAGGTCCAGCAGCCGGCGGGCCTCGTCGTTGGCCAGCGTCAGCCGGGCGTCGTCACCGATGATCAGCACGCCCTCGCGCGTCGCGTGCAGGACGGCGTCGTGGTGTTCGTACATCCGGGTCATCTCGGTGGGGCCGAGGCCGTGCGTCTGGCGGCTCAGCCGCCGGCTCACCAGGGTCGAGCTGCCCACCGCCAGGACGAGCGCGGCGGCGGCCGAGCCCAGCAGGACCGGCAGGTGCCGGTTGACCGCGTCGCCCACGTTCTCGATCGACACACCGGCGCTGACCAGGCCCACCACCGTCCCGCCGTCCTCCCCGACCGGCACCACGGCGCGCGCCGCGTCGTTCGGCGCGCCCGTGAAGATGTCCGTGAAGCCGTCCCCCGTGGCCGCGCGCTCCACGCCCTCGGCGCGCGTGCCGATCAGCCTCGGATCGCTGTCGGCCAGCCGCACCCCGCCGGGCGTCATCACCGAGATGAAGTCGAGGCCCGAGCCGTCCCGGGCCTCGACGACCGCGCTCTGGAGCGCCGCGGTGGGATCGGGGCCGGTCAGCGCCGTCACCGTGCCCGGGGCGTCCGCGAAGGACTCGGCGGCGGCCAGCGACCGCCGCTGGGCGCTGCGCTCCCCGTCGTACCGCGCCTGCACGGCCAGGCCGACCACGGCCGCCGCGATGAGCAGCACCGCGACCAGCACCTGGAGCAGCAGCACCTGTCCGGCGACGGTGTGCACACCGGGCCAGGAGCGCACCCCGTCGCGGGGCGGGCGGTGCGCCCCTCGCGGCCTCGGCCGGGCCTGAGCGCCGGGCCCGCGTCCCGGGGCCGGGCGGCCCGACGCTCGCCTGGTCCGTCCGAGACGTCCGCTCATGCCCCATTTCTAGCACTGCATCCACCCGCGCAGCGACCGCGAGCGGCCCGTACGCGGCACCGCTGAACGCTGCGGCCTCCCCGTCCGTACCCAGGGGCGGACGCGTCCCCCGGCCGCCGACGGCGACCGGAGTCCCGAACCAGCAGCAGGAGCAGCGGAGTTGAGTCACAGGCGCATACCCAAGCGAAAAGCCGTCCTCGCGGGAGCGGGGGCGGTCGGCATTGCCGCGGCGGCGATCCTGCTGCCCAACGCCAACGCCTCCCAGTCCGGATCCGCCGCACCGCAGCAGGTCACCGCCACGACCATGAGCGCCGCGTCCGCCGCGCGGGTGGCCGGGCAACTGGGCGAGTCCCTCGGCGACTCCTACGGCGGTGCGTACTACGACGCCGCCAAGAAGCGGCTCGTCGTGAACGTGGCCGACGGCGACAAGGAGGACGCCGCCCGGGTCGAGCAGGCGGGCGCGGTCGCCCGCACCGTACGCAACAGCACCAGGGAACTGACGTCGGCCACCCGGACGCTGTCCCGCGAGGCCGGCATCCCCGGCACCGCGTGGGCCGTCGACCCCCGGACCAACCAGGTCCTGGTCACCGCCGACCGCACCGTCACCGGCGACCGCTGGAACACCCTGGAGTCGGCGGTCGAGGACCTCGGGCCGGGCGTGGCCCGCATCCAGAAGTCCAAGGGCGAGTTCAAGACGTTCGTCGACGGGGGCGACGCCATCTTCGGCGGCGGCGCCCGTTGCTCCCTCGGCTTCAACGTCACCACCCAGGACGGGCAGAACGGCTTCCTCACCGCCGGGCACTGCACCGCCTCGTCCCAGGAGTGGACCGACGAGAACGGCGCCCCGCTCGGCACCGTCCAGCAGAGCGTCTTCCCCGGCGAGGGCGACTTCGGCCTCGTCACCTACGACGACCCCGCCACCGAGGCCCCGAGCGTCGTCGACGTCGGCGGCGGACAGACCCTGCAGATCAGGCAGGCCGCCGACGCGGCGGTCGGCCAGCAGGTGTTCCGCATGGGCAGCACCACCGGCCTGCGGGACGGCCAGGTCACCGGCCTCAACGCCACCGTCAACTACCCGGAGGGCACCGTCACCGGACTCATCCAGACCAATGTCTGCGCCGAGCCCGGCGACAGCGGCGGCTCCCTGTTCACCCGGGAGGGCGACGCGGTGGGCCTCACCTCGGGCGGCAGCGGCAACTGCGACGTGGGCGGGGAGACGTTCTTCCAGCCCGTGACGACCGCGCTCGCCGCGGTCGGCGCCCGCATCGGCGGCTGACCCTGGGCCCCGGAGCCCCGGGCCCCCGGACCCCGGGGCCCCCGAGCCCGGGGTCCTGGGCCCGGGCCCGGAGCCCGGGGCCTCGGCCACCCGGCCATCCGGCCACCCGGCCATCCGGCCCGGTGGCGGGCACCCACCCGCCACCGGGCCAACCCGGGCCCGCCCCACCGGGTCCACTCGCCACCGCCCACCGGGCCCACTCGCCACTGCCCACCCGGGCCAACTCGGGCCCGCCCCACCGGGCCCACTCGCCACCGCCCCACCGGGTCCGGGCCCTTCCGGGTTACGCGCCCGGGATCAGCAGCAGTGGCATCGGCCGCCTCCCCGCCCCGGCCCTCCGGCGGGGCGGGGTGCGGCGGCCCCGCGCCGCCACCAGCGTGAGTGTCGCCAGCGCGACGGCCGCACCGGCCAGTTCCAGGGGCGTCACGCCCGCTCGTCGCCGTCCCGTCATCGTTCCTCCCTCGTACAGCCCACCGGATCCCCCCCACCCTCCGCCCGCCCGCCCCGGCGCGGCCGCCCCACCGGGCCGCATGCCGCTCGTTCGGCCCAGTGGGTCACCGCCCCGGGCTCCGCCGGCCGGGGGAATCCGGGTGTCCGCGCCCCCGCCGGGCGCGCGGCGTCCTCCAGGGTGTGGGGCATGCCCTCGTACTCCTCCACCGGTGTGGCGCCCGCGCCCACCGCCTCCCCCTCCCCGGCGCTCCCCGCGCCCCGCGCGGGCGGCCCGCTCGCCGGGCGGATGTTCACCGCGCTGCACGACCGCAAGCTCGTCTACAACGCCTGCTGGGAGGACCCGGCACTCGACCGCGAGGCGCTCGGCATCGTCCCGGACGACCACGTCCTGGTCATCACCAGCGGCGGCTGCAACGCACTGGACTACCTGCTCGCCGGGGCCGGCCGGGTCACCGCCGTGGACGTCAACCCGCGCCAGAACGCCCTGCTCGAACTGAAGGCCGCCGGTGTCCGCCGGCTCGCCCACGCCGAGTTCTTCGAGCTGTTCGGCACCGGCCGCTCACCGCGCGCCGGGGAGATGTACCGCGACGCCCTGCGCCAGGACCTGTCGCCCTTCGCGCGGCGCTACTGGGACGGCCACATGGACGCCTTCGCCGGCCGGGGCTGGCGCGACTCCTTCTACTACCGGGGCACCTCCGGCCTCCTCGCCAAGGGCCTGATGCTCTTCCTGCGGCACTGCAAGGGCCTCGGCCCCCACCTGGAGGAGCTGCTCGACGCGCCCACCCTCGCCCACCAGCGGGACCTGTACGAGTCCCGCCGGATCAGCGACCGGCTGCGCTCGGCCACCCGGCTAGCCTCGCGGCCGCTCGCGCTCAGCCTCGCCGGCGTACCGCCCGAGCAGCGGCGCGAGATCGCCGAGGAGTACGCGGGCGGCACCGCCCAGCTGGTGCACGACGGGCTCGACGCCATCCTCGGCCGGCTCCCGCTGGCCGACAACTACTTCTGGCGCGCCTACATCACCGGCTCGTACACGCCCGAGTGCTGTCCCGAGTACCTCAAGGCCGCCAACTTCGCCCGGCTCCGCGAGGCCCTGCCGCGCCTCGACGTGCGCACCGCGACCGTCACCGGCCACCTCACCGGGGCGGTGGACCGCCCGGACGTCTCCAAGTTCGTGCTGCTGGACCACATGGACTGGATGGGCTGGTGCGACCAGGCCGGGCTGGCCGCCGAGTGGCAGGCCATCGTCGACGCGGCCCGCCCCGGCGCCCGGGTGATCTACCGCAGCGCCGGCCTGCGCACCCGCTACCTCGACCCCGTACGCGTCGTCCACGACGGCCGTACGCGCCGGCTGACCGAGCTGCTCCACCGCCACCCGGAACGCGCCGCCGCGCTCCACGAACGCGACCGGGTCCACACCTACGGCAGCTTCCACATCGCCGACCTGCCCTGACCGGGGGACCACCCATGGCCATCCGCACCGACCGTCCCACCACCGGCCGTTTCACCGCCGGCCGTCTCCGCACCGACCTGCGGACCATCCGCCACATGGCCTTCCCGCGCGTCACGGGCAGCACCCCCGCCGAGCGCATGGAGTCCTACTACCGTTCGGCCGCCACGGACTACGACGCCTTCCGCGAACGCCTCCTGCACGGCCGCCGCGACCTGATGCGGCTGCTGCCCGCCCGGCCCGGCAGCCACCTCGTCGACATGGGCGCGGGCACCGGCAGCAACATCGCCCACCTCGACGACCGCCGCCGCGCGGAGTACCGCCGGATCACCCTCGTCGACGTGTCGGCGTCCATGCTGGCCGTGGCGCGGCACCGGGTCGCACGCTCCGGCTGGCACAACGTCGAGACCGTCCACGCCAGTGCCACCGACTACCGGCCGGAGGACGGACCGGCGGACGTGGTGATGTTCTCGTACGCGCTGACGATGATGCCCGACTGGTTCGCGGCCGTCGACCACGCCCGCGCCATCCTCCGGCCCGGCGGCACCCTCGCCGTCTGCGACTTCTACGTGTCGCGCAAGCACCCCGGCCGGGGCGCCCGCCACGCGGCGTGGCGGCGGCATTTGTGGCCCGCCTGGTTCGGCCACAACGACGTCTTCCTGTCGCCGGACCACCTGCCCTACCTGCGGGCCCGGTTCACCGCCGTCCACGAGGAGGAGCGCCTGGCGCCCGTGCCGTACCTGCCCGCCCGGGTGCCCTACTACCTCTTCGTCGGCACCAGGGACTGAGCCGCCGGACGCAGGGCCGGGACCCACCAGTTGGCCCGGCCCAGCAGGGCCATCAGCGCCGGCGCCAGCAGCAGCCGGATCACCGTGGCGTCCACGAGCACCGCCACCGCCAGGCCCACGCCGACGACCTTCAGCAGCAGCAGCCCCGACGCCGCGAGCGCCGCCATCACCACGACCACCACCAGCGCGGACGCGGTGAACAGGCCCGCCGTCCGCTGCACGGCCCGCGCCACCGCCGCCTTCGTCGGGGCGCCCGCCGCGTGCTCCTCCACGGTCCGCGACAGCAGCAGCACCTCGTAGTCCATCGACAGGCCGAACGCCACGCACAGCACCAGCACGGGCACCACGGTGTCCGTCACCCCGGTGGGCGTGACGCCGAGGAGCCCGCTCAGCCACCCGTCCTGGAACACCAGCACCATCACCCCGAACGAGGCGCTCAGGCTCAGCACATTGAGGACGAGCGCCTTCAGCGGCAGCACCACACTGCGCGTGCACCACCCGAGCAGCAGCAGGGTCACCACCGCGATCAGGGACAGCGCCGGCACCAGCCCGGCCCGGATCGTGTCGCCCAGGTCCGCCAGCCAGGCCTGCACCCCGCCCACCAGCACCGGCACCGGGGACGACAGGGCGCGGACCTCCCGCACCACCCGCGTCCCCTCCGGGGTCGAGGGGCCCGCCCCGGTGACGACGGCCGCCCAGCTGCCGGCCGCCGACGCGTACCCGTGGCCGGGCGGCGCGGCGCCCACCCGGCGGCCCTCCCGGTACGTGCCGGTCGCCGTCTCCACCCGGGTCACACGGTCCAGCGCGGACAGCCGCCGGGCGTAGCCGTCCAGCGCGACGGCGCCCGCGCGGGCGTCCAGGCCGGGCAGCACCACCTGCACCGGGTCCAGCGCGTGGTGGTCGAAGTCCCGCCGCACGGTGTCGGACGCCTGGCGCGTCGCCGAACCGGCGGGCAGCGCCCGGTCGTCGAACGTCCCGAACCGGGCCCCGGCGAACGGCAGGACCAGGGCCGTCAGCAGCGCGCCCAGCACCAGCGCCACCGGCACGGGCCGGCGCATCACCGCGTACGCCAGGCGGTACCAGCGGCCGTCGTCCCGGCCGGCCCACAGCGGCCGGCGCCGCCGTACCGACAGGGCGTCGATCCTCGGGCCCAGCAGGAGCAGCGCCGCCGGGAGCGCGGTGAGCGCCAGCACGGCGCTCAGGCCCACCACGGCGATCCCGCCGTACGCCACCGACCGCAGCATGCCGAGCGGGAAGACCAGCAGCGCCGCCAGGCCGGCCATCACCGTCAGCGCCGAGCAGACCACGGTGCGGCCCGTGGTGCACACGGTCGCCAGGAGCGCCTGGTGCACCGCCTCGGCCGCGTCGCTCTCGCCCCGGTAGCGGGTGCGCTCCTCGCGGTAGCGGGCCATCATGAACAGACTGAAGTCGACCGCCAGCGCGAAGCCGAGGGCCGTCGCCAGGTTCAGCGAGATCACCGACACCGTCGTCAGGTGCGACAGGCCGTGCAGGAACGCCACGGCGCCCACCACCGCGCACACCCCGACCAGCAGGGCGAGCCCCGCCGCGACGACCCCGCCGAAGACCACCACCAGGACCGCCGCCGTCAGCGGCGCGGCCAGCAGTTCGGTACGCCGCAGATCCAGCCGGCTCTGCCGCTCGATGGCGAGACCCACCGGGGTCGCCCCGGTCGCCGCGACCTCCAGCGGGCCATGACGCCCCGTCAACTCCTCCAGCAGCGGCTCCACATACCGCTGCGCGGACGCCTCGTCGCTCGCGACCCGCAGCAGCACCAGCGCCGCGCCCCCGTCCCGCCCGCGCAGCGGGGCCGCGCGATGCTGCCAGTACGAGCGGACCTCCACCACCCGGGGCAGCCGCCGCGCCCGCTCCGCCAGCCGGTTCCCCGCCGCCACCACCGCCGGATCGTCCACCGAACCGCCGGGCGGGGCCTTCGCCACCAGAGAGACGGTCGGGCTGCCGCCGCGGAACGAGGTGGTCAGGGCGTGCTCCGCCCGCGCCCACTCGGCGCCCGGGGCGGTGGTGCCGCCGTGGTGGAGGGTGCCGCTCACCCCCACGGCGACCGCGGCGGCGGCGAGCAGCGCGCAGCCGGCCACCACCAGGACGCGGACGGGGAAGCGCAGCACCAGATCCGCGAGGGAGCCGAGGGGGTCGGCGGGCCACAGTCGCGGACGCCTTCTCACCGTGCCGTGCCGCACGCCGCCTCCTCCGTCTCGACGCCGGGACCGCACGGGCCGCCGCCGCTCATACGCCGCCGGGCTCGGGGTCGGCCTGCGGACGGGCGTGGCCGGGGGAACCGGCCCGGGTGTGGATGAACAGCTCCTGCCGTCCGGGCGGCGCGGACCGGCGCTTGGGCAGCGGCAGTTCGTACCGCACGTGCCGGTGGTGGTCGGCCATCTGCCGCCCCACGTTGTAGACGCTGCCGAACTTCCACAGCATCCGCGCGAAGTTGGTCTGCCCCCGGGCCAGGTTGCGGCCGAGGACGCTCATCGCGCCGATGGCGTTGCGCAGCCCGAGGTGCTTACGGTTGAGCACCGCCTGGGTGCGCACCAGCTCCCGGTAGAACTCCTCCAGCGGCAGCGTGGTGGGGACGACGGCGTGCTGGATGTCGAAGAGGCGGTAGTCCCGGGTGGTGAGCTGGCGGGACTCGGTGTGCCAGATCTCGGTGCCCGGGTAGGGGGTCATCACCGTCAGGTGCACGATCTCGGGCACGGACAGCGCGAACTCGCGGACCAGGCGGAAGCGGTCGGCGTCCCAGGCGGGGTCGACGATGAGGTTGATGGCCACCATGATGCCCAGCCGGCGGGCCGTCTCCAGGGCGCGGAAGTTGTCGTCGGGGCTGACCCGTTTGCGGTAGAGGTCCAGTCCCTCGGCGTCCAGGGCCTCCATGCCGAGGAACATGTACCGCAGCCCGAGCCGGGTCCAGCGGGCGAAGACCTCCTCGTTGCGCAGCAGGACGTCGCTGCGGGTCTCCAGGTAGTACTGCTTGCGGATCCGGCGCCGCTCCAGCTCGGCGGCGATGCCGTCGCCGTGCTCGGGGCGGATGAAGGCCACGTCGTCCACGATGAAGACGTTGGGCTCCCGGATCGACGCCATCTCCTCCGCCGCCGCCTCCGGGGACGCCTTGCGGTAGCTGCGGCCGTAGAACGTCCACGCGGAGCAGAACGAGCAGTCCCAGGGGCAGCCGCGGGTGAACTCGATGGACGCGCACGGGTCCAGCTCGCCGATGAAGTAGCGGTTGCGGCGGCGCATCAGGTCCCGGGCGGGCCGGGGGCTGTCCAGGTGGTCCAGCAGCTTGGGGGCGGGGCCGCGCCCCTCGGGGCAGACGACGCCCGGGACGTCCTTGACCCCGCCGTCGCGGGCCGCCGCGAGGAGGGGTTCGACGGCGGGCTCGCCCTCGCCGCGGACGATCGCGTCGACCGCGCCCTCGGCCTGTTCCAGCACGTGCTCGGCGATGAACGACACGCTGTGCCCGCCCAGGAAGACGAAGCAGCCGGGCGAGGCGGCCTTGGCGCTGTGGGCGATCTCGAGGGCCTCGGGGATGTTGGCCAGGTAGTTGAGCGAGATGCCCAGGGCCTCGGGCGCGAACGACCGCAGCTCCCGGTCCAGCAGCTCACGCGAGAGGACCTGGAGGTCCACCACCCGCACCTCGTGCCCCGCGTCCCGGGCCGCCGCGGCCACACGCTCCAGTCCCAGCGGCTCCAGCCGCAGGAAGATCTCCGAGTACATCAGGGCACTCGGATGGACCAGCATCACACGCATCTCAGTCTCCAGCCGACGGCGGCGCGGGGGAGCTCCCCCCACCATTTCGGCCTCTTTGGCTGGATGCGTGCGGTAGCCACGCCGGTCCGGCCGTACGGGCGGGCCCGTACGGGGGCGCGTGCGGGGGCACCTACGGGGGCGCCGACAGGGACGAGAGGGGGCGTCAGCCGGCCGGGGCCTTCGCCGACGAGACCAGCACGCCGACCTTGTCGATGCGGTGCTCGGGGTTGCCCAGGGCGTCCCGCCAGAAGTTGCCCGCCGCGTCGTCCTCGGGCGTCGCGCACGTCGAGAGGGTGATCATCGCCTTCACGGGCCGGGCGCCCGGCTCGCCCGGGACGGCGGCGCGCTGCTCGGCGAGGGAGCGCGCGGAGCGGAACGACGTCGTACGGGTCTCGGTGATCCGGTACTCGTACACCGTGCCGTCCGCGGTGACCCGTACCGTGTCGCCCTCCTTCAGGGCCGGCAGGTCGCGCAGCGGGGCGCCCGCGGAGAGCCGGTGGGCCGTCACCAGGTAGTTGCCCTTCTCGCCGGGGCCCACCCCGCCCTCCGGGCCGTACGGGCTCGCCGCCACGCCCCGGTCCTGGATCCTGGTGCCCGCCCGGTCGTCGGTGGTGCCCTGGTACGGGACCACCTTCAGCTCCTCGACGCCGATCGCGGGCACGGACAGCACCGCCGGTCGGGTGCGGGCCGTCTCCGCGGGCGGAGGCTCGGGGGAGGGCGCGGCGGGGGCCGCGACCGCGGGGGAGAAGGGCGGTGAGGAGGCCGGGGAGCCGGCGGCGGTCGCCACGGCCGGGGCCTCGGTGGCACCGCTCCCGCCGGTGGCGCAGCCGACGAGCGCGACGACGAGCGCGCTCGTGAACAGGGCGGAGGCGGTACGGGGACGGATCATGAAGTTCCGGATCGGTGGCCGGGGCGGCTCGGCGCCCCGGACGGGACAGGTCCTCCCAACGTAAACCGGACATCTCGCAATGAACAGGCCCCGCGACGCCCGGTGACCGCACGTGCGGGTGCGGTCACCGGGCGTCGCGGGGTCGCAGGTCGCGGGCGCCCCGGACTCAGCCGCTGCCCCGCTGGGCGCGGCGGGCGGCGCGGCGGCGCTTCAGGGCCCGCCGCTCGTCCTCGGTCGTGGCGCCCCAGACCCCCGCCTCCTGCCCGGATTCGATCGCCCATTCCAGGCACGCGTCCCGCACGGGGCAGCGGCGGCACACCTTCTTGGCCTCCTCCGCCTGAAGGACCGCCGGGCCCGTGTTCCCGATCGGGAAGAAGAGGTCGGGGTCCTCGTCGCGGCACACCGCCTGCTGACGCCAGTCGTTCATGGGGCTCTCCCGGTCCGTCGATGGCAACTCCGTGGATGTTTCGCTCTCATGCGGGTCGCCGGGACGGGCGGACTTGAAACGGGTGACTTCCAGATCGCCTCAACTCGCCTGTACGCGAAGCCTCACGGGCGGTTCCGCCACCGGCTCCGGCAGGCGCAGGCCGTTGCGGCCGGGAGTGAGCGAACCGAGGACGCTCGCGTGCCGGGCGCCGGTGCACGCCGGGACGGTCCCGGCGAGCCCATGCACCGTCAGAAACCCCAGCACCGCGAAGGCGTACGCCTCCTTCGCCCCCGGCGGCAGCCCGAACTCGCCCGAGTCCCGCAGCGGCACCCCGCCCAGCTCCGCGCGCAGCCCGGCCATCAGCACCGGATTGCGGGTGCCGCCGCCCGAGGCGACGACCTCCGTCGCCCCGGCCCGGCGGACCGCGTCCGCCACCGTCCGGGCGGTGAGCCGGGTGAGGGTCGCGACCACGTCCTCCGGCGGCAGGGCCTCGAACCCGGCCAGGGCGTCCCGCAGATACGGCAGGTGGAACAGCTCCTTGCCGGTGGTCTTCGGCGGGTCCAGGGCGTAGTACGGGTCGGCCAGCAGCCGCCGCAGCAGCTCCCCGTCGACCCGGCCCCGGGCGGCCAGCGCGCCGCCCTCGTCGAACCCGTACCGGCCGCCGGTGAAGTGCCGCACGGCCGCGTCGATCAGGGCGTTCGCCGGGCCCGTGTCGAACGCCGCCGGAGGCGCGCCGTCCGGGGCGACGGTGATGTTGGCGATGCCGCCCAGGTTCAGCGCCACCGGCACCCCCGGCCGCCCGCGCAGCCAGAGCACGTCCACCATGCTCACCAGCGGCGCCCCCTGCCCGCCCGCGGCCACGTCACGGGTGCGCAGGCCCGACACCACGGGCCGGCCGGTCGCCTCGGCGATCCACGCGGGCTCACCGAGCTGCAGGGTGCCGTGCACGGCGCCGCCCTCCGACCAGTGGTAGACGGTCTGCCCATGGCTGACCACCAGCTCGGCGCGCCCTCCGCACAGCTCCTCGTCGGCCCGTACCGCGAGACGCGCGAACGCCCGGCCCACCCCGGTGTCCAGCCGGCACACCTCCCGCATGCTCGTCGTCGCCGGCGGCAGCGCCCCGGCCAGCGCCTCCCGCAGCTCGCCGGGGTAGGGGGCGGACACCGTCCCCAAGGGCGTCAGCACCAGGGTGCCGCCCTCCAGCCACAGGTCGGCCGCCGCCGCGTCCACCGCGTCGTACGACGTCCCCGACATCAGCCCGACGATCCGCATGGCGCTCCTCGCCCTCTGCCCCGGAATGGTCAGCCGCGCAGCGCACGGCGGTGGTCGTCGCCCCGCAGGGTCGCCAGCGCGAGGGCGCTGAGCGCGCAGGTCACGGCCACGTAGTAGGCGGGGACGCGGACCTCGCCGGTGCGCCGGACCGCCTCGGTGACGATGAGGCCGGCGCAGCCCGAGAAGACCGCGTTGGACAGGGCGTACGCCAGCCCCAGGCCGGTGTACCGGACCCGGGTGGGGAACATCTCGGCCAGCATCGCCGGACCGGGCCCCGCCATCAGGCCCACCACCGCGCCCGCCGCGCACACGGCGAGCCCCTTGGCCGCGGTCGGGGCGCCCGGGTCCCGCAACAGGTCCAGCAGCGGGAACGCCGCCGCCGCGGCCACCACCGCGCCGGTCAGCATGACCGGCCGCCGCCCCACCCGGTCGCTCAGCGCGCCCGCCGGGAGGATGGCCGCCGCGAAGCCCGCGTTGGCCAGGACGGTGGCCGTCAGCGCCTGCCGGAACGACGCGTCCAGCACGCTCTGCAGGTACGACGGCAGCACGACCAGGAAGGTGTAGCCCGCCGCCGACCAGCCCATCAGCCGCCCCACCCCCAGCACCACGGCCCGCACCGTCTCCCGCGCCGGGGCGGCGGCCGGCTCGTCCTCCTTCCGCGTACGGGCCCGTTCACGGGTACGGAACGACGGCGTCTCCTCCAGCCGGAGCCGCAGCCACAGCGCGGCCAGCCCCATCGGCAGCGTCATCAGGAACGGCACCCGCCAGCCCCACGCCCCGAGCTGCGCCCCGGTCAGCACCGTGCCCAGCACGGCCGCCACCCCCGCGCCGCCGAGCAGCCCGAGCGCCACGGTGAACGACTGCCACGCCCCGTACAGCCCCCGCCTGCCCGGCGGGGCGAACTCCGTCATCAGGGACACCGCCCCGCCGAACTCCCCGCCCGCCGACAGCCCCTGCACGATCCGCAGCAGCGTCAGCAGCCAGGGGGCCCAGACACCGGCCGTCGCGTACGTCGGGAGCAGCCCGATCAGCGTCGTGGCGGCCGTCATCAGCGACACCACCAGGATCAGGGTGGGCCGCCGCCCGAGGCGGTCACCGGCCCGGCCGAACAGCCACGCCCCGGCGGGCCGGAAGAAGAACGCCAGCGCGAACGACGCGTACGTCCTGATCAGCGCCTCCGCCTCACCGCCGCCCTCCGGGGTGAAGAAGGCCGCGGCGATGACCGTGGCGAAGTAGCCGTAGACCCCGAACTCGTACCACTCGATGAAGTTGCCCACCGACCCCGCCACCAGCGCCCTGCGCGAGCGGACGGCAGCAGGGGGAGGGGTGGCGGGTCCGGGCGCGGCGGCGGCCCTGGGGCGGGAGAGGTCCCCGGGGCCGTGCGCGGAGGTCGGCATGCGGGGCCCTCCCGGCGTCGGCGGTCACCTCATCGCTTCCCTCCCCGGCCCACCGAGGAAACGGTCCAGCAGGGCGTCCAGCCCGGTGGCGAGCAGCTCCTCGCCCCCCGGCTCCGCGAGCGCGGGCACCGTGGCGCGCAGCCGGGGCAACTCCCGTACCGGCATGCGCTGGAGACCCAGCCGGATGGCCGCCTCGGGCTCGCCGGGGTCGTCCACCACGGCGTTCAGCTCCATCAGGGTGTGGCCGAGGGCCCAGGCCGACACCGCCCGGTACGCCACCTGCGTACGGTCGGCGTCGAGACCGGCGCGGGCGAGCGACCCCAGGACGCGTTCCTGCACGCGCAGCACCGGACGGGGGCGGCGGGCCAGCGGCACGGTGAGCATCCGGGTGGCGAACAGCGGGACCACTCGCGGGTGCCGCAGCGAGCCGCGGTACAGCTCCCGCACCGTGCCGTGCAGCTCGTCCCGCCAGTCCCCGGCGCCGGGTGGTGCCGCCTCCAGGGCGTCCACGACCTCGGTGAACACCCGCTCGACCAGGCCGTCCAGCAGCGCGTCCTTCCCCGGCGCGTACCGGTAGAGGGCCATCGCCTCCACCCCCAGCTCGGCCGCCAGCCGCCGCATGCTCAGGGCCGGCAGCCCCTCGCGGTCGGCGAGCGCCAGCGCCGTGCCCAGCACCAGGTCCCGGCTCAGCCGGCCACGCCGGCTCGTCCGCCGCCCGGAACCTGCCTCTGGAGGCATCCCTTGACCCTCGTCACATATCGGAGCAAGGTGTGCATATACGTCGTAAATATAACCCGTTCGGGCGATACCAGAACCCCCTCGGCAGGTCATCGTGGAGCCGATCACCCGTTTCGCCAACTGGCTTCGGCCGCGCGACGGCCAGGCGTCCGGTCATGAGTCCAGCCACGCGTCCAGCGATGCGTCCGGGGCCACCACCGGTCGCAGGCCGCCGGTCTCGCCGAACCGCCTGATGGTGCTCTACGTCGTCTTCGTGACCCCGTTCACCATCGTGTACCTGACGGTCCCGGAGCGGCACACCAGCATGTGGGCCGTCATCGGTGCCGCCGGCGTCGTGGCGATGCTCATCGGCATCCGGATCCACCGCCCCACGAGACGCTGGCCGTGGCTGCTGCTCGCCGCCGCCAACCTGACCTTCACGGCCGGGGACACCACGTACAACATCCTGGAGTCCTTCGGGCAGATCAATCCGTTCCCGTCGCTCGCCGACGTGTTCTACCTGATGACCTACCCGCTGTTCGCCGCCGGGTTCTTCGGCTTCATCCGCTACCGCACCGAGTCCCGCGACCTCGCCAGCCTGCTCGACGCCCTGATCCTCACCTCGGGGCTCGCGCTGCTCTCCTGGGTCCATCTGATCAACCCGCTCACCAGGACGGGCGCCGACGGCTGGACCGAGCAGGCGGTCGCCCTCGCCTACCCGCTGGGCGACGTGCTGATCCTGGCCATGCTCGTCCGGCTGCTCACCCTCGGCGGCACCCGCGAGCGGTCCGTCCAGCTGCTCGCCCTCGGGACCTTCGGCATCCTCGCCTCCGACGTCCTCTACGGCCTCCTCCAGCTCCAGGGCACCTGGCGCGTCGGCACCTACATGGACCTGGGCTGGGTGGTGTTCTTCACCGCCTGGGGCCTGGCCGCCCTGCACCCGTCGATGGTGCGGCTCACCGAGCGGGTGCCCCAGCCCGGCCCGGGGCTGGCCAAGCGGCGGCTGGCCATCCTCGCCTGCGCCTCGCTGATCGCCCCCGTCCTGCTGCTGGTCGAGGCGCTGCTGGGCACGGTCCGGGACGCGGCGGTCATCGCCGTCTTCTCGGCGCTGATGTTCCTGCTGGTGATGGCCCGGCTGTGGGAGCTGGTCTCGCAGCACCGGCGCGCCGTCACCCGGGAGCGGAGCCTGCGGGTGGCCGCCGCCTCGCTGGTCGGCGCCGTGACGCCCCGGGACGTCGCGCGCTGCGTCGAGACGGCCGCCGCGACGCTGTTCGGGCCGGGCGTCCGCCACGAGGTGGTCCTCCTCGCCGTGGACGGCGACCGGCGGCTGCGGCCCGTGTCCACGACCGGCCGGCCGTGGGTGCGCGGGATCGACCTGCCCGCCGAGGTACTGGGCCCGGCGGGGCCGCTCGCCGCGCGGGAGGCGGGGGCGACGACACCTGCCGGGGCGGACGCGCCGGACACCGAGCAGGCCGCCGACCCGGTCGCGGGAGTGGCGCGTACCACCTCCCCGTGCGCGCCCGCGTCCGTGCGGACCGGCGGTGGCGGTGACGGCGGTGAAGCCGGTGACGGCAGCGATGGGGTTGATGGAGCTGACAGGGTCGATGGCGTCGGCGGGTCCGGCGAGGCCGACGCGAATCCCGGGGCCGGTGGGACCGGAGCGGCCGGTGGGGACGGGAGCGGCGGCCGGCCGGGGGCCGTACCGCCCGCCGGGGCGACCCGGGGAGGCGAGGGCGCACGGCTCGTGGACACCACCGTGCTCGGACCCCAGGCCGCCACCGCCCTGGCGCCCGGGACCCGGGCGCTGCTCAGCCCGCTGACCCTCGAAGCGCCCCAGGGGGTCAACCCGCTGATCGGCGCGCTCGTGGTGTCCGGGCCGCGCCGCCGGCTGGAGCGGCTCGGCCCGTCCGTCGAGTCCCTCGCCTCCCAGGCCGCGCTCGCCCTCGAACGGGTCGGGCTCAGCGAGGAGATCAACCGCCGCAGGAGCGAGGCGTACTTCCGTACCCTCGTGCACAACGCCTCGGACGTGATCCTGATCGTGGACGACGACGACACCGTCCGCTACGCCAGCCCCTCCGCCCAGGGCATGTTCGGCGGCACCCTCCTGAGCGGCACCCCGCTGACCACCCTCGTCACCGGCCGGCACCGCGTCCGGGCCGCCCGCACGCTCGCCCGGGTCCGGGCCGGCGACGCGCGGGACGTCCACGACGACTGGCGCGTGCTGCGCTCCGACGGCCAGCGGCTGGACGTGGAGGTGCGGTGCAGCAACCTCCGCCACGAGCAGACCGTCCACGGCATCGTCCTCACCCTCCGGGACGTCACCGAACAGCGCGAACTGGAGCGGGAACTCACCCATCGCGCCTTCCACGACTCGCTGACCGGGCTGCCGAACCGCGTCCTGCTGCTGGAGCGCATCGAACGGGCCCTGCTGCGCGGCCGCCGGGACTCCACGCTGACCTGCGTCCTCTTCGTCGACCTCGACGACTTCAAGATCGTCAACGATATGATGGGCCACTCCGTGGGCGACGAACTGCTCGTCGCCGTGGCCCGCCGGCTCACCGCCGTGCTGCGGCGCACCGACACGGCCGCCCGGCTCGGCGGGGACGAGTTCGCCGTCCTGATGGAGGGCGCCAAGGGGCCCGAGGACGCCGAGCGGCTCGCCGCCCAGGTCGTCGGGGCGCTGGACGAACCGTTCCGGCTCACCACCGGCTCGACCAGCGTCTCCGCGTGCGTCGGGGTCGCCACCGACCGCGACGGCGACGAGGCGGAGGAACTCCTCGGCCACGCCGACCTCGCCCTGTACGCCGCCAAGACGGCCGGCAAGGGCCAGTGGCAGCGCTACCGCCCCGACCTGCACGCCGGGATGGTCGAGCGCCACGAACTCCAGGCCGGCCTCGACAGCGCCATCGGCGAGGAGGCGTTCGCCCTGCGCTACCAGCCGGTCGTGGAGATCAACGGCGGTGCCGTCGCCGGTTTCGAGGCGCTCATCCGCTGGCCCCGCCACCGCGGTGTCGTCCCGCCCGACCAGTTCATCACCCTCGCCGAGGAGACCGGCCACATCATGCCGCTCGGCGCCTGGGTGCTGGAGCGGGCCGCGAGCGACGTCGCCCGCTGGCAGCGCGAGCACCCCCGCACCCCGCCCCTCTGCCTCAACGTCAACGTCTCCGCACGCCAGTTCATCGACCCCGGCTTCGTGGAACAGGTCCGGCACGTGGTCGACACCTCGGGCCTCGCCCCCGCCTCGCTCGTCCTGGAGATCACCGAGACCGTCCTGATGCGCCGGGACGAGCAGATCCGCACCGCCATGCGGACGCTCAAACGGCTGGGCGTGTCCATCGCCATCGACGACTTCGGTACGGGATTCTCCTCGCTCAGCTATCTGCGCGAGTTCCCCATCGACGTCCTCAAGGTCGACAAGTCGTTCATCGACGACATCGTCACCGACGGCCAGCAGGTCGCCCTTGTCGAGGGCATCGTCCGGATCGCCGACGTCCTCGGCCTCCAGGTCATCGCCGAGGGCATCGAGAACGCCGGCCAGCGCGACCTGCTCGGCGCCATGGGCTGCCGCTTCGGCCAGGGCTACCTCTTCGCCCGGCCGATGGCCGCGGACGAGGCCCTCCGCTTCCTCGGCACCTCCGGGGAGCGGCAGGCGTCGCCCCTGGTCGGACGGCGCGGCGAGCGCCGTACCGTGACCCACCCGGCGAACCGGGGCGAGCAGCGCGTCGGCGACCTGTCCCGCCTCCAGAAGAGCAGCCGGATGTGCGACGCCGTCATCGACGAGGTGCACGGCCGCCGCATCCGCTGCGGCGACAAATGGCTCGCCGACTTCGCCTCCTGCAACTACCTCGGCTTCGACTTCGACCCCGAGATCATGGACGCCATCGCCCCGCACGTCCGCCGCTGGGGCACCCACCCCAGCTGGTCGCGGCTCATCGGCAACCCCCGCCTCTACACCGACATCGAGGAGCGCCTCGCCGACCTGCTCGGCGCCCCCGACACACTGCTGCTGCCGACCATCACCCTCATCCACTCCTCCGTCATCCCGGTCCTCGCCGGCGGGGGACAGGTGTGCGTGGAGGCCCGCGCCCACCGCACCATGTACGACGGCTGCATGGTCGCGCGGGGCCAGGGCGCCTCGGTACGCCGCTTCCATGCCGAGCGGCCCGACGAACTGGAGCAGCTCCTCGCCTCCGCGCCCCCGGGAGCGACCCGGCTGGTCTGCATCGACGGCGTCAACAGCATGACCGGCAACCTGCCCGACCTGCACCGCCTGGCCGCCGTCTGCCGCTCCCACGAGGCCTTGCTGTACATCGACGACGCCCACGGCTTCGGCGTCATCGGCGAGCGCGACCCCGCCGAGACCTCGCCCTACGGCCGCAGGGGCAACAGCATCGTGCGCCACCTGGCCGAGTCGTACGACGGCATCATCCTGGTGGGCGGGTTCTCCAAGTCGTACTCCTCGCTCCTGGCGTTCCTCACCGCGACACCCGAACTCAAGGCCCACCTCAAGATCGCCGCCGGGCCGTACCTCTACTCCGGGCCCTCCCCGACGGCCTCCCTGGCCACCGTGCTCGCCGGGCTCGACGTCAACGAGCGGCGCGGCGACGCCATCCGCGCCGACCTGCACCACAAGACCAAGCTCGTCCTGGACCATGTGCGCGCGCTGGGAGTCGCCACCCCCAACACCGACGGACTGCCCATCATCGAGATCCCCCTCGCCGACAGCTGGGACCTCGACGCGGTGGGCGACTTCCTCTGGGACCACGGCATCTACGTCACCCTCGCCGGCTACCCGCTCGTCCCGCGCAAGCAGGTCGGGTTCCGGGTCCAGCTCACCGCCCTCAACACCGTCGAGGAGATCGAGCACCTCAACGCGACACTCACCGAACTGGCCGACCGCTTCCCGCTCCAGCAGCGCCTCACCGGCGCCGGGGCCGGAACGCCGGGGGAGTGGCCCGCATGACCGCCGCCCGCGCCGGAGCGCCCGGCCCCCCGCACCACCGGCACAACGCCGAGGCCGACTGGGACCAGTGGCCCGTCGCCGCGTACCTCGCCGAGAACTACCGGCTGCTGCACGCCTCCGACGCGGCCGTCGTCCGCCACCACTCCGCCTTCTACCGGCAGTTCCCCCCGGACGGCGTCCCGGCCTCCCTGGAGTTCGGCGCCGGACCCAACCTCTACCCGCTGATGGTCGCCGCCGCCGTCTGCCGCCGCATCGACGCGCTCGAACCCAGCGCCGCCAACGTCGCCTATCTCACCGGGCAATTGAGGCACCCCGACACCAGCTGGGACCCCTTCTACGCGCTCTGCCGCGACCTCGACCCGCGCCTGCCGCCCGGCCTCACGACGGCCCTCTCCCGGGTGCGGGTGCTGCACGCCGACGCGAGCGCCGTCCCGCCCGGCCGCTACGACCTCGCCTCGATGAACTTCGTCGCCGAGAGCGTCACCGAGGACGCGGACGAATTCGCCGCCCTGTGCCGGACGTTCGTCCACGCCGTACGGCCCGGCGGCCACCTCGTCGCCGCCTTCATGGAGAACATGCCGAGCTACCGCATCGGCACGGGACCCGCCGCCTGGCCGGCGTTCCCGGTGGACGTCCCCGCGCTGCGGCGCGCCTTCGCCCCGTACACCGAGGAACTGACCCTCACCCGGGTGGAGAAGGACCCCACCCTGCCCGACTACGGGGACAGCGGCATGGTGCTCCTCCGCGCCGTCCGCACCCCGGCGGCGTCACCCGGCACCGGGTGGGCTCACCGCACCGCCTCCCGGTAGAGGCGCCCGTACTCCTCCGCGCACCGCCGCGGCCCGAAGCGCTCCTCCACCGCGGCCCTGCCCTGCTCCGCCAGCACCTGCCACCAGTGCGGCCGGTCCAGCAGCTGGCGCACCAGCCGCCCGGTGCGGGCCGCGTCCCCCACCGGCGCCCGCAGCACGGCGTCGCCCAGCGCGGCGAACTCCGGATGGTCGCCCAGGATCACCGGCCGCCCGGTGCTCAGCGCCTCCAGCACGGTCAGCGGCACCTCCGGGCGGAGCCCCGGCGGACCCGGCAGGTACAGCAGCACGTCCGCCGAGACCACCAGGTCCCGCATGCCGGGCACCCGCCCCAGCACCTCCACGTCCCGCAGCCCCTCCCGCTCGGCCAGCTCCCGCACCGGGGCGGCGTCCTGCGCCCGCGCCCGCCGGTCCCCGTACGGGCGCAGCGCCAGCGTCAGCCGGAACCGCGCCCCCGCCCGGGTCGCCGCCCCGGCCGCCCGGACGGCCTCCTCCGCACCGCCGTGCGGCCCGTGCCGGCCCAGCGCCAGCACCCGGGGCGTCGGCCCGGGCGAGCGCGCCGTGAACGGCCACCGCTCCAGCCGGACCGCCGGAGGGACGACCTGCACCCCGCCGAACCCGGCGGCGCCCAGCTCCCGGGCGGTCCCCGCCGACAGCGCCACCGTCCGCCCCAGGGGCCGGGCGCCGCGCAGGAGCCGGGGGTCCGCCACCCCCGGCACGGTGTGCACCACCGGCCTGCCCCGCAGCAGGCGCGGCAGCAGCCGGGCGTACGCGGCGAAGTCCTCGTCCACGTCCAGCACCGCGTGCACCAGGTCCGCCCGGCGCGCCAGCGCGGCACCCACGACGGCCGTCAGCAGCGGCGGCGGGACGCCCGGGGAGCCGTCCGGGGCGGGCCACGGCACCGGACGGCCCCGCTCCACGGGCCGGGGGGCACCCCGGGAGGGCCACCGGGCGAAGTACGTGAAGTCCGCGTCCGTCACCGACTCCGCGACCGCCGCCGCCAGCCGGGTGTCCGCCGCCGACGGACGGTCGAGCGGGCCGCTGGTGAGCAGCAGGACGCGCGGACGGCGCCCTCCGGCGGTCATGGCCGCCCCACGGCGACGGCGCTCCCGGACCGGCGGGTCGTGCCCCGGCCCGGGAGCGGCGGCGCCGCGGTGCCGGGGGCCGCCGGACCGCGGGAGGCGCGCGGCACCGGCGCACTCACCCGCGGCGGCCCGGCGGTCCGGTCCGGCACCGCCTCCCCGGGGGTGGTGGCCCCGGAGCGGGGCGGCCGCATCCGCCCGTGACCCCGGAACCACCAGGTCGGAAGCGCACGGGCCGGCGCGCGCCCCGAACCGCCGCCGTGGGCGCGGGCATGGGCGTGGACGGGCACGTGCGCGTGCGTGTACGTGTGCGTGAGCGGGTGCGGACGGCGCGCGGGAGGGAGCGCGGGCGCGCCGGAGGGCGGCGCGCGGAACGGCCGGGAGGGCCGGAGGGACGGTGACGGCCGGGAGGGCCGTGCGGACCGGGGCGGCCGGGAGGCCGGGGGAGCCCCTGGTTCGCCGTCCGGACCGCCGTCGGAATCGTCGGCGCGGCGGCGGGCCGCGGCATGCGCCGCGGCGGCGCGGCCACGCCGGCGGCGGGCCGCCGTACACGGCCTGCGGACGCGCGGGAGGGGTGCGGCCAGGGGGCGCGCCAGCCGGTCGGAGACCCGGCGTGCCGGGTGCGCGGCGGGGCGGGGCGCGGACGACCGCGCGGCGGCAGGCCAGTCGGTCACCCGCCGCAGCGGGTGCGGGGCGTAGAACGCCGGAGTCCGGCTTGCCTGGACGGAGGACACGGGGGACCTCTTCCTGCGACGTGGCTGCCAGGGCATGGCCTGTTCGTCCATCCGTAGCACACGCCAAAAGGCGAGTCAATGGACAATGGAAAACCATGGAAAGGGGCGGGAATCTATTCCGGGAAAAGCGGTTCGGTTCCTCTCCGCCGGACGCCCGTTCCCTGTCCGATTCCCCCGCCCGGACTACAATTCAGTGCATGGTCGGGCGAATCGAGGACTACGCCCTCATCGGAGACCTGGAGACGGCTGCCCTGGTCGGTACCGACGGGGCGATCGACTGGATGTGCGTGCCGCGATTCGACTCGCCGGCCTGCTTCGCCGCCCTGCTGGGCGGGGACGAGAACGGCCGCTGGCGCCTCGCACCCGCCGGCGCCGACCGGTGCAACCGGCGCTCCTACGTCACCGACACCCTCGTCCTGGAGACCGTCTGGGAGACGGCGGGCGGCGCCGTGAAGGTCACCGACTTCATGCCGCCCCGTGGAGGATTCCCGCAGGTGGTACGGCGCGTCGAAGGTCTGTCCGGACGGGTCGCGATGCGCGGCGAGCTGACCCTGCGCTTCGACAACGGCCGGATCGTGCCCTGGACCAGGGAGGTGGACGGCCGGACCGTGGCCGCGGTCGCCGGCCCCGACTCGGCGCTCCTGGTGGCCGACGCCCCGGTCGAGACCTCGGTGACCACGTCCCGTACCTCGTGCGCCTTCTCGCTGGCGGCGGGGGAGCGGGTCACCTTCGTCCTGCGCTGGAGCCCCTCGCACCTGCCCGCCGCCGTCGGGGCGGACACCGGGAAAATTCTCGCCGACACCCTGGAATTCTGGCGCAATTGGGCCTCGAAATGCCTGTACCGGGGGCCCTGGCGGGACGTCGTCGTGCGCTCCCTCGTCACCCTCAAGGCGCTCACCTATGAACCCACCGGCGGAATAGTCGCCGCCGTCACGTCCTCCCTCCCGGAGGACCTGGGCGGGGAGCGCAACTGGGACTACCGCTTCTGCTGGCTGCGGGACTCCACCTTCACGCTCTCGTGCCTGCTGCGCTCCGGCTACCGGGAGGAGGCCGTCGCCTGGAAGGACTGGCTGGTACGGGCCGTCGCCGGGGAACCCTCCGACCTCCAGCCCCTCTACGGCCTGGCCGGCCAGCGCCGCCTGGACGAGACGGTGGCCGCCTGGCTGCCCGGCTACGAGGGCTCCCGCCCCGTACGGTTCGGGAACGCCGCCGTGGACCAGCTCCAGCTCGACGTGTACGGCGAGGTCCTCAACACCGTGTACTCGGCGCTGCGCGCCGGAGTCGCCATCGACGCCCACGTCTGGCGCCTGATCGCCTCCTTCATGGAGTACCTGGAGGAGCACTGGCGGGAGCCGGACGCGGGCCTGTGGGAAGTGCGCGGTCCCCGGCGGCACTTCGTCCACTCCAAGATCATGTCGTGGGTCGCCGCCGACCGCGCCCTGCGCATGGCCAGGGTCGCCGGGCTGCGCGGCTCGGCGGAGCGCTGGCGGGCGATGCGGCGGGAGATCCGCAAGGACGTGCTGCGCAACGGCTGGGACGACGAACTGGGCTGCTTCGTCCAGTACTACGGCTCACGCCGTGTCGACGCGTCGGCGCTGCTGATGCCCCGGCTCGGCTTCCTGCCCCCCGGTGACCGCAGACTGCGCGGCACCCTGGAGGCGGCCGGGCGGCTGGACCACCACGGCTTCCTGCGCCGGTACGCGGACACCGGCGGCGCCGGCCATGTGAACGAGGTGGACGGGCTGTACGGCGGCGAGGGCACGTTCCTCGCCTGCTCGCTCTGGTTCGCCGACTCACTGGCGCTCACCGGGCGCCGGGACGAGGGCCGGGAGCTGTTCGAGCGGGTCCTCGACGTGCGCAACGACGTGGGTCTGCTGTCGGAGGAGTGGGACCCGGTGACGCGCCGCCAGCTCGGCAACCTGCCGCAGGCGTTCAGCCATGTGGCGCTGGTCAACACGGCGTTCGCGCTGCACGGCACCCGTACCGGCAGCCGCAACGGCAACGGCAGGCACGGCGACCCGGCGTACGGCTCCGCGCACGGCGACGGTCCCGGCTCCCTAAACGGCTCCGTACACGGCGACGGGAGCCGCGTGGAGAGCGGCTCCCGTGCGAGGACGGCCCCCTGAGGGCCACGGCCGTCATGTGCCGTTGGTCGCGTCGGGCTCTCTCTCGCGGCGCAGGAGCGCCGAACCGGCCAGCAGGGCCGTGAGCATCGCGCACATCACCGCCGCGACGCCCGACCAGGCCCACGACCGTCCCAGACTGCTCGCCAGGACGGCGAACCCGCTGCTGCCGGCCAGGCCGTGCAGGGCCACCACACCCACCGACGTCACGGCCGCGAAGCCCCAGACGCGCGGGGAGTCCCGCACGATGAGCCACTCGCCGAGCACCAGGCAGACCACCGTGACCACCAGGGCCATCGCGTCCGCGTAGCCGCCGGACCGCAGCCCGGTGAAGTCGGTCGGCAGGTGAATGATGCCGCACGCGAACAGCGCCGCCGCCGCGGGCCAGCGCAGCCCCGACCGGGACGTCCGGGCGGGTTCGCCGCCGCTGTCCGGTTCGGGCACGAGGACCTTGGGCTCCGGCGCGGGCGCCGCCGCGACCGTGGCCGACCGGGGCGGCCGCACGTGGGGGTTCTCGGGCACCACCGGGAAGGCCGGGCCACCGGGCTGCGCGGTGGCCGGAGCGGTGCCGGCCGGTGCGTCCGCCGCCGGTCCGGTGCCCGTGCCGGGCGCCGCCGGGACCGGGGTGTCGCCGGTGCCGAGGATGCTCACCAGCTGGACGACGTCCTCGATGGGCCGGCCGACGGCGGCGGCGCGCAGCGTGGTGTCGCTGTCGTCGAGGGTGTGACCGGCCTCGTTGAGCATGGCGACCAGCTGCCGCACCTCGTCGAGCGGCCGGGCCACGGCCGCGGCGCGCAGCGCCTCGTCCGCGGGGCTGTCCACCGCGTTGGCGTGCTTGAGCTGGGTCACCAGCGCGGTGACCTCCTCCAGCGGGCGGTAGGTCGCGGCCGTCCAGATCAGTGTCCGTATGCGCTCGTCGCTGTCCTCGTCGTCCGCTCCCGTGCCCGAGGTCTCCGCGAGGACGGCGTCCACCAGCGCGGTGTCCACGGCGCCCGCGGGCTCACCGTCGGCCGCCGCGCCCTCGGCGGACGACCCCTCGGGGGGCGCGTCCTCGGCGGCCGTACCGTGGCCGTCGGTCGCCTCGCCCGGGACGGCGGCCGTCACGGCGGTGTCGGCCGGTGCGGCGTAAGTCGCGGCCTCCTGGGGGGCGTTGGCCTCGGGCCGGGTGTCGTACACGTGCGGCCGGGCGGTGTTGGCCTCGGGCCGGGTGTCGTACGCGTCAGGCCGGGCGCCGTTCGCCTCGGGGCGGGCCCCGTGGGTGTCGGGTCGCGCGGGGTCGGCGGGCGACGCCGGGTCGACCGGGTGCGCGGCGGTACCGGGAGCGCCGGGCGCGGGCGCGGGACGCGTGCCGTTCGCCGGCGCGGGCGGCGCCAGGGGCGCGTGCGTGCCGTTCGCGTGGGTCGTCGAGGCCGTGGGCACCTGGACCGCGCCCGCGGGCACGGCGCCCATGCGCAGCGCGTCCGCGTGCGCCGGGTCGACGGGCACCGTGCCGAACGGCTGCGCCTGGGTGCGCGGCGGTTCGGCCGGCACCGAGCCGAGCGGCGGCGCCTCCGGGTGCGAGGCGTCGAGCGGTACCGCGCCGTGGGACGGCGGCTGGACCGGACGCGGCCCCCCGGCGGCGGGGGCGGCGGGTGCGGCGGGCGTCACGGGCGCGGCGGCCGGGTCCTCGGCGGCCGGGTCGGTCATGGCCGCCGGGCCGGTGGCGCCGGTGGCGTGACCGGGTGCCGCGTCGGGCGGGTGGGGCGGCATGGTCCGCTCAGGGACCGCCGCCGCGGGGCGAGTTGTGGGGTCATCGGTTGTCATGGCGTGGCTCCGTTCGCCGGACTCCGGTGAGGCACACACCGTGTCGGTCGTCGTGCGCCGACTGGGCGCGCGGTTCTGCCCCATCTAATGGGCACACCGGTGAATTGCGCCATCCGGGAAGGGCAGACGGGGTACGCCGCTCTCCCTCCCTTTCGTCACGACATGTCCTGCAGGCGCACGACCGGCACCGGCACCGCGCGCGCGGCTCCACCGGGCCCCGTCCCGCCCGCCGTTCCCCGGGTTGTTGCCCGGGCCGGGCGCCGGAGCCCGCGGAAGTGGGGCCAGGGAGTTGAATGTTGTAACGAATTGCCGTTTTGCGCCATTTGCGTGTTGTTGGCGTCTGCGGTCCACTGGAAGAGCAAGCGAAACATTCCTTTCCGCATGAGGGGATGGTGGCGCATGACGTCGACCGAGTTTGAGCTCCGGTCCCGGACCACGGTCCAGGACACCGACATCGAAGCGGCCCTCGACCCGGGTGAACTCCAGGGCTTCTACCGCGACACTCGTGAGTGCGCGGCGCTGGCCCTCCAGGCGGGCGGCGGACAGCTGCTGCTGGCGCCCCCGACGCCACGCCCGAAGAAGGGCTGAAGGGCAACTGCATGGAGCAGCCCAGCACCCCCACGCCCCTGACGGGCGCGGTGCGGGAACTGTCCGCACACGTGGTCTCCGCCCTCACGGGCGGGGACCACTCCCGGCTGTCCGCCCTCCCGGCGGTCACCGCCGGTGACGACGACCTCGGCCTCGCCGCCGTACGCGTCGTCGGGGCGGACGTCCTGCTGCCGAGCGTCCTCCACCGCCTGCCCGCCGCGGCCGTCGACCTGGCCGTGTGCGAGAAGGCCGCCCTCGCCCACCCGCCCGGACCCGACGCCTCCGCCACCTCCCGCTGGAGCCACTGGGCCCTCACGCGCACGCTGCGGGAGCTGGGCGGCCTCACCGGCCCGCCCCCGCCGCCCCCCGTACCGCCGGACAGCACCCACGCGCTGGACGACCTGCCCTGGCAGGCGCTCACCCACCAGCTGTCCCTGCTGGCGGCGCTCGCCGTGCCGTCGGCCGACAGCGCGGTCGCCCGGGTCGCCGCCCGGCGGACCGTGGACGTCGCCCGGGGCTTCGCCCGCGCCGTACGCCGCCGGGGCTGGCTCCAGGCGGCCGGCGCGGGACGCTGGCTGTGCCTGGCCGGCGACGTACCGGAAACCCTCGGGCTGGACGCCGGGCTGGAGTTCGTCGCCCTCATGGGCGGCGACGACCCGCGCGTGGCGCTCCAGCTGCACGCCGCCCGGCTCCTGCGCCCCGCCGCCGTACCCGAGGCGCCATGACCGCCCCGGCCACCACCGACCTGCGTCGGCTGGCCGGAGCCGCCCTGGGCTGGCTGTCGGACAACCGCTCCTCCTTCCGGCTCGGCGAGGAGGCACTCGCGGTCGACGCCGACGTCAACCGCTGCTGGAAGCCCGTCGGCGAACTGGCCCAGATGTGCGTCTCCGTCCGCCGCCACACCGGCCCCGGCACCCCCGCGCACGACACCGCCACCGACCTGCTGCGGCACGCCTGGCGCGAGACCCGCGAGGGCGCCCTGCTGCTCGACGTGCAGCGGCTGGAACCCTGGGCCACGTACCCCCTGGAGGTGTACGCCGCCTTCGCCTCCGCCGGGCTGCGGCACCCGGCGTACGAGGAATTCACCGCCCGCCTCGTCCGCACCCGCGGCTGGCGCGGCCAGGAGATGCTGCCCAACCGCCTGCTCAGCGTCCTCAACTCCGAGCGCCGCACCGGGCTTCCGCCGCACGAGGACGCCGCCGCCGTGCTGCGCCGCACCTGGCTCGGCGGCCTCCCGGAGCCCTGGGCGTTCGAGCGGACCGCCGGCTACACCCTGACCCACGTGGTGTACCACCTCACCGACTGGGGCCACGACCCGGGCGGCGTCCCCGACGACCTCGCCCGCTACCTGCGCACCTGGCTGCCCGTCTGGACCGACGGCTGCGTGGAGACGCAGTCCTGGGACCTGTGCGGCGAGCTGCTCGCCGTGGCGGCCAGTCTCCCCGGCCCCCCGGACCCCGGGCCGGCCGAGGACGCCTGGCGGGCCCTGGCCCTGGCGCAGCACCCCTCCGGGGCGATCACGGAGCAGGGCCGGGGCCCCCGGGGCGAGGACGTCCCGCCGGTCTTCCTCAACTGCTACCACTCCACGCTGGTCGTGGCGTTCGCCGCCACCCTGACCGACGCCCGCCGGTCCGGGACGCCCGCCGGCGGGGCGACCCACCGAGGAGCGCCGGCATGACCACCGCCCCCACCCGGCTCGTCCACACCGTCGGCGTGAAGGCCCTGGAGTGGCTGCACGCCCACCGCGACGGCTTCCGGCCGGAACCGGACGCCGACCCGGAGACCGGATACCTCGAACGCCTCAAGCCGGTGGGCGAACTCGCCGTGATCTGCGCCGTGCTCTTCCGCGAGGGCGTCGCCGGCTCCCGCCAGGCCGACCTCGCCCGCCGCCTGCTCGACCACGCCTGGCGGGACGTCCTCGACGGCGGCCGGGTACTGGTGCGCGGCCAGCGCACCGAACCCCTCTCCCCGATCCCCTTCGAGACCTATGTGCCCTTCCGCGAACTGGGCCACAGCCAGCCGGAGCTGGAGCGGGCGATCCGGCTCAACCACCGGCTCGGCAGCTGGGCCGCCCTGGAGGTGCCTCCCGTGCGCCGGCTCGGCCTCAGCGCCTTCGAACGCCGCTACGGGCTCCCGCCGAGCCTCCCGGAGGACGAGGCGTTCCGCCGCACCTGGCTCGCCCGCCGCCCGGAGCCGTGGACCGTCGACACCCGCGTCGGCTACGACATCACCCACACCGTCTTCCACCTCACCGACTGGGGCGAACGCCCCGGCGGCCTGCCCGCCGCCACCGCCGAACACCTCGACCGGTGGCTCCCGGTGTGGCTGGACGACTGGCTCGACCTGCGGCGCTGGGACCTGCTGGGCGAACTGCTCGTGGTGGACGCCTGCCTGCCCCGCCCCACCCTGGACGCCACCGCCTGGGAGGGCTTCGCCGCCGCCCAGCGGCCCGACGGGGCCATGCCCGCCCTGGGGGAGATGCCCACCGGCGACCCCCAGGACGTCTTCGACATCGTGTACCACTCCACGCTCGTCGCCGCCTTCGCGTCCGTCCTCGCCACCTCGCGCGCCCTGACCTCGCTCACCGCCGAGGACCCCGCGTGACCGGCGCGGAGCCGGACGTCGGCCTGCTGGACGAGGCCGTACGGGCGGTCGACGCGCCCGACGTGGTCTTCGGCATCTCCCGCGACGGCCACCGCACCGTCCGCAGCGGCGGCACCCGGCCCGCCACCTCGCCCGTGCCGCGCGACCGGCAGCGGTACGAGATCGGATCGGCCTCCAAGACCCTCACCGGGCTGCTGCTGGCCGACCTCGACCACACCGGCGTCCTGTCCGCCGCCGACCCGGTCGCCTCGCTCCTCGACCCCAACAGGCCCCCCGGGCGCCACCCCGCCACGCTCTGGCACCTGATCACCCACACCTCGGGCCTGCCGCCGCTGCCCGCCGACCTCTACCCGCGCGCCCTGCCCCGCTGGTACACCAACCCCTACGCCGGCTACCCCTCCGAACGGGTCGTCCGCGCCTTCTTCCGCGCCCGCCCCGCCCGCCGGCCCGGCACCCGCTGGCGGTACTCCAACTTCGGCGTCGCCGTCCTCGGCCACGCCCTCGTCGCGGCCACCGCCACCCCCTGGGAGCGGCTCCTCACCGCCCGGGTCCTGCGCCCCCTCGGGCTGGACGACACCGTGCTGAGCCCCACCGGCCCGGGCACCGACGCGACCGGCCACCGCGCCGACGGGGTGACCCCCGTGCCGCCGCTCCGGATCGGCGGGTTCCAGGCCGCGGGCGCCGTCCACTCCACCCCGTACGACCTGCTGACCTACCTGGAGGCGCTCCTGCGCCCGGAGGGCGGCCCGCTGGCCACCGCGCTCCTGGAGATGCGGCGGCCACTGCTGCGGCGCGGCCGGGGGCACGAACACACCCACACCCTCGCCTGGTTCTGCCACCCCGTCGAGGACGGCACCATGTACTTCCACATCGGGGCGACCAGCGGCCAGGTGGCCTTCCTGGGTTTCCGGCCCGACCGCGGCACCGCGCTGGTCGCCCTGTCCACCCGCCGCTACAGCCGCACCGACGCCCTCGTGCCCACCGCCTACGCGCTGCTCGCCGGCTGCTCCCGGAGGAACCCCCCATGCTGACGACCGACTTCGTCCCCGGCACGCCCAACTGGATCGACCTCGGGGCCTCCGACACGGACGCCGCCGCGGAGTTCTACACCGCGGTCTTCGGCTGGACCCACCAGCCGGCCGGCCCCGGCTCCGGCGGCTACGGGTTCTTCCTGCGCGACGGGGCCACGGTCGCCGCGCTGGGCCCGCTCACCGGCGAGGGCGCCAACCCCGCCTGGACGCCCTACTTCCACACCCGGGACGCCGAGGCCACCGCCGGGGCCGTGGAACGGGCGGGCGGTGCGGTGCGCGTACCGCCCATGGACGTCTTCACCGCCGGGCGCATGGCCGCGTTCACCGACCCCCAGGGCGCCGAGTTCGCCGTGTGGCAGCCCGGCGACCGGGTCGGCGTGGACGCCGTGATGGAACCCGCCGCCCTGTGCTGGACCGAACTCCGCACCACCGACGCCGCGGCGGCCCGGGACTTCTACCGCGCGGTCCTCGCCTGGCAGTACGAGGACATGGACATGGGCGGCACCGGGCCCTACACCGTCGTCTCCGCCCCCGGCGGCGGCGCGGGGGGCGACGCCGGGCAGGGCGGCATCGTCGAACTGGCCGCGCTCCGGGGCGAGAACCTCCCGGACCGGCCCGCCGCGGCCTGGCTCCCGTACTTCGGCGCGGCGGACTGCGACGCCACCTTCGCCGCCGCCACCTCCCACGGCGCCACCCCCGTGGTCGTTCCCACCGACATCCCCGGGGTCGGGCGCACGGCGGTGCTGGAGGACCCCGCAGGCGCGCGTTTCGCGCTCATCACGGGCGACCCCACCACCCCCTGACCCCACGTGCCGGGCCACGTACCGGGGTGCGCCGGGAACCACCGGCACACGCGCCGGTGACCGCCGCCGCTCCAACACCGCGCCAGCGCACCCCAGTTGATAGTATGACTAGCTTTTGTCGCGCTTTCGGCGGACCGCCGCGCGGACATCCACAGGGAGGCAGGACACATCCCTGGAGGAGGTCGCATGGTGGACGTCGAGCGGTTGCTGGCCGACTGCCTGCGGGACGCGCGTACCGCACCCGGGCCCCTCGGTACGCTCCCCTGCGCCGGCGAGGGCGCCGCCTACGCCGAGGCCCGCCGCACCTTCCTCGCCGCCGGACTCCGGGCCCTGCGCGACGACCTCCCGGAGACCGGCTGGGTCCAGCTCGGCCTGGCGCCGCGCCCCGGAGCCCGGCCCGCGCTCTACCGGCGCCTCGCCGACACCGCCCGTGAACTCCTCGGCTGCGGCTGGGCCGACGACTTCTTCTTCATGCACAAACCGCCCGGGCTGCGCGTGCGCTTCCACGCCCCCGGCCGCGCCGGCGCCGCCGCGCTGCGGACCGAGCTCCTGCGCCGCTTCGACCACCGCGAAGGCGCCTGGACCACCCCCACCGAGGGCGTCTACGAACCCGAGATCTACCTCTTCGGCGGCGCCCGCGCCATGCCCCTGGCCCACGCCCTGTTCACCGCCGACTCCCTGGCCTGGCTGGACCACCACGCCGCGCCCGCCACCGCGACCGCACCGGCGCCCGCCGACTGGCGCGTCTCCCTCACCCTGCTGCGCGCCGCCCTGGACGGCCTCGGCGTGGTCGGCTGGGAGGACCGCGGCGTCTGGCAGGTGGTACGGGAGGAGACCGGGCGCCGCCTCGCGGGCGGCCTGGACGACGCGTCCCTGCGCCGGGCCGCCGCCGGCATCCGCGCCTACTGGAACCTCACCGCCGACGACCAGCTCGCCGCCCTCCCCGGCGAGCGGCGCGAGGCGCTGCGCGCCCACGGCGACGCGGTACGGCGGGCCGCCGCCCGCTGGCGCACCGACTACTTCGAGGCCCCGGGGGCCACCACCGGACCCCGCAGGGCCGCCGCCCACCACGTCATCTTCCACTGGAACCGGGGCCACTTCTCCCTCGCCCGGCAGAGCCTGCTCACCGAGGCACTGCTGACCCGGGACGCCGAGTCCCGGGCGTACGCGTCCGAGAGGTACGAGCCCGAGGGCCACGAGCCCCGGGAGCAGGAGCCCCGGGCATGCCCCGCCCCGGCGTACGCGTCCCACGACGGCCACCGGGCCGCCGCCCCCGCCGGAGAGGGGCGCTGACATGGGCGAGCACCCGACCGTGCTGCTTCGCGTCGCCGGCATGCCGTGCGCCGCCTGGACGTCGGCGGCCGACCCCGCCCTGTTCGAGCGGATCGCCCGGCACGCGCGCGAGGAGGAGGAGCACACCGCACGCGCGCGTGCCCTCGCCGAACGGCTCGGCACCGACGCCGTGCCCCACCCCGCCCTGACCGGCACCGACCGCCGGGCCGTCCTGGCCCTGCGCCGCCGGCTGCACGCCGGGCACCCGCCCGCCGCCGACGGCCTCGACCTCCTGGACCGGCTGCCGGACGCCGTCCCGCCCGAGACCGCCGCAGCGGCCCGCGCCCTGGCCGGCGACGCCGCACGGGCCGGCGCCGAACGGGCCGCCCTGGAGCGGGCGGTGGCCGACGGGCAGCGGCGGGCCGCCGCCCTCGCCCGCGACCTGGCCCACACCCACCCCGTCCTCCGCGACCTCCTCGACAGCGCGTCCCCCGGACTGCGCGACGACATCGACCGGCGCCTGGCCGACGGCGAACCGTACGACGGCAAGGCCCTGCGCAAACGGACCGGCTACATCTGGCGTGTCCTCGGCCGGGCCGCCGCCAAGACCACCCCCCGCGGCTGGGCCGGCCAGCTCGCCCAGACCGGGCCCGGCCCCACCGGCACTCCGGCCGGCACGGAGCTGCTCGCGGACGGCACCGCGCTCGGGGCGCTGGCCGGGGTGTGGACGGAGAACGTCCACCTCGTCCGCGCCCGCCCCCCGGGCCCGCCCGACCTGCGGACCGCCGACCCCGGCACCCTCCTGGCGCCCGCGCCCCTGCACTTCACCGACGGACCGGCCGCCCTGCGCGCCTACGTCGTGGACCCCCGCGAACCCGGCCGGCTGCGCCATGTCGCCCTGCGGCGCACCCCGCTCCTCGGCACCGTCCTGGCCCTCCTCGCCGAAGGGCCGCGCCCCCTGGGCGACCTGGAGAAGGCCCTGCTCGCCCTGGTGACCGGCCCCGGCACCCCGGACGCCACCGTGCTGCGCGGCTTCCTCCAGCACCTGCACACCACCGGCCTGCTCCAGGTGTGCGCCCCGCCCCGCCTCCGCCACAGCGCCTGGCTCCCGCCCGGCGACCTCACCGCGCACGGCACCCTGCCACGGCCCCTCGCCCCCACGGACGGCGCGCCGGGGGACTGGTACCTCGACTCCTACCGCACGGTGACCGCCCCCGTGCCCGCCGCCGCCACCGACCGGGTACGGAAGGGGCTCCGCGTCGCCGCCCGGATCGCCGCCCTGCGCGACGCGGACACCACGAGCGCCCCCGGCACGGAACCCCCCGAACTCGCCGCGATCACCGAACAGCCGCGCCCCGTCAGCGAGATCCTCGCCGTGCTCCTCCCGCTCACCCCCGGCGAGAACCGTCCCGCGCCCCCCGCACCCCCCGCCCACCGGGGCTGGCCCCCGCCCGCCGCCCCCACCACCGGCTACGCCCGGCTGCTGGCCCACCTCGCCGCCCACCCCGGCCCCGGCCCGGCCGACGTGGACGACGCGCTGCTCGACGCCCTCGGCGCCCCGCCCGCCGACGAGGCCCTGCCCGACTGGCCCCTCGACTGCCTCCTGCGCCCGCTCACCGGCCCCGGCCCCGCCGCCGTCCTGGAGACGGGCTCCGCCGCCGGAGTGCTCGACGCCCGGTTCGCCGACGGCCTCGGCACCCTGTACGGCGCCCACCCCGCCGCCGACGCCCACCGCGCCTTCCTCGCGGCCGTCGAACACCACAGCGGCGTACGGTTCGTGGAACTCCTCGTCCCCCCGCTCGCCGAACGCGCCGCCAACGCCGTCCGCCGCCCCGTCACCACCGGCTGGTGGACCGGCGACCCCGACCCGACGCCCTACTACGGCCCCACCGCCACCCCGCCCCGCTACCTCCCGCTGGACCGCATCACCCTGCGCCGCGCCGGCGGAAGGATCGTCGCCGAGGCGGACGGCCGGCGCGTCGTCCCCGTCCACCACGCCACCCGCAGCCCGCTGCCGCCCTACGACACGCTGCTGCGCCTCCTGCTGCGCGCCGGGCACCCCGCCACCTCCACGCTGCTCCGCCTCGACGGCCTCGACGCCGCCCTGCCGGGCAGCCGGCTGCCCCGGGTGACCGCCGCCGGCGAGCTGGTCCTCGCCCCGGCCACCTGGCGCGTCGACCGCGCCCGGCTGTGGCGGCCCGGCGACGACACCCTCACCAGGGCCCGCGCCCTCACCGCCCTGCGCGCCGCCACCGGCCTGCCCCGGCACGTCTTCCTCCGCACCGCCGCCGGCGCCAAACCCGTCCCGGCCGACCTCGACGCGCTGACCGCCCTCCCGGTCATCGACCGGCTGTGCGCCCGGGAGCCCGGAGCGGAGCTGCTCGCCGAGGAAATGCTCCCCGCCCCCGGCGACCTGCCCCTGCGCGACCCGCTGCACGGCGGCGCGGCCGTCGCCGCCCAGCTGCTGCTGCGCATCCCGTACGACCCCGGCGCCGCCGAGCGGCTCGCCGCCCGTGCCGCCCGCGCCCTCACGGGCGGCACCACCCCAGACGTCCCCGGAACCCGGTCCGCCGCGCGCGGGCGGACTGCCGGGGCGGCCACCGCACACCAGTGAGAGAAGGGAACCCACCATGCCCGGAACCATCGAACTCGCCGACCTCGACGCCCTCATCGAGGACCTCGACGCCCGGATCACCGACACCGAGCTGCCCGAGGCCCAGGCGGTCACGGCGGCGTGCAGCGGCCTGTGCACCGTGGTCATCTGCACCCTCATCGTCTGCGCCTGAGCCGGCCCGCCCGGCTCACCCAGGAGCCGCCCGGCACGTCCGGGCGGCTCCGTCCACACCCACCCCCCACACCCCCGCGCCGCCGGCCCGGTCCCCCCGACGAGGAGCCCGATGGACCTCCGCACCGCCCCGGCCCTCGGCCTCGCCGTGGCCCACCTGGACACCTGGACGGCGGCGCCCCCCACCACCGAGAACCCCGGCGACCCCGGCATCCCGGTGCTCGCCCGCCTGGTCGCCGGCGCCGGCGACCCCGAGGCCGCCGCCGTCGCGGCCCGCGCGGTCGCCGGCTGGGCGGCCGGCGCCGGACGCGGCCCCGGCGGGCCCGCGCTGCACGGGGGCCTGGCCGGCACCCTCGCCGGCCTGCGGCTCGGCGCCCGGCTGCACCCCGCGCTGCACCGCGCCGCCGGCAAACTGAGCGACCACCTCGCCGGCGCGGCGTCCGGGCTCCGCCGCGAGGACGTCGCCTTCCCCGACTACGACCTGATCAGCGGCCCCTCCGGCACCCTGCTGGCGCTGTGCGCCGGCGACGTACCCGGCGAGGGAGCGCTGACCACCCTCGCCGGGCACCTGACGGCGCTGTGCGACCACGACGACCTGCCCCGCCTGCGCACCGGCCAGTACGCCGGCCACCCCCTGCTGTCCTGGACACACGGCCGCGTCAACACCGGCATGGGCCACGGCGCGGCCGGTGTCGTCACCGCGCTCACCGCCGCGCTGCGCCGCACCGCCGACCCGGCCACCGCCCTCGCGCTGCGCCGCGCCACCGGCTGGCTGGCCGCCCGCTCCCACGTCGACGCGCGCGGGATCCGCACCTGGCCGGGCGCCGGCCCGGACGGCGACCTCCCCCCACCGGGCGCCGACCCCCGCCAGGCGTGGTGCTACGGCACCCCCGGCGTGTCCTGGGCGCTCTGGGACGCGGCCGACGCGCTCGGCGACCCGTACACCGCCGGCTGGGCCCTGGCCGCCTTCGACTCGCTCGCCACCCGGTACGACGAGGACTTCCACCTCTTCGGCGACACCCCCGGCGACCTCCTCGGGCTCTGCCACGGCGCCGGCGGGGTCCTCGCCGTCGCCGACGCCTTCGCCCGGCACACCGGCCTGCCCGCCGCCCGGGACCTCACCGGCCGCCTCACCGCGCACCTCCACGACCGGCTGCCCGCCGCCCTCGCCGCCGGCTGGCCGCCCGGCCTCCTCGGCGGCCCCGAGGGCGCGCTGAGCGCCCTGCTCACCGCGTGCGGCGCCGCGCGGGACTGGCTGCCCTGCCTGGGACTTCGCTGAAGCCCCTCGCTAGGGTGAAGCGTCATGATCGCAAAGGTCTTCGACGACTACCTGGCCCGGCTCGGCGTGCCCCACCCCGGAGCGCCGTCCGCCGAGGCGCTGAGCGTCCTCATGCGGGCGCACCTGGAACGCGTGCCGTACGAGAACATCGGCATCCAGCTCGGCAGGCCGCCCGGCATCGAACCGGAGCTGTCCGCGCGGCGGTTCGCGGCCGGGCAGGGCGGCTACTGCTTCCACCTCAACGGCGGCTTCGCCGCGCTGCTCGAAGCCCTCGGCTACGACGTCACCCGCCATGTCGCCGGCGTCCACGAGACGCCCGAGGGCCGGGGCGCGAGCGGCAACCACCTGGCGCTGACGGTACGCGTCGGCGGCACCGCCTGGCTGGCCGACGCCGGCCTCGGCGACGGCCCGTACGAACCGCTCCCGCTGCGCGCCGGGACGTACCGGCAGGGGCCGTTCACCTACCGGATGGAACCCTCGGTCACCGAACCGGGCGGCTGGACCTTCCACAACGCGGCCGGAAGCCCCTTCCCCGTCATGGAGTTCGCCGCGCGGCCCGCCACCATGGCGGACTTCGCCGCCGAGCACCTGCGGCTGTCGACCGCGCCCGACTCGCCGTTCCTCACCACCTTCGCCGCCCTGCGGCGCGACGCCAAGGGCATCGACCTGCTCCGGGGCCGCGTCCTCGGCCGGATCGACGCGGCCGGGCACACCCAGCGGACCCTGGACACCCCGGAGGAGTGGTTCGGCGTCCTCACCGACGTGTTCGGCCGCGACCTCGCGGACGTGGACGCCGCCGACCGGGCCGCCCTGTGGGAGCGGGTGAGCCGCGCCCACGAGCAGTGGCTCGCCGCCGCCCGGAAGCTCCGGCCGGCCGCCCCGTAGCGCCCCGGCGCCCCGCGGGGACCCCGCCGGCCCGGTCCCGCCCGGCGGCCCAGTCCCGCCCGGCGCCACGCGGCGGCCCCGCCCCGCCCGGCGGCGCGGCGCGTCACCGTGCCAGGTCCGCCACCAGGCGCGCCGCGTCGGCCCGGAACACCGCCGCGCCCGCCGCCACCCGCCGGTCGCGCGCCGGGCCCGGCGGGACCAGCCGGTCCAGCGTCACCAGCAGGGCGGCCAGGTCGGCGGCGTACACCGTGAGGCCCTCGGCCGCCATCTCCCGTACGCCCACGGCGCCGTGCCCGGCGATGGGGCGGTGGCCGACCACGGGGAGCCCGGCGGCCAGGGCCTGTACGGCCGTCTGCCCCGCCGCGTTGTCGACCAGCGCCCGCGCCGACGCCATCAGGCCCGGCACGTCGTCGGTCCAGCCGAGCGCCCGGACGCCCGGCAGCCGCGCGGCGCGCCGCCGCAGCCGCTCGTCCCGCCCGCACAGCAGGACCGGCCGGTAGCCCCGGCGCGCCAGCTCCCGGGCGGTCTCCAGCAGCCCGGGCCCCACGCCCCACGCACCGCCGGACAGCAGCACCTCCGGCGGCCCGGCCCCGGCATCCCCGGCCCCCTCGGCCCCGGCGGCCCCGGTGAACTCCGGCGGCACCACCGGGCCCGTGGCGACCGCCGCCCGGCCGGTGCCCTCGCGGGCCGCCCGGGCGGCGGTGTCACTGACGCACAGGTACAGGTCGTTGCCGGAGTCCAGCCAGGCGCGGTGCACCGCGAAGTCGGTGACGAACACGGCGCACGGCACCGCGAGCGTCCCCCGGCGGCGCATCCGCCCGGTGATCTGCCCCGCCAGGTGGAAGGTCGACACGACGACCTCGGGCCGCCACGCCGCCACGAGCGCCCCGGTCCGCCGCTCGGCCAGCGCCGCCATCGGCGCCACGTCCAGCCCCCGGCGCCGCTCCGGCCGGGGCGCCAGGAACACCGCGTGAATCGCCTCGTACACCCGGGGCACCCGCCGCACCACGAACCGGTAGAAGCCCCGCACCGCCCGCCCCGTGCCGGGCGGCAGGAGCGTCAGCACGTCCCGGACCAGCACGTCGTGGCCCTGGGCGCGCAGCCGGCGGGCCAGCTCGCCCGCCACCGCGTCGTGACCCGCGCCCATGCTCGCGCTGAGGACCAGGCATCGCCGACCCATGTGGCGTCCTTCCGTTCCGTCCCGTCCCATCGTGGGCCGACCGGCCCGGCGGCGCGGCCCGGAGGGCGGCCCAATCGGACTGTTCGGGTGGATCACCGGGCGCGCTGGCCGCCGCCGGGAGGCGAACCGGCCCGAAACCAGGAGGCTGGAGGGGCACGGTCGACGAGAGCACGGAGGATCGCCATGCCCCCTACGCCGCGTCACGAGGCCACGCCCCCGCGCGGGACGAGGACCCGTCACGAGGCCGGGCCGGGGAGGACACCGCCGCCCGGCGCCCGTCCGGTCGCCCGCCCGGTCGCCCTGGTCACGGGCGCGTCCTCCGGGATCGGTGAGGCGGTCGCGGACCGGTTCGCCGCCGACGGCCGCTGGCGGCTGCTGCTGGGCGGCCGGGACGAGGAGCGGCTCGCGGAGGTGGCGCGGCGGACCGGCGGCGAGGCGCTGCGGGCCGACCTGGCCGGGCGGGCGGAGGTGGAACGATTCGCCGCCGAGGCGCTGGAGCGGGAGGGCCGGGTGGACGCCCTGGTCGCGGCGGCGGGCATCGGCTGGGCGGGCCCCTTCACCCGGATGCCGGGCGACGCCGTGGACCGGCTGATCGCGCTGAACCTCACCTCCGTGGTCCACCTGGTGCGGCTGGTGCTGCCGGGGATGGTGGAGCGAGGGGTGGGCCGGGTGGTGATCATCGGTTCCATGGCCGGCCGGGTCGGGGTGGGCAACGAGGCGCTGTACGCCGCCACCAAGGGCGGGCTGCTGGCCTTCGCCGACAGCCTCCGCTACGAACTGGCGGGTACCCGGGTGGGCGTGACCGTGGTGCTGCCCGGGGCGGTGGAGACGCCGTTCTTCAGCCGCCGGGGCGTCCCGTACCACCGCGAGCATCCGCGCCCGGTCCCGGCCGGACGGGTGGCCGAGGCGGTGTGGCGGTCGGCGGTGCGGGGCGCGGACGACGTCTTCGTACCGGGCTGGCTCGCCTTCCCGGCCCGGCTGCACGGCGCCGTGCCGGGCTTCTTCCGGGCCATGGCCAAACGGTTCGGCTGAGCCGGTGCTGGCGTTGTCGATCTGCCTGGCGCTGCTGGCCGCGCTGGGCAACGCGGGGGCGTCCGTGCTCCAGCGGCAGGGCGCGGCGGCCGTCGGCCCCGGCCCGTCCGAGCGGCACGGCTCGTGGATGGCGGGGCTGGTGCACCGCCGGGTGTGGGTGTGGGGCGCGGTGCTGCTGGCCGTGTCGGGCATCCTCCAGGCCCTCGCGCTTGCCACCGGCCCGCTGTCCGTGGTGCAGCCGGTGATGAGCACGGAGCTGATGTTCACGCTGGTCGTCGGCGGGGTGGTGTTCCGTCGCCGCCCCGACGTCCGCACCCGCTGGGCGTTCGCGGCGATGGCGGTGGGCCTGGGCGTGTTCCTGGCGCTGGCCGACCCGTCGGGCGGGCGTTCCACGGTGCCGCTGGCCGACTGGGGCTGGACGGCGCTGGGCACCGGGCTGTTCGTGATCGTCCTCGGGGTGCTGTCCCTGCGGCTCTCCCCGTCCCCGCGCGCCGCCGTCCTCGGCATGGCGACCGCCACCGGCTTCTCCTGCACGGCGGCGCTGCTGAAGGACGCCCTGGGACTGCTCCCGGACGGAGTGGGCGCGGTGCTGACGACCTGGCAGCCGTACGCGGCCGTCGCCGTGGGCCTCGGGAGCTTCGTCCTGCTCCAGGTGACCCTGCGCGCCGGGAGCCTGGTGGCCTCGCAGCCCGCGCTCACCCTGGGGGACGCCCTGCTGAGCGTGGTGCTGGGCGTGGCGCTGTTCGCGGAGCGGGTGCACCTGGGCTGGCGGGTGATCCCCGAGGCGCTGGCGCTGGCGCTGCTGGTGGCCGGCTGCGTGGGCCTGGCCAGGTCCCCGCTGGTGACGGACGACGGCGAGGACCAGGAGGCACGCTGGTGACGGACGACCACGAGGACCGGGAGGCACACCGGTGACCCCGACCGAAGCGGCGGTGCGCACCGCCCCGGCCGCCGTGCTGGGCGCGGTGGCGGCCTGGCACGTCCTGCCGGCCGCGACCTGGCTGCCCGGTGCGCGCGCCGCGCTCTGGCCCGGCCTCGACGGGCGCGGCGACCCGGGCCATGTGGCCCTCACCTTCGACGACGGGCCCGACCCGGTCAGCACGCCCCGGTTCCTGACGGCGCTGGACGCCCTGTCCGTACGGGCGACGTTCTTCGTCCTGGGCAGCCGGCTGGAACGCCACCCGGGGCTGGGCCGGCTGATCGCGGGGGAGGGGCACGAACTGGCGGTGCACGGCTGGCACCACGACCGGCCCTGGCGCCCCCGCCCCCTGCGGGACGCCCGCGACCTGGCGCGTACGGCCGGCCTGGTCGCCGAGGCGGCGGGCGCCCGGCCGCTGTGGTACCGCCCCCCGTACGGCATCCTCACCGGCGGCCGCTGGACGGCCGCCCGGGCGGCCGGGCTGCGCACGGTGCTGTGGTCGGCGTGGGGGCGCGACTGGACCGCCGCGGCGACCGCGCGGAGCGTCCACGACGAGGTGGCCCGGACGCTGCGGGGCGGCGCGACGGTGCTGCTGCACGACTCGGACGTGGTGAGCGCGCCCGGCGCCTGGCACGCCGCCCTGGACGCCCTGCCGGGGCTCGTCGCCGAGTGCCGCCGGCGCGGCCTCGCGGTGGGGCGCCTCGCCGACCACGGCCTGCCGGGGCCCGGCGGCGCCGCCCCCGCCTGATCGAATAGCTCAAACTTTCGATTGCCCCGTACGCTGGGAGCATGCCGGCACACCTCCAGGGCTCCCTCTTCGACCAGACCGACGAGATACGGCTCGGGCCGCTCACCGGGCTGCGGCGGACCGCCCTCGGCGACGGCGCCTGGACCGACCTCCTCCCGGGCTGGCTGCACGGCGCCGACGCCCTGTTCGAGGAGCTCGCCGCACACGTCCCCTGGCGCGCCGAACGGCGCCGGATGTACGACAGCGAGGTCGCCGTCCCGCGCCTGCTCGCCCACTACGGCGAGAGCGACCGCCTGCCGCACCCGGTGCTCGACGAGGCCCGCGCCGCCCTGTCCGCCCACTACGCCGCCGAGCTGGGCGAACCGTTCGCCACCGCCGGCCTCTGCTACTACCGCGACGGCCGCGACTCCGTCGCCTGGCACGGCGACCGCACCGGACGCGGCGCCCGGGAGGACACCATGGTCGCCATCCTCTCCGTCGGCGCACCCCGCGACCTGGCGCTGCGCCCCCGCGCCGGCGGGCCCTCGCACCGCGTCCCGCTCGGCCACGGCGACCTGCTCGTCATGGGCGGCTCCTGCCAGCGCACCTGGGAGCACGCCGTCCCCAAGACCACCTGGGCCGCCGGCCCCCGCATCAGCGTCCAGTTCCGCCCCCGGGGCGTACGGTGAGCGGGCCCCGGCCCGCGCTCGCGCCGAGTGACCACCCATTGACCGGCGGTCACTCATGGTCGCCCGGGCCCGACCGGTGTTAGAAAGGGGAACGTGGTCCACTTCTTCGACCGGTTCCGCGGCGCCTCGGTTCGGTCCCTGGCCGAGAGGCTCCCACGGAGTGTCGCGGGACAGGTCTTCGTCCTGCAAGTGGCCCTCGTCGTGCTCCTGGTGCTCGGCGCCGTCCTCGCGCTCCTCCTCCAGTCCCGCGGCGACAGCGACCGCGAGGCCCGCAACCGGTCCGTCGCGGTCGCCGAGACCTTCGCCCACTCCCCGGGCCTGGAGGACGTCCTGGAGAACGACCCGAACCCCACCCGGGTCCTCCAGCCGCTCACCGAGGAGGCCCGCAAGCAGGCCGGCGTCGACTTCCTCGTCGTGATGGACACCAACGGCATCCGCTACACCCACCCCCAGCCCGACCGGATCGGCGGCCGGTTCGTCGGCACCATCGAGCCCTCCCTCGACGGCGAGGTCACCGTCGAGAGCGTCGACGGCCCCCTCGGCGAGGAGGTCCAGGCCATCGTCCCCGTCGAAGGCTCGGACGGACGCGTCATCGGCCTGGTCTCGGCCGGGCTGGAGGTCCGCAACGTCACCGGCGTCGTCAACCGCCAGCTGCCGGTCATCCTCGCCACCAGCGCCGCCGGCCTCGCGGTCGCCACCGCCGGCACCGCCCTGGTCGCCCGCCGGCTGCGCCGCCAGACGCACGGCCTCGGCCCCACGGAGATGACCCGGGTGTACGAACACCACGACGCCGTCCTGCACGCCGTGCGCGAGGGCGTCGTCATCGTCGGCGGCGACGGCAGGCTCCTTCTCGCCAACGACGAGGCCGAACGCCTCCTCCAGCTGCCGCCCGACGCCGAGGGCCGCAGCATCCGGGAACTGCCCGGCCTGGACCCCGGCATGGCCGAGCTGCTCTGCTCCGGCCGCGTCGCCACCGACGAGGTCGTCCCCGCGGCCGACCGGCTGCTCGCCGTCAACCAGCGCCACACCGACCGCCACGGCGGCCCCGCCGGCACCGTCGCCACCATCCGCGACACCACCGAGCTGCGCTCCCTCACCGGCCGCGCCGAGGGCGCCCGGCGGCGGCTCAACCTGCTGTACGACGCCGGCGTCGGCATCGGCACCAGCCTCGACGTCGTCCGTACCGCCGAGGAACTCGCCGAGGTCACCGTCCAGCGCTTCGCCGACTACGTCACCGTCGACCTCGCCGACCCCGTCCTGCGCGGCGAGGAACCCACCGGCACCGCCGCCGACATGCGCCGCACCGCCGTCGCCGGCATCCGCGACGACCACCCCCTCTACCCGCGCGGCAAGATGATCGGCTTCGTCCCCTCCACCCCCCAGGCGCGCGGCTTCGGCAGCGGCCGGGCCGAACTGGTCCCGCACCTGTCCGAGGCCCTCGGCTGGCAGGCCCAGGACCCCGAGCGGGCCGGCCGGATCGTCGCGTACGGCATCCACTCCCTGATCGCCGTCCCCCTCAAGGCGCGCGGCGTCGTCCTCGGCGTCGCCAACTTCTGGCGCTCCGAGAAGCCGGAGCCCTTCGAGGAGGAGGACCTCGAACTGGCCGAGGAACTCGTCGCCCGCGCCGCCGTCTGCATCGACAACGCCCGCCGCTACACCCGCGAGCACGCCATGGCCGTCACCCTCCAGCGCAGCCTGCTGCCCCGGGCCCTGCCCGAGCAGAGCGCCCTGGAGGTCGCCCACCGCTACCTGCCCGCCCAGTCCGGCGTCGGCGGCGACTGGTTCGACGTCATCCCCCTGCCCGGCAGCCGCGTCGCCCTCGTCGTCGGCGACGTCGTCGGCCACGGCCTGCACGCCGCCGCCACCATGGGCCGGCTGCGCACCGCCGTGCACAACTTCTCCACCCTCGACCTGCCCCCCGACGAACTCCTCGGCCGCCTCGACGACCTCGTCGGCCGCATCGACCAGGACGAGGACGAGGACGACGCGGGCGGCGGCGCCGGAATGACCGGCGCCACCTGCCTGTACGCCGTCTACGACCCGGTGTCCCGGCGCTGCTCCATGGCCCGCGCCGGACACCCGCTGCCCGCGCTGATCCACCCCGGCGGCGACGTCGAGTTCCCCGACCTCCCGGCCGGCCCGCCCCTCGGCCTCGGCGGCATACCCTTCGAGACCCGGGAGCTGGAACTCGCCGAGGGCAGCCACATCGTCTTCTACACCGACGGGCTGATCGAGGACCGCACCCGCGACATCGACGTCGGCATCGAACTGCTGCGCACCGCCCTGGGCCGCCCCGCCGCCACCCCCGACGACCGCTGCCGGCTCGTGCTCGACGAACTCCTGCCCGCCCACCCCAAGGACGACGTGGCGCTCCTGGTCGCCCGCACCCGCGCCCTGGGCGCCGACCGCGTCGCCGACTGGGACGTGCCCTTCCACCCCGAGGCCGTCGGCGGCATCCGCTCCGCCGCCGTGCGCAAACTCGCCGAGTGGGGCCTGGACGAGCTGTCCTTCGCCGCCGAGCTGATCCTCAGCGAGCTGATCACCAACGCCATCCGCTACGGATCGGCCCCCGTCAGGGTCCGCCTGCTCTACGACCGGGGCCTCACCTGCGAGGTCGCCGACACCAACAGCACCTCACCGCACCTGCGGTACGCCGCCACCACCGACGAGGGCGGCCGGGGCCTGTTCCTCGTCGCCCAGCTCGCCGAACGCTGGGGCACCCGCTACACCGCGCAAGGCAAGGTCATCTGGGCCGAACTGCCGCTCCCCGGCGCCGGGGGCGGCGACACCGGCACCGCCCTCCCGTTCGACGTGTTCAACGCCGGAATCCTCTGACACCGGCCCCACCAGGAGTAACCCCCTTGTTCTCCCCGCACGGCCCGACGCTCCGCGAACTGGCCGCCCAGGCCCTCTCCTCCACCCGGGGCGGCTACGACCTGCTGGCCCCGAAGTTCGACCACACCCCCTACCGCACGCCCGACCGGGTGCTCGACGCCGTCGCCGGCGCGCTGCGCCCGTACGGGCCGTTCCGCGCCGGGCTCGACGTGTGCTGCGGCACCGGCGCCGGGACCGGCCTGCTGCGCGCGCTGTGCCGGGAGCGGGTCACCGGCGTCGACTTCAGCGCCGGCATGCTCGCCCGCGCCCGCACCGCGCACCCGCCGGCCCCCGGAAGGCCCGAGACGCACTGGGTGCGCGCCGACGCCCGCGCCCTGCCCTTCCGCGCCTCCTTCGACCTCGCCGTCAGCTTCGGCGCCTTCGGCCACTTCCTGCCCGCCGAACGGCCCGCCCTGTTCGCCGGGGTGCACCGGGCGCTGGTGCCCGGCGGCCGGTTCGTCTTCCCGCTGCCCGCCCCGCCCCGGGTCGGCTCCGCGCCCTACTGGCAGCTGTGGGCGTTCGACACCGCCATGCGGGTCCGCAACGCCCTGTGGCGGCCCCCGTTCGTGATGTACTACCGCACCTTCCGCCTCGCCGACGTCCACGCGGAGCTGTCCCGGGCCGGGTTCACCGTGCGCCTCGACCCGCTGGAGGAGTTCGGCCGCGACTCCGGCGGGGCGCCCCGCTGCCGGCTGGTGACCGCGACGCGCCGTTGAGCCGGGTGGGCGACGGCCGGTTGCGGAGCCCCCGCCGGGGCGGTCGAGTGGGAAACCGGTCCGCGGTGCGGCGAATCCGGGCACGCGCGCGGACAACGGCACCGGCCCGAATCACCTCTTCGGTGGCGTACCAGTGGTCTTTCCGAGAGGCAGTGAAGAAGACATGGCCGTCGGCGCATCGCGTGTCACCGTCCCACCGGACCCGGGCGAGGCCCCCGGGCCCGGCCCGGAGCAGGGCGGCGGCCCGCGCGGGACGACGCGCCGGGCCACCGTGTGGACCGGACTCGCCCTGCTGCCCCTCGGCCTGCTCGCCGCCGCCTCCGTCCTCGGCCGGTACGTCCGCCCCAGCGCCGACGAGTGGTGCTTCCTGCCCGTCGTGCGCGACGAGGGCATCTCGGGCCTGGTCGGCAAGTTCTACTTCACCGACAACGGGCGCGTCGGCAACGGCCTCCTGGTCGGGCTGTACGCGAAGTTCCCCGTCGCCGGGCACCAGTGGTACGGCGCCGTCAGCGGCGTCCTCGTGCTCGGCCTCCTCTGGGCGCTGACGGCGCTCCTGGTGCGCCGTACCGGCCGCACCGTGCCGCGCGGGGTGCCGCTGCTGGTCGCGGCGATGGTCACGGCGGTCTTCCTGTTCGCCACGCCGAACACGTACAAGACCTTCTTCTGGCCCGCCGCGTCCGTCTCCCACACCCTCGCGCCCGTCCTCGCCTGCGCCGCCGCCCTCCCGCTGCTGCGCGCCCGCGGCCGGCGCGGCCGGATCACCGCCCTCGCCGTGGTCGCGCTCGCCGGCGTCTTCATGGGCACCCTGTCCGAAGAGGCGTCGGTGGTGGCCCTGGTGGTGCTGTCCGGCGTCGTCCTCTGCGCCCACCTGCTCTTCACCGAGCGGGTCCGCGGATACGCCCGGATCTGGGCGCTCACCGGCATGGCCGGCGTCGCCGCCGGCACCCTCGTCCTGGTCACCTCACCCGGTTCGCGCAACCGGCGCGAGCGGTTCGGCGCCGAGACCACCTCCCTGCTGGCCCCCGAGTCGCTGATCGCCTCCCTGAAGGCGTACGTCCGCATCCTGGAGACCGTCCTCACCACCTGGCAGTACGCCGGCGCCCTCGCGGCCGGGGTGATCCTCGGCCTGCTCGCCGCGCCGGACGGTGCCCGCCGGGGCCGGGGGGTCCTGCTGCCGTGCCGGCCGCTGCTGCTGACCGGTCTGGGCGCCGCCGCGTTCCTCGTCTCCGGCTATCTGTGCACGGTCATCACCTACCCGGTCTTCGGCCCCCGGGTGGTCACGGCGGAGCGCACCTGGAACGACTACCTGCTGCTCCTGGTGCTGCTCCTGGTGGGCGCCGGGGCGCTCCTCGGGCGGGCGCTCCGGGTGCGCGGGGTGCGGACGGGCGCGGTGACCGGGCTGGCCGCCGCGGTGTGCGCGGTGACCGTCCTGGGCCTGGCGGGCCCGCTGTACGAGCTGGGCCACGACATGCGCGTACGGGCGCAGAAGTGGGACCGGCAGGACCAGTGGCTGCGGGAGGGGGCGGCCGGGGGAGCGAAGGTCCTCCCGTACACGCCGGTGTCGGTGAGCGGGATGCTGGAGCCGTTCAGCGCGAACGGCACCCGGATCTGGCCGGCGCAGTGCGTCGCCGACTACTACCACCTGGACAAGGTCACTCGCGGGACGCGCCTTCCCTGACCCGGTCCTCGCCGGGCGGCCGCCGCGACGCGCGCGTGGCGGCCGCCCCGGAGACGATCGCCCAGCGGGCGAGGAGGAACGACAGCGGGGTCACCAGCAGGCCGGCGGCGAGGGCCGCGAGGTTCTCGTCCATCCCGAGCCTGCTGACGGCGAGGTGCAGCAGGATCCCGCTGCCCACCACATTGGCCGCGCCGGACAGCGGATAGCGGGCGAAGGCCCGCCAGGTCGGCCGGGTGCGCAGCGTGACGTACGAGTTGAGCAGGAACGAGCCGGTGACGCTCACGCCGTAGCCGATGACATGGGCCGCGAGGTAGGGCATCCAGATGTTCAGCGAGGCGTACACCGCGTAGTACACGGCGGTGTTGGCCAGGCCGATGGCGGCGAAGGTGACGAACTGGCGGACGGCGGGCGTCCGCACGCGGGCCGGGAGTCTCACCGCTCGTGCCGTGCCCGCCCCGCGGGTTCGAGCGGGGTGCCGCCGGCGTCGTGGTGGTGGCGGACGGCCGCCGAGCGCTCCGTCTCGCGCACCACGTAGTGCGGCCGGCGCTTCGCCTCGTGGTAGATCCGGCCGACGTACTCGCCGATGACGCCGAGCGTGGCGAGCTGGATGCCGCTGAGCGCCACGACGGCGGTGATCAGCGTCGCGTAGCCAGGGGTGTCCACCCCGTCGAGGAGGGCGTTGGCGATGATCCACAGCGCGTAGAGGAGCGCGGAGAGGAACAGCCACAGGCCGGTGTGGATCGCCAGCCGCAGCGGCCGGCTGTTGAACGACAGCAGCCCGTCGATGCCGTAGTTGAGCAGCCGCCGCCCGCCCCACTTGGACCGCCCGGCGGCCCGCTCCACGTTCTGGTAGGTGAAGCTGACGGTGTCGAAGCCGATCCAGGAGAACAGCCCCTTGGAGAAGCGGTTGCTCTCCGGCAGCGACAGCAGGGAGTCGACCGCGCGCCGGGACAGCAGCCGGAAGTCGCCCGCCCCGTCGGCGATCTCGACGTCCATGAAGCGGCGCACCAGCCGGTAGTAGGCACGGCTGACGGCGGAGCGCACCGCTCCCTCGCCGGTACGGTCCCGCTGGGCGATCACCTGGTCGTAGCCGTGCCGGTGCAGCTCCAGCATGCGGGGGAGCAGCGCCGGGGGGTGCTGGAGGTCGGCGTCCATCAGGACCACCACCTCGCCCCGGGACATCCGCATGCCCGCCAGCAGCGCGGACTCCTTGCCGAAGTTCCGGCTGAAAGAGGTGTAGCGCACCCGCCCGTCGGTGGCGGCCAGCGCCCGCAGGTGGTCCATCGTCCGGTCGCCGCTGCCGTCGTCGACGTAGCAGACCTCGAAGGACACCCCGGTGGGGTCGAGGGCCGCGATCAGGGCGGTGTGGAAGACGTCGATCACCTCGCTCTCGTCGAAGCAGGGGACGACGACCGACATGTGGACCATGGCTGCTCACTCCGGGCACTGGTGTGCGGGCGGCGTCCGGGAGTTCGGGCCGCCGCTCAGGGAGGATGGCCCCGGGGCCACCGGGGTTGCCTGGCGCGGCGCTGGACTTCGCCCCGTCCAGCCAGTGGAGCGCGGCGGCGGCTCGCGCACCGCCCCACGCCGTCCAGTCGGGTGACTCCGCCTCAGGGGCGGATGGCGGCGCACATGCCGGTGTCACGACGAGGGTGCACAGTCCCCCTTTCTCCCCCCAACCCGCCCCTTCTTCCCACGCTGCGCGAAACCGTCACGGTTGCATCACAATGTCGTGTGAGGACCGGAGAGCGTGGGCACATGCTTGTGCGGGAGGGCGACCCGGTTCGGGGACCGGCGCATCGCCCGGTCCCGGGGAGGCCGGCCCGTCGAAGGCTCCGGCGTCCCCTCTCTCCTTGCTTCGTGGCGTGGGAAAGGCAGGTACGTTCATGCTGTTGGCGCATCCCGCAGTGCTTCGTGAGCTCGTGGCCCGTTACGAATCCCTGTGCACCGCCTCCCAGGGGCTGGCCCTCGCGCCCGACCTGAAACGACGGCTCGACGATGTCACGTACACGCTCTGCGTGACCACCGGTACGCGGCAGCTGGACCAGGCCCTCGCCGCGGCGCGCGCCCGGCTCGCGGCCACCGCCGGAGCGGCCACCGCCTCCGTCTCCGCGACGGCCTCCGCGGCCGTGGCGACCGCGGTCCCGGCCGGCTGACCGGAAGAGGGATTTCGGCGGCCCCGGCCCAGGGGTTGACCGGGGCCGCCACGGGTGTCCGCGGGGAGTGCGGAGCGCCCGGCCAAAACACCGGGGGGCGACGCGAGGAGGGAGCGCCGTCACGACGGTGTTCTGTCTGGTCCCCCGGGGCGTTCCACCGGGGGTGTCCGAGCAGTAAATATATTTACCGTCGAGTAAGCAAGCGCATGAAAAATTTCATGCTTGGTGACGCGTGAAAACGGCTGAAAACGCCCTGGCCAAACGGTCCCCGCACCGTTCCGGGCGGCTCAGTCCTCCAGGAAGAAGTTGTGCTGCTCGGCCGCCTGCTCGTACCCCTCCAGCCGGAGCTGGGTCCGCTCCGGGTTGGCGTCCGCCATCGCCTGGAGCACCGACGCCGACAGCACCCCCGGCGCCGCGTACGAGTCGAACACCAGCCGCGACCCGGTCCCGGCGGTCAGCGACACGTCCGCCTCCTCCACCAGCGGCCCCAGCGTCAGATCCGTGATCAGCGCGATGCGCAGCCCCGCCCGCCGGGCCGCCCGCATCGCCGACAGCGTCTCGTGGGCGTGCCGCGGCATCGCGAACGCCAGCACCCACGTCCCGCCCGCCTCCCGCGACTGCAGCAGCGCGTCATAGGCGACGCTGCCGCCGCGGGTCACCAGCCGCACATCGGGATGGATGCGCCGGGCCGCGTACGCGAAGTACTCCGCGAGCGACACCGAGATACGCAGGCCCAGCACCGTCAAGGGCACAGAAGTGGCCAACTCGCGCCCCACGTCGAGGATTCGCTCCGGATCGGCCAGGACCCGGCGCAGCTGCTCCAGGTTCTCGATCTCGGCGTCGATGGCCGCCTGCAGCTCGTTGCGCCGGATCTCCTCCCGGGTCTCCGGCGTCCCCGCCACCGCGCTGAGCGCGATCGGCTGGAGAGCCTCCCGCAGCGCGGGGAAGCCGCTGTACCCCAGCGACGTCGCGAACCGCGTCACCGACGGCTGGCTCACCCCCACCCGCTCCGCGAGGTCCGTGATCGACAGGAACGCCGCCTCGGTCAGATGGTCGATCATGTACTGCGCGATGCGCCGCTGGGCGGGCGACAGCCGGTGACCGCCGAAGAGCGCCATGACCCGGTCCACGGGCACGGAGGACGACGACCGCTCCTGCCGGGAGGACGGCTCACCCGGCGTGATCGCAGCCGCCTGCGCGCGTGCCTGCTGCCCTGATGGCACCGGTGTGCCTCCTTCTCGTCCCGGTTGCGCACAACATAGCTCAACCCGCCCGGCCCCTCCCGGGCCACCGATGTGCGCGACGCGGCCGCTTCGGAGCATCCTGGCTGTGTGCCCCGGCACCGCGCCGCACCGGCACGGCGCCGGGACCCCGCTGAGTGAGGCCGGAACATGCCAGGCAAAGCGCACGACCACGGCGGGCCGGACGTACTGCCCCGGGAACTCGCCCGCGCCACGGTGGACGCCGTCGAGGCCACCGGCGGCTTCGCGGGCGGCGTCTACCTGCGCGCCACCGAGCCCGGACTGCTGCGGCTCGCCGCCCTCGCCGGGCTGCCCGCCTCCCTGTACCGCCCCTGGTGGCGCATGCACATCAACCGGCCCTTCCCGGTCGCCGCCTCCTTCCGCACCGGCCGGGCCGTCCACCTCGCCGACGCCGAGGAGGCCATGCGGCGCTTCCCCCAGCTCATGGCCGGGCTCCCGTTCCCCTTCGGCTCGCTGTACCAGCCGGTCACCCACGACGGCGCCTCCTACGGCGTACTCGTCGCCCTCCGCAACGCCACCCCCGGCCGCCGCGTCGGCCAGGCCGACCGCCGCCGCATCCGGCAGGCCGCGCAGCGCCTCGGCGCCCGGCTCGCCGCACTGGACGCGCACGGCACCCCCGTCGGCTGGGACGCCCCGCCCGTGGGCGTCCAGCTCCCCACCCGCTTCACCCCGCCCGTGCGGACCGGCCACCTCGACTGGGACCCCGGCACCGGCGCCGTCACCATGGACGACGCGCTGTCCCTGATCCTCGGCCCCGGCGCCCCGCCCGCCGCGGCCGCCGAGCCCGGGCCCGAGCCCGGCCCCGCCCCGGAGCCCGAGCCGGACCGGCCCGCCGGCCTCGACGCCCTCGCGGGCCTCCTCGCCCCCGAGGACACCTACGGCCTGTGGGCGGTCGCCCGCCAGGTCGCCGACGCCGGCCGCCCCCTCACCCGCCGCATCTGGCTGCGCGCCGCCGACGGCCGCCCCTGTCTCATGGAGGTGTCCGGCGGCCCGGACGGGCTGCACGGCTCCCTGGTCGAGCCGGGCGCCGGACCCGTCGTCGCCACCGCCGCCGACCGGCTCACCGACGGCGTCTGCTCCCTCGACCGGCTCGGCCGCCTCGTCTTCGTCAGCCGCACCGCCGAGACCCTCCTCGGCCGGGGCCGCCCCGACCTCATCGGGCGCGGCCTCTGGGACGCCCTGCCCTGGTTCGGACGGCCCGCGTACGAGGACAGCTTCCGCGCCGCCCTGCTCGCCGACGAACCCGTCCACTTCCTGGCCCAGCGCGACGACGCCGACACCTGGCTGTCGGTGGCCCTCCACCCCGGCCACGAGGGCCTCACCATGATCCTCTCGCCCGCCGAGCACCCCGCCTACACCCCCGGCTCCGTCGCCGCCCCCGGCGCCGGACTCGGCTCCCCGGCCGACCGCGCCTCCGTGCTCTACCGCCCCGTCGCCCTCGCCATCGCCCTCACCGAGGCCGTCACCGCCCGCCAGGTGTCCGCCGTCGTCACCGAGGAACTGCTCCCCGCCTTCGGCGGCCGGCAACTCGCGATCTACCTCCTCACCGAACGCCAGCTCCACCTCGCCTGGGAGACCGGCTTCCCCCAGGGCTTCCTCGACCGCTTCGACGGCGTCGGCCTCGACGCCCGGCTCCCCGGCGTCGAGACCCTCACCACCGGCCGGCCCATCTTCTTCGAGTCCATGCAGCGGCTCGCCGCCGCCTACCCCGGCATCCCCATGGACGCCCACGTCGGCGCCCGCGCCTTCCTGCCGCTGATCGCCTCCGGCCGCCCCGTCGGCTCCTGCATCCTCGGCTTCGACCAGCCCCGCGGCTTCAGCCCCGAGGAACGCACCGTCCTCACCGCGCTCGCCGGACTGATCGCCCAGGCCCTCGAACGCGCCCGGCGCTACGACTCCGAGGCCGCCCTCGCCCGCGGCCTCCAGGACGCCCTGCTGCCGCACCGGCTGCCCCGCCTCGACGACGTCGACACCGCGGGCCGCTACCTCCCCGGCACCCAGGGCATGGAGGTCGGCGGCGACTGGTACGACGTCATCGACACCGGCCGCGGCATCGCCCTCGTCATCGGCGACGTCCAGGGCCACGGCGTCGCCGCCGCCGCCACCATGGGCCAGCTCCGCAGCGCCGTACGCGCCTTCGCCCTCAGCGGCCACGACCCCGAGGAGGTGCTGAGCGGCACCAACCGGCTGCTCATCGACCTCGACGCCGGCCAGTTCGCCACCTGCTGCTACATCGTCCTCGACACCACCACCGGCCTCACCCGGGCCGTACGCGCCGGACACCTCCAGCCCCTGCTGCGTCACCCGGACGGCACAACCGAGGTCCTCGATCTCCCCGGCGGCGTCGTCCTCGGCGTCGACCCCGGCGCGACCTACCCCGTCACCACCCTGACCCTCGCCCCCGGCGACCTCCTCGCCCTCTACACCGACGGCCTCGTCGAACAGCCCGGAACCGACATCGACCAGGGCATCGAACGGCTCCGCGGCGCCCTGTCCCGCGTCGGCGGATGCCCACTCGCCGACGCCGCCGAACGCCTCATCCGCGAGGCCATGCCCAGCGGCGACCGGCCCGACGACATCGCCCTGCTCCTCGCCGCCCGCCACCCCCGCTCCGGGCCCCGCGGCCCCGGCGCGGTTGTGCCCCGCGGTGCGCCGACCGACGATGGGGAGACGTAAGAAGGCAGGTGCCATGAGCGCGGTGCACGCGGCCGAGGGTGCCGACTTCCGCGGCCCCCTCGACGTCACGAAAGCGGCCACGGCCGTCCTGGACGCCGACGGAACAGTCGTGGGCTGGGGACCGGCGGCCCAGGTTCTGCTGGGCTACCCGCCCGAGGAGGCGGTGGGCCGGCCCATCGGCGCCCTCATCGTCGAGCGCCCCGGCGAGTACTCCATGGCCAGCCCCGTCCCCGGGGCCGCGCAGGCCCGCCGCAAGGTGGTCCACATGCGCCACCGGGACGGCCGCATCGTCCGCGTGGCGACCGCCACCCTCCCGCTCTCCCACACCGGCGCCGCGCCCGCCCGGCTCCTGATCGTCGCCGACGCCGACGAGACCGAACGCTGGGAGGCCCTCCAGTCGATGCTGCGGGGCCTGGCCACCCAGTCGCCCGTCGACCTCGCCATCTACGACACCGACCAGCGCGTCGTCTGGACCAACCACGCCCTCTACCGCGAGATGGGCGCCTTCCGGTTCGACGGCCTCGGCCCCGACGAGATGGTCACCCAGGGCCAGGTCCTCGACGAGGGCGGCCCCACCACCCTCGCGGAGGCCATGCGGCAGGTGATCGCCACCGGGGAGCCCATCATCGGCCTCCACTTCCGGGGCCGCCCGCCCATCGACCCCGACCACGACCACGTCTGGTCCTGCTCCTACTACCGCCTCCAGGACGCCGACGGCCGCGTCCTCGGCGTCTGCGAGGAAGCCGTCGACATCACCGACCGCTACCTCGCCCAGCAGCGCCTCGACCTCCTCGTCCGCGCCGGCGAGCGCCTCGGCACCTCCCTCGACATGAGACGCACCGCCCAGGAGCTGTCCTCCGTGGCCGTGCCCCGGTTCGCCGACGGCCTCACCGTCGACCTCGTCGACGTCGTCCTGGAAGGGGAGCAACCCGCCCCCGGCACCGGCGCCGCCCGGCTCGTACGCCTCTGGCAGGGCCCCGCCCCCGAGACCGCCCCCCGGCCCGCCGCACCCGACCCGGACTCCCTCCAGGCCCGCTGCCTCACCGCCGGACACGCCGTCCTCGACGCCTCCACCCGGGCCGGCGGCCCCCACTCCCGGCTCGCCGTCCCCCTGCTCACCGGCGGCACGCCCCTCGGCGTGATCACCTTCACCCGCGACCGCAACCCCGACGCGTTCGACTCCGCCGACCTGCCCCTCGCCGACGAACTCGCCGCCCGCGCCGCCGTGTGCGTCGACAACGCCCGCCGCTACACCCGCGAACACGCCGCCGCCCTCACCCTCCAGCGCAGCCTGCTGCCCCGCCACCTGCCCCGGCTCAGCGGCGTCGACGTCGCCCACCGCTACCTCCCCGCCGACAGCAGCGCCGGAGTCGGCGGCGACTGGTACGACGTGATCGCCCTGTCCGGCACCCGCGTCGGCCTCGTCGTCGGCGACGTCGTCGGCCACGGCGTCCGCGCCGCCGCCACCATGGGCCGGCTGCGCACCAGCGTCCGGGCCCTCGCCCGGCTCGACCTGCCGCCCGACGAACTCCTCACCCGCCTCGACGAACTCATCACCCAGGACGCCCACGAACAGTCCGCCGTCGAGGCCGGCGACGACGACGCCACCCTCGGGGTCACCTGCCTGTACGCCGTCTACGACCCCGTCACCGGACGGTGCAGCATGGCCCGCGCCGGCAACCCGCTGCCCGTCCTCGTCGACCCCCTCACCGGCGAGGTCAGCAGCCCCGACATCCCCGCCGGACCCCCGCTCGGCCTGGGCGGACTGCCCTTCGAGAGCGCCGAGTTCACCCTCCCCGACCACAGCCTCCTCGCCCTGTTCACCGACGGCCTCGTCCAGGGCCGGGGCCGCGACCGCGACGCCGAACTCGACGCCCTGCACGGCATCCTCGCCGACCACCGGCGCCCCCTCGACGACCTCAGCGACGACATCGTCTCCACCCTGCTGCCCGGCCGCGTCGACGACGACGCCGCGCTCCTCCTCGTCCGCACCCGCACCCTCGACAGCGACGAGGTCGCCGCCTGGGACCTGCCCGACGACCCCGAAGTCGTCGGCCGCGCCCGCGACCTGGCCACCGGACAGGTCGACGCCTGGGGCCTCGACGGCGAACTCTCCTTCACCACCGAACTCGTCGTCAGCGAACTCGTCACCAACGCCATCCGCTACACCTCCGGCCCCGTCCAGCTGCGGCTCATCCGCGACCGCACCCTGATCTGCGAGGTCTCCGACACCGGCCACACCTCGCCCAACCTCCGGCGCGCCGGCAGCGACGACGAGGGCGGCCGGGGACTGTTCCTCGTCGCGCAGATGACCCAGCAGTGGGGCACCCGCTACACCCCCACCGGCAAGACCATCTGGGCCGAACAGGCGCTCCCGCCCTGACCCCGCGCGTTTGCCGGCGCACCGGCCGGGGACCCGCATGCCGGGAGACGAGGAGGTCACCTTGCGCCTGCACCACAGCCGCCCCACCGACCCCGGCCACCGCCGCAAGCGCCACGGCCGGGGCTTCCGCTACCTCGACCCCACCGGCGCACCCCTGCGCGACCCCGCCGAGATCGCCCGCATCAAAGCCCTCGTCATCCCCCCGGCCTGGCAGGACGTGTGGATCTGCACCCGGCCCAACGGCCACCTCCAGGCCGTCGGCACCGACACCGCGGGACGCCGCCAGTACCTCTACCACCCCCGGTTCCGCGCCCAGCAGGAACAGGCCAAGCACGACCACGTCCTCGACGTCGCCGACGCCCTCCCCACCCTGCGCGAGACCGTCGAGGGCCACCTCGGCGACCGCGGCCTCAGCCGCCGGCGCGTCCTCGCCACCGCCGTACGCCTCCTCGACCTCGGCTTCTTCCGCATCGGCAGCGACCGCTACACCGAACTCAACAACAGCTACGGCCTCACCACCCTGCTGCGCGAACACTCCGCCTGCCAGGGCGGCGCCGTCCTCTTCACGTACAACGGCAAACACGGCAAGGAGATCGTCCAGACCGTCGCCGACCCCGCCGCCTGCCGCACCCTCACCGCCCTGCTGCGCCGGCGCGGCGGCGGAGACCGGCTCCTCGCCTACTGGGACCGGCCCGACTGGCGCGACGTCACCGGCGAGGACGTCAACGGCTACCTCCGCGAGATCGCCGGCCTGGAGATCAGCGCCAAGGACTTCCGCACCTGGCACGCCACCGTCATGGCCGCCGTGGCCCTCGCCGTGTCCGAGTCCGTCGCCCGCAGCGAGAGCGCCCGCAAACGCGCCATCGCCCGCGCCGCCCGTGAAGTCGCCGGCTACCTCGGCAACACCGCCGCCGTCTGCCGCGCCTCCTACATCAACCCCCGGATCGTCGAGCTGTACGAGGAGGGTGTCACCGTCGCCCCCGCCCTCGCACACCTCGGCGACGAGGGCGCCTACGGCGTCCCCGCCACCCAGGGCCCCGCCGAACGGGCCGTCCTGCACATGCTGCGCACCGGGAAGCCCCCCGCCTGATCACGGCCAGGACGGCTCCTTGCGCGGCACCACCACCAGCTCCGACACCGCGCTGCCCGCCGGCACCGACAACGCGTACAGCACCGTGTCCGCCACGATGTCCGGACTCTGCAGCATCGACACGTCCGCGTCCGGGAACCGCTCCAGGATGAACGGCGTCTCCATGCCGCCCGCGATGATCCCCGTCACCCCGATGCCCGGACAGTCCCGCTGCGCCTCCTTGAACAGCGTGTGCGTGAACGCCCGCAGCCCCGATTTGCCCGCCGCGTAGGGCCCCGCCTCCGTCCAGGTGCGGTTCGACGCCGTGGACAGGATGTTCACGATGTGCCCGCCACCCCGGGCGATCATCCGGCGGTACGTCTCCAGGCACAGGTACATCGGCCCCAGCAGGTTCGTCGACACCACCCGGGTCACCTCGTCGGCCGTCAGGTGCTCGATCGGCTTGGACACGTCCACGGCCGCGTTGTTCACCAGGACGTCCACCGCCTGGCCGTCCCGCTCCAGCTCCTGGAACACCTCCGCCACGGCCTGCGCGTCCCGCACGTCCAGCTCCACGAACCGGGCCTCCCGCCCGTCCTGCGCCAGCTCCTCGCACAGCTCCCGCGCCAGCTCCTTGCGCACGTCCGCCACCAGCACCGAAGCGCCCGCACCGGCCAGCGCCCGGGTGATCGAGGCACCCAGCCCCCGCGCCCCACCGGTCACCAGCGCCTGCTTGCCCCGCAGCTCCATCCCACCGCACCTCTCTCTCGGTCCGAACCTCCACTGTGGCCTGCGCCACTACCGAAAGCACCTCGGGCAGTCACTGTGAGCAAGCGCACCAGAAGTACGAAAAGCGCAGCTCAGCACCCCCGCAGCCACCGAAACCACCCGTCGTCGGCCCCCTCGAGGCGCCGCTTCCCCCCACCCCTTCTGCCACCATGGTCGACGCCGCCGGAACGCCTCCCACGAGGCCCGCGGCAGCGATCCGATACCGGTGGACCGGCCGTGCAGCGCAGCAAGAGCCCCCATCTCCGCCGTGTTCCGCCATCCGAGTCCCCCGGTCCACTGTGTCTCCTTCCTCCCCCCACTCCCCGTGGCGCTCCCTGACGTACCGCAGCATGCGCTGGTGGTCCGTCGCGAACCTGGTGTCCAACGCCGGTACGTGGATGCAGCTCACCGTGCAGAACCTGCTCGTCCTCCAGATCACCGGCTCCGCCGCCGCGACCGGCCTGTCGCTCTCCGTCCAGGCCGCGCCCGGCCTGCTCATGGGCGCCCTCGGCGGCGCCGTCGTCGACCGCTGGCCCCGCAAACTCACCGCCGCCGTCAGCCAGGCGCTGCTCGGCGCGGTCGCCTTCACCACCGCCCTGCTCATCGCGTTCGACCAGCTCGACCTGGGCGTCCTCATGGCGCTCGCGGCCGTCACCGGCCTCATCGCCACCGTCGACGGCCCCGCCTGCGCCCTGCTCGGCAACGACCTCGTCCGCCCCGAGGACGTGCCGTCCGCCATCGGTGTCGGCTCCCTCGTCAGCAACGCGGGACGGCTCGCCGGCACCGGCCTCGCCGGCCTGGCCGTCGGCGTGTTCGGCACCGGCGCCGCGTACGCCGCCAACGGGCTGTCCTTCCTGTTCGTCGCCGCCGTCGTCCCGTTCCTGCGCCCCCTCACCAGCGCGCCCGCCCCCTCCGCGGCGCCCACCCGCGACGACGCCATGACCGTCCGCGAGGGCCTCGCCTTCTTCGCCCGCCGGCCCCGGCTGCTCGCCCTCGCGGGCATCACCGGCATCAGCGCGATCTTCGGCCGCAACTACGGGCTGACCCTCGCCGTGCTCGTCACCGGCCCCCTCGCCGGGGGCGCGGGCTCCTTCGGTACGGTCTCGACCGTCCTGGCCGCCGGCGGCATCGTCGGCGCCGTCCTCGGCGCGCGGCTGCGCAAGCCGTCCGTACGCCTCGTGGGCACCCTGGCCGCCGCCGGCGCGCTGCTCCAGGTCGTCGCCGGGCTCTCCCCGTCGCTGGCCGTCCTGCTGGTCCTCGTGCTGCCCATGGCCGTCGTCGAGTCGGTGTCCGACACCGCCGGGACGACCGTCCTGCAGACCGACCCGCCGGCGGAGATGCGCGGCCGCGTGCTGGGCGTCTGGGGCACCATCAAGACCGGCTGGGGCCTCGCGGGCCCGCCGGCGCTGGGCCTCCTCATGGAACTGGCCGGCGCGCGCGGCGCCCTGGTGGCGGGCGGCCTGCTGATCGCGTGCGCGATCGGGGCGGGCCACGTACTCCGCCGCCGGGCGCCGGAACCGTTGCTGCTCGCCCCCCACCGCCCGGCCCCGGCACTCTCAACGGCGGCCTGACCCGGGGTGCCCCCGCGTCTGGGCAATCGTCCCGCAGGGCGAGGGGGGGAGGGTGGGCACAACGGTGCCGGTGCGGCGCGTCCCCACCCCGTTGTGGGCATTCGTTCCGCTGGGGCGGAACGGGTGGGCACAACGCACCCGGGGCGGTGCCTGTTCCTGGGGTGCGCCCCGGGGCGGTGCCGGTGGGTGGGGGGTGTGGCCCCTCCGGGCTCACCTCCTCGCGGTCGGCGGGTTGCCCTACCGGTCCGGTGACCGTGCGACGCCGCCAACCGCTGCGGGGGCGACCCTGCACGGCCCCACCCCGGCCGTCGGCCGACTGCGGGCCGTGGAGGGTGCCAACCCGCCAGGGCTCAGCGGCCCGGGGGGCGGATCGGGGTGGCCGCTTCGGCGGCTCGGCGGGCCAGCAGCGTCGTGGAGCGGCCGTCGAGGTACGGGAGCACCACCGCCTGGCCGCCCCAGGCGCGCAGGGTCTCCGCCTCCGGGAGGTCCTCCGCCGAGTAGTCGCCGCCCTTCACCCACACGTCCGGCCGCAGCCGGCTCAGCAGCTCCGACGGCGTGTCCCCGTCGAACACCGCGACCGCGTCCACGCTGCCCAGGCCCGCGAGCACCCGCACCCGGTCGACCAGCGGGTTCAGCGGGCGGCCGGGGCCCTTCAGCCGCTCGACCGACTCGTCGGAGTTCACGCACACGATGAGGCAGTCGCCGATGCGCCGGGCGCTCTCCATCAGGCCCACGTGCCCGGCGTGCAGCAGGTCGAAGCAGCCGCCCGTCGCCACCACGGTGCCGCCCCGGGCGCGTACCTGTTCGGCCAGTACGAAGGGGTCGGTCTCGGGCACGTCCTGGGGCGCGATGGTGACCGGCGTACGCCAGAGGGACGGGTTCGCGGCGCCGCCCGCGGCGACGAACGCGGCGGACTCGGCCACCGCGCGCTGCACGGCCTCCTCCGGCAGGGCGCCGTCGGCGAGGGCGGCGGCGGTCGCGGCGGCGAAGCAGTCGCCGGCACCGCAGGCGTCCCCGGCCGCCTTGTAGGGCGCGGGCACCAGCATGGGGGTCGAGGCGCCGGGCCGGGTGAGGAGCACGCCGCGCTCGCCGAGGGTCACGGCCACGGCGGCCGCCCGCCAGCGTTCGGCCAGCTCGGCGCCGCGTTCCGCGAAGGCGCGCAGCGAGTCGTCGCCGCCGCGGCACAGGGCGGTGGTCTCGGCGGCGTTCGGGGTGACGATGCGCGCGCCGGGCACGGGGGTGTCGCCCTTGAGGTGCGGGTCCCAGACGACGGGCACCTTGGGCGCCACGGCCGCCAGGTGCTGGCGCACCGCGCTCGCGGTGTGCCGGCCGTAGTCGGCGACCAGCACGGCGTGGGCCTGTTCGAGGGTGTCGCGCACGGCCGCATCGGGTTCGCCGGGGTCGCCGCCGCCGCGGTCGATCCGTACGAGGGGCCGGCCGCCGGCGAGGACCCGGGTCTTCACCGGCAGGGTCCCGTTGAGCGGCAGTTCGACCAGCCGGACCCGGCCGCGCAGGCCGCGGCGTACGGCGTCGCTGGCCGGGTCGTCGCCGAGCGCGGTGACCAGGACGACGTCCCGCCCGCCGCGGGTGGCGAGGGCGGCGGCGAGGCCCGCACCGCCGGGGCGGCGCTGGTCGCCGGTGACGTCGACGACCGGGGCGGGGGCGTCGGGCGCCAGCCGGGTGGAGACGCCTTCGATGTCCTCGTCGAGGAGGACGTCACCGACGACGACCAGGGGCTTGTACTCGCTCATGGCATCCTCCGTCGGACCGCGACGGGCGCTGCCGCGCCCGCCGCACGTGCGGGCCGGGCGGCCGGCCCGGTGGCGGTGGCGCTGGGGGCGGCCGTGCCGACCGCGGCGTCGAAGAACGCGCACAGCGTGTGCACGGCGACCAGGTGGGTCTCCTGGACGGTCGCCGTGCTCGCGGCCTCGACGCAGCACGCCTCGTCGGCGGCCTCGGCGAGCGGGTTGGGCCGCGGGCCGGTGAGCGCCCAGACCCGCAGCCCGGCCCGCCGCCCGGTGACCGCCGCGGTGATCAGGTTGGCGCTGTGGCCGGAGGTGGACAGCAGCAGGAGGACGTCGCCGGGGCGGCCGTGGGCGGCGACCTGGCGGGCGTAGACGTGGTCGAAGCCGTAGTCGTTGCCGATGGCGGTGACGCTGGAGGTCTCGGCGTGCAGGGCGAGGGCGGAGAAGGCGGGCCGCTCGTGCTGGTAGCGGCCGACGAGTTCGGCCGTCAGGTGCTGGGCCTGGGCGGCGCTGCCGCCGTTGCCGGCGGCCAGCAGCCGGCCGCCGACGGGCAGGACGGCCGCGAGGTGGCCGCCCCACTCCGCGATCCGGTCGAGGTGGTGGCGCCGGAACCGGCCGAGCGCGTCCTGGAGCGCCTGGCAGTGGGCGTGCGCCGCTTCGAGGCTGGGGGGAGGGGCGAGGGGATCGGTCATGGCGTCCGGGCGTCCGGCGTGCTCCGCGTGGGACACGGGAGCGGTGGCCGGGCCCGCACCTCCTTCGGTGGTCGTCGGTCGGGACGGGGGGTCAGGCCGCGCCCGTCACGGCGGGCCGGGCGGCGAGCACCGCGGCGTACTCCTTCTCGGTGGCGGCCGCGACGCGCGCCCAGCCGTACCGGCTCAGCACCCGCCGGCGGCCGGCCGCCCCGCACGCCGCGCGCTGGGCGGGGTCGGCGAGGAGTTCGCCCACCGCGCGGGCCAGCGCGTCGGGGTCCCGGGCCGGTACGAGCCGTCCGGTCGCGGGGTCGTCCACGGTGTCGAGCTGTCCGCCCACGGCGCTGGCGACGACGGGCCGCCCGCATGCCATGGCCTCCAGCGGCACGATGCCGAACGGCTCGTAGTCCGCCGGGCAGAGCACCACGTCCGCGCCGCGCAGCAGCGGCGCCACCTCCTCGGGCGGTACGGCGCCGAGGAACCGGACGTGGGAGGCGACCCCGGCGAGCCGGGCGATCTCCCGCAGCCGGCGGACCTCCGGGTCGTCGTCCAGCCGGTGGGCCGGCGGGCCGCCCGCGATGAGCAGCTCGGTGCCGGGGAGCCGGGTGAGCGCCGTGATGGACACGGCCGCGCCCTTGCGGGGCACCAGGCGCCCGAGCTGGAGGAGCCGGTGGGCGTGGGTCCCGTCCCGGCCGGCGGCGGGGCCGTGCGGGCTGAACTGCTCGGTGTCCACGCCGCAGGGCACGACGGCGACCTTGGCGGCGGGTATCCGCATCCGGCCCAGTTCGTCGACCTCGTCGTGGCAGGTGGCGATGATCCGGTCGCAGCCCAGGCCGATCTCCCGTTCGCGGTCGACGCGTTCGGGCGGGCTGGTGTCGGCCTGCTTCTGGTGGCGCCGCTTCACCGTGCCGAGGGCGTGGTACGTGTGCAGGAGCGGCAGCCGGGCCTCGCGGGTCGCCCGCAGGGAGGCCAGGCCGGACATCCAGTAGTGCGAGTGCACCAGGTCGGGGGCCGGGCCGGTGCGCCACTCCCGGGCCATCCAGAGGCCGAAGTCCTCCATGTGGGGGAGGAGCTGGTCCTTGGGGAGGGCTTCGGGCGGTCCGGCGGGGACGTGGTGCACCGTGACGCCGGGGCGCAGCTCCACCCGGTCGGGGAGGTCGGGGGAGTCGCGGCGGGTGTAGACGGTGACGCGGTGGCCGCGGTCGGCGAGGGCGCCGGCGAGGCGGGCGACGTGCACGTTCTGGCCGCCCGCGTCGACGCCGCCGAGTGCGGCGAGCGGGCTGGCGTGCTCCGAGACGAGCGCCACGGACAGCGGCCGGGGCCCGCCGGCCGCCGCGCCGCCGGGACCGCCGCCGTTCAGGAGGCGCACCGGGTCGCCCAGCGCCCGGTCGCCCAGCACCGGGTCGCCCAGCACCGGGTCGCCCAGCACTTCGTCCACCTCGCCGCCGGCGAGCGTCGCGTCGAGCGTGTCACCGAGCGCCTCGTCGAGCGTCCCGGTGTCGGCGGGCCGGCGGCCGGGCCCGGTGTTCAGGGGGTTGAGGGATGTCATGACCGCACCTCCGTCATCACGCGCTCCCAGTCGGCCAGGAAGCGCTTCAGCCCGTACCGTTCGAGCGCCGCCTGACGGGCGCGGGCGCCGTCCTCGGCCGCGGCCTCCGGCTCGTGGCAGTAGTGGCGGGCGGCCCGCGCCAGCACCTCGGGCCGGGTGGAGAGGGTCCCGGCGCCCGGCGGGACCGCCTCGACGGCCTCGGTCGTGGCCAGCGCGACGACGGGCATGCCCAGGTGCATGGCCTCCAGCAGCGACAGGCCCAGCGACGTCCAGCGGATCGGGTGCAGGTACAGCCGCCGTTCCGCCATCGCCGCGTGCAGGTGGCGCTGCGGCAGTTCGTGACTCCGGCACCGCTCCCCGGACAGGCCGAGGTGGGCGGCGAGGCCCTCGGTCCGCATGCCGAAGACGTCCAGCGGCGCGGCCTCGGACAGGGCGGGCAGCAGGTCCGTCCCGGTGTGGCGGCCGCGCCGCACCGGCTCGTTGACGACGACCGCCGCCCGGGCGAGACGCCCGGTGTAGAGGTGGCCGGGGTCCACGATGCCGTGCTCGACCACCTCGGTGCGGGTGGTGCCATTGTCCCAGAACAGCCGGTTGAAATGAGTGACGTGAACGATCGTCAGGTCGTCGTGGTCGGCGTACGGGTGCCGGGTGCGCGGGACGTCGCCGTCGGGGGCGTTGTGTTCGAGGTACACCGCCGGGACGTCCCGGCCGGGCCGGCGTCCGCCGAGCCACCGCTCGGCCAGGTCGCGTTCGTGGGGCCGCTGGAGGACCACCAGGTCCACCGGCGTGTCCCGCAGCTGTTCGGGTGTCACCTCGCGCACCGAGTCGGGCCAGGTGAAGGTCTGGGCCCGGCCCAGCCCGTCCGGGCCCCGGTCGGGGGTGACGGGCACCAGGTAGGTGTGGGGTCCCTGGACGAACGCCGTCGTCCAGGACCCGTGCACGTGCCACAGCAGGATGTTCATCAGCCGTCCTCCCGCCGTCACCGCGCGGCGTCGTCGGTGTCGTCGGAGCGGAAGAAGTCCCCGCGGCGCACCGCGTACGGGCCGATGGCCAGCAGGTCGACCGGCGAGGAGCCGAAGCACTCCAGGGCGTCGCGCGGGTCGTCCACCATGGGCCGGCCCGCCGTGTTGAGGCTGGTGTTGACCACCACCGGCAGGCCGGTGCGCCGCTCGAACTCGGTGAGCATCCGCGCCACCAGCGGTTCGGTGCGCCGGTCCACCGTCTGGATGCGGGCGGTGCCGTCGACGTGCACCACCGCCGGGATGCGCTCGCGCCAGCCGGGCGCCACGTCGTGGGTGAACAGCATGTACGGGCTGGGGATGACGCCGTCGAAGATCTCCGCCGCCCGGTCGGCCAGCACCATCGGCGCCACCGGCCGGAACTGCTCGCGGCCCTTGACGTCGTTGAGCCGTTCCAGGTTCCCCGCGTGGCCCGGGTGCGCCAGCAGCGAGCGGTGCCCGAGCGCCCTCGGCCCGTACTCCGAACGCCCCTGGAACCAGGCGACGATCGCGTTGTCCGCCAGCGCCCCGGCGACGGTCTCGGCGATGTCCGCCGGCCGGTCGAAGGGCACCGCGGCCGTCTTCAGCCAGGCGCCCAGCTCCGCGTCGGACCAGTCGCGCCCCAGGTCGGCGCCCGGCATGGGGGCGGGGTCGTCGCCGCCGCCCGCGGCGAGCAGCAGCGCCCCGCCCAGCGCCGTACCGGCGTCACCGGCGGCCGGCTGGACCCACACCCGGTCGAAGGGCCCCTCGCGCGCGATCCGCGCGTTGGCCACGCAGTTGAGGGCGACGCCCCCGGCCAGGGTGAGCAGCCGGTCGTGGGTCTGGCCGTGCAGCCAGCGCACCAGGTCCAGCAGGGTCTCCTCCAGCACGGCCTGCGCGCTGGCGGCGGTGTCCGCGTGCTCCTGCGTCCACGCCTCGTCGGGGCGGCGGCGCGGGCACAGCTCCGCCCACGGCACCCCGGTGGCGCGGAACCCGCCGTCGCCGGTGGGGTGCACATGGCGGCGCAGCTCGGCCAGCATCCGCGGCCGGCCGTGGGAGGCGAGCGCCATCACCTTGAACTCGTCGGACGAGCGGAGGAAGCCCAGGTGGTCGGTCAGCTCCTCGTAGACGAGGCCGAGGGAGTGCGGCAGCTCCTGGGAGCGCAGCGCCTCCAGCCGGTCGTGGACCCGCCGCGCCGCCAGGTGCGAGGCCCGCTCGCCCCGGCCGTCGAGGACCAGGACCGACGAGGTGCCGGCGTCCTCGGCGGCGAAGGCGCCGGAGGCCGCGTGGGCCATGTGGTGCGGGACGAAGCGGACGATGTCCGGGTCCAGGCCGGGCAGCGCGGCCCGGAGGAAGCCCGGCGCCTCCCGGGCGTACGTCCGGCGCAGGTGGTCCCAGGGGTCGTCCAGGCCCATGTCCTCGGCGGGGCGGGCCAGTTCGGGGTCGAAGGAGTACGCCACCGCGTCCAGGTCCTGGGGGCGCAGCCCCGCCCGCTTCAGGCACCAGGCGGCGGCCTGCTCGGGCATTTCCCAGGCGGAGAACGGCACCGGGCGCTTGCCGTGCTTGCGGCGGGAGAAGCGCTCCTCCTCCGCGGCGGCGACGGTCCGGCCGTCGACGACCAGCGCGGCGGCCGGATCGTGGAAGAGGGCGTTGATTCCGAGAATGCGCATGGGGGCCTGGCCTTTCGGCGAGTGGGGGAGGGGACGGGGCGCGTGCGGGGTCAGCCGCGGGAGCCCTCGTGGTCGCGGAACCAGGCGATGGTGCGCCGCAGACCCTCGTCGGCGTCCACCTGCGGCTCCCAGCCGAGCTTGTCGCGGGCGAGGGTGATGTCCGGGCAGCGCACCGCGGGGTCGTCCGTCGGCCGCTCGATGAAGCGGATCTCCGAGTCGGAGCCGGTCAGTTCGATGACCAGGCGCGCCAGCTCCAGCATGGTGATCTCGGTGGGGTTGCCGATGTTCACCGGGCCGCGCAGGCCGTGCGCCGCGGCCGCGAGGATGCCGCGCACGGTGTCGTCGACGTAGCAGAGGGACCGGGTCTGCCGCCCGTCGCCGGTGACGGTGAGGGGCTCGCCGTCCAGCGCCTGGCGGACGAAGGTGGGGACGGCCCGGCCGTCGTGGCCGCGCATCCGGGGCCCGTAGGTGTTGAACAGCCGTACGATGCCGGCGTCCGTGCCGTGTGTTTCGGCCTCGGCGGTGGTGAGCGCCTCACCGAACCGCTTGGCCTCGTCGTAGACGCTGCGCGGGCCGACCGGGTTGACGTTCCCCCAGTACCGCTCGTTCTGCGGGTGCTGCTGCGGGTCGCCGTACACCTCGGAGGTGGAGGCGAGGAGGAATCGGGCCTCGGCGCGGTGGGCGAGGGCCAGCGCGTGGCGGGTGCCGGAGCTGCCGGCCTCCAGGGTGTGCAGCGGGAGGCGCAGGTAGTCCGCGGGCGAGGCGGGGGACGCGAAGTGCAGGACCAGGTCGGGGCGGTGGTCGACGGAGAAGGGCTCCGAGACGTTGGCCTCGACGAGGGTGAAGCCCGGGCGGCCGAGCAGCCCCGATATGTTCTCCGGCCGTCCGGTGCTGAAGTCGTCGACGCACGTGACGGCGCTGCCCGCGTCGAGCAGGGCGTGGCACAGGTGCGAGCCGACGAAGCCGGCGCCGCCGGTGACCACGGCATGCTGCCATCTGCGGGCGGAAGCGGTGTCCATTCGGTCTCCTCCGGACAGGGCGCGCGAGGCGCGAACGGCGGGCGAGTGCCCACCGCACCTGTCACCAGGCTCGGCCGAACGGGGGCCGGGGGCGCGGTGGTGTGCGCCGTTGGGGTGGTCGCGGAGGGTGAGGCGGTACGGGGGCGGGGCCCACGCGGCCCCGGAGTGCGGTCCGGCGGCGCCGTCCCCGGGCCCCGGGGGCGGGCGCCCGGGGTCAGTAGGCGACCGTCTCGCTGGTGATGAAGTCCGCCAGGGCCGGCAGCCCGCCCTCGGCGAGGGCGCGGCGCTGCTGGTCGGCCGGGGTGCCCTGCTGGAGCAGGCGGTGCACCAGGGAGGTCACCTCGCGGGTGTCGCCCGCCTCGTCGAGGGCGGGCGTGACGTGGTCGAGCATCATCACCAGGACGTCACCGGCCCGGCGGGCGCGCCCCTCGGGGTCGACGAGCAGGCCGCTGAGGCCGTGCCGGGCGGCGTGCCAGTTGGCCGCCTGGAGCAGCTCCGGCGGGCACTCGGGCAGCGGGAGCCCCGCCTTCTCCTCGCGGATGGCGGTGGCGATCAGCCCGCGCACCAGTCCGGCGAACATCACCGCGGCGTCGGCCCGCAGCTGGACGTCCGCGCAGCGCACCTCGACCGTCGGGTACTTGTCGGACAGCCGGGCCTGCCAATACAGCTGGCCGGTGTCGGTGATGATCCCGGTGTCCAGCAGGGTCTGGACGCGGTTCTCGTGGTCGGCGAGCGAGGTGAAGCAGGGCGGCGGCCCGCTGACCGGCCAGCGCCCGAAGACCACCGTGCGCCAGCTGGCGAAGCCGGTGTCCTTGCCGTCCCACATCGGGGAGTTCGCCGACATGGCCACCAGGACCGGCAGCCAGACCCGGATGCGGCTGAGCACGGCGACGCCCGTCTCCCGGTCCGGCACCGCCGCGTGCACGTGCATCCCGTTGACGAGCTGCTCGGCCACCAGCTGGGGGGCCTGGGTGCGCATGGCGAGATACCGGGCCTTCTGCGTGACCGGCACCGGCGCGACCTCCCGGTAGGGGGCGGTGGCGCACGCGGCGATCCGGCAGCCGTTCTTCTCGGCCGCCGAGGAGAGGGCGTGCCGCAGCCGCAGCAGGTGCCCGCCGGCCTCCTCCAGGTCGGTGCACACCGGGGTGGCGACCTCCACCTGCGCCTGCAGCAGCTCCGACTGGACCTCGGCGTCCTCGACGATCGGCTCCAGTCCGGCCGCCGCCCGCACCTGGTCCGCGAGCGGGACCGGCAGGCACGTGTCCGGGTCGAGCAGCAGGTACTCTTCCTCGACCCCAATGGTGATCATGCCGTCCCGGGTACCCGCGGAAGCCCCGGATGAATCGGCTGTGTCGGCCATGCGCTCGTCCCGTCAGCTCGTCCCGGCAGTGCGCGGCTCACGACGCCCGCGCGGTGTCCCCACCGCGCCGATCCGGCTCCCGCCGGTCACGGGACTCGTCATGGCCGGGCACCTCCGGGTGGTCGGACAGGGCCTTCAGGACGTCCTCGGGCCCGATGCGCAGCAGCCGGGGGTCCGGCTCCCGCCCATGGGGGTCGCCCGGTGGACCCGGGTGCCACAGCGCCACGTGCCGCGTACCCGGCGGAGGCCCCCACAATCGGGGCGAAACCGGTCCGAAGAGCGTGACCGACGGGGTGCCGTACGCCACCGCCAGGTGCGCCACCCCGGTGTCGCCGCTCACCACCGCCGCGGCCCCCGCGAACAGGGCGCTCAGCCGGTCGAACGGCAGCCCGCCCGCCAGCACCCGCAGGGCGCTCCCGGGCGCCCCGCCCACCCCCGCCACCACCCGCTCCAGCAGCCCGTCCTCACCCGGCCCGCCGGTCAGCGCCACCCGGTGCCCGCGCCGCAGCAGCTCCCGCACCACCATCGCGTACCGCTCGGCGGGCCAGCGCCGCGCCCCGGAGTCGGCGCCCGGGTGCACCACGAACGCCCCGGGGGCCGGAGACGGCACCGCCGGGGGCGGCAACCGCAGGTCGGCGGGGTCGGCGGGCAGGCCGTACCACTCCAGCAGGCGGCACCAGCGGACCCGCTCGTGCTCCCCGGCCCGCCACACCGGCCCCGCGATCTCCGGTGTGCCCGGGTGCGCGAAGGCCAGCAGCCGGCCCGGCCGCGTCCGCCGCAGCAGCAGATGGCTGGACGGGCCGCTGCCGTGCAGGTCCACCGCCACCTCCGGCGGCGGCCCGGTCCAGTCCAGCCGCACCGGCACGGCCCGGCCGGGCGCGGCCGCCGGCAGCAGCCGGTCCACCGCCCCGCAGGCCGCCGCGGGCGCCGCGAGCACCTGCGGCGCGGCCAGCACGATCTCGTACGCCGGGAAGACCCGCCGCAGCGCCCGCAGCGCCGGGACGCCCGCCAGCAGATCGCCCAGGCCCAGCGCCCGCAGCACCAGCACCCGGGGCCTCACGCCCCGGCCCCCAGCAGCTTCTCCACGGCGGCCAGCACGTCCTCCGCCGTCACCCCGTCCAGGCACGGATGCCCCGGCACCGGGCACTCCCGCGCCCGGCTGAGCGCGCACGGCGCCTGCTGGTCGCCGAGCAGCACGTACGGCACCCCGTGGGGGCCCCAGCGCTCCGCCGGGACGACCGGCGAGAACAGCGAGACGACCGGGGTGCCGACGGCCGCCGCCAGGTGCGCCGGGCCGGTGTTGCCGACCACCACCGCACCGGCCGCCGCCAGGACCGCGGCCAGCTCCGGAGGCCGGGTCCGGCCGCCGAGGTCCAGCCCGTCCCGGCCCGCCACCAGCGCCGTCAGCTCCCGCTCGCCCGGGCCGCCGGTCACGACGACCCGGTGCCCGGCACCGGCCAGCAGCCGCACCGCCTGGGCGCACCGCTCCGGGCTCCACCGGCGGGCCGGGACGCTCGCCCCCGGGTGGACCACCACGTACGGCCCCGGGCCGGTCAGCTCCGGCGCCCCCGGGGCGTGCCGGACGCGCAGCCGCCCGTCGTCCCCGTCCGGCGCGGGAAAGCCCGCCGCCACGGCGAGGTCCAGCGCCGCCCGCGCCTCGTGGGCGCCCGGCGCCCGCCGGTGGCGCAGGTCCAGCAGCGAACCGGGTGCGTCGACCGAGTCGGCCGCGACGTACGGCACGCCCGCCATGCGCAGCAGCAGCGCGGCGGGCAGCGGCGACTGGTGGAAGGAGGTGAGGACCAGGGCCCGGTCCACCCGCGCGGCGGCGAGCCGGCCCACCAGCCGGTCGACGGAGGCGCGTTCCACCGGGGGAGGGTCGAAGCCCACCCAGGGCGCCTCCCACACCATCACCTCGTCCACCCCGGGCAGGAGCCGCGCGGCGGGCGCCCCGCACGGACCGCACAGCACGGTCACCCGGTCCGCCCGCCCGGCCACCGCCCGTACCGCGGGCCCGGCGAGCAGCACATCGCCGAAGCTGTCCAGGCGCACCACCAGGGCCCTCACCGGACACCCCTGGGCGCCGCCCCGCCGGCCCGCGCCACACCGTCCGCGTCCGCCCCGCCGGCCCGTGCGCCGTCCAGGGCCCACCGCACCGCGCTCAACAGGTCGCCGCGGACCAGCGGCGCGGACGCCACCTCACCGGGCAGCGTCCGCGCGGTGGGGACCAGCACCGCCCGCGCACCCGCCGCCAGCGCCGCTTCCACGTCCGCCCCGATGTCACCGATCACCACACAGTCCGCCGGGCGCACGCCCAGCCGCCGCGCCGCCTCCAGCACCAGGCCGGGCGCCGGCTTGCGGCAGCCGCAGTGGTCCTCCGGGACGTGCGGGCAGTGCACCCACACGTCGAACGGGCCGGTCAGCTCCTCCACGCGCGCGTTGACCGCCCGGACGTCCGCCTCGGTGAGCAGGCCGCGCCCGACACCGGACTGGTTGGACACCACCCCGGCCCGCACCCCGTGCTCCCGCAGCGTCCGCAGGGCCTCGCGCGCCCCGGGCATCAGCCGCACCTTCGCCGGGTCGCCGTTGTACGGGACGTCCACCACCAGCGTGTCGTCCCGGTCGAACAGCACCGCCGCCGGGCGCCTCACAGGACGCCGTCCCAGCTCCCCGCCGACCGGTGCCGCCACTCACCGGCCAGCCGGTGCCAGGTCGCCAGTGCCGGGATCACCGCGCTGGTCGCGGCCATCGCCATGATCTCCCCGGCGGTCCCGGGGCCCGGCGCGATCCGCGCCCGGGCGAACTCCGCGGTGCCCAGCGCCCAGCCCGCCGCCGCCAGTGCCGCGGCCCGCCGCCGCCCGGCCGCCGCCAGCACCACCGCGCCCAGACCCGCCGCGGCGACCGCCGCGTGCCGCCTGATCCGCCCGCGCGGCGCCGACGCCCGCTCCCACCAGTCCGGGCCGTGCAGCCGCCGCATCAGCGCGTCGTCGGCGTTGCCCCGCTGGAGCCGCACCGACACCCACCGGCCGGCCGGCCGCACCGGGTGGTCGGTGCGCCGCTCCCCGCGCACGATGCGCCAGCCCGCGCCGATCACCCGCAGCGCCAGGTCGGCGTCCTCGCGGAACGCCCGGGGGAACCGCTCGTCGAACCCGCCGACGCTCTTCAGCGCCTCCGTGCGGTACGCCATGTCGGCGGTCGCCCACAGCGCGTCCTGGAGTCCGGCCGTGTTGCGCTCCCAGTCGGTGGGGCGCCGGTCCGGGGGCAGCGGCACCCGCAGCACGCCCTGCACGCCGCCGGTGTCGGGGCCCGCCTCCGCCAGGTCGCGGGCCAGCTGCTCGCGCCAGTGCGCGCCGACCCGTACGTCGTCGTCGAGGAACACCGTCCACGGCTCGTCCACCGCGCGCGCCCCGGTGTTGCGGGCCGCCGCCGGGCCCCGGCCGCCGCCGCGCAGCACCACCGCGCGGTCCCCGAGCCCGCCCAGCGCGTGCAGCGGCAGCGGGTCGCCCGGCGGGCCGGGCCGGTCGTCCACCAGCACGATCCGGCTCGGCTCCGGGCCCTCGCAGGTGGCGAGGGCGGTGAGGCAGTCGGCGAGGCAGGGGCGTCCCACGGTGGGGACGACCACGGCGTACGAGGCGAGCGAGGGGATCATGTGTCCGCGTCTCCACAATCCGGTCCGGTTCCACCGTGGCGTACGGAAATGCCCACGTCCGGTCACTTTATGCGGATGTGTCCCGCCCCGCCCTCCGGTTGGCACCCCGGGGCGGGGCCGCGCGGCCCCCGGCTCAGCCCGTGAGGTACCGCTCCATCCAGTCCGCCGCCCTCCGGCGGAACAGCCGCCGGTTGTCGGCCCGGCGGAACTCGTGCCCCTCCTCGCGCAGCACCAGCAGCTCCGCCGCGTGCCCCCGCTCCCGGGCCGCCCGCACCACCTGCTCCGACTCGCCCGGCGGCACATTGGTGTCGTGCTCGCCGTGCACCGCCAGCAGCGGGACGCGCAGCTCGTCGATCCGGCTCATCGGGGACAGGGACCGCAGCAGCTCCCGGTCGCGTACGGGATGGCCGTACTTGTGCGCCGCCGACTCCGCGATCCACGGCTCCGTCCCGGCGAAGAAGGTGGCGAAGTCCGACATCCCGCACACCGCCACCCCGGTGCGGAACAGATCCGGGTGCCACATCAGCGACGCCAGCGTCAGGTAGCCGCCGTAGGAGCGGCCCATCACCGCGAGCCGCGACGGGTCGGCCCGGCCGGTCAGGACCAGGTGCGCGGCGCAGTCCGCCACGTCCTGGATCGCCGCGAACCGCCCCGTCCCCAGGTCGGCGTCCACGAAGGACCGGCCGTACCCCGACGAGCCGCGCACATCGGGCGCGAACACGTCCAGGCCCCGCCCGGTCAGCTCGTGGTACAGCGGCTCGAACACCGGCCGCTCCTGCTCCTCCGGGCCGCCGTGCAGATGGATCACGCACGGCGCCGGCCGCCCCTCGGCCCGCCCCGGCGCCCGGTAGTACCAGCCGCCCAGGACCAGCCCGTCCCGGGCGGTGGGCCGCAGCGGCGCGGGCCGCACCGGGGAGCGCCCGGGCGGGACGGCGTCCTCGTCCCGCGACGACCACGGGGTACGGGCGGGGAAACCGGCGCGCGGCAGCCACCACACGCCGGGGCGGCGCTGCGACCCGGCCAGGGCCAGCACCAGCCCGCCGGGGCCCGCCCGGCCGATCCGGGTCACCACCTCGTGCGGCAGCGCGACGTCCCGGGCGGCCGGCGCGAGCGCCCCGCGCGGCAGCGGCAGCGTCTGGAACGCGGTGGCACCCCGCACGTTCCACGCCAGGGCGGCCGTCCGCCCGTCCTCGCCGAACGCCAGCAGCTCCAGGTCGCAGCCCTCCCGCTCCGCCGCCACCGACAGGCCGGTCCGCCGCCCGTCCTCGTCCAGCCCGACCGCCAGCAGCGCCGCGAACTCCCGGTCGTGGTCGCTGCGCAGCCACACCGTCCGCCCGTCCGGCGCGAACCGGCCGATCCACGGGTCGCCGTCCGCCACCCGCAGCACCGCGCCGGTGCCCAGGTCGGCGGTGCGCACCACCACGGCCTCCCGCCGGCCGCGCGGACCCCGGCGGACCAGCGCCAGCCGCCCGTCCTCGCCGATGTCGCACACCCGCAGGGTGGCCGCACCGCTCTCGGCGGCCACCAGCACGGGCGACACCGCGCCGTCGGGGTCGACCAGATAGGCGCTGAGCCGGTCCCGTACCGCCCCGTCCGGAGCCGGCCCGGGCACCGGCGGCCCGACCCGGCCGCGGTGGGCACCGCCCAGCAGGGTGGCGGCGCCGTCGCGCTCGGCCCAGTCGGCGGGCAGCTCGCCGAAGCCCGGCGCCCGGTCCTCCGGAGGCTCCTCGCCGCCGGGGGAGCCCCCGGTGAGCGGGGCCTTCGGCGGGGGCTCGGCGACGGTCACGGCGAGGGCCGCCCCGTCGCGCGTCCAGCACCCCAGGTAGGCGGAGGTCCCGGCGTCCGCCCCGGCCACGATGCGCCGCCCGGTGCCGTCCGGGCGTACGCACAGCACCCGGGTGTGCTCCCCGCCGCCCGGGGCGACGGTGTACGCGATCCAGCGCCCGTCGGGCGACCACGCCACCTCGGTCACCGGGTCGGGGTCGGCGTCCAGCAGGTGCAGGTCACCCGCGTGGCCGCCGTCCCCGGCCGGGCCGGTCCACAGCTGCGGCACCCCGGTGCGGTCGCAGATGAATGCCACGTACTCGCCGGTGGGGTCGGCCGACGGGTACCAGCAGCCGTGCGAGACGAGCGGCTGGGGGGTGTCGCGCGGGCCGGCCGTGTCGGCGAGCGGCACCAGGAGAGGTGCCGCCGACGTGGCCCCGGTCAGCTGATCCTGTGCGTTTGCAGCCATATCTCCAGCAGCGCCACGTGCCACAGGGCGTTCGCCCCGCGCCTGGTCCGGTGGTCGTCGGGGGCGGCCAGCAGCTCGGCGAGGTACTCCTCGCGGAAGATCCCGCGCTGCCGCGCCTCGGGGGCGTGCAGGGCTTGGCGCACCCGTTCCAGTACGGGACCCGCCATGTGACGGATCGCGGGCACCGGGAAGTACCCCTTGGGCCGGTCGACCACCTCGCGGGGCAGCAGCTTGCGGCCGGCGTCCTTCAGGACGCCCTTGCCGCCCTGCGCCAGCTTCAGCTCGGGCGGGCAGGCCGCCGCCAGCTCCACCAGCTCGTGGTCGAGGAACGGCACCCGGGCCTCCAGGCCCCAGTCCATGGTCATGTTGTCGACCCGCTTCACCGGGTCGTCGACCAGCATCACATGCGTGTCCAGGCGCAGCGCCGCGTCCAGCGCGGTCTCGGCGCCGGGCTCCGCCATGTGCTCGCGGACGAAGCGCGCGGAGACGTCGTGGTCGGTGAGCAGGTGCGGCTGGAGGATTCTCGCCATGTCGGAGTGCGGCCGGTCGAAGTACACCTCCGCGTACCGCTCCGGCTCCCGCTCCCGCTCCACGTCCGCCAGGTCGGGGTACCAGCGGTAGCCGGCGAGCACCTCGTCGGCGCCCTGCCCGCTCTGCACGACGCTGACCTCCTTGGAGACCAGCTCGGACAGCAGGTGGAAGGCGACCACGTCATGGCTGATCATCGGCTCGCTCATCGCCGCGACCGCCCCGTCCAGCGCGGTGGACACCCGGTCGGAGGGCACCATCAGCTGGTGGTGGTCGGTCTCGTACCGCCGGGCCACGAGGTCCGAGTAGAAGAACTCGTCGCCCTCCTCGCCGCCCTCCGACTCGAAGCCCACGCTGAACGTCGCCAGGTCCTTCTGGCCCTCCTCGGCCAGCAGGCCCACGATCAGCGACGAGTCGAGCCCGCCGGAGAGCAGCACGCCCACGGGCACGTCGGCGACCATGCGGCGGCGCACCGCCGTGCGCAGCGCGTCCAGCATCGCGTCCCGCCAGTCGGCGGCGTCCATGCCCGCGTACTCGGGGCGCCGTGTGTAGGACGGCTGCCAGTAGCGGTGGTCGGTGTACGAGCCGTCCGGCTCGACCACCCGCACCGTCGCCGGCGGCAGCTTGCGCACCCCGGTCAGGACGGTCCTGGGCGCCGCCACGGTGGCGTGCCAGCTGAGGTACTGGTGCAGCGCGACCGGGTCCAGCGACGTGTCGACGCCACCGCCCGCCAGCAGCGCGGGCAGCGTCGAGGCGAACCGCAGCCGCCCGGGGGAGTGGGAGAGGTACAGCGGCTTGATGCCCAGCCGGTCCCTGCCCAGCACCACCCGGCCCGTGTCGTTCTCCACGATCACGAACACGAACATGCCCTTGAAGCGGTCGACGCAGTCGGTGCCCCACTGGCGGTACGCCTTGAGGACGACCTCGGTGTCCGAGGTCGAGAAGAACCGGTGGCCCAGGGCGCGCAGCTCGTCCCGGACCTCCTGGTAGTTGTAGACGCACCCGTTGAAGACGCCGGTCAGCCGGGCCTCCGTGTCGGTCATCGGCTGGGCGCCGCGCTCCGAGAGATCGATGATCTTCAGGCGCCGGTGCCCCAGGGCCACGGGCCCCTGCGACCAGATGCCCCGGCCGTCCGGCCCGCGGGCCGCCAGCCGGTCGGTCATGCGCTCCACCGCGGCCACATCGGGCCGGCGGTCGTCGAAGCGGATCTCACCGCTCAGCCCGCACATCGGGCACCCCCCATCACGCCCGGGACCTCGACGTCCTCCTCAACCCCACGCGAATCAATCACCACAACTCCTCCAAGACGGGGAGCGGGCCTCCGCCTGCCGCTGGTTCCAGCCGAGCACGGCGGCCCGCTCCGTCCAGCCGGGTTCCCCATTGATCGCGGGGCATTCCTGACCGGGTGTGCACGGGGCTGTGGTCGGGGCCGGGTCACCCCTTGTCGTGGCCGGCGGGGTCCGCCCCCTCCTCGTCCTGGGCGAGGCGTTCACCCTCCGCCTGCGAGGGCGTCGAGCGGGCGACGTCGGGGTGCTCGTCGACACCCGGCTCCCGCTCGCCCTCCGCCTGGGACGGTGTCGGGTAGTCCCACGCATCACTCATGGCTGCGCCTCCGGCTGCTCGTCCCGCGCCCGAGGTGCCGGGCCGGGGCGGGACGAGTACCCCGCCGCCCCCGCCGCTACCGGCTCCGGGAGCCGCAGGAACAGCGTCAGCACCGCGCTCGCCAGGTACAGCCCCGCGAAGATCCACATCACGCCCTCCACACCCAGCGGCCCGAGGAACAGGCCCACCAGCGCCGGCCCCAGGAAGGTGCTGACGCCCGCGCCCAGGTTCAGCGCCGACATCGCCTGGCCCTTGTGCGCGGGCGCCAGCGACGGCATCAGCGCCGACAGCGGCACATAGCCCGCGAGCGTCGCACCGAACAGGCACACCAGGACCAGCGCCAGGCCGAAGTGGTCACCGGCCGCGACCGTGCCGTAGTGCAGCAGCAGCGTGGTCACCGCACAGCCGACACCGCCGAACCAGGTGACGGTGCGCCGCCAGCCGATGCGGTCGCCGACCACACCGAAGAGCAGGTTGAAGAAGATGTTGGCGGCGAACATCGCGGACAGCAGCCGCAGCCACTCGTCCAGCCGGAAGCCCAGCGTGTCCGTGAAGAAGACCGGCAGGAACACCAGGAAGCCGAACTGCGGGGCGGTGTTGATCGCCCGCACCACCGCACCCGTCCCGATCCTCGGGTCGCGCCAGATGATCGCCAGCGAACCCGCCAGTGTGGCGAGCGGGCGCTCCCCGGCCGGGGCGAGGCGCCCCCGCCCGGTCGGCTCGCGCACCAGCAGCAGGGCGATCGCCCCGCCCGCCACCACGAGCCCGAGCGACAGCCACAGCGTGGCGTACGCACCGGCGCGCGGCACCGCGAGGCTCGCCACCAGCGACCCGAGCGTCGGCAGCCCGCCCGTGAACGCGAACCAGAACCACCCGACCGCCGAGCCCAGCCGGCGCCTCGGCGTCACCGCCGTCACCCACACCAGGAAGCCGTACGCGAACAGCGGATAGCCGAAGCCCCGCAGCCCGTACCCGGCCAGCAGCAGCCCGTAGTCCAGCGTCGGCACCGCGAACACCAGGAAGACCACCTGGAAGACGACCCAGATGCCCAGACCGAGCATCATCACCCGGCGCGGCCCCCACAGGTCCGACAGGGCGCCGGAGAACCAGGCCGCGACGCTGGCGGTGACGCCGTACACGGTGAACAGCAGCGCCACCCGCTCCTTGGAGAGGCCCTCGTCCAGCAGGTACGGCGACAGATAGCCGGACTCCACCCCGTCACCGATCATGAAGACCAGGACGCCCAGGAACCCCCAGGCGAGCGGCCGGGGGATGCCGATGCGGTCCAGCCAGTGCCGGGGAGCGGAGTCGTCCGGTGGCGGGGACGGGTCCATGACGACGGCCATAAGTAACCCCTTCTGTCGAAACTCTGGGCGCGCGGCGCCGAAAGGCGAGGGCGAAAAACGAAAGGCGAAAGGCGAAAGGCGCCGGAAAAGCGCGGGGACATCGCCGGAGAAGTACCGCCGAAGTATCGGCGGAGCAGTGGGAGAACACCGGCAGGGCACGGCGGAAAACCGGGAAAACGCCGGCCGGGTAACGGTTGGGAAAGCACCCCGCCGGATGCCGGGCGGCGCCCGGCGGGGCGTCACGATGAAAAGGCCGGGCGGGAAAGGGCGTCAATGACGGTACGGAAAACCCCGCGGGCGGCGCGGCCCGCCGTGTGAGGTCGGCGCCCCGCCGGAGCCGGCCGACCGCCCCGGAACGGGCGGAGCGCCAGGTCGGGCGGGTGCGGAGGGGAGAGCGGGAGAGGCGGGCCCGGGTGATGCCGGTGTGAAGTTCACACGGCCGTAGCCCCGGGCACGCGCGCGTGGTGCCCGGCGGGCGTCACACGCGCGTACCCGGGCACCCCAGGCCCGGATGCCCAACCGGATCCCGTGCTCGCGTCACGCGCGCGTGCCCGGGGCGCCGGGCCCCGGATGCCCGACCGGATCCCGTGCTCGCGTCACGCGCGCGTGCTCGGGGCGCCGGGCCCCGGATGCCCGACCGGATCCCGTGCTCGCGTCACGCGCGCGTGCCCGGGGCGCCCACCGTCCGCACGTCCACGCCCGTCTCCCGCAGCCGCCGCACCTGGGCGGCCGGCGTCGCGTCGTCGACCAGGACCAGGTCGAAGTCGGTCAGCGGCGCCAGCGCGTACAGGCCCTGGTTGGCGAACTTGGTGTGGTCCACCAGCAGCACCCGGCGCGCCGCCGACGCCATCATGGCCCGCTTGACCTGCACCGTCTCCGGCGACATGTGGTAGCAGCGGTCCCCGGTCACCGCCGTCGTGGACATGAACAGCACATCCGCCCGGAACGCCTCCACGCTCTGCGCCGTGTGCAGCCCCATGAAGGCGTCGTACGCCGGGAAGTACGCGCCGCCCAGCGCGATCAGCGAGACGCCCGGCTCCCGGGACAGGGCGGTCACCGCGGGCAGCGAGTTGGTGATCACCGTCAGCGGAGTGCGGTCCCCCATCTGCTGGGCCAGGCTCAGACAGGTGGTCGAGTCGTCCAGCATCACGATCTGCCCCGGCGCCAGCAGCTCGGCGGCGGCCCGCGCCAGCCGCTGCTTGGTCCGCGCCATGGTCGTCAGCCGCTCGCTCACACTGCCGTGGAACTGCGTCGACGGCAGACAGCTCGCCCCGCCCCGGACCTTGCGCAGCCAGCCCTGCGCCTGGAGCGCGTCCAGATCGCGGTGGACGGTCATCACACTGACGCCGAACTCCTCGGACAGGTCGCCGGTGCGCACGAACCCCTTCGCGGTGACCAGCTCCCGCACCCTCCGCCGCCGCTCCTCCTGGACGTCCGACCGGTTCGTACGGCTCGTGGCGCGGCTCATGGGCGTGGTGCTCCTCGCGGGCGGTGAGAATCTCACGTGAACGTAACACGGAGGAACCACGCCGCCGCCCGGTCCGGACGGCTCCCGTGGCCGGGCTTCACACGGCGGTCACGGCCGGTCACGGGACAATCGCGCGGCTCGTTGACGCTCTCCCCGGCCGCGCGGTTGTCTGGCGTCCGCGAAGGAAGGGGCAGGTGATCCACTCATGGCGGTTCTCACCATCGACGTCGGCACGTCCGTCATCAAATCCGTCGTCTTCGACGACCGCGGCCGGGAAACGGCGCTGTCCCGGATCGGCACCGACGTCCTGCGCCCCCGCCCCGGCTGGGCGGAGCAGGACATGGACGCCGTGTGGGACGCCGTCGTCCGCACCGTCCGCGGCGCGCTCTCCCAGCTCGGCCCCGGCGGTGAACCCGTCCGGCTGCTGAGCTTCACCGCCCAGGGCGACGGCTGCTGGCTGGTCGACGCCGCGGGGCGCCCCACCGGGCCCGCCGTCCTCTGGTCCGACGGACGCGCCGCCGAGCTGCTCACCCGCTGGGCCGCCGACGGCGTCCTGGAGCGGGCCTACCGCCGCAACGGCTCCCTCACCTGCAGCGGCATGCCCAACGCGGTGATCGGCTGGCTCGCCGCCCACGACCCGGGGCGCCTGGAGCGCTCCCGTACGGCGCTGACGGCGGCCGGCTGGCTGTTCCTCCGGCTCACCGGCGTCACCGCGATCGACGCGTCCGACGCCTCCGCCCCCTTCCTCGACCACGCCACCGGCGGCTACGACCCGGAGATCGTCGACCTGTTCGGCACCGGCCCGTACGCCCGCCTGCTGCCCCGCGTGCTCGGCGAGCACGAACGCCTCGCCGAGATCACCTCGCACGCCGCCACCGAACTGGGCCTGCCCGCCGGCCTGCCGGTCGTCATGGCCCCGTACGACATCGCCGCCACCGCCCTCGGCACCGGCGTCACCGATCCCGGCCAGGCGTGCGCCGTCCTCGGCACCACCCTGTGCACCGAGACCGTCACCACCGCCGTCGACACCTCCGGCGAGCCGTGCGGCATCACCATCGCCCACGGCGCCCCCGGCCGGGTCCTGCGCGCCTTCCCCACCCTCTCCGGCACCGAGGTCCTCGACTGGGCCTCCCGGCTCCTCGGCGTCCAGGGGCCCGCCGCCCTCGGCGAGCTGGCCTTCGCCACCGAACCGGGGCCCGGCGGGCCGGCGTTCTTGCCGTACCTCTCACCCGCCGGGGAACGCGCCCCCTTCCTCGACCCCCGCGCCCGCGGCACCTTCTGGGGCCTCTCCCTCGACCACACGCCCGCCCACCTCGCCCGCGCCGTCTTCGAGGGCCTGTCGCTCGTGGTCCGCGACTGCCTCGCGGCGTCCGGCACCCGCGTCCACGAGCTGCGGCTGTGCGGCGGCGGCGCCGCCAGCGACCGGTGGTGCCGCCTCATCGCCGACGTCACCGGCGTCCCCACCGCCCGCAGCGCCGACACCGAACTCGGCGCCAAGGGCGCCTTCCTGACCGGGCTCGTCGTCAGCGGCGCCGAGAAGAGCCTGCGCGACGCCGCCGCGGCGCACGTACGGATGCGCTCCCGCTGGGAGCCCGACCCCGGCCGCGCCGCGCACTACGACGAGCTGTACGCGTCGTTCACCGCGTGGCGCGCCGCCGCCCGCTCCCTGGGCTGGTCACCCGCCACCGCCACCGCCGGCGTCCCGGAGGCCCCGCGTGTCTGACGCCCTCACCGCCGACGCCGTCCACCTCGGCCTCGACCTCGGCACCCAGAGCGCCCGCGCCGTCGCCGTCGACGGCACCGGCCGGCTCGTCGCCGCCGCCTCCCGCCCGCTGACCGGCCGCCGCGACGGCGCCCGCCACGAACAGGACCCCGAGCAGTGGTGGGAGGCGCTCGCGGCCGCCTGCCGCGAGGCGCTGGCCGGCATCGCGCCCGAACGGATCTCGGGGCTCGCCGTCGACGCCACCTCCGGCACCGTCCTGCTCGCCGACCGCAGCGGAAGGCCGCTCACCCCCGGCCTGATGTACGACGACGGGCGCGCCCGCGCGTACACCGCCCGCGCCGACGAGGCCGGCGCCGCCGTCTGGCGCGCACTCGGCTACGGCCGCATGCAACCCTCCTGGGCGCTGCCCAAGCTGCTGTGGCTGCTGGACAACACCGACTTCCCCGACGCCCGGCTGCTGCACCAGGCCGACCTGATCACCTGGCGGCTCGCCGGACACCAGGTGCCGGCCGACGCGAGCCACGCCCTGAAGACCGGCTACCACCTCGTCGAGGAACGCTGGCCGGACACCGAACTCGCCCGGGCCGGCGTCCCCGCGGGGCTGCTGCCGGACGTGGTGCGCCCCGGCACGGTCCTCGGCACCGTGTGCGCCGGCGCCGCCGCCGCGACCGGCATCCCCGCCGGCACCCCGATCGTCGCCGGCACGACCGACGGCTGCGCCGCGCAGATCGGCGCCGGGGCGCTCACCCCCGGCGCCTGGAACTCCGTCCTCGGCACCACCCTGGTCCTCAAGGGCGCGAGCCGCCACCTCGTCCAGGACCCCGGGGGAGTGGTCTACTGCCACCGCGGCCCCGGCGATCTCTGGCTGCCCGGCGGCGCGTCCAGCAGCGGCGCCGGAGCCGTCGCCCGGCGCTTCCCCGGCGCCGACCTCGACGCCCTCACCGCCGCGGCCGCCGCCACCGGCTCCACCGCCGTCGCCTACCCCCTCACCGGCGCGAGCGGCGAACGCTTCCCCTTCCGCGCCCCCGACGCCACCCCCTTCGTCCTCGGCGAACCGGCCGGCGACGCCGAGGAGTTCCACGCCCTGCTCCTGGGCGTCGCCTGCCTCGAACGGCTCTGCCTCGACCACCTCGACCACCTCGGGGCCCCCGCCGACGGCCCGCTCACCCTCACCGGCGGCGGCGCCCGCAACCCGTACTGGTGCCGGCTGCGCGCCGACGTCCTCGGCCGACCGGTGTCGCTGCCCGAGCACGCCGAGAGCGCCACCGGCATGGCGGTCCTCGCCGCCACCGCGTCCGGGGCGGGCCTGGAGGAGGCCGCCGCCGCGATGGTGCGCGTACGGGAGACGCTCCACCCCGACCCGGCCCGCACCGCCCGGCTGCTCCCCGCCTACCTCGACTTCACCGACGAACTGACCCGACGCGGCTGGCTCGACCCGGCCGTCGCGGCGCACGCCCGCAGAAAGGCCGAGCAGTGACCGACTTCGTCCTCGTACGCCACGGCGAGACCGCCTGGCACGCGGAGAACCGCTACGCGGGCCGCACCGACGTGCCGCTCACCGAGCGGGGCCGCCGGCAGGCCGCCGCGCTCGGCGCCTGGGCCGCCGGACAGCCCCTGGACGCCGTGCTCAGCTCACCCCTGTCCCGCGCCCGCCTCACCGCCGCGCCCGCCGCGACCGCGCTGGGCCTCCCCGTCCGCGTCGACGAGCGGCTGTACGAGGTCGACTTCGGGCGCGGGGACGGGCTCACGCGCGCGGAGATGGCGAGGGAGTTCCCCGACGAGCTGGCCGCGTTCCTCGCCGACCCGGTGGCCCACCACCTGCCCGGCGGCGAGGACCCGGTCGAGGCCGCCCGCCGCGCCGTCGCCTGCCTGGACGACACCGTGCGCGAACTCCCCGGCGGCCGGGTCCTCGTGGTCGCCCACTCCACCCTCGTACGCCTGGTGCTGTGCACGCTCCTCGGCATCCCCCTGGCCCACTACCGGCAGGTCTTCCCCGCCCTGGAGAACGGCGCCCTGACCGAAGTGCGGCTGCGCCCCGGCCGGCCGGCGTCCCTGCTGCGGCTCAACGCGCCCGCCACCCCCACCACCCACTGACGGGAGCACCACCGTGACCACCACCGTCCTCGCCGCCGGCGACCACTTCGTCCTGCCCGGGCTGCTCCACCGCGAGCTGCGCGCCGCCGTACCGGAAGGGACCGCCCTGGACGTGACGGAGCTGCGGCTGCCCTGGCCGCACACCCCCTTCGGGAAGGTCGCCGAGGTCGACGAGGCGTCCGGCACCGAGGACGAGATCATCGACGCGCTGCGCGGCGCCCGGATCTGCCTCACCCAGCTGGCGCCCCTCACCGAGCGGATCCTCGCCGCCTGTCCCGGCCTGGAGCTGTTCTGCGTCAGCCGGGGCGGCCCGGTCAACACCAACCTGGAGGCCGCCACCCGGCACGGCGTCGCCGTCAGCTACGCCCCCGGCCGCAACGCCGTCGCCACCGCCGAGCACACCGTCGCCCTGATCCTCGCCGCCGCGCGCGGCATCGGGGACGTCCACACCGACCTCCGGCACGCCACCTGGCGCGGCGACTACTACGACTACGACCGGTGCGGCATCGAGATCGACGGCTCGGTGATCGGGCTGGTCGGCTTCGGCGCCATCGGCTCGCGGGTGGCGCGCGTCCTGGTCGCCATGGGCGCCACGGTCCTGGTCCACGACCCGTACGTCCGGCCCGAAGCGGTGGCCGGTGTCGCCGAACTCGTCCCGCTGGACGAGCTGCTGGGCCGCTCCCGGATCGTCTCCCTGCACGCGCGCGTGACGGACGAGACCACCGGCATGATGGACGCCGACCGGATCGCGGCCATGCCCCGGGGCTCGGTGCTCGTCAACTGCGCGCGCGGGGCGCTGGTCGACTACGACGCCGTGTGCGACGCCCTCGACACGGGCCACCTCGCGGGCGCCGGGTTCGACGTGTACCCCACCGAGCCCGTCCCGGCCGGCGCCCGGCTGCTGTCCACCCCCGGTGTGGTGCTCACCCCGCACATCGCGGGCGCCAGCAGGGAGGTGGCGCACAAGGCGGCCCGCATCGTGGCGGGCGAGGCGGCCCGCTTCCTGCGCGGCGAGCCCCTGGCCCACTGCGCCAACCCGGAGGTCCTCGGCTAGGTCGTGTCCGGAAAGCCATGGGAGCCGCAGCGGCTTGGCAGTGGCCGGCGCGTTTGTCGTGGCGGGCGGCCAGGGCCCGGTTCTGCTCGAGCCGATTGCAGCAGCGCTCGATGACGGACCGGTCGCCGATGAGCGTGCCGGGGCAAGCCCGGGCGAAGGCCCGCATTCCGTCGATGTCGCCGCCGACCGAACCGCCTGGCCGGCACCCGGCAGGAGCAAAACCGGTCGGCTGACTGACCTGCCCAACTGCTGTCGGGCGGCGCACGACTCAGGCGCTCCGTGTGAACACGGAGTGCGGCACCGCACGCACCTTCGACTCTGGTGAGGGGAACCTCCTTGACCAAGTGGAATACGAGCGAGCGTGTCGATACCCCTCCGTCCGGTCGCCCGCTGAAGATGCGGCAGTTCGTCGGCTCGACGGCCACGGCGCGGATGCCGTGGTGCTGAGTGGCGGCGGTGACACCGGCGAACAAGCCCCCCGCCGGCCACGGCGACGACGACGGTGTCCAGATCCGGGACCTGCTGGGAGCCAGCAGCAGGCAGGGCGAAAGCAGGCCGGGCGGGAGCAGGCCGGGCTCGACGCACCCTCGGGTGCGAAGCGTCGCTGCGACGTCGGCTGCGGTGCGTCTCACTCGCTGCCAGCGTCCTTGGCAGCTCGGGGCGGACGCGTCCAGGTCAGGCAGCGGGCGCGGGCGGACCAACGGCACCTTGGCCAGGGCCCGATGAAGCCGGGCGACGTAGCTCCTGCCTGGTTGAGTGCGCCGTACCGCTCCGTGCAAAACCGCTGGCACCGGTGGCCTACCAACAACAAGACTGCACGGGTGAGCACCTTGCCGCCGCTGCCCGGACCGCTGCCTCTGCCGGTACCGGACCCACGTGCCCGCGACCTTGTTCGCAACTATGCGGGCATGCACGCTCTGGTTGCCGACTTGGTCCTGCCCGGTGGCGCATCCATGTACGTCATGAGTGCCATGGAAACGTCCCGCGAGCTCATCCGGCACTCGTACTATCGGTACGAGTTCGCCACCGTCGCCGTCACGCACTCCCTGTTCGCCCTGGAGCACGTCCTCGCAGAGCGTCTGGCCACGAACGAACCGCTTCACGACCTGATCGAGCGGGCCGCTGGCGCCGGTCTCATCACAGCCGCACTCGCCGCCGAACTCCACCAGAGCCAACGGCTCCGCGAGAGGCTCGTGCAGGGCTCCTCGTCAAGTGCCGCCCTCGGCCCGCTCCGGGCCCTCGCCATGGTGCGTGCCGTCTTTGATGCCGTCTCCCTGCTCCTTCACCCACCGGCCGAGGCACAGGCGCCGGCCTCCGACACGGGCGGAGCACGACCCGAAAGCGGACTGGCCCGACTGTGGGAGGACCACCTGCGCGCGCTGTTCCCCGACGGCTTCCGCGGCGTGGACGTCGACGGCGTGGATCTGGTCCTCCTGGATGCCGACACCGCAGGTCTCATACACAGGGAGCTGAACGGCGGACTCGACGACAGCGGCATCGCCTGCCTCTGGGGCTGCATCGCCGACCTCGACAAGATCCTGGCCCTGGCCAACGAAGAGTACTGCGTCTCCTACTTCACGCGACTTCGGACGATGGCCCATGTCGTAGCAGCGCGCCACACCCCCGCAGCGACCTGAGCCCGACCTCTGTCCTTCACTATCGAACGATGCGTCGAACGAGTTCACTCGCCTGGGCATTCGCAGGACCTCGGCATGAGCATTCGTTCCGTCAGGGAACCGGACTGACTCTTACGAAAGCCGCAGGGGTGAGTCAGCTGCACCACGATGCCCAACTCGAGGTGTTCGACCTGTTCGCGTGTCTGACGCGGCGCGGTGACGCGCTGTTCGAGCTCACAAACGATGCTGTGCGAGGACGGCCCGGTGACCTCGCCGGCGCAGCCCAGGGCCGCGGACGGGCGCCTGGTCCTGGCCGTCGATGTCTCCCGCGTGGCTGCGGCCCGACGCGCCGACCAGCCCCGATCGTCTGTTCTGTCACGTCCACGGATGCTCGGGACGCCATTCGGCTGGGACAACGACATCCCGGTCGTCTTCGACGCCGGCTATGACGCCCACGCTCAAGGAGCACATCCTCGCGCCTACCCCTAGGGCGGGCGGCCGCCGAGGCACGGCAAGGGAATCGCAGCGCATACCCAGCTGAGGCTCACCCGCGCCGCCGCCTATCTCCGCCGCCCGTAGGGGAAACCGGCTGAACCCGCCCGTCTCACCCCGGCCCGCGACCGCCGGAGGGTCAGGAGCCCTGCACAGCCCGGCCCGTGCGCCCAAACCCTCAACCCCCGGCTCAGGTCACCCACTCGGCTCGAAGAACCGGCGACCTGCCACCCGTACGAGGTGGGTAAATCAACCAGACGCCCTGAAAGCATCGCCGAACACAAGCAACTCGGAGCCCGCAAACCATGCTGGGCGTTTGCCCGGCTCAGGAGTCGAACGGTTTTGGTTCGGGCACCTGACACAGGTGCTGCGAGCGCGAATTGACTGACTGCCTGATCATCCGACGGCCCGTCGCGGAAGGTCGAAGCTAGTAAGCCTCGAAAGCGATCAGACTTCGCGTTTCCATATCTACCTTGTGGGTGAATGCAAGCGTGTCGAGCTGATCGTCCGAAACTCTTACCTCCACCACGCCGTGAGATTCTTTTGATACCAGCGGAACGATTTTCTCTTCCGCAGATTCGTTTGGCTGTCCCACGGCAAAGATCCGCCCGTCACGGTCGTGCCATACATACGCAGTCGTCTCGCGCATTCCTACTCCTGTCTCAGGATTGCCGGAACCGGTGGAGCTTGACCGAGATGAACGGCTGCGGCCCTACCGACATGTTCTTGACCCAGACTGTGCGGCCCCACACGTTGCCGGGGTGCGGCCCCACAGTTCCTAGGTTCATTTGCGCCTTCACATCCACCGCCGCTGGAGGGACGTTGCTGGCCAGGCGGCAGGTGATGCTGAAGTTGACGTACTCGTTCTCCCCATATCCCTGCATCCAGACACCCACTTCCTCGTCCCATAGAAGCTGTCTCCAGGAAAATACTTCCGCTACAGTTCCCATTCTTCATCGACCTTTCGTGGCGGCGGATTCGTGATTCTCCTCTCCATGTCTAACCCGCATCGTCACCTGCCGTGGGCGATGACTGTCGAGATCACGCACGTGGACTAGGGCGTTTCCTCAGTTGGCTGTACGCGCCTCGTCGCGGCCGGACTGAGGGAGATGACGGAATGCGAGCACCGGAGGCCTAGGTCGTGTCCGGAAATGCGTTCGGTCGTTACTCCGTTCGTGGTGCGTCGACATGAACTGACTGGATCGTGGGCGTTGATCGTTCCGATGCCGGCGCCGACCGGATGGGTCGGCCCGTTCGGGACCGGCGCCGGGTCGCGGGATCTCGTGGAAGACGGTCTACGAACGCTTCCGGCGCTGGTCCGCCGATGGCACCTGGGACCGACTCCTGGCCCATGTCCAGCAGCACTCAAACCCTGTCGGGCAGGTCGCCGGGACGATCCTCTGCGTCGACTCGACCGCGGTCCGGGCCCATCAACACGCGGCCGGGGCCCGAGAAGGGGGGCCTGGCAAGGCGAAGCACTCGGCTTCGCCGCGACCATCCCGGAGTGGACCGACCAGATCAACGGACGCATCCGGCGAGGCGAGAGCCTCTGCCGCCCCGGTCGGCGCCGTACTCTTTCGTCGCCGCCCTGGAATTGATCGTCCGGACAGCTCCTAGCGTGACCGCGGCGGTGTCGACAGGTACCGCTGCCCGGCCGCCTTGATGCGGTCGGGCAGCACCGCGGCCACCGCGCTCATCGCCTTCGTGCGCGGCGATCCCGCGACCACCCGGGCCCGGCCCCGGACCAGCGCGGCGAAGGCGTCTTCGGCCACCGTCGCGGGGTCGTCCTTCGCCATCCGGCCGATCCGGGTGCCGGCCAGGCCCGCCCGCCGGAAGAAGGCCGTCTCGGTGGCGCCCGGCATCAGCGCCGTCACCGTCACCCCGGTGCCGCGCAGCTCCTCCCGCAGCGCCTGCGCGAAGGACTGGAGGAACGACTTCGAGGCGTTGTAGACGGACTGGTACGCGCCCGGCGCCATCGCGGCCACCGACGAGGTGATCAGCAGCCGCCCCGAGCCCTGTCCGGCCATGTCGCGCAGCAGCCGGTGCGCCAGATGCACCGTCGAGGTGACATTGAGGTCCACCACGCGCGCGTGGTCACCGAGGTCGGTGGCGAGGAACGCCCCGCCCCGGCCCACGCCCGCGTTCAGCGCCGCGGCGGCGACCGGCCGGCCGTCGGCGCGGACCGCCGCGTACAGCTGCTCCACCCCGTCATAGGTGGCCAGGTCGGCGCGGACCGCCTCCACGGCGGCCCCGCCGCGCCCGCGCAGCGCCCCGGCGGCCTCCGCGAGGCCCGCGTCCTCGGCGCAGACGACCAGGTCGTAACCGTGCTCGGCGAACACCCGTGCCAGTTCCCGCCCGATCCCGCTGGAGGCGCCGGTCACCACGGCCAGGGGCTTCCTCGTGTCCATGCGCCCCGGGTACCACCGGACGGCGCCGTTTCACCGGATTGATCAAGGGGTACCCGCGCGCTGTTTACGCCTCGGAGGTGACCCATGAGTGAGCCGCAGCTCGGGCAAGCGTCGGACGGGACCGTGACGACCAAGGTCCCCGCGCGACTGGACAGACTGCCGTGGTCGCGCTGGCACTGGATGATCGTCATCGGTCTCGGGACCGTCTGGATCCTGGACGGCCTGGAAGTCACCATCGTCGGCAGCATGGCCGGGCGGCTCTCCGAGGAGGGCAGCGGCCTCGCCATCAGCAGCGCCCAGGTCACCGGCATCGCCGCGGCGCTGTACGTGGCCGGGGCCTGCTCGGGCGCGCTGTTCTTCGGCTGGCTGACCGACCGCTACGGTCGCAAGAAGCTGTTCCTGATCACCCTCGCGGTGTACCTCGCCGCGACCGCGCTGACGGCGCTGTCCTTCTCGTCCTGGTGGTTCTTCGTCTTCCGGTTCCTGACCGGCTTCGGCATCGGCGGTGAGTACGCCGCCATCAACTCGGCCATCGACGAGCTGATCCCCAGCAAGTACCGCGGCCGGGTGGACCTCATCATCAACGGCAGCTTCTGGCTGGGCGCCATGGGCGGCGCGCTGCTGTCCGTGGTGCTCCTCGACACCGACATCCTGCCCAAGGACATCGGCTGGCGGGTCTCCTTCGCCCTCGGCGTGGTCCTCGGCCTGGTGATCCTGCTGGTGCGGCGGCACGTCCCGGAGAGCCCCCGGTGGATGTTCATCCACGGCCGGGAGGAGGGCGCCGAGGAGCTGGTCGCGGACGTGGAGCGGCAGGTGGAGGCGGAGAAGGGCCGCCCGCTGCCCGAGCCGGACCGGGCCATCACCATCAAGCAGCGGCACAGCGTCGGCTTCATCGAGATCGGCCGCACCCTGTTCCGCGCCTACCCGCGCCGGGCGGTGCTGGGCCTGGCGCTCTTCATCGGGCAGGCGTTCCTCTACAACGCCATCACCTTCGGCTTCGGCGCGATCCTGGTGACCTTCTTCGACGTGGGCACCGGGTCGACCGGCTACTACTTCGCGGTGATCGCGCTGGGCAACTTCATGGGCCCGCTGCTCCTCGGCCGCCTGTTCGACACCTGGGGCCGCCGCCCGATGATCGCCGGCACGTACATCCTGTCCGGGGTCCTGCTGTTCGTCACGGCCTGGATGTTCTCCAACGGCTGGCTGACGGCCACCACCATGACGGTCAGCTGGTGCGTGGTGCTGTTCTTCGCGTCGGCGGGGGCCAGCTCCGCGTACCTCACGGTCAGCGAGATCTTCCCGATGGAGACCCGCGCCATGGCCATCGCCTTCTTCTACGCCATCGGTACGGCCGCCGGCGGCATCTCCGGCCCGCTGATCTTCGCCGGTCTCACCGAGAGCGGCGTGGTCTCCGACACGGTGCTGGCGTTCTGCATCGGCGCCACGCTGATGGTGCTGGGCGGGCTGGTGGCGCTGTTCTTCGCGGTGGCCGCCGAGCGGAAGTCGCTGGAGGACATCGCGACCCCGCTGTCGGCGCAGGCGGCCATGGGGGAGGCGTCACCGGGCGGTCCCGCCGCCGCGCCCTCCCGCTAGCAGGCCGGCGCCCCGGGCGGGGTGAAGCTCCGCGGGCGTCGAACGGGCTGCCGATTGGATCGAACGGCACTCGATGGTTTATCGTTCACGCAGTCGGTTGTGAAGACGTCTTCACGACCGCCACACACTGCCCCGGCTGGTTCCCCCGTCCAGCCGGGGCTTCTTTTGTGCCCCCACCCCGTCCCACGGCCACCCGGCTTCAGTTCCGGCAGGCCGGGCACCCGTCCCCGGGAAGAGCCCGAGCCGACCCCGACCGAGGAACGGTGGAGCGATGACCGAGTACGAGCGTTCCCGCACCATGCCGGCGCTGCCCGAGCACGTCTTCGACCAGGCCGCCAACGTCGACCAGCTCGACCACTGGCTCCCCGAGGAACTCCACGTCCACGCCGGGGAGCTGCCCGCCGTCACCGTGCACGAGGACCGCACCGACGAGGACACCAGCGCCCTGCTGCGCGCCCGGAAGGAGCAGATGCGCCTCGAATGGGGCACCCGGGAGCAGGGGAGCTACGCCGGATGGCTCCAGGTCGCCGGGATCGGCGGCGGCACCAGCGAGGTGACCGTGCACCTGTCCTTCTTCGACGAGAGCCACGACCCGGGCGAGAAGCCCGTGAACGACGCCCTGGACCGCAGCCTCGCCCGCCTGGAGGAGCAGGTCCGCACCCGCGTCGACAACGCCGCGGGCTGAGCGCCGCGCCGTTTTCGTCCCGGTACGCGGGGCACGGGGGTGCCATGGACCACTCACAGGCACCCGTGCTCGACGCCCTCGCCGCGTACCACACCGAGAACCAGACGCCCTTCACCCCGCCCGGCCACAAACAGGGCCGGGGGGCCGACCCCCGGGTCCGCGCGGTCCTCGGGGACGCCGTCTTCCGCTCGGACGTGCTCGCGATCAGCGGCCTGGACGACCGGACCTCCTCGCACGGCGTCCTCGCCCGGGCCCAGGAGCTGATGGCCGACGCCGTCGGCGCGGAGCACACCTTCTTCTCCACCTGCGGCAGCTCCCTGTCGGTGAAGGCCGCCATGCTGTCGGTGGCCGGCCCGCACGAGAAGCTCCTGGTGGGACGGGACGCCCACAAGTCCGTCGTGTCCGGCCTGGTCCTGGCCGGCATCGTGCCGGTCTGGGTCGACCCCCAGTGGGACGCCGAGCGGCACCTCGCCCACCCGCCGACCGCCGAGGCGTTCCGCGCCGCCTTCGCCGAGCACCCGGACGCCCGTGGCGCCCTGGTGACCACCCCCACCCCGTACGGCACCTGCTCGGACCTGCCGGCCATCGCCGAGACCTGCCACCGGCACGGCGTCCCGCTCGTCGTCGACGAGGCGTGGGGCGCCCATCTGCCCTTCCACCCGGACCTGCCCACCTGGGCGATGGACGCCGGCGCCGACGTCTGCGTCACCTCCGTCCACAAGATGGGCTCCGGGCTCGAACAGGGCTCCGTCTTCCACCTCCAGGGCGACCTGGTCCGCCCCGAGGTGCTGAAGAACCGCGAGGACCTGCTGGGCACCACCAGCCCCTCGGTGCTCCTGTACGCCGCGCTCGACGGCTGGCGCCGGCAGATGGTCCAGCACGGCCGCGCGCTGTACGACGGAGCCCTGGACCTCGCCTCGTCGGTACGGGCGCGGATCGCCGGCATCGACGGGCTGCACGTGCACGGCCGGGACGACTTCTGCGGGCCCGGCCGGGCGGCCGACCTCGACCCGCTCCAGGTGATCGTCGACATCACCGGACTCGGCACGACCGGCTACCGGATCGCCGACTGGATCCGCGAGCACCACCGGATCAACCTGCACCTGTCCGACCACCGCCGCACCAGCGCCCAGCTCACCCACGCGGACGACGAGCACACCGCCGACGCGCTGGTCGCCGCCCTGCGGGACGCCGCCGGCCACGCGGCCGAGCTGCGGCCCGCCCCCGAGGTGGAGGTGCCCGACCCGGCCGGCCTCCGGCTGGAGCAGGTCCTGCTGCCCCGCGACGCGTTCTTCGGCCGGACCGAGCAGGTGCCGTGCGAGAAGGCCGCCGGCCGGGTCAGCGCCGAGATGCTCACCCCGTACCCGCCCGGCATCCCCGCCGTCCTGCCCGGCGAGCGGCTCACCACCGAGGTGCTGGACTACCTGCGCAGCGGGGTCGACGCCGGGATGGTCGTCCCGGACGCCGTCGACACCGAGGTGCGCACCGTCCGGGTGAGCCTGGAGGACTGAGGCCCGCCCGGGGCTCAGGTCTCCACGCCGGGGCGCCGCTCGGCGCCTCCCGCGCCGGTCAGCCGGCGGCGGAGCGCGGCGAGCCGGGGGTGGCGCTCGCTCAGCTCCGCGGAGCGCCGGTCCAGCTCCTGCATCAGCCGCTCACTGCGCTTGTCGAGGTCCAGCTCGTCCAGGATCCGGTCGATCTCGGCGAGCAGCGCGCCGTGCAGCTGCCACTGGCGCGGGTGCTCCTGGACGTCCTCCAGCAGCAGGTCGGCCACCCGGTCACGGGTCACCCGGCTGGCGGCGAGGGCGTGGGTGAGCCGCTCCTCGGCGTGCTCGGCGTTGGCGGACGCCTCCGTGGTGATCAGCCGGGCGAAGCTCTCGATGGCGTCCGCCATCTGCGCGAACAGCTCCTCGAGCTCCGCCGACACATCGGCCGGGAACAGGGACTCCTCGGTGCGGAACTTCGCCAGGTCCGTCAGGCTCCGGGTCAGCACCCGCAGGACCACCGCGCAGATCTCCAGGGTGTCCAACCCGGTCCGGAGCACCACCCGGGACAGCAGCCCCTCCCGCACCCGCGGGTTCATCATCAGGCTCTCCTCGGCCTGCCGCAGCGAGGCGTCCACCTCCACGATGTCGTGGTCCAGCTGCCGCGCCTCGTGCAGCCGGGCCGCGGCGTGCGGGAAGGAGATGTGCCCCTCCGCGATCTCGGTGCCCATCGAGCGGAACATCCGCCCCATCCCGCGCGCCAGCCCGTCGATGGACGCCCCGGCCGACTGCGTCCACACCGGCGGTGCGAACAGCAGGTTGAACAGCAGCCCCACCCCGGCCCCGATCAGCGTCTCCAGGACCCGGTGCCAGGCCGCCGACGTCGCCTGGGACACCCCGAGGACCAGCATCGCGCTGATCGCCACCTCGGGCACGAACTCGTTGACCCGGACGAACCGCCCGATGATCAGCGCGGTGAAGATGGTCAGCCCCAGGCTCCACCAGGTCAGCCCGACCAGCGCGGTGAAGCCGATGGCGATCAGCACGCCGACCACCACCGAGTTCACCCGCCGGATCCCGGTGGTGAGCGTCGAGTAGAGGGTCACCTGCACGACCAGGAGCGCGGTCAGCGGGGCCGTCAGGGGAGCGGGCTGCGCGGGCAGGACCGTCAGGGCCACGACGAAGGAGATGACGGCGGCGGCCGTGGAACGCAGGGTCTGCGCCGCGACGGGTTCCGTGGTCCGCCGCACCAGTCTGATCACGGGTGCTGATACGTCCGGCATCCCTTTCTCGTTCCCGATCAAGAGTCACTCACCACACACGAGTCACAGGAACCCCTCGTACGCCGTTTCGCCTCACCCGTCACGTGGTACCGCCACAGTCCCGAGCGCACCCTCCCGCGCCCGGGCCCGTCCCGGACCACCCCTCCCAGGAGGCACGATGAACCCGCCCGCGCACCGGGGCACCCCCGTCGCCGTCGTCACCGGCTCCGACTCCGGCATCGGCCGCGCCACCGCCGTCCGGCTCGCGGCCGCGGGCATGGACGTCGGCATCACCTGGCACACCGACGAGGACGGCGCGCGGCGCACCGCCGAGGAGGTCCGGGGCCACGGCCGCCGCGCCGCCGTCGCCCGCCTCGACCTAACCCGGCTGCCCGGGGCGGCGGACGTGGTGGACGACCTGGCGCGCGAACTGGGCCGGATCGACGTGCTGGTGAACAACGCGGGCACCGGCACGGCCACGCCCTTCCTGGACATCACCCACGACACCGTGCGGGAGGTCCTCGACGTCGATCTGGTCGGGCCGTTCCTCTGCTCGCAGATCGCCGCCCGCCGCATGATCGAGCAGGGCGACGGGGGCCGGATCGTCAATGTGACGTCGGTGCACGAGCACCAGCCGCGCGTCGGGGCGGCGCCCTACTGCGCGGCCAAGGGCGGGCTGGGCCTGCTCACCCAGGTCATGGCGCTCGAGCTGGCCGAGTACGGCATCACGGTCAACGCGGTCGCCCCCGGCGAGATCGCCACACCGATGACCGGCCAGGACGCGGAGGACGTCCGCGAGCAGCGGCGGCCGGGTGTGCCGCTGGGCCGGCCCGGCGACGCCCGGGAGGTCGCGTCGGTCGTCGCGTTCCTGGCGGGGGAGGACGGCTCGTACGTCACCGGCGCCTCGTGGGCGGTGGACGGCGGCATGCTGCGGATGGGCCCGATGGCCGGCTCCCACCTGGAGAGCGACGCCTGGCGCCGCCCCTGAGGCCCGCGCGCACGACGAGGGCCCCGCCGGTCGGTGGCGGGGCCCTCGTACGCGTACGGACGCGGGGGACACGGGCGCCCGGGGGTGCCGGACGCCCGGCGGGGTCAGCGCGTGACCACGTGCCGCTCGTTCGGCACGCAGTGCGTCATGGTCAGCCCCTCGACGTCCCGGGGCGGGTTGTCCCCGAGGTTGGCCAGCCGCTTGCGGTCCTCCTCGGTGAGGTCCTGGCTCGCCAGCGGTTCGAGGTGGGAGACGTCCTGCGGGCTGATGCCGAGGCCCTCGCCGACACGCAGGCCCAGGTCGTTCTCGACGAGCAGGAAGTGCCAGACCATCCGCTCCTGCACCGGCCGGTCGCACTGCTTCAGCAGGGTGGTGAAGTTCCGCACCAGGTCGTCCCGCTCCCACTGCTCCATCAGCAGGTAGCGCTGGCCGGCCTGCGCGTAGTCGTTGGTGCGCGGGATGCGCTTGCGGGTGAGCCTGCCCCGGATCTCCGGGCCCTGCTCGTCGTGCGTGGGGTACGTGCCCTCGCGCAGCCCGCCGCGGATCGACGGCTCGTAGTTGACGTCCGCGTTCTCCCCGGCGCCGTCGACGTGGTACGTCATCAGGCCGTCGCGCTGGTTGGTGCGCACGTCCGCGTTCTTCGCCCGGTTCACCGGCAGCTGGAGGTAGTTCGGGCCGACCCGGTAGCGCTGGGTGTCGCTGTACGAGAAGGTCCGGCCGACCAGCATCTTGTCGTCCGAGAAGTCCAGGCCGTCCACCAGGACGCCGGTGCCGAAGGAGATCTGCTCGTTCTCGGCGAAGAAGTTCTCCGGCATCCGGTCCAGCACCATGCGGCCGACCGGCTTGGGCGGGAAGTCCTGCTCGGGCCAGGTCTTGGTGTCGTCCAGCGGGTCGAAGTCCAGCTCCGGGTGGTCGTGGTCGTCCATCATCTGGACGAGCAGCTCCCACTCGGGGTGGTCACCGCGGGCGACCGCCTCGTACAGGTCCTTCGTGGCGTGCCCGAGGCCCTCGGCCTGCACATTGGCCGCGTCCTCCTCGGTCATGCTCCGCACGCCCTGCTTGGGCATCCAGTGGTACTTGACCAGGACCGTCCGCCCCTCGGCGTTCACCCACTTGTAGGTGTTGACGCCGAAGCCCTGCATATGGCGGTAGTCGGCCGGGATGCCGCGCGGGCTGAACAGGTTGACCAGCATGTGCATCGACTCCGGCGTCTGCGACATGAAGTCGAAGATCCGGCGCGGCTGCTGCTCGAAGGTGACCGGGTCCGGCTTGAGCGAGTGGATCACGTCGGGGAACTTGATCGCGTCCCGGATGAAGAAGACACCCAGGTTGTTGCCGACCAGGTCCCAGTTGCCGTCCTCGGTGTAGAACTTCACCGCGAACCCGCGCGGGTCGCGGGCGGCCTCGGAGGAGTCCCGGCCGCCGATCACGGTCGAGAACCGCACGGCGAGGTCGGTGCGCCTGCCGCGCTCCTGGAACAGCTTGGCGCGGGTGAAGCGGCTGATCGGTTCGTCGCCCCAGGTGCCGTACGCCTCGAAGAAGCCGTAGGCCGTCACTCCGCGCGCGTGCACCACGCGCTCGGGGATCCGCTCCCGGTCGAAGTGGCTGATCTTCTCCAGGAACTGGTAGTTCTCCAGCGTCGCCGGGCCCCGGGCCCCGACCGTGCGCTGGTTCTGGTTGTCGTAGACAGGGTGGCCCTGCCGGTTGGTGAGTACCTTCCGGTCGTCGCCGGGTGCGGGACCCTGGCTCGAAACGTCCGTCACGATCCTCGGCTCCTCTGCTGTGCTTGTACGACTGTGTGGTGATGTGCCCTATGTGCGCAGTATGCCCCGTTACCCGCTCCTCAGGTATGCCAGGGCGTGCCAATCGCGCACGGCCGGCCCGGCCCGCCGCCCGCGCCCCGCGCGGGCGCGGCGAGCGCGCGTCCTCAGTGGGCGGCCACCCGGCCGGCCCCGGCCCTCGCGCCGCCGTCCCCGGCCGCGTTCCCGGCCGCGCTCCCGGCGGGCACCGGCAGGTGGTAGACCGCGTACGCCCGGCCGATCACCGGCTGGGCGACATTGCGCACCCGTGTCCCGGCACTGGTCATGCCGTGCTCGGTGCCCATATGGGCATGGCCGTGCACCGCGAGGTCCGCGCCGCCCTCGTCGATCGCCTCCGCGAGCAGATAGCTGCCCAGGAACGGATAGATCTCCAGCGGCTCGCCCGCGAGCGTGTCCGGCACCGGCGCGTAGTGCGTCAGGGCGATCCGCACCGCGCAGTCCGCCTCCCGCAGCATGGTCAGCGACTCCCGCAGACCGTCCGCGCAGCGCCGGGTGTAGCGGATGAAGTCCTTCATCACCGGCTCGCCGAACTCACCGCCGCTGCGCCCGGCGAACCCGCCGCCGAACCCCTTCGTCCCCGCGACGCCCACCGAGACGCCGCCGATCCTCAGGACGGTGCCCTCGCCCTCCAGGACGGTCACCCCGGCCCGGTCGAGCGCGGCGCCCACCTCCGCCTCCTGGTCGCTCTGGTAGTCGTGGTTGCCCAGGACGGCGACCACGGGCACGCCCAGACCGGCCACCTCGCCGGCCACGACCTCACCCTCCTCGGCCGTGCCGTGCCGGGTCAGGTCACCGGCGAGCAGCAGCAGGTCCGCCTGCTCGGCCAGCCTGTCGAAGGCGGGGCGCAGGGTGCCCTCGCTCCCCGGGCCCAGATGGATGTCACCGACGGCCGCTACACGGATCACAACAGCTCCTCGGGGTGGTCGGGGGCGTCCGCCCGGACGACGACCAGGTCCTCGTGCAGCGGCAGACCGGCCAGCTCCTCCCGGGCGATGCGCAGGATCTCGGCCCGGCAGTCGGCGCTGGCGACCGTGCCGTACAGCACCACTCCGGTGCCGCGCTGCTCGATCCGGACGCCCAGCTCCGCGATGTCCTCGCTCGCCAGCCGGTCCCGCAGATGGGCGATGCGGTACTCGGCGGTGTCGGCGGCGCTCATGGCGTTGCCTCCCGTGCTCGGGGCGGTTCGATGACGTTCAGGCGCTCCAGCAGGTAGAGGAACGCCTCGGGCATCGGTGAGCCCTCGCTCTCCCGGCGCAGCAGCTCCCAGTCGATCTTCTCCCGCAGGGTGCGGGCGATCGGCAGCACGGCGCCGAAGTCGCAGTGGTGCTCCGAGAACGCGGCCAGCAGGCTGCCCACCAGGTCGGTCGGCGCCAGCACCGGCATCCGCACCGAGTCGACCGGCAGCGTGTGCGCCCGCTCCAGCAGGTCGGGGGTCACCGGGTGCCGGGCCAGCTCGAAGATCAGGTCGATCTCCTCCCCGTGGCACCGGGCCTTGATCAGCCAGTCCTCCGGCGGGACCCGCACCTGGATCCCGGCGCCCTCCAGCAGCTCGGTGACCGCGTCGGCGTCCTTGCGCAGGATCGCGAAGTCGGTGTCGTGCTGGAGGCTCTGCGGCACCCCGTGCGCGTACGCCGCGACGCTCCCGGCCAGCGCGAACGGGTGCCCGGCGCCCTTCAGCAGCGCCGCCACCTGCTTGGTGGCCTCCAGGATGGCCTGGGTGCGGTCCGGAGGATGACCGCCACCGGGGTCGCCCTCGGTGGTGGGGCCGCCGGCCAGCCGCAGCCCGACGGGCGGCGCGCTCACATCGGCGGTCTCGGGCGGCTCACCGCGATGGGTGGCCTCTGGCGAGTGGTTCCTCACGGGTGCTCAGCCCTCCTCGTCGGCCTGTGGGAGGTCGATCGGGTACCCGGCGCGCCCCCTTTTATGGCTCGGTGCCGCCATGGCCCGGCGCCCGGCCCGGCGGCCGGTTCCGCGCCGGAGCGCCGGCGCGCATCTCCCGGGCGGCCTCTCCGGCGCCCCGCGTCAGCCCAGCTCCAGCGTGGTGATGCCGTACACCCGCTCCCGGGCGAACGGCCGCACCGGCCCGGTGTACATCCGGGCCGTCGCGAACGACGGCTCCAGCCCGCGCGCGACGGCCATCGCCACCGCCGCCGCGTTCGGCTCCGGTACGTCCACGGCGATCCGCTCCGCCCCGAAGCCGTCCACCAGCGCGTCCAGCAGCGCCTCCGCGTCCCCGGGCCCGTCGGCGAACAGCGGGCCCACCCGCGCCTCGTCCCGCGCCGGGCGGATCACCCCGTACCCCGTCACCCGGCCGTCCACCACCCGCGCCAGCGCCCGGTGGCCCGGCGCGGTCAGCCACCGCTCCAGGAACCGCGGCCGGTCCGCCGGGTGGCAGCCGCCGTCGTACGCCGCCAGCGCCGCCAGGCCCGCCTCAGCGGCCGGCACCACGCCCGCCCCCGGCCCGCGCGGAGCCACCCGCCCCACGTACCGCGCCGTCCGGTGCTCCAGGGCGAACCCCGAACGGCGGTAGTTGTCCTGCTGCTCGGGCACCCCGTCGAGACCCACCGTCCGGTCCCCGGCGTGCGCCAGCGCCGCCCGCCAGGTCGCCAGCCCGTACCCCCGCCCCCGCACGTCCGGACGGACCAGGTAGAACCCCAGGGAGGCGTAGCGGTCGTCGTAGGTGACCACCGAGATCGCGGACACCGGTTCGCGCTCACCGGCCACCCGGCCCAGGAAGAAGCCGTCCGGGTCCTGGGCGAAGAAGCACTCCGCGTCCGACGCGCCCGGGTTCCAGCCCTCCGCCGCCGCCCACCCCCCGACCAGTGCCCACTCCTCCGGCGTGGCCCGCGACACCTCGAACGTGGACAAGGGATCTCCTCCCGGCCGTCGTACGGTTGCCCCCGTACGCTACCGGCCATGTGCTGGAGCGCCACGGCCGATCTCGCGGCGGGCACCGTCATCGGCGCGGTCGGTGCCGTCTGCGTGGCCCGCGCCCGCAGCGTCCGCGAACTCCCGCTCGCCGCCCTGCCGTTGCTGCTCGGCGCCCACCAGATCGTGGAGGCCGCCGTCTGGAACGCCGGCGGCGGCAGCGGCGCGGCGACCCTCGCCTGGGCCGTCGTCGCGCTGCCGCTGCTGCCCCTGTGGGTGCCGCTGGGCGTCCTGCTCGTCACCCCTTCGGGGGACCGCGCCCGGCTGGCCGCCCCCGCCGCCGCCGGCCTGGTGACGGCCGCCGCGCTCGCGTACTGCCTCGCCACCCGGCCCGTCACGGCCCACATCCGGGGCCGCACCATCGGCTATGTACTCGACCTGCCGTACGCGCCGCTGATCGTGGCCGGCTACCTGTTCGCCACGGTCGGCGCCCTCCTGCTCGCCGCCGACCGGCTGCTGCGGCTGCTCGGCGCGGTGATCGCCGCCGGGGCGGGGCTGTGCGTGCTGCTGTGGCGCACCGAGTTCGTCTCCACCTGGTGCGCCTTCGCGGCCGTGGCCTCCCTGATCCTGCTCGCCCGGACCCGCCGCCCGGGCACGCCCTAGAGGGGCGGGCCGGCGGGCGGCCGGCAGCGGGGGCGTCAGGTCACGAGCCGCTTGCGGAAGCAGACCCGGTCCTGGCCCGGGCCGTCGTAGTCCCGGTGCACCGGCACCCCGCCGACCTCGTGGTCGCCGTCCACCACACTGAACCCCAGCGCTCGGTGGAAGGCGATCGCCCCCGCGTTCCCCGGCCGGGCCACCGCCCGCACCTCCCGCCGGCCCGCCTCCGCGGCCCGCTCGAAGAACGCCGTGTAGAGCCCCCGGGCGAGCCCCCGGCCCCGCAGCCGGGGATCGACGCCCACGAAGTGGACGCAGGCGTCCTCCTCGTTGTCGGCCGAGTGGAAACCGACCAGGAACGCCTTCACCCCCGTACTGTCCTCGGCGACCAGGCTCGTCCCGGCGAAGAACTGCAGGAACAGCCGCGGCAGCAGGAAGGACGGCTCACGCCCCCAGGCGGGCGGACGCGGCGCCTCCCACCGGTGCGCGCACTCCACGAGGGTGCGGTGGTCGGACACGCGCGCCCGGCGCATCATCGGCATGTCGATCCCCTTCGGACTCGGTACCACCCCCGCCTCGCACCCACCATGCAACCCGCCGTGCCGGGCGGCGACTCGGGCCGAGGGGTGCGGGGCGCGGCCGAACGGCGGTAGATTCCCCGCTGAGCCGAGCGGCACCCCGGACGGGTGTCGCCCGGACGGAACAACAGTGGTGGGTGTGGAGGTACGGCTGTGCTGTCGGTGGGAAAGATCCTCCGGTTCGACGAGGTCCGCGGGTACGGCTTCATCGTCCCCAGCGACGGGGGCGAGGACGTCTTCATGCACGCGAACGACCTCATGGACGACAAATACCTGTACCAGGCCGGCCGTGAGGTCGAGTTCCACCTGGAGATGGGCGACAAGGGCCCCAAGGCGTCCGGCATCCGGCTCGTCCACCAGCCGGTGCGCCGGGCCGCCCACGACACCCCACCGCCCCGCGACGACCACGACCACGACGACGACACGCTCGACGTGCTCACCGGCGCCGAGTTCCGCACGGAGCTGACGGAGGCCCTCATCGAGGCCGACGCCACCCTCACCACGGCCCAGCTCAAGCGCGTCCGCACCCGCGTCGCCGAACTCGCCCGCGCCCACGGCTGGGTCGAGGGCTGACGCCCCCGGCCCCCCCGCCCCGCCGCCGCTCCCGGCCCCGCCCCACCTCGCGCTAGGGGCGGCCGGGGCCGCCCGGTGCGCGCAGCACCGACACCAGCCGCAGCAGCCGTGCCTCATTGCCCGTCAGCCCCGCCCGGCGCAGCGCCTCGTCCGCCTCCGCCATCGGCCCCGACAGATACACCCCCGCCAGCGGCGCCAGCTCCGGATCGGTCAGCACCGAGCGCGCCGCCTCCATCAGCCGTATGTACGCCTGTGCCGCCGCCCGCTCCCGTGCGGTCAAAGTGGTCGTCATCTCTCGCTCCCCGCCGACCCGTTGCCTCCCCCGACACCTCCACTCTGGCGCACGGCACTGACAATCAGCCCCCGGCGCCCCCGTTCAGGTGCTCCGCCAGCCGCTCCAGGAAGACCCGCTGGCCCGCCACCAGCCGGGGCGCCGCCTCCTCCGGGGACATCCACGCCACCCGGTCGACCTCGGGGAACTCCCGCGTCCGGCCCGAGCCGCGCGGCCACTCCATGGTGAACGTCCCCGGCCGCACCGCCGCCGGGTCCAGGTCCGCCTCCAGCGCCCACGCCGTGACGACCTTCCCGTTCGCCTGCCGGATCTCGCCGAGCGGCACCAGCTCCCCGTCCGGCACCGGCAGGCCCAGCTCCTCCACGAACTCTCGCCGCGCGGCGGCCTCGGGCGTCTCGTCGTCCGTGTACTCGCCCTTGGGCACCGACCACGCCCCGGTGTCCCGGGACGCCCACAGCGGGCCGCCCATATGGGCGATGAGCACCTCCGGACCGTCGCCGGAGGTACGGAACAGCAGCAGACCCGCGCTTCGCTTCACCGTCATGCCGGAAAGTCTGCCCACCCGCCGCCGCGTTAGCGTCGGTGTCCGGAGCGATCACCGCCGAGCGAGGGAGCGACGTACCAGGTGGCCCTGCCAGAACGACCCGACGAGCCCGACTACCCCGTCCGGGAGGCGGCCGGCGCCACCGGGGTGCCCGCGCTCGACGAACGCGTCACCCACTGCCGCGCCTGCCCGAGGCTGGTCGCCTGGCGCGAACGGGTGGCCCGCGAGGGGCGCCCGGCCTACGCCGGCTGGGACTACTGGGCCCGTCCCGTGCCCGGCTTCGGCCCCGAGGACGCCCGGCTCCTGATCATCGGCCTCGCCCCGGCCGCCCACGGGGGCAACCGCACCGGCCGGATGTTCACCGGCGACCGCTCCGGGGACGTCCTCTTCGCCGCCCTGCACCGGGTCGGGCTGGCCAGCCAGCCGCACGCCACGGGGCCGCACGACGGCCTGCGGCTGTACGGGGTCCGCGTCACCGCCCCCGTCCACTGCGCGCCGCCCGCCAACAAGCCCACGCCCCTCGAACGCGACACCTGCCGGCCCTGGCTGGCCGGCGAACTGCGGCTGCTGCGCCCCACCGTGCGGGCCGTCGTCGTCCTCGGCGCCTTCGGCTGGCAGGCCGCCCTGCCCGCGCTGGCCGCGGGCGGCTGGTCGGTGCCCCGGCCCCGGCCCGCCTTCGGGCACGGCGCCCGCGCGACGCTGCCGGCCACCGACGGGGGACCCGCCCTGGAGCTGTTCGGCTGCTACCACGTGAGCCAGCGCAACACCTTCACGGGCCGGCTCACCCCGGACATGCTCACCGACGTCCTCGGCCGGGCGGCGGACGCGGCGGGGCTCAGCACACCGTGACCTCCACCGGCCCGCCCGCCGGGTCGGCCCGCGCGGCCCAGCCGCCCGGCAGCGCCACCGGCCGGTACGGGCCGGCGCACCGCCACCACCGCCGCCGGTACAGCAGCGCCCCGTCCTGGCGCACCACCAGCACGGGCGCCACCAGCGGCCGGTCCGCCCGCACCAGGAACCGGCCCCCGGCGCCCGGCGCCCCGAGCCGGTGGGGCGTCACCCACCGCAGCGGCGCCCCCGCCACCACCGGGGCGCCGCCCCGGGGCCACGCGCGCGTGGGGTCCGCCAGGAAGTCCAGCACCGGCCGCGCCACCGCCCGCCCCGCCCTGGCCGTACGGGAGGAAGGCGCACCGGGCAGCACCAGGCCGCCCACCGCGAAGACGCCCGGCACGGTGGTGCGGAAGGAGCCGTCCACCGACGGGCCCCGCGTCCCCGGGGCGGGCTCCGCGCCGGCCGACCGGGCCACCTCGTACTCCGGGACCCAGTCGCCGGTGAACACCACCGTGTCGCACCGGACGACCGCCGTCCGCCCGTCCTCGCGCCGCAGCCGCACCCCCGAGACCCGGCCCCGGCCCAGCACCTCCGCCACCGCCGTCCCGCCCAGCACCGGCAGCGGGCCGGTGAGCGCCCGGGGGCGGGATGGGGACTGCCCGGTGACCACGGCGGCCACCGCCACGCCCGCGCGGCGCAGCGTCCGTACCGCCTCCCAGGAGACCGGTTCGGCGCCCACCACCACCGCGCGCGTGCCGACGGGCCGCCCGAGGCCGGCCGTCCGGGTCAGCTCGCCGGTGGTGAGCACCCCGGCGGGCCGGGTGCCCGGCACCAGGCGGGCCCCGCGCGGCCGTTCCCGGGCGCCCGTCGCCAGCACGACCGCCCGGGCGGTCACCCGCTCCCGGCCGGCCGGGCCGGTGACGTCGAGGGTGAGCGGGCCGGACCAGCCGGTGGCCATGGTGCCGGTGCGCAGCACCGCCCCGGCGCGCACGGCGGCGTCCCGCCCCCGCCCGGCGCCCCGCTCCCGCTCCAGCACCTCGACCGTCCCCGCGCCCCGCGCGGCCAGCCGCCGCGCCGCCGCGAGCCCCGCCGGGCCCGCGCCCACGACCAGGACGTCCACCGCGCGCGTACCGGTCACCGGTCCTCCTCCAGCAGCGCCCGCAGCGCCGCGCCGCAGTAGTACCCCTGGCAGCGGCCCGCGCCCGCCCGGGTGCGCCGCCGCAGCCCGGCGGGCGAGACGGGCGGGACGACGGAGGCGCACGCGTCGCGCACCTCGCCGCGGGTGACCCGCTCGCAGAAGCACACGATCTCCCCGTACGCCGGGTCGGCGGCGATCAGGGCGGCGTCCGCGTACGGGCGGGGGAACGCCTCGCCCACGTTGGGCATCCGCAGTGCCGGGAGCCGCCGCGCGGTGCCGGTGCGCAGCCCCTCCCGCGCCAGCAGCCCCACCACGTGCGCGGCGATCGCCAGGGAGGCGGTCAACCCGGTCGAGCGGATCCCGCCGACGGTGACGTACCGCTCCCCGGGGTGGGCGGTGATGCGGTAGTCGTCCTCCTCGGTCGCCGCCCGCAGCCCGGCGTAGACCGCGGTGACCTCCTCGTCCAGCAGCGCGGGCAGGACGCGCCGGCCCCGCTCCCGCAGCAGGGCGAGGCCCTCCGCGGTGGAGCCGGTCGCCGTCCGGTCGTCGAGGTCCTCGGCGGTGGGGCCCAGCAGCACCTTGCCGTGCACGGTGGGGGAGACCAGCACGCCCTTGCCGAGCGCGGTCGGGACGGGCAGCAGGATGTGCCGCACCAGGCCGCGGGCGAACGCGTCGAACACGATCAGCTGGCCCCGCCGGGGCGTCACCGTGAAGTCGTGGTGCCCGAGCCGCCGGTCGAGGTCGTCCGCGTGCAGCCCGGCGGCGTTGACCAGGTACCGGGCGCGCAGCACGCCCCGGTCCGTCACCAGCTCGTGGCCCGGTCTGACGTCCCGCACCCGGCAGCCCAGGTGCAGGTCGACCCCGGCCAGCACGGCCTGGGTGGCGTACGCGAGGGTCGTCGTCCACGGGCAGACGATGCTCTCGCCGGGCACGTCCAGCGCGCCGAGCGCCCCCGCGCCCAGGTGCGGTTCGCGGGCGTACAGCTCGCCGGCGCCGATGATCCGGGTGTCCGGGCAGCCGTTCGCGGCGGCCTTCCGCGCCAGGCCGGGCAGGGCGGCGAGCTGTTCCTCGTCCCAGGCGACGAGCAGGGCGCCCAGCGGCTCCACCGGGATGCCCACCTCGGCCGCGTACGCCACCAGGCGCCGGTGGCCCTCCCGGACGAGCCGGGACTCCAGGGACCCGGGGACGGCGTCGAAACCGGTGTGCAGGATCGCCGTGTTGGCCTTCGACGTGCCCTCGCCGACGTCGTCGGCGGCGTCCACCAGGGCGGTCCGCAGCGGGAAGCGGGCCAGCTCGCGGGCGACGGCCGTTCCCACCACCCCGGCGCCGACGACCACCACGTCGTACGGTTCGGACGGCAGGGGCGTCATGGCGTCCGCTCCAGCAGCGCGGCCACCGCGGCACGGAAGGCGCCCATCCGCCCGGCGGCCTCACCGGCGCTCACCCTCGGCTCGTACACGGCGGACGGCCGCCACGCGGGGACGACGGCCGGCAGCGGGAGCCGCGGGTCGAGCCCGAGCCTGGCCAGCGCGCCGACGCCGAGCGCGGTGGCGTCCGGCAGCGCCGACACCTCCACGGGCCGCTGGAGCAGGTCCGCCTGGGTCTGCATCAGCAGCGCCGAGCGGGTGAGCCCGCCGTCCACCCGCAGCGCCCCGAGCGGGGTCCCGAGGTCGCGTTCCGCCGCCCCCGCCAGCTCCACCACCTGGGCGGCGATCCCCTCGCACAGCGCGCGCACCAGGTGCCCGGCGGTGGTGTCCAGCCCCAGCCCGGTGACCGACCCGCGCACGTCCCCCCGCCACCAGGGCGCGGCGAGCCCCGCCAGCGACGGGACGAAGGTGACCCCGCCGGTGTCGGGCGCGGTGGCCCCGACCCGGTCGAGGTCGCCGGGCCCGGCGATCACCCCCAGACCGGTGAGCCACCGGACGGCGGAGGCGGCCGTGTAGACCTGCCCGTCCAGGCAGTAGCTGGTGCGCCCCCCGAGCCGCCACGCCACACAGCTGACCAGCCCGGAGTCGCCGCGCCGCGGCCGGCCGCCGGTCTGGGCGAGCAGGAACGCGCCGGTGCCGTAGGTGCACTTGGCGGCGCCCGGCTCGAGGGCGCCCTGCGCGAGCAGCGCGGCCTGCTGGTCGACCAGCAGGCCCGTCAGCGGGACCTCGGCGCCGAAGGCACGGGTGCCGGCCACCGGGCCCGCCGCGTCCACCACCCGCGGCAGCCGCTCCCCGGCCAGCCCGTACAGCTCCAGCGCCCGGGCCGACCAGGCGGCCTCGTCCAGGCCGAGGAGCTGGGTGCGCCCCGCGGTCGCCGCGTCGGTGACGAAAGCGGCGCCGCCGGTCAGCCGGTGCACCAGCCAGGAGTCACTGGTCGTCACCACGCCCTCGCGGGTCAGGTGGCGGCGTATCCAGGCCATCTTGGGCGCGGCGAAGTACGGGTCGACGGGCAGTCCGGTGGCCCGCCGCAGCTCCTCGGCGTGCGGGGCGAGTCCGGCGCAGACGCTTTCGGCGCGCTTGTCCTGCCAGATGATCGCGTCGGTCAGCGGCTCCCCGGTCGCCGGGTCCCAGGCGAGGACCGTCTCGCCCTGGTTGGCCAGGCCCACCGCGACGACCGGCTCCCCGGCGTCGGCCAGGGCGCGGCGGCCCGCGTCGGTGACGGAGCCGAGCAGCTCCCTCGGGTCGGCCTCCACCCGGCCGCCGGGCAAATTCCGGGTGCGCACCGGAGCGGTGCCGGAGCCGATCACCCCGCGCTCGGGGCAGATCACCAGGGCCTTGGTGCCGGACGTGCCCTGGTCGACGGCCAGCACGGGCCCGGTCATCACCCAACTCCTCCTGGTCGGCGCGGCTCTTCCCCGTGGTGTTCGGTGGCGCGCGGGCGCCGGGGGAGCCGTGAAGATCGTCGGGGGAAGCCTGGTCGAGCCCGCCTCCGGCGTCAAGGCCCGGTCCCGCGCCGGAGCGGGGCCCGAGCCGGTGGCCGATGGCCGCCGATGAGGCATCAACACGCCTTCCTTTTCGAGTTGTTGCGCATTCTGCGCAATAGTGGACCGGGATCGTCCGTCGCGGCCTATAGTGATCGCCGATCAACGGCCGGTAGTCGGGGGGTGGTTCCGCCTCTCCCCGTGCTGCCGGCCCCGCCCCCACGCGTGCGAGCGAAGGACCCATGACCGTCATACCCACACCGGCCCGCCCGTCGACGGGGACGGGGTGATGCCCGGCCAGGGCTTCCGGCCGGTGTACCACCCGGCGGGCCACGACACCGCCCTGCGCGGCGTCCTCCAGGACCTGCGCACCGGGCGCTGGCTGTCGATGTCCCAGCTCCTCGCGGACACCGCCCGGGTGGCCGACCGCTCCCTGTGGACCCGCCGCACCCAGGTGCTGGCCGCGGTCGCCGCCGGGTCCGACGTCGTCCAGGCGTGGCGCGCCGAGGAGCCGCACAGCATCGCGGCGGCCGTGATGCACGCCAGGGTCGTCGTGGAGCGGACCCTGCGCGCCCACCGCGAGGCGCATCCGCGCACCGCCGAGCTGTGGGAGCAGTCCTGGGACGCCTGCCACGAGGCCGCCCGGGTGGCACCGGCCGACCCGGTGCCCTGGGTCTGCCTGCTGGCGCTCGCCGTGCTGGACGACGAGCAGCGCATGGAGGAGCACCGGGTGCGGCCGCCCGGCCCGATGCTGCCGCCCGGCCCCTGGGGGCTGCTCGCCGAGGCCGGCAAACGGGACCCGCACAACCGCGAGGCCCACCACCGGATGCTCCAGTTCCTGTACGCCCGCCATGCGGGAAGCGGCTCCCTGCCGGAGGCCGTCAACTTCGTCCAGTGGGCCGCCGCGTCCGCGCCGCCCGGCTCCGCCCTGCACGCCCTGCCGCTGTACGCCCGGGTGGAGCGCTACCGCCGCGAGGGCGGCCAGGACCGGGCGCTGGACCTGCACTGGGTCGCCGAGGACGCCACCCGGGACGCCGACCGCGCGCTGCGCGCCTGGTTCGACCACACCGACCCGGCCGGGGAGTCGCTCCTCGACCTCAACCACCTGGCGCACGCCCTGTGGGGCGCCCTCCACTTCGGGCCCGCCGCCCGGGTGTTCGCCGCGCTGGGCCCGTACTACACCCCGCAGCCCTGGGCGTACCGCACCCGCGACCCCGGCGACCCCGGCCCGGCCGAGGAGCTGTTCCTGCGCGCCCGCGCCCGCTGTCTGCACACGCCCCGCTGACCGCCCCGACCCACCACCCATCCACCCCCGGAGGTACACCCATGTCCCGCACCCAATGGGCCGGCCAGGACCAGCCGGTCCGGCCCACGGACGAGGAGGAGCGGCTGAGGGAGCTGGGCTACCAGCCCGTCCTCGCCCGCCGCATGGGAGGCTTCGGCAACTTCGCGATCAGCTTCTCGGTCATCTCCGTCCTGTCCGGCTGCATGACCCTGTACGGCTTCGGCCTGGGCACGGGCGGCCCGGCCGTGATGATGTGGGGCTGGGCCGGGGTGGGTCTGTTCGTGCTCTGCGTCGGCCTGGCGCTGGCCGAGGTCACCAGCGCGTACCCCACGTCGGGGGCGCTGTACTACATGGCCGACCGGCTCGGCGGGCGCCGCTGGGGCTGGTACACCGGCTGGCTGAACCTGCTCGGCCTGCTCGGCGCCATCGCCGGCATCGACTACGGCGCGGCCCTGTTCACCGGGGCGTTCCTCAACCTGCGGTTCGGCTTCGAGCCCACGCCCGGCTCCACCTTCGTCATCTTCCTGTGCATCCTGCTGCTGCACGCCGTGCTGAACCTGTTCGGCGTCCGGCTGGTGAGCGTGCTCAACTCCATCAGCGTGTGGTGGCACCTGACCGGTGTCGCGGTGATCGTCGGGGCGCTCGCGCTGGTGCCCGACCACCACCAGTCCGCCGGGTTCGTCTTCACCGAGTTCGTCAACGACACCGGCTGGGCCAACCCCTTCTACGTGGCGGCGATCGGCCTGCTGCTCGCCCAGTACACCTTCTCCGGCTACGACGCCTCCGCCCACCTCTCCGAGGAGACCTCCAACGCCTCCGTCTCGGCGGCCAAGGGCATCGTGCGGGCCATCTGGGTCTCCTGGATCGCCGGGTTCGCGCTGCTCGCCGGGCTGACCTTCGCCATCCAGGACTACGCCGGGACGCAGAACAGCGCCACCGGGGTGCCGCCCGCGCAGATCCTGCTGGACGCGCTCGGCTCCGGTGGCGCCACCGCCCTGCTGCTGGTGGTGATCGTGGCCCAGCTCTTCTGCGGCAACGCCGAGGTGGCCGCCGCGAGCCGGATGGTGTTCGCCTTCAGCCGGGACAACGCGCTGCCCGGCTCGGCGCTCTGGCGGAAGGTCAGCTCCCGCACCCAGACGCCGGTCCCGGCGGTCTGGCTCTCGGTCGCCGTCGCGGCGCTGCTGGCCGTGCCGTCGCTCTACTCGGCCACCGCGTACGGCGCGGTCACCGCCATCAACGTCATCGGCATCACCCCGGCGTACGCGATCCCCATCTACCTGCGGCTGCGGGCCGGCAAGCGGTTCCGGCCCGGGCCGTGGTCGCTGGGCCGCTGGAGCCGGCCGGTCGGCTGGACCGCGGTCGTCTGGGTGGCCGGGGTGACGGTGCTCTTCTGTCTGCCGCAGAAGTCCCCGGTCACCGTCGACACCATGAACTACGCGGTGATCGCCCTCGCCGTGGTGCTCGTCCTGTCCACCGCCTGGTGGTACGTCGCCCGCCGGTCGTACGGCACCCCCGCCCCGTACGGCACCGCGCGCGAGCAGGCGGAGATCTCGGAGGGCATCGTCTGACCGGGACGCTCAGCCGGTGAACTCGTAGGTCCACGAGGCCGCGTCGGGCGCGAACCGGATGTCCGTCACCTCCAGGACGTGGCCGTGCTGGTCGCTGACGACCCGGTGCACGGTCAGGCAGGTGGTGGCCACCGGGCCGTGCCCGACGCCGATCGACTCCCGGCGCGTCAGCCGCAGCCCGGCGCGGTGCATCCAGTGGTACAGCAGCCGCAGGTCCGGCCGGTGCGCGGGCCGGACGCCGGCGCCGCGGTGGCGGGCCAGCTCGGGCACCTCCGCCAGCGCGTACCGGGAGAACCGGGACACCGCCTCCTGCACCGGGGCCACCCCGTCGCCGGGCACCTGGTGGCGGTGGACGAGCGAGGGCTCGCCGGGCACCAGGCCCAGCTGCCCCGCCACTCCGCTCGGCGCCGGCTCCCACTCCAGCCGGACGACGGCGGGGGCGTCCGGCCTCCCGGTGCCGCACGGGAAGTGCAGCAGGCCCGGCGCGAGGGCGGGGCCCTCGGTCTCCGGCCCGGCGGACGCGGCGAACGTGCCGCGCCGCTCGGTCACCACCAGCCGCTCGTCGCGCAGCAGCTGGAGCGCGTTGCGGACGGTGTGACGGTTGACCCGGAAGCGGTGCACCAGGGAGCGCTCGGACGGCAGCCTGGTGCCGGGTGCGATACGCCCCTGGGTGAGGTCGTCGCGCAGGGCGGCGGCCACCTTGAGGTAGAGCGGAAGTGCCCGGGGGCTCTGGGGCTCAGCCATGTTCAACCCTCAATTTCCTTCGCTCACAGTAGTCGAGCGTGCCGTCTGGGTGAGCAATCCCTATCATTGGTCTATACCTCTAGGGAAGGGGGTCCCCGGCATTCCGCCGCACTCTGTCCGAAACGGATTCACCGCCCCGGCGCCCGGGTACCCGGGTCGCGCCCCGCAGGAGACGGCACAGAAGACGGTGAAGGGACAGTCACATGAGGGCCGTGACATGGCAGGGAAAGCGCGACGTCCGGGTGGAGACGGTGCCCGACCCGAAGATCGAGGAACCGACCGACGCGATCATCAAGGTCACCTCCAGCGGCCTGTGCGGGTCGGACCTGCACCTCTACGAGGTCCTCACCCCGTTCATGACCCCCGGTGACATCCTCGGCCACGAACCCATGGGCATCGTCGAGGAGGTGGGCCCCGAGGTCCCCGGCCTGAAGCCGGGCGACCGGGTCGTGGTCCCGTTCCAGATCGCCTGCGGCCACTGCTGGATGTGCACCTCCGGGCTGCCCACCCAGTGCGAGACCACCCAGGTCACGGAGGAGGGCATGGGCGCCGCCCTCTTCGGCTACACCAGGCTGTACGGCGCCGTCCCCGGCGGCCAGGCCGAGTACCTGCGCGTCCCGCAGGCCCAGTTCGGCCCCATCAAGGTGCCCGAGGGCCCGGCGGACGACCGCTACCTGTTCCTCTCCGACGTCCTGCCCACCGCCTGGCAGGCCGTCCAGTACGCCGACGTCCCCCCGGGCGGCTCGGTCGCCGTCCTCGGGCTCGGCCCCATCGGCGACATGGCCTGCCGCATCGCCCTCCACCAGGGCGCCTCCCAGGTCATCGGCGTGGACCTGGTGCCCGAACGCCTCCAGCGGGCCCGCGAGCGCGGCGTGGAGGTGTTCGACCTGAGCGCCTTCGACAAGGACGACGACCTGATCGAGGCCGTGAAGGACCGCACCGCCGGCCGCGGCCCGGACGCGGTGATCGACGCGGTCGGCACCGAGGCGCACGGCAGCCCCGTCGCCCGCACCCAGCAGAACGCCGCCGGGCTGCTGCCCAAGGCGTGGGCCGCCCGGCTCCACCAGAAGATGGGCGCCGACCGGCTGGCCGCCCTCTACCTGGCCATCGGACTCGTCCGCCGGGGCGGCACCCTCTCGCTCAGCGGCGTCTACGGCGGGGCGGCCGACCCCATGCCGATGCTCACCCTCTTCGACAAGCAGCTCCAGCTGCGCATGGGCCAGGCGAACGTGCGCCGCTGGGTCGACGACATCCTCCCGCTCCTCACCGACGAGGACCCGCTCGGCGTGGACGACTTCGCCACCCACCATGTCCCGCTGGCGGACGCCCCGCACGCCTACAAGATGTTCCAGCAGAAGGAGGACGGCGCCGTCAAGGTCGTCATGCGCCCCTGAACCCGTCCGCCGGGCCGCCCCCGTCCAGCCACCGGGGCGGCTCGGCCGGCGTCGGCGGCACCGGCCTGAGCAGCACCTCCCGGAGCAGGCGCGGGGTGAACAGCACCCCCACCGGGCTCCCCAGGGTCAGCACCGACCGGAAGGCCCTGCCCACCACCGGATTCCCGGTGTAGCGGTCCTGCACCCGGTCCAGGTACCAGGACACCGGCAGCTCGGCGATCCGCGCCCCCACCGCCGTGCCCACCGCGCCCGGCATGGTCCGGTCCGACCCGGCGGAGATGTCCCACGCTTGCCGCGAGGCGCCGAACACCGCCCGTTGCACCCGCCGGGTCGTCGCCGTCCGGCGCGGGTCCGCCAGCGCGTCGCGCAGCGCCACCGCGCCCATCGCGGCGACGGCCATCCCATGGCCGTAGATCGGGTTGAACGTGCACAGCGCGTCGCCCACGGCCAGGAAACCGGCCGGACGGCGTCCGGGACGGTCGTACCGCCGTCGCACATTGGCCGTGCGCCGGAAGCTGCGCACCGGCGACTCCCCGCGCGCCCCGCTGATCCACTCGTGCAGGATCGGGTGCGGCAGCTGCTTGGCGAAGTCCTCGAACGCCCCGGGGTCCGTGGGCGGTTCGTCCCCGCGCAGCCCCGACAGGGTCACCAGGTGCCGGCCGCCCTCGATCGGCATCACCACACCGCCCCGGGTCTGCCCCGGACAGGGCACCACGTAGTAGCCCAGGCAGTCCGCCACCGCCGAGTCCGCCCCGGACGCGCCCCGGTAGACCCGGGTCGCGTACGCCAGCCCGGTGTCGATGCTCTCCTCGTGCGGCGCCTCCGCGCCGATCCCGGCGAGCCACCGGGGCGCCTGCGTCCCCCGCCCCGACGCGTCCACCACCAGGTCCGCGCGCAGCTCGCGGGGGTCCGCACCGGTGCCCCGCTCCCGCAGCAGCACCCCCCGCACCCGGGCGGCGTCACCGGTGAGGCCGGTGACCTCGGTGCCCTGCACGGTCACGATCCGGGGGTCGGCCAGCACCCGGCGGCGCACCACGTGCTCCAGCACCGGACGGGCGCCGGTGAGCAGCTCCGACGTGCTGGGCGTACGCCGGAACCACCGGCCGGCCTGCCACGACACGATGTCCTCCGGCATGCCCACCCGGGGCGCCCCCAGCTCCCGCAGCTCGTCCAGCACCCCCGGCAGCAGCCGCTCCAGGGCGAGCCGCCCGCCCTCCACCAGGACGTGCAGATGGTGGCCCTGCGGCACACCCGGCCGGGCCTCCGGCTCCTCGGGGTACCGGTCCCGCTCGACGACGGTCACCCGGTCCGCGTGCTCCGCCAGCACCCGCGCCGCCAGCAGCCCGGCGATGCTCCCGCCGACGACCACGGCGTGCCGCGCCCCGTCCCTCGTACCCCACCGCTCGGCCATACCCGCCCCTTCGCGTCGGTCCACGACCTGCCAGTGTGGACCGCCCGGCCGGGCTGCCGGGACGCTTCGCCCACGTTTGGCGCAAGGACGCCACCAGGACGACGTGTTACCGCCCCCGGGCGGCCGCCTCAGCCGTCCCGGTCCAGCTCGGCCAGCGCCTCCGTCAGCCACTGCGTCCAGAACCGCTCCAGCTCGATGCCGCCCCGCAGCACCAGGTGCCGCAGCCGGTCCGGCTCGGCGGCCCGGCGCTCCGGCGGGAACTGCCGCTCCTCCATGCCCCGGTACTCCGCCAGCTGCGCCCGGTGCAGCTCCAGATGGCGGCGCAGCTCACCGGCGAGGCCCTCCGTCCCCACCACCGCGGCGGCCCGCAGCCGCAGCAGCAGGGCGTCCCGGATCGGCTTGGGGTCCTCGCTGCTCCGCACCCAGCCGGTCAGCTCCGCGACCCCCGCGGGCAGCACCTCGTACTCCTTCTTCTGCCCCCGCGACGGCACCGCGGCGGGCAGCGCCCGGATGTGCCCCGCCTGCTCCAGCTTCCCCAGCTCCCGGTAGATCTGCTGGTGCGTGGCCGACCAGAAGTAGCCGATGGACCGGTCGAAGCGCCGGGTCAGCTCCAGACCCGAGGACGGCTTCTCGAGCAGGGCGGTGAGGATCGCGTGCGGGAGTGACATGCCCGCATCCTAGGGACGCGCCGTGCCCCGGGAGCGCCCGGCCCGTCGAGGACGCGGAGCGGTCACAGGGTCGCCGCCAGCCGGGTCCCCTGGTCGATGGCGCGCTTGGCGTCCAGCTCGGCCGCCACGTCCGCGCCGCCGATCAGGTGCGCCGTCACGCCCGCGGCGGCCAGCTCCTCGAAGAGGTCGCGGCGCGGCTCCTGGCCGGTGCACAGCACCACGGTGTCCACCGGCAGGGTGCGGGCCTCGCCGTCCACGGTGAGGTGCAGCCCCTCGTCGTCGATCCGCTCGTACGCCGCGCCCGCGACCATCGTCACGCCCCGGTGCTTCAGCTCGGTGCGGTGGATCCACCCGGTGGTCTTGCCGAGGCCCGCCCCGACCTTGGACGTCTTGCGCTGGAGCAGGTGCACGGTGCGGGGCGGCGCGGGCCGCTCGGGCGCCCGCAGGCCCCCGCGTCCGGCGTAGGACGTGTCGACGCCCCACTGGCGGAAGTAGGTCTCCGCGTCCCGGCTCGCGCCCTCGCCGCCGTCGGTGAGGAACTCCGCCACGTCGAACCCGATGCCGCCCGCGCCGATGATCGCGACCCGCTCGCCGACCGGCGCGCCGTGCCGCAGCACATCGGCGTAGCTGACGACGGACGGGTGGTCGACGCCCTCGATCGCCGGTGTGCGCGGGTTGACCCCGGTGGCGACGACGACCTCGTCGTAGCCGGTGAGCGCGGCGGCGGTGGCGTACGTGCCCAGCCTCAGCTCCACCCCGCGCAGGTCGAGCTGGGTGCGGAAGTAGCGCAGCGTCTCGTCGAACTCCTCCTTGCCGGGCACCCGGCGGGCGATGTTCAGCTGGCCGCCGATCTCGTCCGCCGCGTCGAACAGGGTGACGTGGTGGCCGCGTTCGGCCGCGGTGACGGCGCAGGCGAGGCCCGCCGGTCCGGCGCCGACGACGGCGATCCGCTTGCGCAGCCGGGTGGGGGAGAGGACCAGCTCGGTCTCGTGGCAGGCGCGGGGGTTGACCAGGCAGGAGGTGATCTTCCCGCTGAACGTGTGGTCCAGGCACGCCTGGTTGCAGCCGATGCAGGTGTTGATCGTCTCGGGCCGGCCGGCCGCGGCCTTGGCGACGAACTCGGGGTCGGCGAGGAAGGGGCGGGCCAGTGAGACCATGTCGGCGCGGCCCTCGGCGAGGATGCTCTCGGCGACCTCGGGCGTGTTGATCCGGTTGCTGGTGATCAGCGGCACGGACACCGCGCCCATCAGCTTCCTGGTGACCCAGGTGTACGCGCCGCGCGGCACCGAGGTGGCGATCGTGGGGATGCGGGCCTCGTGCCAGCCGATCCCGGTGTTGATCATCGTGGCGCCGGCCGCCTCGACCGACCGGGCCAGCTCGACGACCTCCTCCAGGGTGGAGCCGCCCGGCACCAGGTCCAGCATGGAGAGCCGGTAGATGAGGATGAAGTCCTCGCCGACCCGCTCCCGGGTGCGCCGGACGATCTCCAGCGGGAAGCGCGTCCGGTTCTCGTACGACCCGCCCCACCGGTCCTCGCGCCGGTTGGTGGCCGACGCGATGAACTCGTTGATCAGATAGCCCTCGGAGCCCATGATCTCGACACCGTCGTACCCGGCGGACCGGGCCAGCTCGGCGGCGCGCGCGTAATCCTCGATCGTCTGCTCGATGCCGGCGTCGGTCAGCTCGTGGGGCACGAAGGGGCTGATGGGCGCCTGGAGCGCGCTCGGCGCGACCAGGTCGCGGTGGTAGGCGTACCGCCCGAAGTGCAGCAGCTGCATGGCGATGCGCCCGCCGGCCGCGTGCACCGCGTCGGTGACGACCCGGTGCTTCTCCGCCTCCTCCTCGGTGGTCAGCCGGGCCCCGCCCTCGTACGGCCGCCCGGCGTCGTTGGGGGCGATGCCGCCGGTGACGATCAGCCCGGCGCCGCCCCGGGCGCGCTCGGCGTAGAAGGCGGCCATGCGCGCGAAGCCGTTCTCGGCCTCCTCCAGCCCGACGTGCATGGACCCCATGAGCACCCGGTTGGGCAGGGTGGTGAAGCCCAGGTCCAGAGGGCTGAGCAGATGGGGGTACGGGGCCGTGGCCGGGTTCGCGGTCATGGGGGCGCCTCCTCGCGCGGTGTCGTCGCTCCCTGTTGTAGACGACACGGCGGAGGTTGTGCAACAAGTTGCATAACGGAGCGGGCGTGACCTGCGCTACGCCCGCGCCGTCCCGGAGGTCCCCGCGCGGCCCGGGCGCTGTCTTCGGGAACCCGCGCGGGCCGGGCGCTCCTTTCGGGAACCCGCGCGGGCCGGCTCGTCCTCGTCCGGGCCCCGCACGACGCCCTGCGCCCCGGGCCCTCCCTCAGGAACCCGCGCGGCCCGGGCGCTCCTCCCTCGGGAACCGGCGCGGGCCGGCGTCACTCCTTGCGGTAGCCGTACGCCTCGGCCGCCGCACCCGCCACCGCGTCCAGGTCACCGCCCGCCGACGCGGTGACCACCGCGGCCACCGCCCCCTCCACGAACGGCGCGTCCACCAGCCGGGTGCCCTCCGGCAGCTCGTCGCCCTCCGCGAGCAGCGCCTTCACCGTCAGCACCGCGCTGCCCAGATCCACCAGCACCGCCACCCCCGCCCCGCCGTCGACCGCCGTCGCCGCCTGGGTGATCAACTCCGCGCTGGTGCCCAGCCCGCCGTCCGGCCCGCCGCCCGCCGCCGCGACCGGCGCGGTGTCGCCGCCGCCCGCGAGGCCCCGGGCCAGCTCGGCGACCGCGGACGCCACCGCCGCGCTGTGCGACACCAGCACAATGCCCACCCGCGCGCTCACCGCGCCTCCTCCGCCCCGGCCAGGGCGCCGATCAGCAGCGCCGCGGACGTCGCCCCCGGGTCCTGGTGGCCCGCGCTGCGCTCACCGAGGTAGCTCGCCCTGCCCTTGCGGGCCACCATCGGCACCGTCCCCAGGGCGCCCTGCCGCGCCGCCTCGGCCGCCGCCGGGAGCGCCTGGCCCAGCGATTCGGCCAGCGCCGCAACGGCCGGCTCCAGCGCGTCCAGCATCGTCTTGTCCCCGGCCTTCGCCCCGCCGAGCCGCGCCACCGCCGCCACGCCCGCGCGCAGCGCCTCGGCCAGCTTCACCGGCGCCACCTCCGGCGCGTCGCCCAGCGCCTTGCCGGTACGGCGCAGCAGCGTCCCGTACAACGGGCCCGACGCGCCGCCGACGGTCGAGATCAGCTCCCGCCCCGCCAGCGTGAGCACCGCACCCGGCGTGCCGCCGGGCTCGCCCTCCAGGGCGGCGGCCACCGCCGCGAACCCGCGCCGCATGTTGGCGCCGTGGTCGGCGTCGCCGATCGCCGCGTCCAGCTCGGTGAGCCGGTCGGCCTCCCGGTCCACGGCGGCGGCCGTCCCGGTCATCCAGCGCCGGAAGAACTCCGCGTCGTACGTCATGGCCCTCACACCCCCCACCGCAGGGCGGCCGTGCGCACCGGCGCGTCCCACAGCCGCAGCAGCTCCTCGTCGGCCTGGCACAGCGTCACGGAGCAGCCCGCCATGTCCAGCGAGGTCACATAGTTGCCGACGAGCGTCCGGGCCACGGACACGCCCCGCTCGCCCAGCACGCGCTGGACCTCGGCATTGAACCCGTACAGCTCCAGCAGCGGTGTCGCGCCCATGCCGTTGACCAGCACCAGCACCGGGCCGCTCGGCCGCAGGTCCTCCAGGACCGCGTCCAGCGTCACGTCGGCGATCTCCCGCGAGGTCATCATGGCGCGCCGCTCCCGGCCCGGTTCGCCGTGGATGCCGACGCCCAGCTCCAGCTCGCCCGGCGGCAGGTCGAAGGTCGGCCCGCCCTTCGCGGGCGTGGAGCAGGCGCTCAGCGCCACCCCGAAGCTGCGGGAGCGGGCGTTCACCCGGCGGGCGACGGCCTCCACCCGCTCCAGCGGCTGCCCCTCCTCGGCGGCGGCACCGGCGATCTTCTCCACGAAGAGCGTGGCGCCCGTGCCGCGCCGGCCGGCCGTGAAGGTGCTGTCGGCCACCGCCACGTCGTCGTCGACCAGGACCGTGGCGACCTGCACCCCCTCGTCCTCGGCCAGCTCCGCCGCCATCTCGAAGTTCAGCACGTCCCCGGTGTAGTTCTTGACGACGAACAGCACCCCCCGCCCGCTGTCCACGGCCGCCGCCGCCCGCACCATCTGGTCCGGGACCGGGGAGGTGAACACCTCGCCGGGGCAGGCGGCCGCCAGCATCCCCGGGCCGACGAACCCGGCGTGCAGCGGCTCGTGCCCCGAGCCGCCGCCCGACACCAGGGCCACCTTCCCGGCCACCGGCGCGTCCCGCCGCACGACCACCCGCTTCTCCACGTCCACGGTCAGCTCGGGGTGCGCGGCCGCGATCCCGCGCAGCGCGTCGGCGACGACGGTCTCGGGTACGTTGATCAGCATTCTCAACGGGACTCCCTGCGGTGTCGGCGTACGGAACTCCAGTATCGAGCCGGATCGCCGCCGCGCCACGGCGTCAGCCGGAGATCTCCTCCACCAGCCCCGCCAGCGCCGCCCCCAGCGCCGCCACCCGGCCCGGCCGCGGCACGCCCCGTTCGTCCAGGTAGAGGTCGCGCCGGAGCTCCACCATCAGGGCGCCGACGCGCGGATCACGGCGGTGGAACCGCAGCGGCACGTACGCCCCGGCGAACGGCGTGTCCAGCTCGGTCCCGCCGAACCCGGCGAACGCCCGCCGGGCCGCCTCCACCAGCCCGTCCGGGGTGTGGAAGGCGTCGGTGCCCAGGCACACCGGCGGACGCGGCCCGCCGCCGTGCAGCTCGTACGGCAGCGCCACCGCCGGATAGGAGTGCACGTCCACCACGACCGCCCGCCCCACCGCCGCCAGCCGCTCCGCCACCGCCTCCGTCATCGCCCGCGCGTACGGCGCGAAGTAACGGGCGGTCAGCGGCCCCGGGTCGGTGCCCGCCGGGCGCAGCTCCGCGCCGCCGGTGGTCCGCGTGTAGACGGCGCCCATGCCCACCGCCAGCATCTCCTCCCGCTCGTCCGGGAACCGCTCCGGGTCCACCACCAGCCGCGACAGCCCGTTGACGAACCGCCAGGGCACCACCGGCGCCGACGCGGCGGCCACCGCGGCGATCTCGTCCGTGCGGGCGTCGGTGATGCGGTCCAACTCGGCCTCCAGTGCCGCGTCGTCCAGCACGATGCCCTCCCGCACCCCGGCGGGGATCTCCCGCGACGCGTGCGGCACATGCAGCAGCACGGGCGACCCGGGCGCACCCGGATGGAGCCGGAACGGGGCGGGGGAGGGGGACACGGGGCTCCTCGGGGTGACGTCGTGGCGGTGCCCGGACCGGGTAGGCGGGCGCCATGGGCGAGATCCTGATCGGTACATGTTCCTGGACGGACAAGGCACTTGTCGCGAGCGGCTGGTATCCGCCCGGCCGCCGCGACGCGGAGGGGCGGCTGCGCCACTACGCCGGACGCTTCCCCGTGGTGGAGGTGGACTCCACGTACTACGCGCTCCCCTCCGAGCGCAACAGCCGCCTGTGGGCCGAACGCACCCCGGACGGCTTCCTGTTCGACGTCAAGGCGTTCTCCCTCCTCACCGGCCACCCCACCCGGCCCGCCGCACTCCCCGCCGACCTCCGGGACCGGGCGGCGGCCCCCGGGGCCCGGAGCGACCCCGGGCTCCTCGACGAGGTCTGGCACCGCTTCGCCGGCGCGCTGCTCCCCCTGCGGGACACCGGCCGCCTGGGCACCCTCCTCTTCCAGTTCCCGCCCTGGTTCGCCCCCGGCGCCCGCGCCGAGGAGACCCTGCGCGACGCCAGGAAGCGGGCCGACGGCTGGCCCGTGGCCGTGGAGTTCCGCCACCCCGGCTGGTGGCGCGACGACCTGCGCGACCGCACCACCGCCCTGCTGCGCGACCTGGACACCGCGGCCGTGGCCGTCGACATGGCCCAGGGCCTGCCCGGCTCGATACCGCCGCTCACCCCCGTCGCCTCCACCGGCCTCGGCGTGGTCCGCTTCCACGGGCGCAGCGCCGCCTGGGGCACCGGCAGCAAGGAGGACCGCTTCCGGCACCACTACACCGACGCCGAACTGGCGCAGTGGCGGCCCCGGCTGCTCGGCCTCGCCGGGCGGGTGGACCGGCTGCACGTCCTGTTCAACAACTGCTGCGCCGACGCCGCCGTACGCGCCGCCGAGCGCATGCGGCAGCTGATGGTGCCCGGCGGACATCGACGGGACGCCGCCGGGTAGACGGGCCGTAGACGGTGCCCAGCGGTGACGAGGAGGAGCAATGTCCGGACTGATGACGCGCATCAAGCAGTTCACCCGAAGCCCCCAGGGCCGCAGGACCATCGCGTCGGCCCGCCGCGCCGCGGCCGACCCCCGCAACCGGGCCCATGCCCGCCGGCTGCTCGGCCGGCTGCGCGGACGCCGCTGACGGGAGGGGGCAGCACGATGGCGGGAACCCTCACCCGGTGGGAGCGGGCCCTGGAGCGCTGGCAGAGCGCCCTCGTCTCCAAGGCCTTCTCCCACGAGCCCGTCGAACTGCTCGACGCGCTGCGCCGCGAGTGCGACGAGCACGCCGTGGTGTGCAGCGGGACCAGAGTGGTGGTGCCCAACGCGTACGAGGTGGAGCTGGACGTCCCCGTACTGGAGGAGCTGACCCGGCGCGGCTGCGTCGACGACGTGGGGCGGGAGCTGACCGACGCGCTGGCCCGCCACGGCGAGCGCAAGGGCTACGAGTGGGCGGGGCCGCTGACGGTACGGATCAGCGCGGCCCCCCGCCCGGCCGGCGACCCCTACCGGGTCAGCAGCAGCCCCATGGCGCACGTCCGGGCGGACGCCTTCCCCGGAGCCGCCTGACCACCCGCGCGCGGGGCGTCCCGTACGTCCCCCGGGACGCCCCGGACTCCGGACGCCCCGGACGTCCGGGGCCCGCGATTCCGGCCCCGGGATGCCCCCGTCCCATCCCCGGGACGCCCCGGGCCCTTGGCCCGCACGTCCGGGGCCCCGGCAGCCGGGGTTCTCCGGACCCCGTGGCCCGGCCCCCGCCGGCCGCCCGCCGCTCCGCCCGACTGGCTGCCCCGGCTCGACAGGGCGCAGCATGGGGGAGTGGCGCCGGTCGGCGGCGCCCGCCGTCGGCTTCCGGCACAGGAGGCGGTGCACGCGGTGACCGGGCAGATCTTCGCGACCTGCGGGGTGGAGGTCGCCGCTGTCTACGTGCCGTCCGACAACATCGACGAACTCCGGCTCGCCGAGACCGCCGGCGACACCCGCGGGCCGCACCGGCCGCCGCCGGTCTACGCCCTCTCCGGCCGCTCCGCCGTCGCCGACGCCTGCCGCGCCGGCCACCCCCAGTGGCTCACCACCGAGCAGCCCGGCCCGGACGGCACCCCCCGCCCGGTCTCGATCGGCGCGCTGCCGCTCGGCGGCGACCCGCAGCTCCTCGGCTGCCTCCTGGTGGCCCGCGCCGGAGACGCCGGCTTCGACGCCGACCAGCGCGCCTTCCTGGAGCTGTACGCCGACCAGACGGCCGCCGGTCTGGAGGCCGCCGCCGCCCGGGTCACCGTGCCCGTCGAGGTCGGCCCCGCCTCCGGGCACGCCCTGCTGCCGGTGCGCGGCGGCACCTTTGTCCTGACCCTGCGGACCGGGCGGATGGACGTGGACACCCAGGTCCTCCAGCTCCTCGGGATCGCGCCGGAGGACTACGACGGCCATGTGTCCACCCTGCTGGCCTGCGCGGTCCCCGACGACGTACCGGCCCTGATGTCGGTGGTTGAACCGGACCGGGCCGAACCCCACCAGCAGCTCGCCTTCCGCATCCGCCGCCCCGGCGGCGAACTGCGCTGGCTGGGCCTGCGCTGCCGGGTCCTCGCCGGGCCCGACGGCAGGCCCGAGCGGATCCTCGGCGTGGTGGGCGACGCGTCCTACCTGCGGCCCACGCCCGACGAGGTGTCCCTGGTCCAGCGGCTGTCCACCTCGCTGGCCGGCGCCACCACCATCCGCGACGTCAGCCGGGTGGTCGTCGAGTCCCTGCGCGCTCCGCTGCACGCCACCCGTATCGCGGTCGCCGAGCTGGAGGGCGACCGGATCGTGGTCACCCTGCTCGACCCGCCCCGCCCCGACGCCTGGCCCGAGGTGTGGCGGTCCGAGTGGCGCTCGGAGTGGCCCGACGCCTCCTGCCACAGCCTGCCCACGCTCGAGGGCGCCGTCCGCGAGGGCCATGTGGTCCTCTGGCCGCCCGAGGCCCCGCTGGAACCGGGCCTCGCCGGCATCGGCCCCGGCGGGCTCGCCATCCTCCCGCTCCCCGCCGATGGAAGGATCGTCGGCGTGTGCCTGGTCGGGTGGGACGGCCGGCACCGCTTCGGCCCCGAGGAGCGCTCCCTGCTGACGGCCACCGCCGGACTGGTGGGCCAGGCCCTCACCCGGGCCCACGCGCTCAACGCGGGCCACGAGCTGGCCACGATGCTCCAGCGGAGCCTGCTGCCCCGCAAGCTCCCCGCCCTGCCCGGCGGCGAGGCGGTGGCCCGCTACCTCCCGGCGACCGCCGGACTCGAAGTGGGCGGCGACTGGTACGACGTCATCCCGCTCCCCGACGGGCACGTGGCGCTCGTCATCGGCGACGTTCAGGGCCACAGCGCCGGAGCCGCCACCATCATGGGCCAGATGCGCACCGCGATCCGCGCGTACGCGGTCGAGGGCCACCCGCCCGACGTGGTCGTCGCCCACGCCAACCGCCTCCTCGTCGGCATGGAGACCGACCTCTTCGCCACCTGCGCCTATGTCGACCTGGACATCGAGGAGGGCCTCGCCTGGATCGTCCGCGCCGGGCACCTGCCGCCCCTGCTGCGCCGCCCGGACGGCACCACGGAGACGGTGGAGACCGAGGGCGGCCCCCCGCTGGGGGTCACGGCCGAGGCGGAGTTCCCCCTCACCGAGATCGGGGTCCAGCCCGGCAGCCTGGTCGCCCTGCTGACCGACGGGCTGGTGGAGTCGGCGACGCTCCGCCTGGAGGACGGCATGCGGGCGGTGTGCGAGGCGCTGAGCGCCGCCGACCCCGCCGACCCCGGGCGGGTCGCCGACGGGCTGGTGGCGGGCACCCGCCGTCGGGACGACGACGTGGCGGTGCTGCTGATGCGCTACGACGGGCTGCGCGTCCGCCCGGTGCGCGCCCGCTGGACCGTGGAGCGGCTGCCCGACGCGGTCCTGCACGCCCGGCGCTTCACGGCCCGCACCCTGAGCGGCTGGGGCGTGACGGAGGAGGCCGACGTGGCCCTGCTCATCGTGTCCGAGCTGGTCACCAACGCCGTCACGCACACCCCGGGCGAGGTACGGCTCGACCTGACCCTGGCGGGCGACCGGCTGCGCATCGCCGTGAACGACGCCTCGCCCCGGGCCCCGGTGCGCTCCGCCGGAGTCGACTGGGAGGCCACCGGGGGCCGCGGGCTGCTGCTGGTGGAGGCGCTCTCCACCACCTGGGGCTCGGTGCCGCTCGGCGGCGGCAAGCAGGTGTGGTCGGAGGTGGCGCTGTCGCCCCGGGCGCCGGCTGCTACGCCTGACGGGCCGGGTGCGCCGAGATCGACGCGACCGGCGCCGTCTCGCTGAGGTGCCCCACCTGGTGCCGCCCCCGCTCCGCCGCGGGCGCCCCGGAGATGGCGGCCGTCGCGGGCGCGGGCTGCGGGCCGGCCTTGCCCCGCTCGTCGGGCGCGTTGGCCACCGAGGACCAGGTACGCAGCCGATGGCTGACCGCGTCGTCCAGACTCACCGGCGCCCCGCGCTGCTCCGCCAGCCGGCTGGCCTCCCGGCCGAGCGCCGCGATGTCGTCCCAGCGCAGCCGCAGCACCACCGACACCTCCGCACCGCCGTCCGGGAGTCCTCGCATCGTCGGCTCCTCGCGCTCGTTCATCGCCGCTCCTGTCGTTGCCGCAGAGACGTTCAACCGCACATGCATACGGATGGCGCCCCGGGGCCGTTCAGCGCGGCTCGCGGCGCCACCCGAACGGGCGCACGCTGGAGGGGTGAGGGAGCGACCCCGGAGGTGTGAAGGATGAAGACGATCGTCGGATGGCATGTGGACATCGAGTTCAGCGAGGACGAGGCCACCGGCAGGACCCGCGCGGCCTGCATGGTCCGGCTCCCCGACGGCACCGAAGTGCGCGCCCACGGCCACGCGAGGCGCCACCCGGACGACCGGGAGCAGCAGCGGGTGGGCGAGGAGATCGCCGCCGCCCGCTGCCTCAACGAACTCTCCCGGAACCTGATGAAGAAGGCGGGGGGCGAGATCGAGGAGGTGACCCACATCCCGGCCCACCTGGCCATGTGACCCCTCCACCGGCCGCGGCCCCGCCCTCACCGCCTCCCGGCGCACGGGACGGGACGGCGGCCCGCCGCGACCGCGCGGGACGGGGAGGCGCCCGCCTCCCGGACGCCGGTCGCGCTGAGCACGGCGGCGACGGCGAGAGCCGCGGTGGCGGCGCAGAGGGCGGCACCCGGCCCGGACGCGGAGTGGCCGGTGGCCGCCCCGCCCATCAGCAGCCCCATGACCGCCACGCCGATCAGCCCGCCGACCTGGCGCGACGCGTTGAGGACACCGGAGGCGACGCCCGCCTGGTCCGGGTCCACCGAGCCGAGCACGGCGTTGGTCAGGGCGGGGACGACCAGCCCGATGCCCAGGCTCGCGACGGCCAGTTGGCCGGCCATCGCCGCGTACGGCGCCGACCCGGCGACCGGCACGGCGGCCGCGAAGCCGGCGGCCGCCACCGCGTTGCCGGCGACCAGCACCGTCCGGACGCCGAACCGCCGCACGAGCGGCCCGCAGAGGAGGTTGGCGGCCAGGATCGCGGCCGTCATCGGAAGGAGGGCCAGCCCGGTGGTGAGGGGCGAGTACGACCGGACCTGCTGGAAGTGCACGCTGAGGACGAAGACGAGCCCGTAGAAGGCGAAGTTCAGCAGGACGCCGACGAGCGAGGTGTGGGTGAAGGCCCTCCGGCGGAACAGCCGCGGCGGCAGCATGGGGTCGGCGCCGCGCCGCTCCACGGCGACGAACGCGGGGAGGGAGACCAGGAAGACCGCCGCGCAGCCCAGGACGAGGGGAGAGTCCCAGCCCAGGGTGTGCGCCTCGGTGATGGCGGCGGTCAGGGCGCCCAGCCCGGTCACGGCGAGCACCTGCCCGGGCAGGTCGGCCGCGCGGCGGCCGGAGCGGCCGCGGGCGGGAGCGGGCGGCGCGTACGCCAGGGCGAGGGCGATGCCGAGGACCGCGAGGGGGACGTTGACGTAGAAGACGGAACGCCATCCGAGCCCGTCCACGAGCAGTCCGCCGACGACCGGCCCCGCGGCCAGCGCGAAGCCGCCCGCGGCTGCCCACAGGCCGACGGCGCGGGTGCGCCGGGCGGGGTCGGGAAAGCCGGAACTCACCAGGGACAGCGAGGACGGCACGATCAGGGCGGCGCCGACTCCCTGCACCACCCGGGCGGCGGTCAGGGTGACCAGCGACGGCGCGGCACCGCAGGCCAGGGACGCGACGGCGAAGAGGGCGAAGCCCGCCGTGAAGACGTGCCGGGGGCCGAAGCGGTCGCCCAGGGAGCCCGCCGTGAGGAGGAAGGCGGCGAAGGTGAGCGTGTAGCCGTTGACGACCCACTCCAGCCCCGAGAGGCTGCCGCCGAGGTCACGGGCCAGGGCCCCGGTCGCGACGTTGACCACGCTGACGTCGAGGATGACGATCACGAAGCCCAGGCAGGCGGCGAGGAGGAGCGCGCCCGGCCGGGCGGGAGCGGGGGGACGGTGGGGCGTCAACACTGGTCCTTTCGTCGGCCGGCCGCTGTGCCGCCGGGGCATGCGGACGGGCGGGCGGGGAGGCCCGTAGACTGTTCGACGTGAGACGAACACCGGGAAGTGTACGCACCGCGTCGAACACTTGGTCAACGGGGCCCGCGGGGCCTGCGGCACGAACGACGGGACGGAGCACCGGACATGGCACCTGAGCGCGCCGAGGGAGCACCGGCGGGAGCACGCCCCGCGAACCGGCCGGCCACGACCGCCGGACACCGGGTCCCCCCGGCGCACACCCACCCGCGCGACGTACCGCTGGAGGACGCCCTGCTCGCCCTCGCCGACCCCGTACGGCGCACCCTCGTACGCGAGCTGGCCGAAGCGGGCGCATGGAAGCGGGCGTGCGGCAGCTTCGACGTCCCGGTGACCAAGGCGACGCTCAGCCGGCACTTCGCCGTCCTGCGCGACGCGGGTCTCCTGGAGCAGCGGGACGCCGGCGCCAAGCGGCTCAACCGGCTGCGCCGGGAGGAGTTCGGGGAACGTTTCCCCGGCCTGCTGGACCTGGTCCTGGCCGAGGACCGCCGACCCGTACCCAGGTCGCAGTCATGACCCGGCGCCGCCGGGGCACACGAGGGCGCGAGGGACCGGCGCGGTCGAGCCCCGGCGGACGGCCGGGGCGGTCGGTTCCGGGAAAGGACGTCACCACACATGTCGCAGGTCGAGGAATCCATCGAGGTCGGCGTTCCGGTGCGCACCGCCTACAACCAGTGGACGCAGTTCGAGAGCTTCCCCGAGTTCATGGAGGGCGTGGAGCGGATCGAGCAGCGCGGGGACACGCTCACCCACTGGGTCACCAAGGTGGACGGCGCCCAGCGGGAGTTCGACGCCGAGATCACCGAGCAGATCCCGGACGAGCGGGTCGCGTGGACCACCGTGAGCGGTGAGGCGCGGCAGGCGGGCGTGGTGACCTTCCACCGCATCGACGACGCGACCACCAAGGTGATGCTGCAGATGGACTTCGAGCCCAGCGGGTTCACCGAGACCGTCGGTGACAAGCTCGGCGTGGTCAAGCGCCAGGTCACCGGCGACCTCAAGCGCTTCAAGACCTTCATCGAGTCCCGCGGCAGCGAGACCGGCGCCTGGCGCGGCCAGGTCTGAGGCACACACCCGGGCCGTACGGGTGACGCGGTACGTGTCGGCGACGCGCCTCACGCGCGGCGCCGCGCCCCGGGGGCAGGGTGGGAACCGTTAACTCCAAGCGCCCCCGTGGGGCGGCTGGGCCGGGCCCCCGGACGGGTCACACCGTCCGGGGGCCCCGGCTTGTCCACAGCCCCGGCCCCCGGCCCGCCCGCCGGACCGCCCGGCGCCTAGGATGAGGCACATGAGCCCGCATCAGCACCGCACCCGCGTACGCCCGTCGGCGTACCGGCGCGCGCTGCTGGTCCTGGCCGTCCTGGCCGGGGTGCTCGCCATGCACGGGCTGGCCCCCGGGCCCGTCACCACCGCCGCGCACCACGCGCACCAGCGGCCGGGCGCCCATGCGCCCGGTGACGCCTGCGTCCACGCCGGCCACGGCGACGGCGGCGCGACCGGCCACGCCGAGCACGCGGACTCCACCTGCGCGGCCGGCGGCATCTCCACCGCGCCCGCCCCTGCACCGCTGCTCCCCGGCGCCGTCGAGCCCGGCGCCGGCTCCCCGCACCCGGCCGGGCCGGACGGACGGGCGGCCACCGGCCGCGGCCCGCCCGACCTGGCCATGCTGCAACTCCTCCGCATATAGGGACGCCCGCCGCGGCGAGCGCTCGCCGCGCCCGTGAGCCCGTTCCCGTACCACCGCGAGGAGTCGCACCAGCATGTCCGCACGACGTCGTCCCACCCGCTTCCGCACGGCCGCCGCCCGCGCCGCCGTGACCGCCGCCGTTCTCACCCTCGCCGCCTGCGGCGCCACCGGCGAGAGCCCCGCCCCCGGCGCCGGCCGCGGCAGCACGCCCTCCGCCACCGACGGGCGGGCCGCCCACAACGCCGCCGACGTGGCCTTCGCCCAGGGGATGATCCCGCACCACCGCCAGGCCGTGGCCATGGCCGACCTGGCACCGGGCCGCGCCTCCGACCCGGAGGTCACCGCCCTCGCCGCCGCCGTCAAGAAGGCCCAGGCGCCCGAGATCCGCACCCTGTCCGGCTGGCTCACCACCTGGGGCGAGCCGGTGCCCGCCGAGGACGCCCCGGCCGGGCACTCCGGCCACGGGCAGGGCCACGGCACGGAGATGACCGGCATGATGACCGGTCAGGAGATGGCCCGGCTGGAGAAGGCCACCGGACCGGCCTTCGACACCGCCTTCCTCACCCTGATGATCAAGCACCACCAGGGCGCGGTGGCCATGGCGAAGACGGAACGGGACCAGGGGGCCCACCCGCCCGCCACGGCCATGGCGGACGACATCATCGCCTCCCAGTCCGCCGAGATCGCCCGGATGAAGGCGCTGCTCGGCGCCGGCTGACCCCGCGCCGCCCGGCACCCACCGGGCCCCGGCGTCACGTCGCGGCGTGCGCCGGGGCCCGGTCGCGGCCCCCCGGGTGCCGGTGCCGCCAGAACCAGAAGACACCGCTCGACACCAGCGCCCACGCCCCCAGCACCGCGAACGGGAAGAGGTGCTGGTGGCCGCCGAAGTACACGGCGGTGTGCTGGGCGTTCACCGACGCCCCCGGCGGCAGCCACTGCCCGATGTGGCCCAGCGCCGACGGCAGCAGGGGCCAGGAGACCGCACCGCCCGACGACGGGTTGCCCAGCAGCACCATCAGCCCCCAGGTCGGCAGCATCGCCCACCGCCCCATCAGGGTGTTGAACATGGTGAAGACCATCCCGGACGTGAACATCGTCAGCGCCAGGATCATCCACGACTCCGCGAACGGCAGATCCAGCGCGCCCAGCAGCCAGTCGACGGTGGCCGCGATCGCGAACCCCCCGAGCAGCGCGTACGCCGCCGTGACGGCGATCCGCTCGGCCGGGTCGAGCGCCCGCGCGTGCACACTGAGCTGAATGGCCCCCACGAAACCGATGATCACCGCGGCGAGCGAGATGTAGAACAGCGCGAGCCCCCGGGGGTCGCCCTTCTGCAGCGGCGCGATGTCCCGCACCACCACCCGCACACCCGTCTCCCGGCCCACCGCCGCCCCCGCCTCGGCGAGCACCTGCGCCACCGACGCCCCCGCCGCCCCGACCACGTCCAGCCGGACACCGCCGGGCTCCGGGCCCACCGTGAGCACCGCGAACACCTCCTGCTCGGCCACCGCCCGCCGCGCCGCCGCGCCCGTCTCGTACCGCCGCAGCTCCAGCGAGGCGTTCAGCGACCGCTCCATGCCGTCGACGAACCTCCGCCCCTCCGCCGAACCGGTGCCGCCGACCACCGCCGTGGGGATGTGACGCGGCGTCGGGTTCGCCATGGTGTACGTGTACGAACCGGCGAACAGCGCCGCCGCCGCGGCCAGGATCAGCACCAGCACCAGGGCCGGCGCGAAGGGCGACGCCTTGAACGCCGCCCAGGCGTCGCCCCGCTCCGGCGGGCGGCCGTGCGCCCCGTGCGAAGCCCCTTGAGGCTCCTTGGCTTCGTGCGTATCGGACATACCGTCACCCTAAGTCGGACATGTCTCCCCGCCCGTCGGCGGGGGGCCGGAAGGTGACCCGGGCGGGGGCCGGAAGGTGACCCGGGCGGTGGCACACCGACGCCGTGAGCGGGCGGGCCACCCGCCCCGCGCATAACGTGGCACCGTGAGCCGCCAGGGACCCCACCCACCCCCGCCCCCGCACCCGCCCGGCACCCCGCCCGGCACGCCGTCGGGCACCCCGCCCGGCGGCGCCCGGGGCGCCGTGCGGAACTGGGCCGACGCCCTCCTCACCGTGCTCGCCGCACTGGTGGCCATGGGCGTGCCCGCCGCACTCGGACTCTGGGCGGCGGGCGCCCCCGACCTCCCCGAGGGAGCCTTCCCGCACGTCCTCGCGGCCGTCGTCCTCATCGCCGCCGGAGGCTCCGTCGACGTCTCCGGCCAGGCCGGCGACCTCGCCGGCACCGAGGCGGTCCTGGACGTGATGCCGCTGTCCGTGACCCTCGCCGGGGCCCTCACGGCCGGCGCCTGCTTCCTGCGCCCGCTGCGCCACCACGCCGTCGCCGGCGCCCGCGAACTCCTCGGCCACACCGCCCGCACGGCCCTGCTGTGGCTCGGCGCGCTCGCCGTGCTGTGCGCCCTGGCACGGCGCACCTTCACCCTCGCACCGCCCGAGTCGCCCCTCGACATCATCGGCGGCCTGCTGGACGCCACCCCCACCGTGGGCTTCGCCGCCGACTACGGCCTCTCCCTCCCGTACGGCCTGCTGTGGCTGCTCGCGGTGTTCGCCGTCGCGCTGCTCGTCTCCCGGGGCGCCCCGCTCCCCGCCGGGCTGGTCCGCCATCAGGAGGCGGTCCGCCCGGTGGCCTTCGCCATGCTGCTCCTGCTCCTCGCCTACGTCGTGATCGCCCTGGTGATCGCGCTCGTGGTGGCGGCGACCCGGGACCACACCGCCGAGACCTTCGCGGTGATCCTGCTGGGGCTGCCCAACGTCGCCTGGCTCGCCCTGGGTCTCGGCATCGGCGGATCCTGGGAGGGCAGCGTGGACGGGCCGTTCGGCCTGCCGATGCCCCACGTCCTCGACGAGGTGCTGCGCCGCCCCGAGACCACCACCCTGGACGTCGCCACCCTCGCCCAGCAGGACGGGCGGGCCTGGTGGCTCGTCCCGGTCGCCGCCGTGCTGCTGCTGGCCGCCGCCTTCGTCATGGCGGCCCGTTCACCGGCCGGCACCCGGCCGTGGCAGTACGCCCTCCACCTGGGCATCGCCTTCGCGCTCACCATGCTGGTGGTCACCCCGCTCACCAAGGTGATCGCCCGGCTGGGCCTGACGGTGCTGGGCGTGGTCGAGATCGAGGACCTGGCCGGCCGGGTGGACCTGCGCCCCCATGTCTGGACCGCCGTGGGGCTTGCCCTGCTCTGGGGCCTGGTCGCCGGCCCGCTGGGCGGCCTGCTGGCCGCGCGGGTACGCCGCCGGGGCGAGGTCCCGGCCCCGCCACCCGGCGCGTGATCACCGCGCGTGATCACCGCGCTGGGCGGCGCCGGTAGTCGGCCACGACGCGGACGATCGCATTGAAGGCGCGCACGCTGTCGGCGGGTCTCGCCTCCCCGGCGGGTGTGCCCAGCCGCTCGCCGCGGTAGGTCTGGCGGGGGTTGGAGTAGCGGTTGATCCGGCGGCACGGCCCGCCGGTGGCCCGGCGGCAGCTCGACTCGTACGCCTCCAGCGTGGACCACCGGCCCGAGGGCGGGAAGTGGCCCCGGGCGCTGTTGGCGCCGCGCGGGGCGGTCACATAGTCGTGCATGGCGCCGAGGTTGTGGCCGATCTCGTGGGCGAGCGAGTGGTGGGCGAGCGCCTTCTGCGCCACCAGGCTGTAGGCGTGGCCGCTGGTGCGGGAGGTCACCCGCCGGGGCCGGTTGGCGAGCCCGGCGGCCCCGTCGCTGCCGGTCACCACCGTCACCAGGTCCGCGCCGACCCGGTCCCGGATGCGGGGCAACTGGTCGGCCACCCCGTCGTCGCGGCGGGCGACCGCCCTCAGCAGCGCGTCACCGGAACGGTCCAGCCCGGCGGGGACCTTGGCGCTGACCACGCCGGTGAGGCGGAGGCGGGCGTGGACGGCCCCGGCGGCGAACGCCTGGGAGGTGGAGGTGACGGCCTGTTTGATCCGCGCCTTCAGCGCCCGGACCCCGCCCGCCTCACCGACGGCGCGGGGCGTGTAGCCCGCCAGGATGTCGATGGTGACCACGCGCCCGCCGTAGGGGGCGCGGGGCACCTGTGTGCAGGGACGTTTCTCCTGCGCGGTGGTCCGGCACCGGCCGCCCCCGCCTCGCCGCGGGGGACCGGGCGCGGCGACGGGCCGGCCGGGCCGGTCGGGCCGGGCGTCCGGCGCGGCGGCGGGCACCGCCCCGGCGGGCGCCCCGGCGACGGCCGGAGGCCCGCCGGCAGGGCGTACGGCGGCGGCAGCGGCGGCGGGGCGGGCGGCGACCGGGGCGGCCGGGGCCTCCTCCCGTACCGGCGCGCAGCCGGCCGTGCTCAGCAGGAGGGCCAGTGCGGCGGCACCCCAGGACACGCGGGCAAGGTGCATGACCGTCCTTTCACGGAAGGCGGGCCCCGGCCCGGGGCCGTGACCGGAAGACGGGCCCCGGCCCGGGGCCGTGACCGTAAGGGGGCCCGGAACGAGCGGCCCCCAGGTGTCCTTGCGGGCCGCGGGGCGCCGCATGCGCGGGGCGGCGCCGATTCACCGGTTCGGCGGCGGCACCCCCGCCCGTACCGGGCGCCGCCGCCCGGTATCCGTACCGGCGCCGGATTCGCGGCGAACGGTTGGGTCCGTGACGCTTGGGAACGCGAGAAGGCGGATCACACGAACCCGCGTACGGCCCGCCGCACGCGGAGGAGCGACGCACAGAGGAGAAGGCACCACATGACCGAGCCCCAGGACCCGGTGACCCGGCACCCCCGGCCCGACTTCCCCGACCAGGAGCAGCCCCACCCGGGATGGACCGGCCCCATGGACCCGCCCCCGGACCACGGCGAGGAGTCCTACCGGGGCAACGGACTGCTGCGCGACCGGGTCGCCGTCGTCACCGGCGGCGACTCCGGCATCGGACGCGCGGTGTGCCTGGCGTACGCGCGCGAGGGCGCGGACGTGGTCCTCACCCACCTCCCCGAGGAGGAGAACGAGGCCGCGGAGACGGTACGGCTCGTCGAGGAGGCGGGCCGCAAGGCGATCCGCGTGGCGGCCGACAACCGCGACGAGGAGCAGTGCCGCGCCCTGATCCGGCGCGTCGTCGAGGAGTTCGGCCGCATCGACGTCCTGGTGAACAACGCGGCGTACCAGATGGCCCAGACCGACGGCATCGAGGCCATCACCACCGAGCAGTTCGACCGGGTGATGAAGACCAACCTCTACGGCATGTTCTGGCTCACCAAGGCCGCGCTGCCGCACATCCCCCGGGGCGGATCGGTGATCAACACCACCTCCGTGCAGGCGTACAAGCCCAGCCCGCCGCTGCTCGACTACGCGATGACCAAGGGCGCCATCGTGACGTTCACCCACGGCCTCGCGCAGATGGTCGCCGAGCGCGGCATCCGGGTCAACGCCGTGGCGCCCGGCCCGGTCTGGACGCCGCTCATCCCGGCGACGATGCCCGACACGGCCGAGTTCGGCAAGCAGTCGCCCCTGGGGCGGCCCGCGCAGCCGGCCGAGATGGCACCGGCGTACGTCTTCCTCGCCTCCGACGGCGCGAGCTATCTCACCGGCGAGATCGTCAACGCCACCGGCGGCACCCCGCTGCCGTGACCATGGGGGCGCGGATCGCAGACACGGGGCGGCGGATCGGCTGGGAGGCCGCCGCGATCGGCCGGTCCGTCCGCGGCGCCCTCCGGGGCCCCGGACCGGAACGGGACCTCGCCGTCCAGGCCGTCAAGGCCGCCGGGGCCGCCATCCTCGCCTGGGCGGTGGCCGGCTGGTGGTGGAGCGCCCCGCTGGCGCTGATGGCGCCCTGGACGGCGATCGCCCTCGTCCAGAGCACCGTCTACCGGTCCGTGCGCACCGGGGTGCAGCAGGTCGTCCTCATCGCCGGCGGCACGGTGCTGGCCGCCGCCGCAGCCCGGCTGACGGACGGCCACACCATGGCGGCGATGGCGATCGTCCTGCCGGTCACCGCCCTGCTCGGCAACTACTCCCGCTTCGAGGGCCAGGGCGTCTACGCGTCGACCACGGCGCTGTTCGTCCTGGTCTACGGCTCGTTCAGCGGCTCCGACATCCTGCACCGGCTGCTGGAGACGCTGCTCGGCGCGGCCATCGGCATCGCGGTCAACGCCCTCGTCCTGCCGCCCGTCCACCTCCGGCACGCCCACGAGACGCTGTGCCGGCTGCCCCGGGAGGGCGGCGAGCTGCTGCGGACGATGGCGCAGGAGATGGAGAGCGGTTACGACCGGCAGCAGGCCCAGGAGTGGCAGGACCGGGCGCGGAGGCTGCCGTACCGGGTCGAGGACCTGCGCAACGCCCGGACCTGGAGCCGGGAGAGCTACCGCCTCAACCCGGCCGGCCGCATCCGCCGCCCCGGCCGGGAGCTGCCGTCCACCCAGTGGGACGCGTCGTGGGAGAGCATCGCGGACCACCTGGGCGCGCTCACCCGGCTCCTCGCCCACGCCGCGGGTGACGACCCCCGGCTGCGGCCGCCGCCCGACGCGGTCCTCGCCGAGGTGCCCCCGCTGCTGGACGCCCTGGCGGACGTGTGCGAGGCGGACTGCGCGGAGCTGTGCGACCCGGACGGCGCCGCCGCCGGGCCGGGCGCCGAGGGTGGCACCGAGGACGGGGTGGATAGCCGCGACGAGGCCCTGTCCCGGGCCTGGGCCGCCCAGCGGCGCCTGAAGACCCGGCTGACCGCCCACGACGAGGAGACGGCCACCTCGGTCGGCGGCCTGGCCGCGGAGCTCCAGCAGCTCCTGTACGACCTGGAGGACGCCCGCCCCGCCCTCCGCCGGTGAGCGAACGCCCGCCCCGCCCTCCGCCGGTGGGCGGAGAACGGGGCGGGCAGTGGTTTTTCCGTGAGGCGTCAGCGGGACCGGGGAGCGCCGCCGGAGCCTGGACCGCCGGCACCGGGCTCCGGCCGGTCACCGGCGTCGCCCGCGGCCTCCTGCTTCATCTCCTCGGGCCACTTCCGGGTGTCCCTCGGCTCCACGTACGGCTCCTCCGACTCCGGCATCCCGCCGCTGATGGCCCGCTGGCGCGCCAGCTCCGCGTCCAGCTCCAGGCCCAGCAGGATCGCCAGGTTCGACAGCCACAGCCAGATCAGGAAGGTGATGACACCGGCCAGGGTGCCGTACGTCTTGTTGTACGAGCCGAAGTTCGCGACGTACAGCGCGAACCCGCCGGAGGCCACCAGCCACAGCAGCACCGCGAGCACACTGCCGGGGCTCAGCCAGCGGAAGCCCTGCCCGTGGACGTTCGGCGCCCGCCAGAACAGCAGCGCGATCATCACCACCACCAGGATCAGCAGGACCGGCCACTTGGCGATGTTCCACACGGTGACCGCCTCGTCGCCCAGCCCGATCGCCTGGCCGGCCCGCGCCGCGAGCGGCCCGGTGAACACCACGATCACCGCGCTCACCGCGAGGAGCACCATCAGCACCAGCGTCAGGCCGACCCGCAGCGGGGTCAGCTTCCACACCGGGCGGCCCTCGGGGAGGTCGTACACGGCGTTGGCGGTGCGGATGAAGCCGCCGACGTACCCCGACGCCGACCAGATCGCACCCACCAGGCTGATGGCGGCCACCACACCGCTCGCCCCCTGGTTGCCCTGCAACTGCTGCACCGCGTCACCGAGGATGTCCCGCACCGGGCCGGGCGCCAGCTTCTGCAGGTTGTCCATCACCGTGCGCGTCGCCGACTCGCCGATCATGCCCAGCACGGAGACCAGCACCAGCAGCGCCGGGAAGATCGACAGAACGCTGTAGTACGTGAGGGACGCCGCCCGGTCGGGGAGTTCGTCGTCCATGAACTCCTTGCCGGTGCGCTTCAGGACAGCCCGCCACGAGCCGGCGGAGAGGTCCGTCGGCTCGTCCGGCACCCCCGTGCCCTTTTCCTTGTCATCACCTGTGTGTGCCATACCGCCACGGGTTACCCGACACACCGCGCCCAACCGCCCCGGTCGCGCGCCGCCACGCCGCGCACGCTCGCGTTGCGGCTCCCCGGCCGGGGCGGCAGGGTCGAGTCAGCGACTGCGAGGAGGAACACGACCCATGCCCATCGCGACCGTCAACCCCGCGACCGGCGAGACGCTCAAGACCTTCGACGAGCTGACGCCCGACGGCGTCGAGCGGTGCCTCGCCGCCGCGGACGCGGCCTTCCGCCGCCACCGCACCACCACCTTCGCCGAACGGGCCCGGCTGCTCGGCCGCGCGGCGGACCTGCTGGAGGCGGACCAGGACGACATCGCCCGCACCATGACCACCGAGATGGGCAAGCCCCTCACGGCCGCCCGCGCCGAGGCCGCCAAGTGCGTCAAGGCCATGCGCTGGTACGCCGCCAACGCCGAGCGGCTCCTCGCCGACGAGCACCCGCCGCAGGACGACGTACGGGACTCCGGCGCCGCCCACGCGCGCGTGCACTACCGCCCGCTCGGCCCGGTGCTGGCCGTCATGCCGTGGAACTTCCCGCTCTGGCAGGTGATCCGGTTCGCCGCGCCCGCGCTGATGGCCGGCAACGTGGGGCTGCTCAAGCACGCCTCCAACGTGCCGCAGACCGCCCTGTACCTGGAGGACCTCTTCCGCCGGGCGGGCTACCCGGAGGGCTGCTTCCAGACCCTCCTGGTCGGCTCGCGGGCGGTCGAGGGGATCCTGCGCGACGGCCGGGTGGCCGCCGCCACCCTGACCGGCAGCGAGCCCGCCGGGCGCGCCGTCGCCGCCGTCGCCGGCGACGAGATCAAGAAGACCGTCCTGGAGCTGGGCGGCAGCGACCCCTATGTGGTGATGCCCTCGGCCGACGTGGAGCGGGCCGCGACCGTCGCCGTCACCGCCCGCGCCCAGAACAACGGCCAGTCCTGCATCGCCGCCAAGCGGTTCATCGTCCACACCGACGTCTACGACGCGTTCACCGAGCGCTTCACCGCCGGGATGGCCGCCCTCCGCGTCGGCGACCCGATGGACGAGTCCACCGACGTGGGGCCGCTCGCCAGCGAGTCGGGCCGCGACGACCTCCAGGAGCTGGTCGACGACGCCGTACGGCGCGGGGCCGAGGTGCTGTGCGGCGGGCGCCGCCCCGAGGGGTACGAGGAGCGCGGCTGGTTCTACGCGCCGACCGTGCTGGCCGGGATCACCCCGGAGATGCGCGTCCACCGCGAGGAGACCTTCGGGCCGGTCGCCACCGTCTACCGGGTGGCGGACGCCGAGGAGGCCGTGCGGGTCGCCAACGACACCTCCTTCGGGCTCAGCTCCAATGTGTGGACCCGCGACGAGGAGGACGTACGGCGGTTCGTCCGCGACCTGGAGGCGGGCGGCGTCTTCGTCAACGGCATGACCGCGTCCCACCCGGCGCTGCCCTTCGGCGGGGTGAAGCGCTCCGGGTACGGGCGGGAGCTGGCGGACCACGGCATCAAGGAGTTCTGCAACGCCACCACCGTGTGGCAGGCGCCCTGAGCGACCGCCTGAGCCGGACGTCCTGAGCGACGTCCTGAGCGGGGGAGCGGCCCTGCGCGCGCCGGCCGCCCCCGGCGGGGGAGCGGCACCGCGCGCGGGGCCGCCCGGCCGGGCGGCCCCGCACCGGGTTCACAGCGGCTGGATCACCTCGTCCGCCGGGGGCGGGGGCGGCGGCGTACCGTCGCCGAACGGGCGCCCGCCCAGCTCCTCCCGGTGGTGCGGGGCCCGCCAGCCGCGCAGGTCGGGGCCGCGCGGCACGATCCGCGTCGGGTTGATGTCCTCGTGGACCCGGTAGTAGTGCCGCTTGATGTGGTCGAAGTCCACCGTGTCGCCGAACCCGGGCGTCTGGAACAGGTCCCGCGCGTACGCCCACAGGACCCGGTCCTCGGTGAGCTTGTTGCGGTTGCACTTGAAGTGGCCGTGGTACACCGCGTCGAACCGGACGAGCGTGGTGAACAGCCGGACGTCCGCCTCGGTGATCGTGTCGCCCACCAGGTAGCGCCGCTCCGCCAGGTGCTCCGACACCTGGTCCAGCCGGGCGAACAGGCGGGCGTAGGCGCCGTCGTACGCCTCCTGGCTCTTGGCGAAGCCCGCCCGGTACACCCCGTTGTTGACGTCCTGGTAGATGCCCTCCATCCGCTCGTCGATCTCGTCCCGCAGCCCCTCCGGATACAGGTCGGGGGCGCCCTCGCGGTGCAGGGCCGTCCACTCGGTGGACAGGTCCAGTGTGATGCGCTGGTAGTCGTTGGTCACCAGCCGGCCGGTCGGCACGTCGACCACCGCCGGGACGCTCACGCCCCCGTCGTACTCCTTCTCCCTGGCCTCGTACGCCTCGGCGAGGAACCGGATCCCCAGCACCGGGTCCCGGTCGTCCGGGTCCAGGGTGAAGCGCCAGCTCCGCTCGTCCTGCACCGGATCGGCCACGGCCAGCGACAGGGCGTCCTCCAGCCCCAGCAGCCGGCGCACCACCAGGGAGCGGCTCGCCCACGGGCAGGCGCGGCTGACGACGAGCCGGTACCGGCCGGCCTCCACCGGCCAGCCGTCCCGGCCGCCGGCGGTGATCCGGTCCGTGAAGCGGCTCTTCGACCGGGTGAACTCGGCGGACTGTCCCACAGTGCCTGCCCTCCTCGCGACGGGTGTCCGCCCCGGGTACCCGTCCCGGGCGGCGCCTCACCCGCAGGGCCGCCCCGGCGTCAGTCGTCCGCCCGGGCGCGCAGCGCGGGGGTCCGCCCCCGGCGGCGGCGCGCCCCCGGGTGGAACACCAGCACGATCAGCCGGGAGCCGGGGGCGGCCAGCGGCTGCGCGGCGCACATGGTCACCCAGCCCCTCCCGAGCACCGGGTGCCGCAGCGGCCGCTCGTCGCCGTCCAGATGGCTGTAGGCGCTCGCCGACTCGTACAGCGGCGCCGCCGCCGGGTCCGCCAGGACGTCCTGCTCGATCGCGCACAGCGTCTTGTCGGACGGGTCGGCGGCGAGCGCCACCCGCAGCTGGGGGAGCACCAGCGGCGCCCACGCCCGCTCCCAGTCGGACAGCACGACCCGCGCCTCCGGCTCGACCGCCATCCACCGCATGGCGTTCGGCGGCACCCGGCGGTGCGGGAAGATCTCCGCGAAGGCGGCGTTGTGCGCGAGCACGTTCCACGACCGGTCGTTGATGTACGCCGGGTGAGACACCGTCCCCAGGATCTCCTGCCACACGCCGGGCAGCTCCTCGCCCGAGCGGAAGTCCAGCGGACGCGGCGGGTCCTGGCCCAGCGCGTACCGCCACAGCGCGATCCACTCCTGCTCGTTCATGCGGAACAGCCGCGCCACGTCCTGGAGGAGGTCCACCGGCGGATTCGGGTAGCGGCCGGACTCCAGCCTGCCGTAGGTGTCCGGGGCCCGGTGCAGGATGTGGTCGATCTGCGCCTGGGACAGCCCCCGCGCCCGCCTGCCCTGCCGGGTGGGACGCGACAGGCCCTGGCTCTCCGGCGTGATCGACGCCCGTCGCTCGCTGAGCAGGAGACGCAGTGCAGGCTTGTCCATGACGCTTTCTTCCCCAAGGGGGCGGCCGCCGGGTGGTGCCGTGGCCGCCGTGGTGTGCCGCGGGCCGTCCCGGGAACGGAGCCGGGAAGGGCCACACCGGTACGCTGGCCCGTCGTACGCGGGCGATCAAGCGTTCGCGTGGTGCGTACATGCGCACGGCGCACACACGCAGCGTCAGCACACGGTTTCGGCACACGGCTTCACCTCACAGCGGCAGCACACCACGCCGGCGGTCAGCGCCGGGCACAACGGCACACCAGGCCGGCACGCAGGGTCGACGGGGGCGGAAGAGGATGGACGAGGACAGGTCCGCGCGCGGCGCCGCCGCGCCCGCGCCGGGCGGCCGGGCCGGTCTGTCCGCCGCCGCGATGACGCTCTACGCCCGGATCACCCGGGGTGACGGCACCGGCCCCGAGGACGTCGCCGCCCTGCGGGAGCTGCTGGCCTGGCGCCTGGTCGCCGTCGACCCCGACCGGCCCGGCGCGCCGATCGCCCTCGACCCCCAGGAGGCGGGGCGCCGCCGCCTCGACGAGGAGCTGGGCGAACTCGCCGCGCGAGCGGCCGGGGTGGCCGCCGTCCCCGCCGTGGCGGACGAGCTGGCCCTGCACTTCGAGCGCGCCAAGTGGCGCTCCGGCTCCGGCAGCGAGTTCCTCGCCGAACCGGAACAGGTCGGCGCCCGGATCGGCGAGGCCGTGGACCGGGCCGAGCACGAGCTGCTCACCGCCGGGCCGTTCGGGCCGCGCGGCGCCGACGCCCTGGCCGCCGCCCGGGCACGGGACGCCCGCGCCCTCGCCCGCCGGGTGGGCGTGCGCACCCTCTACCGCGACGGCGAGCGCGACGACCCGGCCACCCGCGAGACGGTCACCTGGCTGACGGCGCGCGGCGCCCGGTTCCGTACCCTCGCCGCGCCCTTCCAGAGCTGTGTGATCGTCGACCGCCGCCAGGCGTTCATACCCGACCACGTGGTCAACTCCAGCCCCACGCACGCGGCATGGCACGTGATGGACCGCGCGCTGGTGGCCTTCATCGCCGAGGGCTTCGAGAACGCCTGGCGGCGCGCCGACGCCTGGCACGGCGACCCCCGCCGGGCCGCCCCCGGGGGAGGGGCGGGGCTGACCCGGCGTCAGCGGGAGATCCTCACCGACACGGCCGCCGGGATCGACCAGCGCATCACCGCCCGCCGCCTCAACATCGGCCTGCGCACCCTCACCAAGGAGCTGGGCGTGCTCCGCGCCCGCTGGGGCGCCCCCACCCTCGCCGCCCTCGCCTACCAGTGGGCGCTGTCCGCCGAACGCCTGCGGCCACCGGGCGACGAGCACCCGGCGGGCACCCCGGCGGACCCGGCACGGCACGGTCCGGGCGGCGGGCCGTGACGATCCGGCCGCCGGAGGCCGTCCCGGCGGCCCCGCCGTGGCCGACACTTTTTCACCGAAGAAGCATCAGAAGAAATCCCTTGAGTATTGCTGCATCCTGGACGAGTTGATCGGCACGCCTCCGGGCACCGGCCGGTCCGCGAAACCGCTATTACGGGGGGCGTTGTCCACGCCTCATGCCAGAAACGGGCACCGCAGGGCACGGGCAGCGTGTCCTGCCGGGCATCGCGTGGATACCGCAAGGTCGAGCCAGGGCCTTCCGGGCCGCCCACACCGGACCATCGGTACGTCCCCCGTGATAGGGCGGTCCCGGCTCACCCGCTCCCGCCGCCGGCCGGCGCCTCACGCGTCCGGGTCCAGGCGAGCAGCTCCCCGGCCCGCCAGGTGTTGATCACCCGCTCGGCCGGGACACCGCACTCCTCCGCCCGCGCACAGCCCAGGATCTGCCAGTCCAGCTGCCCCGGGGCGTGCGCGTCGGTGTCCACCGCGAAGAACACCCCCGCCTCCACCGCCTGCCGCAGCAGCCGGCGCGGCGGGTCCAGCCGCTCCGGACGGCTGTTGATCTCCACCGCCGTACCCGACTCGGCGCACGCGGCGAAGACCTTGTCCGCGTCGAACTCCGACTCCGGCCGCTTCCCGCCCACCAGCCGCCCCGTGCAGTGGCCCAGCACGTCCACCAGCGGACTGCTCACCGCCCGCACCATCCGCCGCGTCATCGCCGGGGCGTCCATCCGCAGCTTGGAGTGCACCGAGGCCACCACCACGTCCAGCCGGTCCAGCAGCTCGTCCTCCTGGTCCAGCGAACCGTCCAGCAGGATGTCGCACTCGATGCCCGTCAGCAGCCGGAAGGGCGCCCACCGCTCGTTCAGCTCCGCCACCACGTCCAGCTGCTCCCGCAGCCGCTCCGCCGACAGGCCCCGCGCCACCGTCAGCCGCGGCGAATGGTCCGTCAGTACCGCCCACTCGTGGCCCAGCGCCGCCGCCGCACGCCCCATCGCGTCGATCGGGCTGCCCCCGTCCGACCAGTCGGAGTGCAGGTGGCAGTCGCCCCGCAGCGCCGCCCGCAGCGCCGCACCCCGCTCCGGCGCCGCACCCGCCTCGCCCTCCAGCCGCTCCAGATACGCCGGTACGTCCCCGGCCAGGGCCTCCCGCACCACCTGAGCCGTCTTGGGGCCCACGCCCTTCACCCGCTCCAGCGTCCCGGCCCCCGCCCGCTCGGCCACCTCGTCCGCGCCCAGCGCCGACAGCGCCGCCGACGCCGTGCGGAAGGCCCGCACCCGGTACGTCGGCGCCTGCGACCGCTCCAGCAGGAAGGCGATCCGGTCCAAAGCCTCCACGGGATCCATGCGCATGCTCCTCTGCGGCTCTACGGGCGGTATCGGGGGGTGGCCGCGCCCTACACGGACGGGGCCGGCGGCCGGGACGGCGGGCCGATCTCGCACCACACCGCCTTGCCCTCCCCGCGCGGCTCCACGCCCCAGCGCAGCGCCAGCGCGTCCAGCAACAGCAGGCCCCGCCCCGACGTGGCCGCCTCACCCGGCGTACGCCGCCGGGGCCACGCGCTGGAGCGGTCCTGCACCGTCAGCCGCACCCGCCGCACCGGCTCCGGCAGCACCTCCAGCGTCAGCACCGCGCCGCCCTCGGTGTGCAGCAGCACATTGCCGAGCAGCTCCCCGGTCACCAGCTCCGCGTCGTCCGCGAAGCCCCCCATGTCCCAGTCCCGCAGCGCCCGCCGCACCACCGCCCGCGCCTCCGACAGGCCCTGCGGATCGGCCTGGTGGATGTACTGGTGGACCCGCGGCGCCCGGGGCGTACCCGGATCCGGACTGCGCCGCAGCACCAGCAGCGCCACGTCGTCCCCCGCGCCCCACCGCTCCCAGAACCGCTGCGACAGATGGTCGGCCAGCTCCTCCGCCCCCGGCGGCCCGCTGCTCACCGCCGCCTCCAGCGCGGCCAGCCCCTCCCCGATGTCCGCGCCCGGCTGCTCGACCAGCCCGTCCGTGCACAGCACCAGCGTCTCGCCGGGCACCAGGTCGAGCCGCGTCTCGGGGAACTCCTCGTCCCCGAAGACCGACGCCACGCCCAGCGGCAGCCCGCCCGGCAGCTTGGGCCGCCCCACCCGCCCGTCCGTGTGCCGGATCAGCGGCCCCAGGTGCCCCGCCCGCACCGCCCTGACCGTCCCCGTGTCCAGGTCCACCTGCGCGTACGTGCAGGTGGCGAACCGCTCGGTGTCCAGCTCGGCGAGGAACCGGGACGCGCGGGCCAGCACCGTCGACGGGGCGTGGCCCTCACCGGCGTACGCCCGCAGCGCGATCCGCAACTGGCCCATGATGGCGGCGGCATGGGTGTCGTGGCCCTGCACGTCGCCGACCACGATCCCCACCCGCCCGCGCGGGAGCGGGATCACGTCGTACCAGTCGCCGCCCACCAGCCTGCCGCTCCACGCCGAGTGGTAGCGCACCGCGATCTCGCCGCCCGCCACCACCGGGATGCGGCGCGGCAGCATCGTGGCCTGGAGGCCCGTGGCCAGCTCCCGCTCCTCGTCGAAGAGGATCGCCCGCTGGAGCGACTGCGCCACGATCGCCGCCAGCCCCAGCGACAGGTTCCGCTCGTCCGCGCTGAACGCGGTGCGGCCCCGGTAGAACAGGGCCATCCCGCCCAGCGTGCGGGCCTGCGCCACCAGCGGCAGATAGGCCGCCGCCCGGAACCGCAGCCGCCCAGCGAACGGGGCCAGCTCCGGATAGCCCCGGATCAGCTCCTGGAACGAACTGCTGAACAGCGGGCGCCCGCTCAGCACCGTCTCCGCCAGCGGGATCCCCGGCTCCAGCCGCCGCGCCCGCAGATGGTCCAGCACCTCCAGCGACTCGCCGCTGAGCGCGATGACGTTCAGCGAACCGTTCTCGACCAGACCCAGCGCGAAACCGTCCGCGCCGAGCCGCGCCAGGCCCCCGGGGCCGGTCAGCGCGGCCGTCACATCGTCCACCGTCACCGCCCGGGACAGCGCCTGCGTGGTGCGCTCCACCATGTTCGTCTGCCGCTGCCTGCGCTTCTCCAGCTCCACCATGAACTCGGAGTGCGTGATCTCGGAGGTGGCGTCCCGGACGATGCCGACGATCCGGTGCGCCCGGCCGCCGCCGTCGCGCAGGATGCGGGCCTGGACGTGCGTCCACTGCACCGACCCGTCGTCCAGCGGCACCTGGAAGTGCGCGGCGTACGACGAACGGCCGCTGATCAGCGCGTCCTTGATGACCGCGTCCAGCCGGGTGCGCTCCTCCGGCTCCAGCCGGTGCACCAGGGAGGCCGGGCGGGAGTCGAACGCGCCGGGCGGCACGCCGAACACCAGCAGCCCCGCCTCGTCGATGTCGATCGCGCCCGCGTCGAGATCCCAGTCGAAGCTGCCCGTGCGGTTCATGGCGAGCCGCTCGGTGGGCCCGATCTCGCCGCCGCGCACCTGGTTGTCGGTCATCCCCCTCATTGTCGAGCCGCTCACAGGAGAACGCCAAGGTGTCGGCGCGTTCCGGTGGTCCGGGCGGGGGTGGTGAACCGGGCGCCCACGGCGCACGACGGGACACGCCGGGGGCGCGGGCGTCCCATGGCGGGGACCCGGGTGCTCGGCCCGGGCCGTGCGGTGGCGGTCCGAGCCGTGCGGTCGTGGCCCGGGCGGTGCCGTGGGACCCCGCGGCGGGGTAGAGGCACCCCCGTCCCCGTGCGGGCCCTTCCGTCCCGTACGGGCCCTGCCGTCCCGTACCGGCCGAACTGCGCCCGGCGGCGGCGCGGGGCACGCTGGAGGCGTGAGCAACGCCGAGGAGGCGCCCCCGGGCCCCCGGCCGCTGGGCGCCGCCCTGTCCGACGTCCTGCGGAGCAGCGGCGCGTCCATCGGCATGGTGTACCTGCGGCCACCGGGGGAGTCGGCGCTCTGGCTGGCGGTGCTCAGCGGCGTCTCGCTGGAGTTCGCCTCGCCCTGGATGCGCGTCGCGCCCCAGGACCCCGTCCCCGTCGCTGAGGCCGTCGCCGGGCGCCGCCTGGTGTGGGTGGCCGACCGGGAGGAGATGGCCCGCCGCTTCCCGCGCGCCGGGCTCGTCCTCCCGTACGCCCTGTCCCTCGCCGCCGCCCCGCTCGCCGACGAGGACACCGTCCGCGGCGGCCTGGTCCTGCTCTGGCCGGGCGGCCACGCGCCACGGCTCGCCGCCTCCGAGGAGGACGCCGTGCGGCGGGGCTGCGACCGCATGACGGCCGTCCTCGCGGAGGCCGCCGCCGAGGGCCGGCCCGTCCGGCCGGGGCGGCAGCCGCTGCTGGTACGGCCCGCCCGGCGCACCCCCGGGCCCATCGAGGCCGTCGCGGCCACCGAGTTCATCCACCGGCTCCCCGGCGGCAGCTGCTCGCTCGACCTGAACGGCCGCGTCACCTTCGTCACCGAGGGCGCCGCCGAGCTGCTGGGCGCCGACCCCGACGAGCTGACCGGCGCCCTGCCCTGGGAGGCCCTGCCGTGGATGGACCACCCGGCGGTCGAGGACCACTACCGCTCCGCCGTCATCAGCCGCCGCACCACCACCTTCACCACCCTGCGCCCGCCGGACCGGTGGCTCCGCTTCGAGCTGCACCCCGACGCCTCCGGCATCAGCGTCCGCATCACCCCAGCCCCGGCCCCCGCCCCCGATCCCGATACCGGACCCCGGGACGGGGACCGCACCGGCGGCCCGGAGCGGGCGACCGGGGAGGACCTGGGTGGCCCGGACACGGACGCGGCCCCCGGGCCGGGCGAGCCGGACCGGGACGGGCGCCGCCCGCCCGCCCTGCCGAGCCGCGCCACCAGCCTCTACCACCTGATGCACCTCGCGGCCACGCTCACCGAGGCCGCCGGCGTCCAGGACGTGGTCGACCAGGCCGCCGACCAGATCACCCCCGCACTCGGGGCGCACGCCCTCGCCATGCTCACCACCGAGGACGGACGCCTCCGGGTGGTGGGCCACCGGGGCTACACCGCCGAGACCATGGGCCGCTTCGACTCCATGCCGCTGTCCGCCAACACCCCGGCCGCCACCGTCCTCACCGGAGGACGCCCCCTCTTCTTCAGCAGCCGCGAGGAACTCCGCAGCGCCTACCCCGCGGCGGTCGTCCTCGAGAGCGGGGGAGCCGCCTGGGCCTTCCTGCCCCTGATCACCTCCAGCCGCACCGTCGGCTCGCTGATCCTCGCGTACGACCGCCCCCGCGCCTTCCACCCCGGCGAACGCGCCATCCTCACCTCCCTCGCCGGCCTGATCGCCCAGGCCCTGGACCGCGCCCGGCTCTACGACAGCAAGCAGGAACTCGCCCACCGCCTCCAGGCCGGGCTGCTGCCCCACACGCTGCCGCACGTCCCCGGCCTCGACGTCGCCGCCCGCTACCTGCCCGCCGGACGGGGCACCGGCGTGGGCGGCGACTTCTACGACCTCATCCGCCTCACCGGCACCTCCGCCGCCGCGGCCATCGGCGACGTCCAGGGACACAACGTCGAGGCGGCGGCACTGATGGGCCAGGTCCGGGCCGCCGTCCACGCCAGTGCGGGCGCGCCACCGGGCGAGGTCCTCACCCGCACCAACCGGCTCATCACCGACCTCGACCCCGGCCTCTTCACCAGCTGCGTGTACGCGCACATCGACCTCCGCCACCACCGCGCCCTGATCGCCACCGCCGGGCACCCGCCGCCCCTGGTGCGCCACCCCGACGGCCACACCGAGGTGCTCGACCTGCCCCCCGGACTGCTCCTCGGCATCGACCCCGCAGCCGACTACCCCACCGGCGGCGTCACCCTGCCCGTCGGCACCCTGCTGGTCCTCTACACCGACGGCCTGATCGAGGCACCCGGCGTCGACCTCGACGACGCGACGGCGGACCTCGCCGGGCAGCTCGCCGCGCACGGGGACCTGGACCTGGAGGACCTCGCCGACGTCCTGATCGCCCACGCCCACGGCGCTGCGCTCCGCACCGACGACATCGCCCTGCTGCTGCTCCGCACGGTCGCGCCGTCGTCCCCCACCGGGACGGGGCCGGGCACGTGAACCGCGCACGCCCGGCCGTCGTCGAGGCCCCCTCCGTCCTGGGCCTGCGGCCCTCCGGCGTCCAGGACCTCCCGGCCGCGCTCCTCGGCGCCGGGCTCCTCGACCGCCTCGGCGCCGACCACGCCGGCCGTGTCGACCCGCCCCCGTACGACCCCCGGCGCGACCCGGACACGGGCGTCCTCAACCCGGACGCCATCGCCCGGTACTCCACCGATCTGGCCGACCGGGTCGGCGCCGTGCTCGACTCCGGCCGCTTCCCCGTCGTCCTCGGCGGCGACTGCACCGTGCTGCTCGGCAACCTCCTCGCGCTGCGCCGCCGGGGCCGGCCGGGGCTGTTCTTCCTGGACGGCCACACCGACTTCTACCAGCCGTCCGCCGAACCGGCGGGCGAGGCGGCCTCCATGGAACTCGCCCTGGCCACCGGACGCGGCCCGCGCGTCCTCACCGACCTCGAAGGGCGCGGCCCGCTGGTGCGCGACGAGGACGTGGCCGCGCTCGGCTTCCGGGACACCGAGGAGTCCGCCGAGGCGGGGATGCAGCCGCTCCCGCCGCGGCTGTACGCGGTGGGCCTGGACGGTCTCCGCACGGCCGGCGCCGCCACGGCGGCCCGCGACGCGCTGGACCGGCTCGACCGGAGCGGCAACGACGGCCACTGGGTGCACCTGGACGCCGACGTCCTGGACGACGCCGTGATGCCGGCCGTCGACTACCGGCAGCCCGGCGGCCTGTCCTGGGCGGAGCTGGAGACGGTGCTCGGCCTCGCCCTGGCCGCGGAAGGGGCCCGGGGGCTGGGCGTCACCATCTTCAACCCGCGCCTCGACCCCGGCGGCCACCTCGCCGCCCGCCTGACGGCCTGCCTGGCCCGCGCCTTCGAGAGACACGGCCCGGTACGAGGCTGAGGCGCCCACCGGCCGGGGCCCGGGCCCGGTCGCGGTTGCGGTGACCTGCGGCTGAGGCGCCCTGCGGCTGGGGCCCGGGCCGTACGCGGCTGAGGTGCCGGGTGTCGCGGTTCCTGGCCCGTACGAGGCCGAGGCGCCCTGCGGCTGGGGGCCTTGGCCCGTACGAGGCTGACTCGCCCTGCCGCCGGGCTGCGGCCCCCACGGGTGTCACCGCCCGTCGCGGTCGAGCCGTGCCGCACGGGCCGCCCCGCCGCGGTCGGGAGGCCCCGGGCGACAATGTGGCGGTGAACGACGCTCCCTCGCCCGCCGACGCCCCGGTGCCCCGCCGCTACGACGTGCTCGGGCCCGTCCGGGTCGTCCTCGGCGACGGCTCCGAGACCCCCGTCCCGGGCGCCCGGCTGCGGGCGCTGCTCACCGCGCTCGCCGCGGCGGGCGGGCGCGCCGTCCCGCCCGGGCACCTCGCCGCCCAGGTGTGGGCGGGCGACCCTCCGGCGGACGCCCCGGCCGCGCTCCAGGCGCTCGTCGGGCGGCTGCGCCGGGCCCTCGGGCGGGAGGCGGTGGTCACCGCGCAGGGCGGCGGCTACCGGCTGGGGGTCGCCCGCGCCGAGGACGTCGACCTGTTCCGGTTCGAACGCCTCGCCACCGACGGCGCCGCCGCGCTGCGCGCCGGTGACCCGGCCGCCGCCGCCCGGCTCCTCGACCCGGCCCTGCGCCTGTGGCGCGGCCCCGCCCTGGCCGACCTGCCGGGCCGGGACGGCGACCCCCTCGTGGTGCGCGCCGAGCGCCGGCACACGGAGGCGCGCCGCGACCGGCTGGCCGCCGATGTCGCCCTGGGCCGGCCGGAGGCCGCGCTCACCGGCCTGGCCGAACTGGCCGCCGCCCACCCGCTGGACGAGCCCCTCGCCGCGCTGCGGATCCGCGCGCTGCGGTCGGCGGGCCGGGCGGCCGAGGCCCTCGCCGCCTACGAGGACGTCCGGGCCGGCCTCGCCGCCGGGCTCGGCACCGACCCCGGCCCGGAGTTGAGGGCCCTGCACGCCGACCTCCTGGCGGGCGGCCCGGCACCGGCCCCGGCTCGACCCGCACCGGCACCGTCCACCGCGCAGGCGCCCATGGGGCCCGTGCCCGGCAATCTGCCCGCGCGGGCCACCTCGTTCGTCGGGCGGGCCGGGGACGTGACCGGCCTCGCCGCGCGGCTGCGCCATGAACGGCTGGTCACCCTGGTGGGCCCCGGCGGCGTCGGCAAGACCCGGCTGGCCCTGGAAGTGGCCGCCGCGACCGCACCGGAGACCTGGCCCGACGGCGCCTGGGTCGCCGAACTCGCGCCCGTGCACGACGAGGACGGCGTCCCCGAAGCCGTACTCGACGCCCTCGGAGCGCGCGAGCCCCTGGCGTGGGGCGCCGACCAGCCGCACCGGGCGCCGCTCGCCCGGCTCACCGACCACTGCGCCCGCCGCCGGCTGCTGCTCGTCCTGGACAACTGCGAGCACCTCGCCGGCGCCGCCGCCCGCCTCGTCGCCGCCCTGCTCGCCCGCTGCCCCGGCGTCACCGTCCTCGCCACCAGCCGCGAACCGCTCGCCGTCCCCGGCGAGACCGTCCACCCCGTCGAACCGCTCTCCCAGGACGCCGCCCTCCGGCTGCTCGGCGAGCGCGGGGCCGCCGCCCGCCCCGGCTTCCGCACCGACGACGACCCGGAGGCGTGCGCCGAGATCTGCCGCCGCCTCGACGGCCTGCCGCTCGCCCTGGAACTGGCCGCCGCCCGGCTGCGCGCGCTGACGCCCCGCCAGATGGCCGCCCGCCTCGGCGACCGCTTCCGCCTCCTGGACCGGGGCAGCCGCACCGCGCTGCCCCGCCAGCAGACCCTCCGTGCCGTCGTCGACTGGTCCTGGGACCTGCTCGAACCGGCCGAACAGGCCGTCCTGCGGCGGCTGTCGGTCTTCGCCGGCGGCTGCTGCCTCACCCGTGCCGAGGAGGTCTGCGCCGAGCCCGACACCCTGGAACGCCTCACCTCCCTGGTCGACAAGTCCCTCGTCGTCGCCACCCCGGCGCCCGGCGGGGACGGCATGCGCTACCGGCTCCTGGAGACCGTCGCCGACTACGCCGCCGAGCGGCTCGCCGAGGCGGGGGAGCGCGAGGCGACCGCCCGCCGCCACCTCACCGCCGTCCGCGAACTGGTCCGCACCACCGAGCCCCTGCTGCGCGGCCCGCGGCAGACCGCGGCCCTGGAGACGCTGGAGACCGAGCACGACAACATCCGCGCGGCGCTGCGGACCGCCGCCGAGCTCGGCGAGGAGCAGGAAGGGCTGTGCATCGTCCTCGCCCTCAACTGGTTCTGGCAGCTGCGCGGTCACCTCACCGACGCCCGGGCCTGGTCCTCGGAGATCGCCGCGCTCGGCCCCGACCCGTTCCCGGCCGCCGGGCCCGAGCCGGTGCGCCGCGCCGTCCCCCTGGCCCGCCGGTGCACCGACCTCCCGCCCCCCTGGGACGAGGAGCACCTCTGGGAGGCCCGGCGCGGCGCCCGGCTGATGGCGCTGGCGGCCGACGGCGAGCAGGGCGCCGCCACCATGGAGCGGCCGGACAGCCGCGCCCGGCTGGCCGCCGTGGTCGAGGCGTACCGGCCGGGCCTGCCGCAGAACGGCCGCCAGCCCGGCACGATGTGGTTCTTCGCCCGGCTGCTGCTCGGCGAGTACGACGGGCTCGGCCCGACGATGGACGCGTACGTGGCGTGCTGCCGCGAGCACGGCGACGCCGGGGACCTCGGGCTCGCCCTGCTCACCCGCGCCCGGCTGCTGCCCGGCCGCGACACCGGGGCGGGCGGCGACGCCGACGAGGCGCTGGCCCTCTTCGAGGCCGCCGCCGACCCCTGGGGCATCGCCGAGGCGCTCTCGGCCCGCGGCGAGGCCCACGACCGCGCGGGGCGCCACGAGTCGGCGGCGCGGGACTACGAGCGGGCGGCGGAGAGCGCGCTGCGGAGCGGGGCGCGCGGTCTGGCGCCGGTCTTCCGCGCCCGGCTCGCCCACGTCCGCCTCCGGGGCGCCACCGGGCCCGCGGAGCGCGAGAGCGCCGAACGCATGCTGCTCCGGGCGGCCGAGGACGGGGAGGCCCAGGCCGTCGAGGCGATCAGCACCGCCCGGCTGCTGCTCGTCCAGCACTACGGCCGCACCGGCCGCACCCGCCTCGCCCGCACCCAGCTGGACCTGGTCGAGGGCGGGCTGCCCACCGGGACGGCCGAGCTGTTCACCGGGCTGCTCCTCGGGCTGCACGGCTGGCTCGACTGCCTCGACGGCGACCACGCCCGCGCCCGGGACCGCCTCGCGTCGGCGGTCCGGCGCCTGGAGACGCTGGCGTACCTGGTGGCCCCGCACCTGATTCCGGCTCAGTTCCCCACCGCCGCCTGGGCCATGGCCCGGCAGGGCGACCCGCACGACGGGGCCCGGCTGCTGGGCGCCTACGACCGGCACGCCGACGGCCCCGGGGCGACCGGCTTCCGGCACCTGCCCGCCGACGCGGAGGCGGAGATCCGCCGGCGCGCCGAGGCGGAGCTGCGGGCCGTCCTCGACGAGGCGGCCTACGCCCGCGCCCACACCGAGGGCGCCGCCCTCACGGTGAAGGCCGCCGCCGCGCTCGTACGCTGAGGCCCGCCCGGCCTGTCCGGGCCACCACCTGAGCAGGGCGGGCCACCGCCCAGGAGCGACCCCCGCGTCACGACCCGGCCAGGCGCTCCCGGGCCTCGGCGAGGTCGTCCTCGGTGGGCGCGTCGTCCTGGCTCAGCCGGCGGCGCCAGTACCCGGCGAAGTCGACCGACCGCCGGTCCATGCCCCGCTCGTCCACCAGGTGCCGGCACAGCGCCCGCACCGCGCCCGCCTCCCCGGCCAGCCAGGCGTACCCCGCGCCCGCCGGCAGCCGGGCCGCCCGCACCGCGCCGAGGAGCAGCCCCTCGCCGTGCAGCCAGTGGACGGTCAGGTCGCCCCGCCCGCCGACCGGCTGCTCCTCCGCCGCGTCCGGCACCTCGACGTACGCCACCGCGCGGTGGCCGTCCGGGAGGGCCTCGGCCACCGTGGCGAGGGCCGGCAGGCCCGACTGGTCGGCGGCCAGCAGCGTCCAGTCCGCCCGGCCGGGGTCGACCGGCGCGGCGAAGGCGGCCGACGGCCCGAACATGCCCAGGATGTCGCCGGGCCGGGCGGCCCGCGCCCACCGGGTGGCGGGCCCCTCCCCGTCACCGCCGTGCTCCCCGTGGTGGAGGAGGAAGTCGATGTCGACGGTGCCGCGCCGGGCGTCGTGCGCCCGGATCGTGTAGCTCCGCATCCACGGCCGCTCGTCCTCCGGGAGGGCGGCGTACGCGGCGTACCACCCCGCGAAGTCGTCGCCGACCGGCTCCGGCAGCACCGGCACCGCCCGGCCCGGCCGGGGGAAGTACAGCTTCACCTGCTGGTCGGGGCCGGCCAGGGAGAAGCCGGCGAGCGCCTCCCCGCCGAAGGTGACCCGCACCATGCGCGGGGTGAGCCGCCTGACGGCGGTGACACGGACATGGCGGACTGGGAGCGGCATACGGATCTCTCCTCGGGAGGACGGGGGACGGACCGCCGGCGGCGGCCGGGACACCACGCTCGCGCCCCGCGCCGACAGCGCTCCGACAGGGCTCCCACAGGGCGCCGACCCCGCCCCGGCACCGCACGGACATTCGCCCCCTCCCCGGCCGGTGCAGCGGATGCGATCGGGGTACCCGGCGACGACAATGACTGCAGGACGAACAAGGAGGCGGCATGAACGCTGAGCCCGATTCGACCTCCCGGCGAGAGGGCGTCACGCCCGACAGGCTGCTGCACAGCGGCGCCGAAGGCGGCGACGTCAGTGCGGAAGACCTGGTGCTCGCCTCGGGGCGTGACGTCAACCCCAAGAACCTGGCCTGGGCCGAACGCAGGCTGGCCGAGAAGGGCAAGACCGCCCTCGACGAGCTGCTCCCCTGAGCCCCCTGAGCCCTCTGGGCACTCTGAGCCCCCTGGCCCCTCTGAGCCCGGACCCCTGACGGCAGCTCCCCCCGTGCACAGGGCTGCGGCCTCCTCCGCGACGTGCCGCGGAGGAGGCCGCAGCCCGTGCTCGGGGCACTCAGTCCCGGCCCGCCCACTCCTCGGCCGGGGCGGGGGCCGGCCGCCCGTCCCGCAGCGACGACTCGCCCCGGTCCCAGGCGGCCAGCACCCGCTCGCCCCACAGGTCGTCCAGCCAGACCGTCGCCCGGACACCGAACACCACGTCCGCGGCCAGCCCCGGCTCGCGGGCCAGTAGGTCGCCCAGGACGTCCCGGCGCATCACCTGCTCGTGCACCGCGTCCGCCTCGACGTGCTCGGTGAAGAACCGCAGGCACCGCTCCTCGGCCCCCAGCCGCTCCAGCGCCTTCGCCATCCGCCGGGCGCCCGGCGGCGAGGTGATCTCCAGCACCGCGAAGTTCCCCGCCGCCGCCCCGCGCAGCGAGCGGTGCAGCCCGAACAGCGACATCACGTTCACCGTGGCGAGCGTCGCGGCCGGGGCGAGGTCCAGATAACGCCCGTACGAGGAGTCCAGGCCCGCGCCCTCCATCAGGTCCGCGAACAGCCGGGCGTGCACCCGCTCGCCGCGTCCGGCGCCGAACTCGTCGTACGCCACCGCCACCAGCGACGCCTTGGCCTGCCCCTCCAGGCGCGGGATCAGCCACGCCTGCGGATCGGACTCCTTGAGCTGGTAGAGCGAGCGGTGCACCAGGTACTCCCGCATCCGCTCCCAGGTGCCCTCCGCCATCAGCCGGTGGGACACCCCCTGGCCGTCGACCGGCTCCACCAGCAGCGGGTCGATGGCCTCCTCGACGTCCGTGTCGTCCGCGCCTCCGCCGGGCACCGCCTCGCGCAGGGCGCCCAGGAACGCCTCCTCCATCGGGCGGCGCAGCCCCAGCAGCGCCGGGTCCCACTCGCGCTCGTCGGCCACGCCGTCGAGGGCCCGGTAGTGGGGCTCGTACGCCAGGTACAGCGCCAGCTGGAGGTCCTCGCCGAGCGGGTCGGCGCCCGCCACCGACACCCCGGGGGCCTCCCGGCCCCGCAGGACGTCCAGGACCGCCGCCGAGAGCGGGCCCCGTTCCCCGGGCAGGGGAGCGGTCGTCGTCATTCCTTCTCCTCCACGTCCATCTGCTCCAGCGGCCGTACCGCCGGCCCCTGCACCACCTTCCCGTCCACGTCGAACCGCGAACCGTGGCACGGGCACTCCCACGCGGTCTCCTCGTCGTTGAAGTGCACCAGGCACCCCAGGTGCGTACAGCGCGCCGACACCGCGTGCAGCGCCCCCGCCTCGTCCCGGTGGACCGCGAGCCGTCGCCCCCCGACGCGTACCACCGCGCCCCCGCCGCGCGGGATGTCGGCCGTCGAGTCGGCGTGCGCGCCCGGCAGCCGGTCGCCGATGAAGTGCTTGCCCACCTGCGCCTGGAGCCGCAGCATCGCCGGCGCCTCGTGCACCGGGCGCAGCCGCACCGGGTCGTACAGACTGGTCCAGGCGGGCTCCCGGCCCCGGATGCGGGACGCGATCAGCTCGCCCGCCATCACGCCGTTGCTCATACCCCACCCGGCGAACCCGGTGGCCACGTACACATGGCGCGAACCGGCGTGCAGCCGCCCCACGTACGGCACGTGGTCGGTGGTCATGTTGTCCTGCGTGGCCCAGCGGTGGGTGAGTTCCACCCCGTCGAACCGCTCCCGCGTCCACGCGGCGAGCCTCTCGTACCGCTGCCCGACCTCGCCCTCGTCGACGGTGCCCGGGGTGAACTTCTCGCCGGTGACGATCAGCATCCGCCGGCCGTCCTCGCCCATCGGCGCCGTACGCACCGACCGGGTGTTGTTCTCCCAGGTGAGGAACATCCCGCCGGGGTCCTGCCCGGCGGGGACGGGCCCGGCGACCACCAGCTCACGCTTGGGCTCCAGCCGGGTGAAGAGCAGCGCCCGGTCGAAGACCGGGTAGTGCGTGGCGACGACGACCTCCCGCGCCTTCACCGTGTGCCCGGTGCTCGTCGTCAGCTCGCACGGCGACCCCTCCTTGAGCCCGGTCACCCGCGTCCGCTCGAAGATCCGGCCGCCCAGCACCTCCAGGTCGGCCGCCAGCCCCAGCAGGTACTTGCGCGGGTGGAACTGCGCCTGGTCCGCCACCCGCACCGCGCCGGCCACCGGGAACGGCAGCGGCACCTCGGTCTCGTACGAGGCCGGCAGCCCCGCCGTCCGGGCCGCCTCGGCCTCCTTCCGGAGCTTCTCCTCCTGCCCGGGGTCCTCCGTCCAGGTGTACGCCGGCAGCCGCTCCAGGTCGCAGTCGATCCCCAGCTCCTCGCTGACCTGGGCCACCTTCTCCAGGGCGATCTGCTGCGAATGGGCGTACAGCCGGGCGGCCCGGGCGCCGTGGATCCGGGCGATGTCCGCATACACCAGGCCGTGCAGCGACGACAGCTTCGCGGTGGTGTGGCCGGTGACGCCGGAGGCGATGCGGTCGGCCTCCAGCAGCACCACCGGGTGCCCGGCGCGGGCCACCTCCCACGCGGTGCAGAGCCCGGCGATCCCGCCGCCCACCACGGCGACCTCCGTCTCGACCGGGCCGTCCACGGCCGGACGGGCCGGACCGGGGGCGTACTCCATCCACAGGGACCCGGAACCGGACCCGGACGCAAAGCTCATCGCTCACTCCTCACGCGCACACTCCGATCACCGGCGTTTCGCCGGAGAAGTCCGAGGTACCCGCTGCTCATGCGTCTACTCAGACCGCGCGGCGTGTACGCGCCCCAGGAGGACACGGAACTGCTCGCCCAGGCCGCGCGCGGCGAGTTGCGCAGGCTGTGCGCCGAACCGCGGCCCGCCGTCGACGTGCTCGACGTCGGTACGGGAACGGGCGCGCTGGCCCTGATGGCGGCCGGCTGCCCGGGCGCGCGGGTGACCGCCGTGGACATCTCCTGGCGCGCCGTGCTCGCCGCGCGCCTCAACGCCTGGCGCCTCGGGCTGCCGGTCACCGTCCTCCGGGGCGACCTCACCACGCCCGTACGGGGGCGGCGGTTCGACCTGGTCCTGTCCAACCCCCCGTATGTGTTGTCCCCGGCGCCGCTGCGCGGCGGGCCGGAACGGGCCTGGAACGCGGGGGCCGACGGGCGCCAGATCCTCGACCGGCTCTGCGCCGACGCGCCGGGCCTGCTGACCGAGTCGGGCGTCCTGCTGCTGGTGCAGTCGGCGCTGTCCGGGGTGGACCCGACGCTGGACATGCTGCGGGACGGCGGCCTGTCGGCGCGGGTGGAGCTGCGCACCACGATCCCGTTCGGGCCCGTGATGGCCCGGCACGCCGCCTGGCTGGAGCAGCGCGGCCTGATCGGCCCGGAGGAGCGCAAGGAGGATTTGGTGGTGATCCGTGCCCAGCGAGACTGACCGTACGGCCGAACGGGTGGTGATCGACCCGGAGGGCCCGCTGCTCATGGAGGGCCCCGTCGAGATACGGCTGCCGGACGGATCGACCGTGTCCTCCGACCGTTTCATGGTCGCGGTGTGCACCTGCCGCCGCAGCCGCCGCTACCCGTGGTGCGACACCAGCCACCGGCGCCGCACCCCCCGTGAGGACCGTCGCAAGGATTGAGACCGCCCGGTTCGCGGCACTCGTACCGCATGAACCACCCGAACCCGAATCCCGATCCGAACCCCGACCCCGACCCGGACCGCACCACGGGGCTCGACGCCGGAGGCGGCGTCCCGCCGGGAGAGACGCCGCCCGCCGAGTCGAGCATGCCCGGGGCCGGCCCGCAGGAGACGCACAACCCCCCGACCGGCTGGGCGAAGGCGCCGCTGGCGCTGATCATGCTGGTCGTCGCCGCCGTGGCGGCCCTGTTCATCGCCTTCGCCGTCCTGCGGCTCCTGTGAGGTGGCGAACCGGCGCACTCCTGTGAGGCGGCGAACCGACGGAGAGGAGCATCCGGCATGACCACCGCACGCCAGCTCATGACCAGGGGCGTCGACTGCGTCGGTGAGCACGACACCGTCCTCCAGGCCGCCGGGATGATGCGGCAGCTGGGGGTCGGCGCCATGCCGATCTGCGGCACCGACGACCGGCTCAAGGGCATGCTGACCGACCGCGACATCGTGGTGAAGACGCTCGGCGCCGGCAAGGACCCCGCGACGACCACGGCCGGCGACCTCGCCCAGGGCGACGTGGTGTACGTGGACGCCGACGACGACGCGCAGCTGGTGCTGCGCAGGATGGCGCGCCACCGGGTGCGGCGCCTCCCGGTGATCGAGGACCACCGCCTGGTGGGGATGGTCTCCCAGGCCGACGTGGCCCGCGCGCTGCCCGACCCCCAGGTCGGCGACCTGCTGCAGGCCCTCTCCAGCGACTGAGCCCCCGGCCCCGGCGGGGCGGGGCCCGCGAGCAGGGCCCGGGCGCGGGAGGCGGCCTGGGCAGGCCCCGCGCACGGCGGTAAGGTCGGACGATGGCCCCCGCCACCGGTGACACCGCCGCCGACCCCGGCCTCTTCGGGCCCGGATCCGTGACCTGGCACCTGCACGGCGACCCCATGATGTGGGTCGCCGGCGTCCGGGCGCTGTACCTCCAGGCGCTGCACCCGGCCGCCGTCCGCGGCGTCATGATCAACAGCAGCTTCCTGGACGACGCCTGGGGGCGGCTGATGCGCACCGCCGGCTTCGTCGGCACCCGCACCTACGACACCACCGAGGCCGCCGAGGCCGCCGGCGCCCGTGTCCGCCGCGTCCACCGCCTGCTGGGCGTCGACCGGCCCGAGCTGCTGCTGTGGGTGCACTGCGCCGAGGTGGACTCCTACCTGCACGTCCTGCGCCGCTCCGGCATCACGCTCAGCGCCGCCCAGGCCGACCGCTACCTCGACGAACAGCGCCGCAGCGCCCGGCTCGTCGGGCTCGACCCGGACCGGGTGCCCGGCTCCACCGCCGCGCTGTCCGGCTACTTCGACGGCATGCGCCCGCAGCTCACCGCCGGGGAGGACGCCCGCACCGTCGACGCCTTCCTGCGCCGGCCGCCGGTCCCCGCCCCGCTGGTGCCCGCCCGCGCCGTGCTCTGGCGCACGGTGGCCTCGCTGGCGTACGACTCGCTCCCGCCCTTCGCCCACGCCCTCTACGGCCGGCCGGCACCCGCCCCGGGGGCCGTCACCCGCCGCCTGACCGCCACCGGCACCCTGTTGCGCTGCGTCCCCTCCCGTATCCGCTGGCAACTCCCGCCCCGTCACATCCTCCGGGCGACGGCCAGACTGGGGCGCGACACCCGTCCGGCCCCGTACAAACTCCGCGGACAGGCCGCCATACTGGACGGGCCGGGACCGGATCAACGGGAGTGACGGGCTGATCGACGGGGACACGACGGGGGCGATGGCACGCGATGGGGGACACCAGACTGCTCCAGGGCCGGTACCGGCTGGAGGAGTTGATCGGACGCGGCGGGATGGGCGAGGTCTGGCGCGCCACCGACGAGTCGCTCGGCCGCCGGGTGGCGGTGAAGTGCCTCAAGCCGCTGGGGCCGCAGGCGGACCGGGAGCTGGCCGACGTGCTGCGCGAGCGGTTCCGCCGCGAGGCCCGCGTCGCCGCCGCCCTCCAGCACCGGGGCGTCACCGTCGTCCATGACTTCGGCGACTCCGACGGCCAGCTCTACCTGGTCATGGAGCTGCTGGAAGGGCGCAACCTCAGCCAGCTCCTGGCCGACAACGCCCAGCACCCGCTGCCCGTGCACGACGTCGTCGACATCGCCGAACAGGTCGCCGACGCCCTCGCCTACACCCACCGCCAGGGCATCGTGCACCGGGACCTCAAACCGGCCAACATCATGCGGCTCGCCGACGGCACGGTGAAGATCTGCGACTTCGGCATCGCCCGGCTCGGCGCGGACATCGGCTTCACCGCCCGGCTCACCGGCACCGGCATCGCCATGGGCACCCCGCACTACATGTCGCCCGAGCAGATCAGCGGCGGCCAGGTCGACCACCGCAGCGACCTCTACTCGCTGGGCTGCGTGCTGTACGAACTGGCCACCGGCGCCCCGCCCTTCGACCTGGACGACGCCTGGGCGATCCTGGTGGGGCACCGCGACACCCCGCCCGAGCCGCTGCGCACCCGCCGCGCGGAGGTGCCCGAGTTCTTCGAGCGGGCCGTGCTCGACCTGCTCGCCAAGACGCCCGACGGCCGCCCGTCGGACGCGGCCGACCTCCGCAGCCGGATCGCCGCCGGCCCCGCCGCCCGGGCCGGAGTGCTCCCGGGCGTCCCCCCACCGCCCGCCGCGGGCCCCCACGCGCCCCGGTCGCCCTGGCCGCCCCCGCCGGCGCACGCCCCGGGGACACCCGCCGCGCCCTTCCCGCCGGCGCCCGCCCACAGCCCCCACACGCCCGCCCACAGCCTCCATACGCCCGCCCCGGGCCCCCACACGCCCGCGCACTCCCCCTACGGCTTTCCCGCACCGTCCGTCCCGGTCCTCGCACCCGCCCCCGGCCCCCACGCGCATGCCCTCGGCCTCCCGTCCTGGGCGCTGCCCCTGACCACCGGGCCCAAGGCCGTCGGCACCCTCCCGCCGTACAGCGTCCCGCCGCCCGACCCGGCGGCCGCGCTCACCGCCCGCTGGACCGGCCCCGCCGGCCCGGCGACCGGCCCGGCGAGCTACCACCCCTTCCCGGGCGAGCCCGGCCGCCTCGCGGACGACCGCGCCCGCGCCCTCGGGCCCGACCACCCGGACACCCTGGCCGCCCGCCACGAGGCGGCCCGGACACTCGCCCGCCTCGGACGGTGGGACGAGGCGCTGCGCACCCAGCGCCAGGTGGCCGACGGCCGCGCCCGCGTCCTCGGACCGGAGCACCCCGACACGCTCGCCGCGCACCACGAGGTGGCCACCGGCCTCGGCCGGCTCGGCCAGTGGGGCGAGGCGCTCCCGCTGTACCAGCGGGTGACCGCGGCCCGCGACCGGGTGCTCGGACCCGCCCACCCGGACGCCCTGGCGGGCCGGGACGACGAGGCGCACTGCCTGCAGCGGCTCGGACGGCACACCGACGCCGCCGCGCTGCGCGCCCTGGTCGCCGAACTGCGCCGGGCGGGAGGCCCGGGGCCCGCCGGCCACGGCAGGACCGGCGCCGGCGGCCCCTGGAGGTCCGGCGCCGGCGCGTGCTACGAAGGGCCATGACCGTACAGCGCTCGTACGACACCGTCATCGTCGGCGGCGGCCACAACGGCCTCGTCGCCGCCGCCTACCTCGCCCGCGCCGGGCGCTCCGTCCTGGTGCTGGAACGGTTGCCCGCCACCGGCGGGGCCGCCGTCTCCACCCGCCCCTTCGCCGGCGTCGACGCCCGGCTGTCGCGCTACTCCTACCTGGTGTCCCTGCTGCCGCCCAGGATCGTGCGCGACCTGGGCCTGCGGTTCGCCGTCGCCCGGCGCACCGTCTCCTCGTACACCCCGGCCGAGCGCCGGGGCAGGGCCACCGGCCTGCTGGTGGGCGGCGCCCGGACCCGGGAGTCGTTCGCCGCGCTCACCGGCTCGGACGCCGAGTACACCGCCTGGCAGCGGTTCTACGCCCTCACCGGCCGCGTCGCGGAACGCGTCTTCCCCACCCTCACCGAGCCCCTGCCCACCCGGGAGGCCCTGCGCGCCCGCGTCGACGACGACGAGGCGTGGCGGGCTCTCTTCGAGGAGCCCGTAGGGGTGGCGATCGAGGAGCACTTCGCCGACGACCTGGTCCGGGGCGTGGTGCTGACCGACGCGCTGATCGGCACCTTCGCCGACACCCACGACCCGTCCCTGGCGCAGAACCGCTGCTTCCTCTACCACGTGATCGGCGGCGGCACGGGGGAGTGGAACGTCCCGGTCGGCGGCATGGGCGCGCTCACCGACGCCCTGGCCGCCGCCGCGCGCTCGGCGGGCGCGGACATCCGCACGGGCCACGAGGCGACACGGGTCGAGACGGACGGCCGCACCGCCGAGGTTGCCTTCCGCACCGAGGCCGCCGAGGGCACGGTCGCCGCCCGGCACGTCCTGGTCGGCGCCTCCCCGCACGCCCTGGCCGCCCTGCTGGGCCGCGGTGCCCCGCCGCCCGCCGAGGGCGCCCAGCTGAAGGTCAACATGCTGCTGGAACGGCTGCCCCGGCTCCGCGACCGGTCCGTCGACCCCCGGGAGGCGTTCGCCGGGACGTTCCACATCGCGGAGGGGTACGGGCAGCTGGCCGCCGCCTACCAGGAAGCCGCGGCCGGCCGGCTGCCGAGCGCCCCGCCCTCCGAGATCTACTGCCACTCGCTGAGCGACCCCTCGATCCTCGGGCCCCACCTCGCCGCCCGCGGCTGGCAGACGCTGACGCTGTTCGGGCTGCACGCCCCGGCGCGGCTGTTCACCGCCGACAACGACGCCGCCCGGACGGCCCTGCTCAAGGCGACCCTGGCCGAGCTGGACGCCCACCTGGACGAACCGATCGAGGACTGCCTCGCCCGCGACGCGGACGGCCGCCCGTGCATCGAGGCGAAGACCCCGCTGGACCTGGAGCGGGACCTCCGGCTGCCCGGCGGCCACATCTTCCACCGGGACCTCACCTGGCCGTACGCGGACGGGTCCACCGGCCGGTGGGGCGTGGAGACGGAGCACGCCAATGTGCTGCTGTGCGGGGCGGGCGCGGCACGGGGCGGCGGGGTCAGCGGCATCCCCGGCCACAACGCCGCCATGGCGGTACTGGGGCGCTGACCCCCGTCCGGCGGGGCGGGACGGGGGGCCGACACGCCGGATGGGCGCCACTCGGGGCGCCCATCCGATGTGCCGGGGGAGTGCCGGCCGGTCAGTCGATCTCCCAGCAGGTGGCGTCGATGTGCGCGACCTTGACGTCACCGGCCTTCACCGCGCCGCCGGAACCCCAGCAGCCCTCGACGTCCGAGGAGTGGGCGGCGGCGGGAGCCGCGGCCATGAAGCCGACCGCGAGCAGACCGGCCAGAACGAGCGAGATGCGCCGAAGCATGAGTTTCTCCTTCGAGTTGGGGACTCGACACGACTGTTCATCAGCCGCCACCGAACCGCACGCCGAGTCGTGCGGGCGGGTGGTACGAGGTCCGCGAAGGGGAAACGCCCCGGCCGGGCCGCGTCCCGCGCCCGGGCATGCCGCGGCCCCGGAGGCCGTGGGGGAGCACCCCTGGCCACCGGGGACGCGGCGGAGGACCGTGCGGTCAGGTCCGGGTGGGCGGCTCCTGGTTGGGGTCGGTGCCACCGCCGAACTGGCCCCTCGCCTTGTCCTGCGCGGTGTCGACCTGGCCGCTGTACTTGCCCTGGGTCTTGTCGTCCACGAAGTCGCCGGCCTTGTCGATCCCCTGGCCGGCCTTGTCCTCGTGGCCCTTGAGCATCTGCTTGAGCTTGTCCATCACGGACATAGGGTCTTCCTCCTCGCCGAGTGACCCCCCGCCCCTCAGTCTCACCCTGCTGTACGCAACCCGCATCCGCGCGGGAACCGGCCCCCCGCCGAGGCGGCACGGGGCCGTCAGTCGGCCGAGGCGGTCCACCCGTGCGCCACGATCCGGGCCGCGTCCGCCGGCCGCGCCTCGTCGAAGAGGGTCCGGGAGCCGTCCAGGACGCGGACCCCGTCCACGTACGCCCCCCGGCCGACGTACAGCCGGTCCGTCGCGTACCGCCACCGCAGCCGCACCGGCGCGCCCCGCCAGGCCGCCAGGTCCGCCTCCAGCCGGTGCCAGACCCGGCCGGACCACCCGCTCAGGGCGCCGTCCGGACGCGGCAGGGGCTCCTGGCCGTCACCCCGGGCGTCGGTGCTGAACGGCACCGGGCGCCAGGTCGCTCCCGCGTCGCCGGACGCCTCCAGGAAGAGCCCGTCCGCGCCCGGCTCGGTGTCCCACCACACCAGGCAGCGCAGCCGCGGGCGCGGCGACACCGGGGTGAGGTCCGGCAGGGTGAGCGTCGCCCCGGCGTCCGCCGCCATGCCGCTGTACCAGGCGGTGCGCCCGCGCTCCGGGCGGACCGGGACGGCACGGGCCAGGTGGTTGGCCGCGGCCACCCGGGGCGCCGAGCCGGAGCGCCAACTGCGCACCGGGTGCACCGAGTTGCCGAGGACCACCAGGAAGGAGTCGGTGGTCGGGTCGATGACCATGCTGGTGCCGGTGAAACCGGTGTGGCCCGCGGTGCGCGGCGTGGCCATGGCGCCCATGTACCAGTGCTGGTAGAGCTCGAAGCCCAGCCCGTGCTCGTCGCCGGGGAACGCGGTGTTGAAGTCGGTGAACATCAGCTCCACCGACGAGGGCCGCAGGATGCGGGCCCGGCCGTACACCCCGCCGTTGAGCAGCGTCCGGGCGAGGATCGCCAGGTCCCAGGCGCAGGAGAAGACCCCGGCGTGCCCGGCGACCCCGCCGAGGCTGTGGGCGTTCTCGTCGTGCACCTCGCCCCACACCATCCCGCGCTCCAGCCCCGACCAGGGGGCCCGGGCGTCCTCGGTGGCGGCGATCTTCGGCCGCCAGGAGGCGGGCGGGTTGAACCGGGTCCGGTGCATGCCCAGCGGCGCGGTGATCTCGTTGCGCAGCAGGGCGTCCAGCGACCGGCCGGTGATCTCCTCCAGGATCAGCTGGAGCGTGATCAGGTTGAGGTCGGAGTACAGGTACGCCGTGCCCGGCGGGTGCACCGGCGCCTCCTGCCACAGCAGCCGCAGCTTCCCCTCGTGCGTCGGCTCCTTGTACAGCGGGAGCCAGGAGCGGAAACCGGAGGTGTGCGTCAGGAGTTGACGTACCGTCACGTCCTGTTTGCCGCCGCCCCCGAACTCGGGGAGGTACGCCGTCACCCGCCCCTCCAGGTCCAGCGCCCCGCGCTCGATCTGCTGCACGGCCAGGAGGGAGGTGAAGAGCTTGGAGACCGACGCCAGGTCGAACACCGTGTCGTCGGCCATCGCGATCCGCCGCTCGGGCGGCAACTCCACGCCGGTGTCCGTCTTCTCGTCGTACGCCTCGTAGCGCACCGCGTGCCCGATCGCCCGGTGCAGCGCCACCGTCGCGCCCCGCCCGGCCAGCAGGACGGCTCCGGCGTACCACGGGTGCTTGGGGGAGGGGTCGAGGAACCGCTCCGCGTCGGCGACCAGCCGGTCCAGGTGCTCGGGCAGCAGCCCGGCGCGCTCGGCGGACCCCAGCCGCAGTGTCGGCCGCCCGCCCCCCGCCGGACCTCCGCCCCCCGCCGAGCCTCCGCCACCACCGGTCCCGCCGTCGCCGGGTGCGGCCGCCGCCCCCGGAATCGCACCGATCATCAGCGCACCTCCCAGGGTCAGCACCCCGCCACCGAACCGCCGGCGGCTCATCCCGCCACCGGACCCGTCACCGCACCGGCCCCCGGGCCCCCCGCCGGACCCGCCCGCCCGGCGTGAGCCCGGCTCCTCGGACACCCCCACGACATCTCCCTCCGCACGGCCGCCCGCTGAAAGAATTCTTCGTCCCCGCCCGCATCAGATGAAACTTTCTTACCGACCCCCGGTCGCGTCAAGAACCGGCCACCAGAAAAGAACCTGACGCGGCATCAGGAGCGGGCGTCACGACCCTGCCGTGCCCCCGCGCCGCCACCCCGCGCCCGTCCCGGCGTTTCTGCCGCGCGTGGGCGCGGGCCCTCTGGCAGCGTGGCGGCATGAGTACCCCCACGGGCACCGGCACCGGAACCGACGACCAGGGCAGGACGGGCGGCGGGCCGCGGCTCGCCCGCCAGTGGACCACCTGGGTGCCGGTGGTCGCCGTGCTCGTCCTGGCCGCCGGATGGGGCCGCGACCTGCCCGGATGGGCCGTCGCCGTGGTCGGGGCGTGCCTGATCGGCTCCGTGCTCTCGGCGGTGCACCACGCCGAGGTGGTCGCCCACCGGGTGGGCGAGCCGTTCGGTTCGCTGGTGCTCGCCGTCGCCGTGACGGTCATCGAGGTCGGGCTCATCGTCATGCTGATGGCGGGCGGCGGTGCCAGCGCGTCCAGCTACGCCCGCGACACGGTGTTCGCCGCCGTCATGATCACCTGCAACGGCATCGTGGGCCTGTCCCTGCTGGTGGCCGCGGTCCGCCGCCGGGTCGCGGTCTTCAACGCCGAGGGCTCCGGCGGCGCGCTCGCCACCGTCATCACCCTCGCCTCGATGACCCTCGTCCTGCCCAGCTTCACCACCAGCAACCCCGGGCCCGAGTTCACCGGGGCGCAGCTGGTCTTCGCCGCCGTCGCCTCCCTCTGCCTGTACGGGATCTTCGTCGCCGTCCAGACCGTCCGGCACCGCGAATACTTCCTGCCGGTGACCTCCGGCGCGGACGACGCGGGCGGGGACGGACACGCCCCGCCGCCCACCGCGCGCGAGACCTGGTGGAGCCTCGCCCTGCTCGTGGTGGCGCTGGTCGCCGTCGTCGGCAACGCCAAGCTGGTCTCCCCGACCATCGAGAGCGGGGTGGAGTCCGCCGGCCTGCCCAAGGCCGTGGTGGGCGTGGTGATCGCCCTGATGGTGCTGCTGCCCGAGACCCTGGCCGCCGTCCGGGCCGCCCGCCGCGACCGGGTGCAGACCAGCCTCAACCTGGCGTACGGCTCGGCCATCGCCAGCATCGGCCTGACCATCCCGGCGATCGCCCTCGCCTCGATCTGGCTGTCCGGACCCCTGATCCTCGGCCTGGGGCCGCTCCACCTGGCGCTGCTGGCGCTCACCGCCGCGGTGAGCGCCCTGACCGTGGTGCCCGGACGGGCCACCCTGCTCCAGGGCGGGGTGCACGTGGTGCTGTTCGCCGCGTTCGTGTTCACCTCGTTCAGCCCCTGACGGCTTCCGGCAGCCCCGGACAGCCCCGGACAGCCCTGCGGCCCGGCCCCCGATGTCCGGGGGCCGGGCCGCGGGGCCGTCGTAAGCCGTCAGGGGGCTCAGGGGGCGGGCCTCAGCCCCGGGTGAGCCGTACGCACTCCGCGACCACCTCGCGCAGGCTGCCGGTGCGCGACAGCAGGTCCCGCTGGATCCGCGCGCCGTTCCCGGTCTTCAGCAGCGCCGACAGGGCGTCCTGCGCCGGCACCACGTCACCGCTCTCCTCCAGCGCGTCCCGCACATGCTCGAACAGCGCCCGCACCACCGCCTCCGCCGGAGCCGGTCGCATCGTCACCGGATGGATCAGCTCGTCCTCCAGCCCGGACCGGGCCGCCCGCCAGGTCGCCAGCCGCAGCAGCGCCACGCTCTGCCGCGCCGGCGGCTCGCCGTCCCGCCACTGCCGCGCGGCCGTCTCCACCAGCCCCCGCACCAGCGTCGCCAGCAGCACCGTGGTGGACGGGTCCAGGCACACGTCCGCCGCCCGGATCTCCACCGTCGGATACGAGGCGGAGAGCCGCGCGTCGAAGTAGACCATCCCCTCGTCCCGCAGCACCCCGCTCGCCACCATCTCCGCGACCTGCTCGTGGTAGCGGTCGGCGGAACCGAAGATCTCCACCGGCCCCGCCGACGGCCAGCGCCCCCACACGCGGTTGCGGTAGCTGCTGTACCCGCTCTCCTCGCCCTGCCAGAACGGCGAGTTCGTGCTCATCGCGAGCAGCACCGGCAGCCAGGGCCGGATCCGGTCCAGGACCGCCACGCCCTCCTCGTCCGACTCCACCGACACATGCACATGGCAGCCGCACGTCAGCTGCTCCTGCGCGGTGAGCCCGAAGTGCTCCTTGAGCCACTGGTGGCGCTCACCGGTCCCGATGGTGGGGGCCACCGGCAGGGGAGAGGTCGCCAGCGCGGCCACGGAGGCGTTCAGCCCCTCGGCGTGCCGCGCGGCTTCGCCCCGCCACCGCCGGATCTCCTCGCCCAGGTCGCCCATCACGGTCTGCGGACGGGTAGCGAACTCCAGCTGCTGCCGCTGCAGCTCGCTCTCGAACACCTCGTCGTCGCTCCGCGGGTCCCGGGACGCCGCGGCCAGCACCGCCGCCGACAGGGCCCTCGGCTCCCCGGTCGCGCTGTCCACCAGCAGCAGTTCTTCCTCGACACCCACACTGCGCACCATCGGCCTGCCTCTCTCGCTCAGTGCCCGTCGTCTGCCCGCGATCCGGGCGGCCACGCACAAGCCCGCCGCCACCCGTCCCCGAACCGATGTGCGAGCCCGTCCGGACGGGGCATATGGCCAGAGCAAGATCGTCAGCGTACGCGCGCCGAGAAGGGACCCCGCAGATGGCGATATCCGTCCGCAGGCCACGCAGCGACCGCCCCACCCGCCGCGGGGGCTTCAGCCTGCGCGACACCGTCCTGGGCTTCGGCCTCCTCGCGATCGTCCTCTGCGGCACGGGAGCGATGGCACGCGCCGCCGTGGGCGACTCCGCCGACGTGCCCGCCGCCGCGCTGGCCGTCGCCGGCACCTTCGCCGTGGCGCTCGCCCTGATCCGCGCGGCGCGCCGCCGCGCCGCCGCCCCGGTGGTCCTGCCGGAGGAGCCGCGCGTGTACGTGGACTACACGGCCCTGGACGCGGACGCCTTCGAGCAGGCGGTGGCGGACCTGTGCGCCCGGGACGGCTGTGTGGACGTCGAGGTCGTCGGGGGCGCCGGGGACCTCGGCGCGGACGTGGTGGCGACCGCGCCCGACGGCCGCCGCGTGGTCGTCCAGTGCAAGGCGTACGCCGAGGACAACAAGGTCGGCTCCCAGGACATGCAGCGGTTCGGCGGCACCTGCTTCGCCGTGCACGAGGCGCAGGTCGCCGTCGTCGTCACCACCAGCGCGTTCACCGAACCCGCCGCCGAGTACGCCGCCCAGTGCGGCATCCTGTGCGTCGACCTCGCCGCACTCGACGCCTGGACGGACGGCACCGGTCCGGCGCCCTGGCACCGGCTCCCCCTCCAGGAGGCCTGCTGAACCGCCCGCCCCGGCCGTCTCGTCAGAGGTCGCCGATCCGGTACTCCGCGCGGGCCTTGCCGAACAGGTCGTCGAGCAGGGCCCCGGACGGCTTCCCGGCCGGCACGTCCACGCCGAGGGTGAGGCGCTCCTGCCGGGAGTTGACCACCACCAGCGTGCGGGACACCCGGCGCGGCGCGCCGCCCTCCTCCTCCTTGCTGTACGTCACGGTGATGACCGCGCCGTCACGGCCCTGCTGCGTGGTCGGCTCCACGGACGCCACGGCGGTCGCACCGCCCTCGGGCGGCGTGTCCGTCTCGTACTCCGACTTCCAGCGCTGCGCCGTCGCCATCGCCGTCTCGGTGGCCTTCTCCTTCTTGTCCACCAGCAGCGACAGGTCGCCCTTCGGCGAGGTGTAGCGGGTGGCCCGGTAGGCGCCGTCCGAGCTGTCCACGTCGTCCGCCGTGGTGATCGTCCAGTCCGCCGGGGCCGCCACGGCGACCCGCATGCGGTACTCCTCGTACCGCTTCCAGCCGTCCGGCGCGTCGTCGCCCCCGAACGGCAGCACCAGCGCGGCCAGCACCGCGAGCACCACCACGGCGGCGCCGGCCAGCGGCAGCGGCCGCAGGAGCCGCCGCCCGAGGGGCGCGGGCCACCCGTCCGGCGAAGGGGCCCGGCCGGGCGGCGGGGGAGTGGCGGGCGCCGGAGGGGCGGGCGGGTCCGCGGCGGCCCGCAGCATCGGCGAAGCCGCCTGGGCGGTGAGCCGGGCCTCCGGTTCCTTCCGCAGCAGCCCGGTGAGGACCGGCGCCAGCCCGGCGGCGTGCTGGAACGGCGGCAGCTCCGCCAGCAGCACCGCCTGGAGCGTCGACGGCGTGGTCTGCCGGCGGAACGGCGACACGCCCTCGACGGCCTGGTACAGCATCACCCCGAGCGACCACAGGTCCGACTCGGGACCCGGCCGGCGCCCCAGCACCCGCTCCGGCGCCACATACTCGGGCGAACCGACGAAGGCGCCGGTCTCCGTGAGCCGCTGCTCCCCCTCCAGCTGCGCGATGCCGAAGTCCGTCAGGACGACCCGGTCGTGACGGCCCAGCATCACATTGGCCGGCTTCACGTCCCGGTGCAGCACCCCGGCCTCGTGCGCCGCGCCCAGGGCGCCCAGCACCGCCGCCCCGATCCGCGCCGCCTCGCGGGGGGTGAGGGTGCCCTCGTCCAGGGCCTCGGCCAGGGACCGTCCGCGCAGCAGCTCCATCACGATCCAGGGGCGGTCGCCCTCGGTCACCACGTCGTGGATGGCCACCACCGAGGGGTGGTCGATCCGCGCGGCGGCGCGGGCCTCGCGCTGCATCCGCTGGTACGCGGTGTCCCGCTCGGCGGCGGTGAAGTGCTCCGGCACCCGGGGCTCCTTGACCGCCACGTCGCGGTCCACCACCTCGTCGCGCGCCCGCCACACGGTGCCCATCCCGCCCGAACCGAGCCGTTCCAGCAAGCGGTACCTCCCGCCCACCAGCCGCCCCGCCCCGGCCTCCGCGCGCTGCCCGGTCGCCCCGCCCTGCGGCTCCCGCGCGGCCGGAAGCGGCGGTCGCAGCTCATAGCTCGTCGGTTCCTGCTCGCGTCCCCCGCTGCTGTTCATGCGCATATGATGCACCGCCCGCAGCCGCCCCCACCGCGGGGTTCACGGCGCCGGGCGGAGGTCCACGACGCGCCTGATCTTCCCGACGGACCGCTCCAGGGTCTCCGGGTCGACCACCTCGACCTCGATGGAGACCCCGACCCCGTCCTTGACCGCCGCGGCGAGCGCCCGCGCCGCCCCCGCGCGTATGTCGCCGGTGGCGTCCGGCCGGGCCTCCACCCGGACGGTGAGCGCGTCCAGGCGGCCCCGGCGGTCGAGGCGCAGCTGGAAGTGGGGGGCCAGCCCCGGGGTGCGCAGCACGATCTCCTCGATCTGAGTGGGGAAGAGGTTCACGCCCCGCAGGATGACCATGTCGTCGCTCCGGCCCGTGATCTTCTCCATCCGGCGGAACGCCGGCCGTGCCGTGCCCGGCAGCAGCCGGGTGAGGTCCCTGGTGCGGTAGCGGATCACCGGCATCGCCTCCTTGGTCAGCGAGGTGAACACCAGCTCGCCCGGCTCGCCGTCCGGCAGCACCTCCCCGGTGACCGGGTCCACCACCTCCGGGTAGAAGTGGTCCTCCCAGATGTGCAGCCCGTCCTTGGTACCGGCGCACTCCTGCGCCACCCCGGGCCCCATCACCTCCGACAGGCCGTAGATGTCGACGGCTTCGAGGGCGAACCGCTCCTCGATCTCCCGCCGCATCTCCTCCGTCCACGGCTCGGCGCCGAAGATCCCGACCCGCAGGGACGTGGTGCGCGGATCGATCCCCTGCCGCTCGAACTCGTCCAGCAGCGTCAGCATGTACGACGGCGTCACCATGATGATCTCGGGGCGGAAGTCCTGGATCAGTTGCACCTGGCGCCCGGTCATACCGCCGGAGGCCGGGACGACCGTGCACCCGAGGCGCTCGGCGCCGTAGTGCGCCCCCAGCCCGCCGGTGAACAGCCCGTAGCCGTACGCCACATGGACCGTGTCACCCGGCCGTCCCCCGGCGGCGCGGATCGAGCGGGCCATCACGTCCGCCCAGGTGTCCAGGTCGCGGTCGGTGTACCCCACCACGGTGGGCCGGCCGGTCGTCCCGCTCGACGCGTGGATCCGCCGCACCTCCGACCGGTCCACCGCGAACATCCCGAACGGGTAGTGGTCGCGCAGATCGGCCTTGGTGGTGAACGGGAACCGGGCCAGATCGGCCAGGGACCGGCAGTCCTCCGGGCGCAGCCCGGCCTTGTCGAACGCCTGCCGGTAGAAGTCCACGTGCGTGTACGCGTGGTGCAGGGTCGCCCGCAACCGCTCCAGCTGGAGCGCCGCCAGCTCCGCGCGGTCCAGCCGTTCCCCGGTGTCGAGCATGTCCGCCATCCGCCGCTCTCCCGTCCTCGCGTACGCCACCCAAAGCGGGCGACCGATCATTCGGTCGTTCCGTTCCGGATCAGTAAGTCAAGTGGGAGGGCCCGGTGACAAGGGGTGTGCGGCTACTTTCCGGCGGGCGGCGCGACCGCGATGACCATGTCGGGGCGGTCCCACATGACGGCCGGCGGCCGGGCCGCCACGGTGCCGGTCCGGCGGGCGCCGACACTGCGGTAGAAGCCCTCGGCGGGCGGGTGGGAGACGACACGGACGGCGCTCACCCCCGCCGCCCTCGCCCGCTCCGTCATGTGCGCGATCAGCCCGCGCCCCACGCCCAGACCCTGCGCCGCGTCCGCGACGAACAGGAGGTCCAGCTCCGGCGGCGCCAGGACCAGCGCGTAGAACCCGAGGACCCGCCCGTCCTCCCCGGCGGCCAGATGCACCTCATGGGCCTCGATGTAGTCGGGCCCCACCCGGTAGCCCGCGACCATCGGGGCGTAGGGACCCTCGTACGCCCCGGAGTTCCGCACCAGCGCCGTGAGCCGCTTCGCGTCCCGGGCGGTCGCCCGCCGGATCCGCACCCCGGAGGAGCCGGCCGGGCCGCCCCGCGCCCGGCCTGTCATACGCGCAGTCATGCAGCGAGTATTACTCCTCGCCGGGCGAGCGGCGAAACCCGGTGCCGGGCGGCCGGCGAAACCCGGGGCCGGGAGCAGGCCCCCGCCCGTTCCCGCCCGCCCCGGTCGCACCCTGTCCGGGACCGGCCCCGGTGACTAGGCTGAGCGCCGGACGACGAACCGGGAGGAGCAGGCACGTGGCGGAGACCATCACCACCCAGCAGCAGCTCGGAGGCTGGGAGAAGCCGGACCTCGACCTCAGCAACGCCGACTGGCAGTCGGGCAGTCAGGGAGCGGGCGACGTGCAGATCGCCTTCGTCGAGGGGTTCATCGCGATGCGCAACGGCGGACGCCCGGAGAGCCCGTCCCTGATCTTCACCCCGGCCGAGTGGCGCGCCTTTGTGCGCAACGCCCGCCACGGCGAGTTCGACCTCACCTGAGGGTCACCTCACGTCCGCGTCCTGGTCCGCGCGGGAGCGCGCCCGGGCGTCGGCCACGGCGAGGACGCTTCCGGGCAGTATCAGCAGGATCGTGGCCCACAGGGGCAGGGTGAAGAGGGGCCCGTCGCCGGCCAGCTTGTCGGCGAGCAGCGCGGCCGGCAGGCCGACGACGGCGCCCACCAGCCAGTTCTTCCACAGCCCCAGACGGCCGCTGCGCAGCTCCACGGTCACCGTCACCGCCGCGATCGCCGCGATCAGCGCGAGGCGGCCCGCGGTCACGGGCAGCTCGACCGTCCGCCCCAGCAGGTGGGAGAACAGCATCAGCAGCCCCACCACGGAAGGCAGCACGGCCGCGAGTCGCGCCGCTCTCCGGCGGAAGGGCTGCCGCGCCCGCGCCCAGGACGCCGCGAACGCCTTCACGTCCTCGCCGACGACGTCCCTCGGCCCGCGCCCCGCTGCCGCCGCGTCCTCCAGGTGTGCGGCGAGCTCGGCGAGCATCTCCCGCACGGACGCGTCGTCGACACCGCGGTACTCCCAGTTGGCCCGGCAGACCGCCAGGACCCGCTCACTGGTCATGGTGCTTTCCCCCGTCATGTCCTCGTCTCCTGTGCTGTGTGCTTCTGTCCTGCGTGTGGCTGTCCTATGGGCGATCCCGGTCGGCCAGGACCTGGCCGACCTGGCCGGTGAAGTCCCGCCAGACGGCCCGGCCGCGGGTCAGTTCGGCCTGGCCGGCCTCGGACAGCCGGTAGTACTTGCGCGGCGCGCCGCCGCTGGAGGACGCGGCGCGATACGACTCGATGAGCCCGCCCCGCTCCATCCGTGCGAGCAGGGGATAGATGCTGCCCTCGCTGACCAGCTCCAGCCCGCCGGCCTCCAGTGCCTCCACGAACTCGTACCCGTACCGCGGGCGTTCGGCGATCAGTGAGAGCAGGCACAGGTCGAGCACGCCGCGCAGGAGCTGACTGCGCCGCTGGTCCCCCGGGGGCGACGGCTCCTTTGTCATGCGGTACACGATAGTCGGCACAACCTTGCCGCGCAAGACACTTGCGGTGACAGAGAGCAGGACGAGTGCACGACCACCGGCATGCGGGTGGACGGGGGCGTGCCGGCACGGAGACGCGTGCCGGCGGAGACCGCCTAGGCTGGAAGCATGAGTGCAGAGCGCGATCTCGCCCGACTGGTCGCCGGGATGCGGCCCGAGCTCAACCCCGGGCACTACGTCTTCGTCACCGTGGACGGCCCCGCCGTCCCGCCCGGACTGCACCCCGTGGTCACGGTCGCCGAGTCGGAGGGGCTGACCCTCGTCGTTCCCCAGGAGGAGGCCGACGCCGCCTCCCTCCCGTACGACTACGTGGCCGGGTGGATCACCCTGCGCGTCCACTCGGCGCTCGACGCCGTCGGGCTCACCGCCGCCGTCTCCCGGGAGCTGGCCGACGCCGGGCTGAGCTGCAACGTGGTGGCCGGGTTCCACCACGACCACCTGTTCGTCGATTCCGCGCGGGCCGGCGACGCCCTCACCGCGCTGCGCCGCCTCGCGGAACGCTCCGCCTGACCGCCCGCGCGCCGTCGCCCGATGCGGTGAAACGCGCCCGCCGCCCCCGCCCCCGGAGCGGCCCGCGCGGGCGGCCCCGCGGCCCGGGCCCGCGCGCCGGACGGGGGCCCCGGCCACGTACCATGGCGGCATGTCCTTCCTCCGCCGCCGCAGCGCCGCCACACCCGCGGGCCCGGACTTCGACGTCCTGGCCATGGACCCGGGGGACTGGCCCGGCAATCTCGGCGCCGGTCTCCTCCCCGCGCCCGACGGCAGCTGCCAGGGCGTCTTCCTCCGCTACGACCTGTTCGGCGGACGCGGCCCCGCCATGATCATCGGCAACCTTCCCGAGGGCTCCCCGGCGCGCGACCTGGCCGAAGGACAGATCCCGTTCGAGGTGGCGCAGCTCCTCGCCGCCCTGGAGAACGACGAGCCGGTCGAGGTCGTCGAGACCGAGGACGTCCCCGTGATGCAGGGGGACAACCTGCTGATCGTCCGCCGCCTCAAGCTCTCCGAGAGCCGTATCTCCTGCGTCCAGTTCGACCGCAGCGACAACGTCCTGGTGACCATCGCCAGCTGGGACCGGCCGATCACCGACGACCTGTACGCGCTGCTCAAGCCGCTGCCCGCGGAGCTGTTCCAGCAGGGCTGACCCCCGCCCGGCCGGCCGCCGCCGCGCAAAGCATGCGGTCACCCGCCGCGAAAAGCATGCGGTCACCGCCGGGGGAGCCGATTAGGCTCGGAGGCATGGCAGCACACGAGGGGAACCCCACCGCGCGGGTCGACAGCTGGATCTGGGCGGTACGGCTCACCAAGACGCGCTCCCAGGCGGCCACCGCCTGCCGGGCCGGGCACGTCCGCGTCAACGGCGAGCGTGCCAAGCCCGCCCAGCCCGTGAAGTCCGGCGACGAGGTCCGGCTCTTCCACGCCGGCCGCGAGCGGATCGTCGAGGTCAAGCAGGTGCTCGCCAAGCGGGTCGGCGCTCCCGCCGCCGCCGAGGCGTACACCGACAACAGCCCGCCCCCGCCGCCGCGCGAGCACGTCGCCCTCGCCGGCGTACGGGACCGGGGAGCCGGGCGCCCCACCAAGCGGGAGCGCCGCGAACTGGACCAGCTCCGCGGCGTCCGCCCGCCCTCCTGACGCCGGGGCGCCCTACCGGGTGAACGACTCCGCCGGCCGCGTCGCCGAGGTCCCCAGACCCGTCGGCCCGGCCGGCAGCCCGAGCCCACCACCACCCGGCGCGGCCCCCGGAGCCGACCGCAGCCGGACCGTCCCCGCGCCCGACCGGACGTCCTCGTCGCGGTAGCGCCGCACATTGCGGTGCCAGTGCAGGATCCCGGCCAGCCAGTCCTCCAGCTCCCGCAGGTACGCGTCCAGCGCCGCCCTGCCGTCCCCGTCGAGGCCCAACTGATCGGCCAGCAGCGGAAGTTCGTACGCCTTCGCGTGCTCGAACTGGCGCAGCCGCCCCCGCATCAGATCGTCCACGATCCGCACCCCGCTCGGGTAGTCGCAGCCGAGGAACGTCTGCACCACCAGCACCGCGTTGTGCACCTCGCCCTCGACCTCGATCTCCTTCTGGTAGGAGAACAGGTCGTTGGTCAGGGCGCCGTAGTCCATCACCGCGTTCTCCATGGCCCGCACCGTGCCGCTGCGCAGCAGCTCCTGCGGCAGGTCCCGCCGGTGCCGCAGCCGTGCGAGGCTCATCGTCAGCTCCGACCCGAAGGTCAGCCGGCGCATCTCCAGGTAGTCCACCGGATCGGGCACCCGGTGCTGCGCCTGGTTGTGCAGCTCCCACAGCCAGCTGTCCAGCATCCCGTCCAGCGCCTCACGCAGCGACGTCCGCGACCCCGCGTCCATCGGCCCCGCGGTGCGCGCCCACAGGTCCGCCAGCGACCGCTCCATCGGGCTCACCGCACCGGCGGCCCCCGCCACCGGGTCCGCCACGGGCATGCACGCCTTGAGCCGCTCGGTGCACACCTTCGCCCCGTCGAGGTCCCTCGGCCGCCCGAAGACGAGCGGGTAGTAGTCGTCGCCGTACGTCCCCCAGGTGAGCCACTCGGCGCTCAGCTCCAGCTCCTCCGCCGTGGCGTCCGGGTCCAGCCCGGCCGCGCACAGGGCGAGGTCGAAGCCCGCCATCAGCTCCTCGTCCCAGATGTCGTCCAGCAGGCCCATCCGGCCCGCCCACTCCAGCGACGCGGCCCGCGCGCCGTCCAGGTGCGGGCTGAGCGCCAGGCGGTACGGAAGGTCGAAGTCGGGCAGCAGCGAGGGCCCCGCCTTCTGGTGCGGGACATGGGTCAGGGCACGCGTCCGCGCCGCCGCCGGGCGGCCGAACAGCGTGGTGATGTCCAGGGCGGAGGTGCCGAGCACCCCGCCGAACAGCGAAGGGCCGCTCCGGGCCTCCTCGTTCATGTACCGGCTGGAGCGCATGTGCCACTCGTGGCCGCCGGACTGCCAGTCCTGGAGCCCCTTGGTGTACGCGGCGACCGCCGCGCACTCCTCCGCGCTCAGCCCCTTCTCCACGCACAGTCCGGGCACCTCGGTCAGCGCGGTGTTCTCGAACTGCTGGAGCCGTGACGTCAGCAGGTCGTTAACGTACTCCGCGGCCTCCTGGGTGCCGCACTCCAGGAAACGCTCCAGCACCAGGACACCGTTGCTGTTCTCGCCCTCGTCCTCCACCTCGCGCTGGTACGAGAAGAGGTCGTTGCGCAGGTGCACCGCGTCGGAGAAGGCGTCCCGCAGGACGCGCAACGGCCGCGCGTGCGCCACCGACTCGGGCACCTCGGCGCCCGCCGCGTACTCCACCAGACCCGCCGACCAGGGCGCGCCGCCCACCTTGCGGCGCATTTCGATGTACTCGACCGGGTTGGCGACCCGGCCCTCGTTGATGTTCGCCAGCTCCCACAGGGACTCGTTCAGCAGGTGCTCGGTCGCCTCGGCGAACCGGGACCGCCACGCGGACGACATGCCCGGCACCGTCCGGCTCCACAGGTCGGCGAGGCCCGCCTCCACCGGGTTCTCCGGCTCCGGCGTCTCCCGCTCGGGGTCCAGCGGCATGAAGGCGGGCAGCCGGTCCAGATACGCCTTGCCGCCCGCCAGGTCCTGGGTGCGCTTGAACACCTCCAGGAAGTGGTCGTCGAAGAAGAAGACCCAGACGTACCAGTCGGTGACCAGGGACAGCGCGTCCGCGCCGCAGTCCGGGTGGGTGTACGCGCACAGCAGGGCGTAGTCGTGGGACTCGAGGTCGTCCGACTCCCACACCCCCGACCCCTCCAGCATGCCCATCCGGCGCGCCCACGTCCTGGTGTGGGAACGCGCCGCCTCCACATGGGGGTTGAGACGCGCCGGGTACGGCAGGTAGAAGTCCGGCAGGACGAAGGGCTGTGCCATGCGTGCGGTGCCTTTCACGGGCGGTGGACATGCGTCGTCGTGCCCTACCCGCCGCCGCTCCCGCGCACGCCACGGACCGTAATAGTCATATCAACACCCGGTCACCGCTGAGCCGTTGACGGCGGCTGCGCCCTTGAGCCCTTGAGTCCGTCAGCCCCTCACCCCCGGGACAGGGTCACGTCCGAGACCTTCACATACGCCACCCGGTGCCCGAACTGGATCTCGTAGTACTCCTCCTCGCCCCGCACCACCCGGTGCCCCGACGTGTCGAAGGAGGGGGCGTAGAAGTACTCGCCCGGCACCCGGCCGCCCACCACGTACCGCTGGCCCGCGCCCAGGGCGTACGGCAGCGGCACCACCGCCTGGACGGGCACACCGGCGGGGTACGCGGACGCCTCCGGATAGGCCCGCCCGAAGACCGGGACGCTCGCCGCCCCCGCCCTGGGCGTCACCACCGGCCCCCGCCCGCCCACGGCGGCCGGCCGCCTCACGGGGTCGTGGAACCACGCCTTCTGCCCCAGGTACCAGATCGCCGTCCACTCGCCCCGCCGGTCGGCCACCGCGTAGCGCTGCCCCGTCGAGGCCCGCGCCCCGGTGTCGTTGACGTCCGTGGTCGACGGCCCGCCGCCCGGCCGCAACCCGGCGTCCCGCACCAGCGGCGCGGTGTCGCTCGGCTCCGTGCGCAGCCGCACCGCGCCGCTGCCGTGCGGCGGGCACGCCTCACCGGGCCGGGCGCAGCCCGTGTAGAGCGGCCGGTGCGCCTCGTAGCGCGGGCGGATCGTCACCACACCGGCCCGGGGCCCCGCGGACGGCACGAACGGCCGCCCCAGCAGCTCGAAGTAGTGCGCCCAGTCCCAGTACGGGCCCGGGTCGGTGTGCATCCCCGGCACCGCCGCCGGGGTCGGGCCCGGGACGTTGTCGTGCCCCAGGACGTGCTGCCGGTCCAGCGGGATCCCGTACCGCCGCGCCAGGTACCGCACCAGCCGCGCCGACGTGCGGTACATCGCCTCCGTGTACCAGGCGTCCGGAGCGACCAGGAAGCCCTCGTGCTCCAGGCCCACCGACTTCGCGTTCACGTACCAGTTGCCCGCGTGCCAGCCGACGTCCTTCAGCGGCACGTGCTGGGCGATGTGCCCGTCCGAGGACCGCAGCGAGTAGTGCCACGACACGTACTCCGGGTCCTGCACCAGGCCCAGGGTCACGTCCCAGGTCGCCTCCGTGTCATGGACGACGATGTACTCCACCGGCGAGGAGGCGGGCCGGTCGGCCTTGTCGTGGTTCCCGTAGTCACCGCCGCCCAGATCCTCGTACGGCGCCGGGATCCACTCGCACGCCACCGTCACCGGGCACTCGCTCGCGCCCCGGGAAGCCGTCCGCAGCCCCAGCCCGGCCGCCTGCGACGTCCGTGGAACGACACCGGGATGGGCGGGCAGTACGATCTCCTGCCCGCCGTCCGTCGTCCGGCGCTCACCCGAACGGATGACCTCGTACACGTCATTGGCGTACGTCGTGGCGGTCGCCGTGTCGTCCGCGCCCGAGTAGCGCGCCACCGCGCCGTACCAGTCGCCCGGGTCGGTGCTCGCCGGACCGCCCAGCTCCCGCTGCGCCGCGGCCAGCAGCGCCGCGCCGCCCCGGATGTTGGCGGACGCGCTGGTGCGCAGCCGTTCGGGGGAGAGCCCGGACAGCTCCGCCGCCCGCTCCAGGGTCCGCAGCCGGGGCGGCAGCGCCGACGGCTCCGGCAGCCGGGCCTCCATCACCCGCTTGGCGGGCCGGGAGCCGTCACCGCGCGGGTCCTCCGTGCCGTGCCCGTGGTGCGGCGCGGAGGCCAGTGCCGCCCGCGCGTCCGTGAGGTGCAGGGGCCCGTAGCCGCCGGTGACGCTCGGCGCGCCACCGTGCCCGTCCCAGCGGGACTGGAGGTACGCCACCGCCAGCAGCACGCTCACCGGCACCCCGTACTCGGCCGCGGCAGCCGCGTAGTCCCGCTGCGCCGCCCCCTCGGCGGGCGGGCGCCCCGCCGTCGCGGAGGGCGCCGCCGACACCAGCGGCAGCAGCAGCGCGGCCGTCGCCACCGCCGCGCCCACCACCCGGGCAGGTGGCCGGAATCGGCGTAAGGGACACGGGAATCGACGGACCGGAGCGGACACGGCGGCCTCCTGGACGGGCGCGGAATCGGCGGATCGCACCGTACCGGTGTAGCGGAGGCCGGCCCGCCGCACCATGCCCGGGACGCGCGTCAGTCGACCCGGACCGCCAGCAGGCAGGCGTCGTCGTCGTGGACGCCCCGCTCGTACTCCTCGGTGATCCGGTCGACGATCCGGCGCGGCGGCAGCCCGCTGCTCGCCGCCAGCAGCCCGGTCAGCGCGTGGATCCCCTCGGTGATGTCCTGCCCGCGCCGCTCCACCACCCCGTCGGTGTAGAACAGCAGCACGTCGCCCCGCTCCAGGGGGAATTCCGCGGTCTCGTAGTGGTGCCCCGGCAGTGCGCCCAGCAGCGGGCCCCGGTGCTCGGTCGGCAGCGCGTACGCCCGCCCCTCGCGCAGCAGCAGCGGCGCCGGGTGCCCGGCGCAGGTCCAGCGGAAGACCCGCTCGGGGCCCACGTGCCCCACGGCCATCGTGGCGGTCGCCGACGAAGGGTCACCGCACACCAGCTCGTTCAGCCAGGTGGCGACCTCTCCGGCGCACGCGCCGGTCTGCGCCAGACCCGCCATCGCGTGGCGCTGCTGGGCCATCCGGGCGACCGCCTCCAGGCCGTGCCCGCTGGCGTCCCCGACGGCGATCAGCGCCCGGCCGTCCGGCAGCGGACGGCACTTGTACCAGTCGCCGCCCACCGCCGCGTCCGGTTCGGCGGGCAGATAGGCCGCGGCGGCGGTCAGTCCCAGGTCCGCCAGACCCTCCGAGTACGTCGGCAGCAGCGCCTCGCGCAGCGCCCCGGCCACATGCCGTTCGGCGGCGGCCTGCTGCCGCAGCAGCTCCGTCTCGGCCTGTTTCTCGACCAGCCGCCGGCGGCTGCGCATCTGGGGAGTGAGGTCGCGCGCCACGATCTGCAGCGCCCACGGTCTGCCGTCGGTTCCGGCCACCGGGCGGCCCAGCAGATCGACCGTGCGGACCTCGCCCAGCACCAGGAACCGGATCCGGGTCCACGCCGGCTCCTCACCGGCCAGCACCGACGCGAGGAACTCGCCGAACGGCCCCACGTCGGAGTCCACCAGGACGTCGCACAGCTCCAGCAGCGACCAGGGCAGCGCCGGGTCGGTACGGAAGATCCGCTGCAACCCCTCGGACCAGGTCACCGCGCCGGACAGCAGGTCCCAGCGCCCCCACCCGATGGACGCCAGGTGCTGGGCGTCGATGGTCAGCAGCTCCGCCTGGCTGCGCACCGGGCGCCAGGTCGTCAGCACCCGGTCGCCGCAGGACGCGGCGTAGTGCACCAGCTGCACCCGGCGGAGCCGGCCGTACCGCTCCTCGGTGTAGTCCACGACCAGGCCGTTCAGCGGCAGGCCCGTCTCGACGACGTCCCTGAGCGCGTCCAGCAGCCCGCCGGCCGCCGCTCCGGGGCGGGCCTCCGCGAAGAAGAGCTGCCCCGCCTGCTGGTCGGGCGAGACCAGCCATTCGGCGGAGCGGATGTGATTGCCCGCGGTGATGCGGAAGTCCGTGACGGCGCCCGTGTCGTTCCGCTCGGGCTCCAGCAGCGCCGCCGACACCGGAATGGCGGGCAGCGTCGCGCACAGGCACGTCCGCGGGTCGTGCCCCTCACCGGGGTCCACGCACGCGTGCGGGGCGCCGTAGCCCTGGCCGCACGGGCACTGGGCCGACCGGATGCTCCGGCCGGCCTCGGGGGACGGCGCCCCGGCCTCGCCGGTCGCCCGGCCGGGGGAGGGGTCCGCCACCCCGGCCGTCTCCGCCCGGCGCCGCACCTCCGCCCGCAGCGTCGCGATCTCGCGTTCGATGTACGCCTTCAGCGACGCCACGTCGGAGGTGGGCGACCGGGTCATGATGCCGCCACGTTCCCGGCGCCACCGGCCGCGCGGAGGGCCGGAGTGCTTCTTCCGCCGGGAACGTCCATGGTGGCGGCCTTCCTTCCTCGTACGTCCTTCGAGGTACGCCCTCGACGGTGCCGCGTCAGGCGTGCGCCCGGTGACCCCGGTGCCCGCGGCCGGTGATCAGCCGGTAGAGGGCCAGGACGATCACCGAACCGACGATCGCCGCTATCCACGTCGACAGGTCGAAGAACCCGTCGATCGAGTCCACACCGAAGATGACCTTGCCCAGCCAGCCGCCCAGCAGACCGCCGACGATGCCGATGCCCATCGTCACCAGGATGCCGCCCGGGTCACGCCCCGGCATCAGCGCCTTGGCGATCGCACCGGCGAGCAGCCCGATGATGATCCACGCGATGATTCCCATTCTCGGCCTCCCGTAGCCTTCCGCACGCCCCGCCACGCGGCGGGACATGACAGCTGGTTGCCGGACGACCGGCCGGTAAACGCCACCGGAGCCGACTGCTCCGGTCGGATGGCGAAGGACCCGGCACGGGCGGGCGGAAAGTCCCGGAACATACGGGCCGGAAGTCCCGAAAGGGACCGGGAGGGCGGCGGGCGTACCCCCGCCCAGGGCCAGGGGGCGACGGGGTCAGCGGGAGGGCGCCGACTCCTCCCGGAGCACGAGCCACCGCTCCGCGACCCCCCGGACGGCCGGATACCGCTCCAGCAGCTCCTCGTCCGCCAGCGACAGCGCCGCCGCCGGGTCCGCCGCCGGCTTGGCGCGGCGGGCCGGTCCGTCGGAGAGGGACAGGGTCCGGACGTGGTGCTCGTTCGGCATCAGGCCTCCAGTCGCTCGGCGCATGCGTGGGCCACGGGGCTCCCGTCGCTGGGAGCGCCGCCCGCACAGCATGCACCCGAATCAGCCATGGGGGTAGAGGGTGGCCGAAATCGACAAGGACCGACCGGACGCGGTCACCCGTCGCACGGGTCCGCACCGGCCCCACCCCGGCCCGGCGACCGCCCGTCGTACCCGGACACGGCGGTGGGGGCGGGGGGCCGGGGGGGGGCCCCCCGCCCCCCGGGCCCCCCCCCCCCGGGGGCCCCCCGGGGCGCCCCCCCCCCCCCCCCCCCCCCCCGCGGGCGCCGCCCGCGCGGGGACACCCCCC
>NZ_JBIBVB010000004.1:0-185253 GCF_043079975.1 Streptomyces sp. NPDC015131 | reverse complement strand
GGGGGGCGCGGCCCCCCCCCGCCCCCACCCCGCCCCGCCGCGGGGGGTTGTGGGGGCCCCACGGGGCGCGCCCCGGCCGGGGGGGGGCCCCCCCGGGCCCGGGGCCCCACCGCCCCGCGGGGCTCAGCGGGTGCCGACCGCCGCGCGCACCGCCCGCCGGGCGAGCGCGCAGTCGTCGTGCAACCGCCGCAGCAGCAGCCGCTGTTCCTCACCGGCCGACACCGCGCCCGGAGCGGCCGGGACGGAACCGGCGGGCGGAGCCTCGCGTATCGTGCGCTGCACGGCGGTCTCGTACGTCCGGATCTCCCGGGTCACCACCAGCATCAGGTTCACCAGAAACGCGTCCCGGGCCGCCGGGCCCTCGCGCTGGGCGAGCTGGCTGATGTGCCGCCGCGCCGCGGGAGCGTCACCCAGCACCGTCCACAGCGTCGCCAGGTCGTACCCCGGCAGGTACCAGCCCGCGTGCTCCCAGTCGACCAGCACCGGACCGGCGGGCGACAGCAGGATGTTGGAGAGCAGGGCGTCCCCGTGGCAGAACTGCCCCATCGCCTGCCGCCCGCCCGCGTGCGCCAGGCCGTGCAGCAGCTTCTGGAGGTCGTCCCGGTCCCGGTCGGTGAACAGGCCCAGCTCGTGGTAGCGCGAGATGCGCGAGCCGTAGTCGAGGGGGGCGTCGAAGGTACCGGCCGGCGGGCGCCAGGAGTTGACCCGGGCGATCGCGCCGAGCGCCGCCCGGACGTCCGCGCGCGGCGGGGCCTCCAGGGGGTGGCGGGTGAGGGCGGCGGCCCGCCCCGGCATCCGCTCGATGACGAGCGTGCAGTTGTCGGGGTCGGCGGCGATCAGCCGCGGCGCCCGCACCGGCGGCCGGTGCCGTACGAAGGCCCGGTAGGCGGCGATCTCGTGGCGGAACCGCTCGACCCACGCGGGGGAGTGGTCCAGTAAACACTTGGCGACGGCGGTGGCGCGTCCGGTGGTCCCCACCAGCAGGACCGACCGGCCGCTGCGCCGCATCACCTGCACCGGGTTGAACTCCGGGCAGATCCGGTGCACCGACGCGATGGCCTTCCGCAACTGCGCGCCCTGGGGACCGGACAAGTCGATCCTCCCGCTCAGCGGCCCGGCCACCGCACCCGCCCAGCGCCGGGCCCGTCCCGCCTGCGTGGGGTCCAGGTAGGGGCCGCCGCCCGCCGGGACGGTGCGCTGCGGACGGGGCGGGGCGGACACGGAGGACGATGCTGTGTACATGGGCGAGCCAGATCCCTTCGTGTGCCGACGATGCGAACGCTGCCCCGTCCCGGCGTCCGGCCGGACACCCTGGGGAATGAGGGCCGGTCACCGGGGCGGGGTGGCGCTTTCCTACCTGACACCCGGGCGCGGGTGGCACACCATCTGGCGGACCCTGGCGAACCCTGGCGAATAGTCGCCAGCCCTATGACAGCGGGCTAGTGTCAAGTCAGCCGAGAACCTGGGGGCTTGACGTGACCGGAGAACCCAACACCCGCCTTGCAGACCTGTTCGGCCTGGCCGGCTGGTCCAAAGGAGAACTCGCGAGACTCGTGAACCGGCAGGCGGCGGCCATGGGCCACCCCCAGCTGGCGACCGACACCTCGCGGGTGCGGCGCTGGATCGACATGGGGGAGACCCCGCGCGATCCCGTACCCCGGGTGCTGGCGGCCCTGTTCACCGAGCGACTCGGCCGTGTCGTGACCATCGAGGACCTCGGGTTCGTACGGCACGGGCGCGCCGGGAAACGGCGGGACGTCAGGAACGACGACAACCCTGACGGGCTGCCCTGGGCGCCCGAGCGTACGGCCGCGGTCCTCACCGAATTCACGGGAATGGACCTCATGCTCAACCGACGCGGCTTGGTGGGCGCGGGCGCCGCGCTCGCCGCAGGCTCCGCACTGACCAGCGCCATGCACGACTGGCTCCACACCGACCCCTCTCTCGCCGGCGACCGCCCCCGTCCCCAGGACCCGCTGCACGCCGACCCCGCCGGATTCGACCGCTACGAGGCAGCGCCCATCGGGTCGCAGGAGATCGAGGCGCTGGAGCGCTCGGTCGAGGTGTTCCGCGCCTGGGACGCCGCCCGGGGCGGCGGGCTCCAGCGCAAGGCCGTCGTCGGACAGCTCAACGAGGTGGGCGGCATGCTCGCCTACCGCCACCCCGAGCACCTCCAGCGCAGGCTGTGGGGCGTCGCCGCCAACCTCGCCGTGCTGGCCGGATGGATGTCGCACGACGTGGGCCTGGAGCCCACCGCGCAGAAGTACTTCGTCATCGCCGCCCACGCGGCCCGTGAGGGCGGCGACCGCCCCCGCGCCGGCGAGGCCCTCTCCCGGGCGGCCCGCCAGATGGTCCACCTGGGCCGCCCCGACGAGGCCCTCGACCTGATGAAGCTCGCCCGGTCCGGCTCGGGCGACGAGATCCTGCCGCGCACCCAGGCGATGCTGCACACCATCGAGGCGTGGGCGCAGGCGTCCATGGGCCGCGGCCAGGCGATGCGCCGCACCCTGGGCGAGGCGGAGGAGCTGTTCGTCTCGGACAAGTCCGACGTGCCGCTGCCGAGCTGGATGCAGACCTTCAAGAGCGAGGACCTGTACGGCATGCAGGCCCTGGCGTACCGGACGCTGGCCGAGCACGAGCCCGCCGCCGCCCGCCAGGCGCAGCACTTCGCGCAGAAGGCGCTGTCCCTCCGCAACGACGGCCGGCAGCGCTCCAAGATCTTCGACTATCTCTCGATGGCCTCGGCCTGCTTCATCGCCGACGACCCCGAGCAGGCCGACCGGTACGCCCGGCTCGCCCTGATGTCCATGGGGGAGACCTCGTCGCAGCGCACCTGGGACCGGCTGCGGGAGATGTACCGGCTCACCGGCCAGTACGCGGGCTACGCGAAGATCGAGGACCTCCGCGAGGAGATCCAGCTCGCCATGCCCAAGTCGGTGGCCAAGAAGCCCAGGGCCGCCCGGGCCTGACGCCCGTGCGACCCGCTCCACCCCTCAAATACCCTGATAAACGCCGCTGTTGAGCCGGTTCCGGCCCGGCGGACGCCCCCCGGGGCGGCGCGGCTCAGCCGATCCGCACGACCATGACACAGGCGTCGCACGCGCGCGGTGACCTCCCGAACTCCTCCGTCAACGACCGTACGCACTCCTGCGCGTCGCGCGCCGCGGCGAACCGCGGTGCCAGCTCCAGCAGCCTCTCCCGGCCGGTGTCGCGCGTCAGGCCGTCCGTGTGCAGCACCAGCACGTCCCCCGGCAGCAGCCGGACCTCGTCCTGCTCGTACGCCGCCCCGGGCGTCGCCCCGAGCAGGGCGCCCTCCGGCCGCTCCAGCGCCCGCCCCGTCCCGCCGCGGAACAGCAGCGGGGCGGGGTGGCCCGCCTGCGCCCAGGCCAGCGTCCGGGTCCGCCGGTCGTAGCGGCAGCACACCGCGCTGCCCAGGGCCGGCTGCGAGGAGGAGTCCAGCACCTGGTTGAGGTGGCCCATCAGGGCGCCGGGGCGGATCCCGGCGACGGCCAGGCCCCGCAGGGCGCCCAGCAGCATCGCCATGGTGGACGTCGCCGAGATGCCGTGCCCGGTGAGGTCGCCGACCGTCAGCAGGGCTTGCCCGTCGGGCAGTTCCAGCGCGTCGTACCAGTCGCCGCCGACCGGCGCGCCGGATCCCGCCGGCAGGTACTGCCCGGCCAGGTCCAGCCCGGCGGGGCCCTCGGACGGGAAGCCGGAGGAACCGCGCCACGGCGGCAGCACCGCCTCGTGCAGCTCCAGCGCCATCCGGTGCTCGGTCTGCTCGATGTGGCGGGTGCGCCGCAGGGAGTCCCGGGACTCGCGCACCGCACGCTCGCTGCGGCGCAGTTCGCTGACGTCCCGCAGGACCGCCCACATGGAGGCCGTGCAGCCGTCGGTGTCGAGCACGGGCTCGCCCATCATGTGCAGCGTCCGCACCCGGCCGTCCACGCGGACGATCCGGAACTCGCCGTCGATGGGCTTGCCGTCGATCAGGCAGCCGGTGACCATCGCCGTCAGCAGCGCCTGGTCCTCGGCGAACACCATCGAGGGCAGCTCGTCCAGGGTCATCGGGCCGGCCTCGGGCGACCGGCCGAAGATCACGTACAGCTCGTCGGACCAGCTCACCTCGTCGGTGAGCAGGTTCCACTCGGCGCTGCCGACCCGGCTGAGCAGCGACCCGGTGGGCGGCGGACCGGCGGGCGCCTCGACCCCGGCGGCGCCGGCGGCGCCCGCCGGGGCGGTCCCGGTCTCGGTGAGCCCCTCCGGGACGCCCTCCTTGAGCTGACCCAACTGGGCGCCCAGGTCGTCGAGTTGGTGGACGGCGAGATCGCACAGCGCGCGCTGCCAGCGGCCCTGCGGGTCGTCCTCGTCCGTCACGGCGTCCCGGCGTACCGCGTCGACGCCTCCCCGCAGTCTGCGGGTCTGCGAGATCAGGGCGTCCAGCGTGCCGCGCTCCGGCGGCTGCGGGGCGGGACGGTCCGCGAACAGATGGGACGGCATGTCGTACTCCGATACAGGCGCGATCGCGGCCAGGGTCTGAAACTGAGGACCGGTTACGACTGTTGCACAGGCGGGGACCCCCTGTAAGGGGTTTGGCAACACTCGATACGGTGGTGCTTACGGCATATGCCTACGGCCCGGCGGGAACGGCCTCTAGGTCGGCCGTCCGGTGGGCGCCCGGTCGTCCGCCCGGCACCGGCTGTCCGGCACCGGCCGTCCGGCCGGCCCGGCCGGGCTCAGGGCAGGATCGCGTCCACATAGCCGCCGTCGACCCGGACCGCCGCGCCCGTCGTCGCCGAAGCCTGCGGGGAACTCAGGTACACCACCATATGGGCGATCTCCTCCGGCTCGATCAACCGCTGGAGCAGCGACTGCGGCCGATGGGTGCGCATGAACGCGCGCTGGGCCTCCTCCCAGCCCAGATCCCGGTCCACCAGCTCGTACACAAAATCTTCGACACCACCCGTATGGGTGGGTCCTGCGATTACCGAGTTGACGGTCACGCCGGTCCCGGCGGCCTCCTTGGCGAAGCCCCGGCTCACCGCCAGCAGCGCCGTCTTGGACATCCCGTAGTGGATCATCTCGGCCGGGGTCACCACCGCGGAGTCGCTGGCGATGTACTGCACCCGCCCCCAGCCCCGCTCCTTCATCCCCGGGAGGTACGCCCGGGTCAGCCGCACCGCCGCGAGGACGTTCACCTCGAAGTACCGCCGCCACTCCTCGTCCGCGATCTCCAGGGCCGGGCGGGCCTCGAAGATGCCCAGGTTGTTGACGAGGACGTCCACCTCGGGCAGCAGCTCCCGCGCCAGCGCGGCGCCCTCCTCGCTCGCGATGTCCGCCGCGACCGGGACGACCTCGGCGTCCGGGACCTCCGCCCGCAGCCGCTTCACCGCGGCCGTGACACCGTCCTCGCTCCGCCCGTTCACCGCCACCGTCGCTCCCGCGCGGGCCAGCCCGGTGGCGATCGCCGCGCCGATGCCCTGCGTCGAGCCGGTGACCAGCGCCGTCCTGCCGGTGAGGTCCAGATGCATCCGACCGGTTTCCCTTCTCGTGTCCCGTTCACGCCGTTCATGACGTTCGTACCGTCCCCCGCGTCCCATGCTGCCCACCCGCATCCGCTCATACCCGCCCGTGACGGACGTGGACCGCCGCGCAGGGGGTACCCGGGGCCGAGGCGGTCACCGGAGGAGAGGAGCCGTGAACATGAACGCGGGCAAGCGGGTCGTCGTCACTGGAGCCACCGGAAACGTCGGGACGAGCGTGGTCGCCGCCCTCGCGGCCGACCCCCGCGTCGACTCCGTCCTGGGCCTGGCCCGCCGCCTGCCCGGCTGGTCACCGCCCGGCACCGAGTGGGCGCGGGTCGACCTCCGCGAGGAGAACGACCTGACCGGGCACTTCGAGGGCGCCGACGCGGTGATCCACCTGGCCTGGGCCTTCCAGCCCACCCACGACCCGGTGGCCACCTGGCGCACCAACGTCCTCGGCAGCCTCCAGGTCTTCCGCGACGTGGCCGCCGCAGGCGTACCGGCGCTGGTCCACGCCTCGTCCGTCGGCGCCTACGCGCCCGGGCCCAAGGACGACGCCGTCGACGAGTCCTGGCCCACGCACGGCTGGCCAGGAGCCGCGTACACCCGGGAGAAGTCCTACCTGGAACGCGTCCTGGACACCTTCGAGGCCCGCAACCCGGGCGTGCGCGTCGTCCGGATGCGCCCGGCGTTCCTCTTCAAGCAGGAGTCCGGCCCCGAGCAGCGGCGGATCTTCGCCGGGCGGTTCCTGCCGGGGCAGCTGGCCGGCCCCCGGACGATCCCCGTCGTCCCCGACATCCCCGGCCTGCGCTTCCAGGCGCTGCACACCGACGACGCCGCCGAGGCGTACCGGCTCGCCGCCACCGGGGACGCGAGCGGCGCCTTCAATCTGGCCGCCGATCCGGTGCTGGACGCCCGCGAGCTGGCCGGGCTCCTCGACGCGAAGGTGATACGGCTGCCCCGGCCGGCGATCCGCGCCGCGCTGGCGGCCGGGTGGGGGCTGCGCCTGATCCCCGCCTCGCCCCAGCTCTTCGACGCCGTGCTGCGCATCCCGGTCCTGGACTGGTCGCGGGCGCGCACCGAGCTCGGCTGGACCCCGCGCCGCACCTCCCTGGAGGCCGTCGAGGAGATGCTGGAGGGCATGCGCACGGGCACCGGCATGGACACCGCACCGCTGCGCGGCCGCCGGGCGAGCTGACCCCCGGCGCGGCCGGCCCCCCGGCGTCTGCGCGACACGCCCGCGCCGGCAGGTGACGCCGGGGCCCCGGGTGGGCACACCACAGACAGGGGCAGGACGCCCGGGCGTCCCCTCGCACACCCATGCGGTCGGTGAAGGGGGCCAGCGTGCCGGACAGGCGTCCTCGGGGCTATCAGCCGGACTGGCAACCTCGCCCCGCCACCCAGGAGTTGCTCGCGGCGGTCCAGCTCATCCTGGGCCGGTACGCGGCACAGCTTCCCTTGACGATCCGTCAGATATGGTACGCGGCCGTCGCCGACGGCGTCCTCACCCGCCAGGAGCGCACCTACAAGCGGCTGGTCGACGTCCTCGGCATGGCCCGCCGCTCCGGCCGGGTCTCCTGGCTGGCCATCGGCGACGGCACGGACCCCGCGGTGGAGCCGGTCGCCTACGACGGCCCCGGCGGCTTCCGGCAGGCGCAGCTGGAGGCCGCCCGGGGCTTCCGGCTCGACCGCCAGGCCGGGCAGGAGGACCGGCTGGAGGTGTGGTGCGCGTCGGCCGGGCTGGTGCCGCAGCTCGCCACCGTCACCGACCCCTGGGGCGTCCCCGTGTACGTGTCCGCCGGCGGGCTGTCCGGCAAGCGGGCCGCCGCCCAGCGGGCCGCGGCGGGCGGCCACAGCTCCGTACGCATCCTGGTCGTCGCCGACTGGGACCCCAGCGGGGTGCACCTCTACACCGCGCTCGCCGAGGACGTCACCGCCTTCGCCGCCCTCGACGCGCCCGATGTGACGATGCGCTTCGAACGGCTCGCCGTCACCGAGCGCCAGATCGCCGACCACCGGCTGCCCACCGCCCCGGTGAAGGCCGGCGACCGGCGCTCCTTCCCCAAGGCGGCCACCACCCAGGCCGAGGCGCTGCCGCCCGACGTGCTCGCCGCCCTGGTCCGCGACGCGATCAGCGGCAGCCGGGACACCGGTGTGCTGGCCGAGGTCCTGGAACGCGAGGACGTCCAGCGGCGGGCCCTCCTGGAGCGCTTCCCGGTCTGACCCGCACCCGTCACCGGGCCACCGCGAGGGCCGGGAACGGTCACGGCGGCGTCTCGTCCGCCGCCGTCCGCCCGCGCATCCGGTCGAGCCGGCTGATCACCGGCGTCGCGGTCGTCCCGTGCACCACCACCGAGGCCAGCACGGTGAAGGCGACCGCCGACCACAGCTCGGGCGCCAGGCCGCCGAACCCGTGCTCCCCGAGCGCGTACGACAGGTAGAACAGCGACCCGATGCCGCGCAGCCCGAACACCGCCGTCACCATCCGCTCCCGGCGCCCCGCCGCCGAGCCGAGCTGCGCCACCCAGCCGGTGAGCGGGCGCACCACCAGCACCAGCAGCAGCCCGACCGCCACCGCCTGCCAGGTCAGGGCCTCGAGGCCGCCCCCGGCGACGTACCCGCCGAGCAGGAACAGCAGCACCGCGGTGAACAGCCGCTCGATCTGCTCGGTGAACTCGTGCAGCACCTTGTGGTACCCGTGGCTGCGCTCGGCGGCGCGCAGGGTGCAGGCCGCCACGAACACCGCGAGGAAGCCGTAGCCGTGCAGCAGCTCCGTCACCCCGTACGACAGGAAGGTGGCGCCCAGCGCGACGAACCCCTCCATGTGCTCCGACAGGCGCAGCGCCGACGTCCGGGCCCGGAAGAACATCCAGCCCAGCAGCCGTCCCACCGCTATCCCGGCAATCAGCCCGATCGCGACCTTCCCCACCGCGTCGGTCAGGGACCAGCCGCCGATCCAGCCGCCCGACCAGCCGGTGCCCGCGGCGGCGGCCAGCGCGACGGCCGCCAGCACGAACGGGAAGGCGAGCCCGTCGTTGAGGCCCGCCTCGCTGGTGAGCGTGAAGCGCACCTCGTCCTCGTCCTCCTCCGCGTCGGTGGGCTCCCCCACCCGCACCTCGGCCGCCAGCACCGGGTCGGTGGGCGCGAGGACGGCGCCCAGCAGCAGCGCGGCGGCGGGCGGCCAGTCCAGCAGCGCCCAGGCGAGCACGGCCGTCGCCGCGATGGTCAGCGGCATGGTGATGCCCAGCAGCCGCCAGGTGCCCGCCCAGGCCCGCCACCCGGGCGGCCGGTTGATCGCGAGCCCCGCGCCCATCAGCGACACGATCACGCACAGCTCGGTGGCGTGCTCCACCCACAGCCGGTCGGTCAGCGGGTCGACCACCGGCACGGGCAGCGGCAGCAGCTGGACGAAGGCGCCCGCGGCCAGGAAGACCATGGGCATGGAGAACGGGCGGCGGAACACCACACGGGGCAGGACGGCGGCCGCGAGGGCGCCGACGCCCAGCCCGGCGTACACCAGATCGGAAAACGTCATTCAGGCAATGTGCGCGCGGTGACCGTGAACAAACCCCCGTCGGGGTCCCGCAGTGCGGCCTGGACACCGGGGTCGTGGTGGAGCACGGAGCCCCCGTGCCGCCGCGCGGCCGCCACGCACCCGTCGACGTCGCGCACCGGGAAGTGGACCTCCCAGCGCGGCCGGATCGCGGGGTCGGGCGCGGCCTCCAGGGCACCGGAGCTCAGCCGGGCGACCACCAGGCCCGCGCTGCGCAGCACCACCTCGTCGGCCTCGTACTCGACGTCGCAGCTGCCGGGCCGGTCGGAGGCCCAGTCGAAGACCTCCCCGTAGAAGATCGCGGACTCGAAGGCGTCCCGGGTGCGCAGCCGCAGCCAGGCCGGCGAGGCGGCGCGCCAGGTCTCCCAGCCCGACAGCAGCTGGCCCTCCCAGATCCCGAAGACCGCGCCGTCCCGGTCCGCGGCGAGCGCCCCGCGCCCGACCACGAAACCGACCGGGCCCACGGCCACCGTGCCGCTGCGCTCCCTGATCCGCGCGGCCGTCTGGTCGGCGTCGCGGACGGCGAAGTACGGGGTCCAGGCGACGGCCACCTGGAGCGCGGACGCCAGCGCCCCGATCCCGGCGACGGGCGTCCCACCCTCCAGGGCGACGCTGAACTCCTCGCCGAGCCGTGCCCGGCGGAACTCCCAGCCCATCGTGGCGCCGTAGAACTCCTGGGCGGCGCTCAGGTCGCGGGTCATCAGGCTCACCCAGCAGGGGGCACCGAACACGGAGCTGCTGGACGTCACCGCTGACGTGGTGGTGGCTGTCGGCTTCCTGTTCATGTGCAAAACCGTCCCGGGGTCCCCAGTGGTGCGGATGTGCCGCAGGCCGCCTCGACCTGCTCTGTCGTCTCCTGTGCCTCTGCCCGGTGTCCATCCTTGCACTCTTTGCACGGGATGGCCTTTCTCCCCTCGCGCACCCGGGACGCGCCCCGGCGGCTCACCGGCGGCGGCGTGCCCGGCGGACCCGGTCGCGCCACCGGCGCAGCACCCGGGCGAGATGCCAGCGCTCCTCGTAGACCAGCCGGCCCACCAGCGCCCCGCCGAACACCACGAAACCCACCCCGACCAGCCACGACTGGACGACCAGCATGGTGCCGACCGGTCCGTAGGTCACCGCGTTGGAGGCGATCAGCGGGGAGAAGACCAGGCGGGAGAAGACCCGCAGCCCCGCCAGCCCGATCACCGTGCACACCGCCCCGGGCAGCAGCGCCCGCCAGGGGAGCCGGCCGCCGAGCAGCAGCCGCTGCGACCACCAGAAGAACAGCACCGCGCTGCCGAAGGCGAGCACCACGCGCCAGGCGAGGTCGATGCCGGTCGCCGGGTGGGAGGCCACGTCGGCCGACAGCAGCAGATAGCCGATGAGCAGGGCGAGCCACACCGCGTGGCGCCACATGGTGTGCCAGCGCGCGGCGGGCAGTTCCCAGACCTTCTCGTAGCCGGTCTGCACTACACCGCCGAACGTCAGACCGAACACGGCCAGCGCGGCGATACCGAAGCCGGTGGTCGACTCCAGGGCCGCCCCGGGCGGCGCGAACAGCCGCTCCACCTCGTCCGTGGAGGCCGTCGCCACCCCGAGCCCGTCCGACAGCCACTGCGCGAAACCCGAACCGCCGGCCGGGTCGGCCGCCGCCACCACGATCAGCAGCGGGACCAGCGTCAGCAGCCCGAGGGCCGCGAAGCCCATCGAGCGGTGCATCAGCTCCAGGTCGGTCCCGGTCCGCCAGCCGCGCCCGGCGGCCGAGCCGTGGAAGGCGCCGTGCAGCCGCCCGAACCACCTGTCGCGGGACCCGCCCTCGGTCCCGGGAGACTTCTCGGACATGCACCTCGCATACCCGGCGGCGGGGTGCGCGGCCCGGGTGGGCGCGGGGGAGGGCCCGAATGGACGCCTCCGCCCGCGCCGCCGCGCCCGGCGGGTCCTACGACAGCTTGCCGTCGTAGTCGGGCAGCTTGAACGTCCGCTCGGCGTGGCCGCCGACCAGGTCGGTGGGCCGGTTGCCGACGTTGGCGATGATCGTGTAGCCCTTGGCCTCGATCTCGGCGCGCTTGCCCGTCTTGTACGCGCTCACCTCGTCGAACAGGTCGGGCAGGTCGCGCACGTACAGACCGTCGACGGGGTAGCCGACCGCCTTGAGGTTGTACGCGGTGGGCGCGTGCAGGATGCCGGGCCGGGCGGTGACGAAGAAGACGTCCACGCCGCGCGAGTCCGCGTACCGGGCCAGGTCCAGGGAGGCCCGGACGGCGGGCGTGGGGAACTCCCAGAAGTAGTGGAAGTCCGTCTCCAGCGAGGTGTTGTCGATGTCGAACACCACCGCCAGCTTCTTGCCGGAGGGCGACGCGGTGCGCTGCTCTATGTAGGGGCGGGCCTGGCTGAGCGCGGCGGCGACGTCACGCTGCCAGGTTCCGTAGTCCACGCCGGCGAGCTGGGCGCCGGTGAAGGCGGGGCCCGCCGCCGCGGTCCTGGCCGCGGCGGGGGCGGCGGCCGGGGCGGCCTGCGGGGCGGCGGTCGCCGCCGTGGCGGCGGTGGCGGTGAGAGCGAGGGCTGCCGTGGTGACGCCCAGTCTGGCGGTCCATCCGGGTGCGCGCATGGGGGGTTCAACTCCTGTGGGGAGAAGGGTCGGTGGAAGCGCTTGGCATGCTCGCGCCTCATCATGGACGGAATGAGGCGTTCCATCTACTGGTCGGTAGCCACGGGTTTTCGGAGTGGGGATCCGTACGGGAAAATCCGTTTGCGCGCGCGGCCCCCCGGCGCCGACAGTGGCCCGATGCGAACGGGACGAACCATGTCCGTGCGGGCCGCCCGGCCCGAGGACGCGCCGCGGATATGCGAGCTGCTCAACACCATCGACACCATCGAGATCGGGGCCCCGGAGACCGACCTGCACAGCGTCGAGGCCGATCTGACGCACGCGGAGACCGACCTCGAACAGGACTCGTGGCTGGCCTTCGACGAGGAGGACCGGCTCGTCGCCTACGCCCTGCTGTGGGACGAGTCGGGCGCCGAACGGATCGACATCGACCACTATGTGCTCCCCGAGCACCAGGACGCGGGCGAGCACCTGCTCGGCCTGGCCGAGCGGCGGGCCCGCGACCGGGCCCGCGCCAACGGCGCCGAGCGGGCCGTCATCCACCTCAACCTCAACCTCAGGCCCACCATCGACACCGGCATGCTCGCCCGGCGCGGCTGGCACACCGTCCGGCGCCACCAGGTGATGGTGCGCGACCTGTCCCCGCAGGACGACCCGCTGCCCGAGCCGCCCGCCGGGGTCACCCTCCGCGACTGCACCGCCGAGGAGGACAGGCGGCGCGCCCACGCGCTGGTGGAGGAGACCTTCGCCGAGCACTTCGACCACCAGCCGCGCACCTACGAGCAGTGGCTGGAGGACATCGACGCCGCCCGCCGCGACTGGTCGCTGGTCTGGATCGCCTCCACCGGCGACGGAGAAGGCGACGGAGAAGGCGTCGGCGATGGTGGCGTCGGCGGCGGGGAGGGCCGCGAGGACGCCGCCGTGCTCGTCACCCGCAACGACCGCACCGGCATGGGCTGGGTGGGCAACCTCGGCGTCCGCAAGAACGCCCGCGGGCGGGGCCTCGGCGGCTACCTGCTGCGGCACGCCTTCGGCACGTACGCCGCCCTCGGCCGCGACCGGATCGGGCTGGGCGTCGACACCCTCAACGAGACCGGTGCCCTGCGGATCTACGAGGCGCACGGCATGCGGCTGCACTACGCCGTGGACACCTGGGAGGTCACGCTCCCCGCCACCACTCCCGCGGCTTCCGGCTGAAGCCACGTCACGGCGGCCCGGTCCGGGTGACCGGGCCGGGCCGCCATGACGACCGGGGGCGGCGGGGGCGGGGGGTCAGAGGCGGCAGCCGGGCCCGGCCTGCGCCGGTACCGTCCGCCCGGGCGGCGGCCGGTGCCCCCGCACGGCCCAGTCCTCCAGCGCGGTGAACGCCGCGCGGTGGCACGGCACCAGCGGCCGGAGCCGGTCCGGGAAGGCGTCCACCAGCGCGTCGGTGTGGGTGCCGCCCTCGATCCGGTAGTACCGGTGCAGCCCGCCCCGGCCCGCGTCCCGCACCATCCGCGCGTACACGTCGGAGGTCCGGCCGATGGGCAGCAGGACGTCCAGCGTGCCGTGCACGGTGATCAGCGGCTTGCCGATCCGGCCCGTCAGCGCGACCCGGCCGACCGCCCGCCGCAGCTCCGCCGGACGGGAACCGTAGGCGTAGTCCTCGTCCCGCCCGGTGTACGCCGGGTCGAACTCCTCGCGGTACACCCGCTGCGTCAGGCCCCAGTAGGTGGTGTGGTGGTACGGCCACAGGAACTCCGACCCGGCCGGGTAGCCGGCGGCGTGCATCGCCGCGCGCGCCGCGCCGGCGCCCGGGCCGCCCGCCGCGTACACCGGGTACTGCCGCAGCGCCGGCGGGAGGAACGTGAAGAGGTTCGGGCCGTCCGCCCGCCACAGGGTCCCCTCCCAGTCCACCCCGCCGTCGTACAGCTCCGGGTGGTTCTCCAGCTGCCAGCGCACCAGATAGCCGCCGTTGGACATCCCGGTGACCAGGGTCCGGGCCGGCGGGCGGTGGTAGTGCCGCCCCACCACCGCCCGGGCGGCGCGCGTCAGCTGCGTCAGGCGGGTGTTCCACTCGGCGACCGCGTCACCGGGCGCCCGGCCGTCGAGGTGGAAGGACATGCCGGTGTTGCCCTTGTCGGTGGCGGCGAAGGCGTACCCCCGCGACAGCACCCAGTCGCCGATGGCCCGGTCGTTGGCGTACTGCTCGCGGTTGCCCGGGGTGCCGGAGACCACCAGCCCGCCGTTCCAGCGGGCCGGGAGCCGGATGACGAACTGGGCATCGTGCCGCCAGCCGTGGTTGGTGTTGGTGGTGGACGTGTCGGGGAAGTAGCCGTCGATCTGCACGCCCGGCACCCCCCGGGGCACCGGCAGGTCCCTGGGCGTGAGCCCCGCCCAGTCGGCCGGGTCGGTGTGCCCGGACGCCGCGGTCCCGGCGGTCGTCAGGTCGGGCAGGCAGGCCGCCACCTGGTGCGCGGCGCCCGGCACCCGGGGGGCGGGGCAGCGGGCGGTGTCCGCGCGGGCGGCCACGGGGGCCGAGGGGACGCAGCCGTCGTCCGCGAGCGTGTAGTGCCCGGCGGGCGACTCCCTGAGGGTGTGCGTGACGAACGTGTTGTAGAGGCCCATGTTCTGGCCCGAGCCCTTGGCGTAGGTGATCCCGCCGCTCGTCGTCGCCCGCCCGGCCGCCACATGCCGGTAGTTGTCGGCGGTCCAGCAGGAGACCGGCGCGCCGCCCGTGGTGCGCACGGTGACCGGCGCGGACAGTGCTCCGGGCCGCCCCTCCCCGTCGCGGGCCGCCACCGCGTAGGTGTGGGTCGTGCCGGGCGCGAGCCCCGTGTCGGTGAACGGGGGAGCGGTGGGCGTCGCGACGGGCGCGCCGTCGCGGTGGACCGTGTAGCCGGAGGCGCCCGGGACGGCCGCCCAGCCGAGGGTGACACCGGTGGCGGTCACGGCGCTCGCGGCCAGACCGGCGGGCGCGGGCAGCCCGCCCGGCGGCTCACCCGGGCCCGCCAGGCCGAAGAACTCCGTGATCCAGTGGCTGGAACAGATGCTGTCCAGGAAGTACGCCGCCGCCTCACCGCACTGCCGGGCCCCGGAACCGGGGTCCACCGGCGTGCCGTGGCCCAGGCCCGGCACCCGGTTCACCTCCACGGCGACCGTCCCGTCCGGGGCCGCGTACTGCTCCTGCCGGGTGGAGCCGGTCCCGATCACCACCGTACGGGTCGGGGTCTGCGGCAGCCCGTGCACCGCCGTCCACTGGTCGCGCAGCTCGTCCGCGTTGCGCGGCACCACCGTGGTGTCCCGGTCGCCGTGCCAGACCGCCACCCTGGGCCACGGCCCCGTCCACGACGGATGGGCGTCGCGCACCCGCTGCGCCCACTGGGCCGGGGTCCGGTCCACCCCCGGGCTCATGCAGGAGTACGCGGCCGTCACGTCGCGGGCGCAGTCGTGCGGGAGCCCGGCGACCACCGCGCCGGAGGCGAAGACGTCGGGGTAGGCGGCCAGCATCGCCGAGGTCATCGCGCCCCCGGCGGACAGACCGGTCACATGCACGCGCCGCGCGTCGGCGCCGTAGGAGGACACGGAGTGCGCGACCATCTGCCGGATCGACGCCGCCTCGCCCTGGCCGCGCCGGCTGTCCGACGGCTGGAACCAGTTGAAGCACCGGTTGAGGTTGTTGGCCGTGCTCTGCTCGGCCAGCACCAGGAGGAACCCGTACCGGTCCGCGTACTGCGCCAGCCCCGAACGGCCGGCGTAGTCCTGCGCGTTCTGGGTGCACCCGTGCAGGGCCACCACGACCGGGGGCGACGCGGGCAGGGAGGCGGGGCGGTACACGTACATGGCCAGCGCGCCCGGGTTCGCCCCGAAGGCGGTGACCCGGGTCAGCCCCACGGCCGCCCGCGCTCCCGGCTGTGCGGCGGGCTCGGCGAGCGCGGCCGGCGGTGTGGCGGGTCCGGCGAGCGCGGTGGGCGCCGGGCCGGTGAGGACGGCGGCGAGCGCCAGCACCAGAGCGGTCAGGACGGCGAGCGGCCGCCCGGGGGCGCGGCGTCGGCGGCGGGTGGGCGGTGGGGGCATGGCGGCTCCTCGGGGGCAGGCCGGCGGGTGGGGATTCCGGCACCGTAGGACCGCGGGATACCGCTCGGTATGTCAGGGGGCACCACAGTCGCCGCGACCGCGCGCGGAGACCGGGGGATTGCGCTCGGTGACCGGCCGTGCTAAGCGCGGGCCTCCGCCCGGAAGGCGGGCGGGCTGCGCGCGGCGGGCCCGATCACGCCCCGTACACTCGTCCACCGCTGCCCGCAGCGGTGGTGAGGGATCAACAGACGTCTTGGGAAAGGGCATTACACATGGACTCCGCCGTGCGAGGCGACGCACCCATCTACGACGGCCTCATCGAGGAGCGCGGCGACGTGCCCGCCGATGTGCGGCGCGTCGCCGAGGAGACGATCCGCCAGCTCACCCGCGCGTTCGACTTCAGCGCCGTGGGCCGGTCGTCCGGCTACCCGGGCATGGGTTTCCCGCCCCCCGCGTCCATATGAGGACCTCCGGCGGGGGGCGGTGCGCCGGGCCTCAGGGCTGGGCGTCCACGAGCCCGCACACCCACGCGAGGACGTCGTGCACGCCCCGCACATGGGCCGTGCGCTCCGGGGTCTCGGTGACGTCGCCGAGCTGGACCACCGCCGCGTCCAGCTCCGCCGTGAGCGCGTGGCTGGACGGCACGCCCCCGGTGCCGGCGGCCCCCGTCACCGGGCCCTCCGCCGACCGCCCCAGCGTCCACTCGTAGGCCGCCACGGCGCCCAGCGCGAAGGGGGTGCCCAGCCCGGGGGTGGCGGCCTTGTGCGCCAGCCGGTGATACGCCGCCTCGACCTGGGTACGCGCCCTGGTGCCGATCAGTACGTCCTGCTCGGGTTCGAAATCCACGTTCATAACGGTACGTCTCACCGCGGGGGCCGATGCGATGCCCCGACATGCGAACTTTCCGCCGGAGCGCCGCCCCGCGGTCGGGCCTCCCCGCCGGGACCGGTTCCGCGGTACGGCGGGCACGGCAGCGGCGGCCCGCCGGGAGGAGGCGGACCGCCGGTGGTGCGGGTGCGAGCCCGTGCGGGCGGGTGGTTCTAGAAGACGCTCACGCCGTACGCGCTGAGCGCCTCGGTGACGGGCTGGAAGAACGTGGTGCCGCCGCTGGAGCAGTTGCCGCTGCCGCCCGAGGTCAGGCCGAGCGCGGTGCTGCCGGAGAAGAGCGCGCCGCCGCTGTCGCCGGGCTCGGCGCAGACGTTGGTCTGGATCATGCCGTACACGACGTCGCCGCCGCCGTAGTTGACGGTCGCGTTGAGGCCCGTGACGGTGCCGCCGCGCAGACCGGTGGTGCTGCCGCTGCGCTGGACGGACTGGCCCACGGAGGCGTTGCCCGCGCCGGTGATGTCGCGGTAGCCGCCGTTGTAGAGGTAGACGCGGCCGTCCGCCGCCGAGGCGTTGGCGTGCCGGATGATGCCGTAGTCGTTGGTGGGGAAGCTGGAGCCCGTACGGGTGCCGAGCACCGCCGTGTTGCCCGAGTTGGTGTACCAGGTGCTGCCCATGTTGGTGCAGTGCCCGGCCGTCAGGGCGTAGTAGGTGTTGCCGCTGCGGACGTTGAAGCCGAGCGAGCAGCGTCCGCCGCCCGCGTAGATGGCCTGTCCGCCCGCGATGAGCTTGGTGAACCGGCCCGGGGTGCGCTTGATCTCCAGGGCGCCGGCGCGGCTGCCCGCCGCCTCCCGGATGCGGGCCAGTTCGGCGGCCGAGACGGTGGAGTCGGCCGTGACGACCAGCTTGCCGGTGCGGGTGTCGGTGTACCAGGCGGTGCCCGGGACGTCGGCGCCGCGGACGGCCTCGCTCGCTTGGGCGAGCTGGGAGGCGGTCGCCCGGGCGCCGTCGAGCGGCGCGGCGCCGGCGCTGGGAGCGGCAAGCGCGGAAGCGGTGAGAAGGGCGGCCGCGACGGCGGTCAGTCGCGCGCCTCTCGTGAGGCCGCTGAGGGGGGCGAAGCGCTTGAGGTTCACTGCATCCTCCGGTGGGGGATTCCGTGGCCCGCTGGGTGGGCGGGCCGTATGGGTGCCGGCGGGACGGCACCGGCGGCGGGTAGGCCGTCATGTGCCTGTCAAGCGACGAGAGGAATCCTCGGCTCCGGTCGGGTGCGGGGACAAGCGTGCCTTTCGGTCGTGCTACGCGCGTCAGTCGATCACGCCGTACGAGGCGGCCGGCGCCGGGCCCGGCGGGCACCGGAACCGGCCCCCGGGCGCCCCGGCGGCGGCGCGGGCGCAGGGGGTTTCGCAAAGCGACGCACTCCTTTGCTGAAAGCGCGTCAGGCGGCTGCTCCCGGCGTGGCGGACGGGGCGTCAGGTGTGCGCCGGATGCGCGGGGTGGGCCGCCGCCCGCGCGGTGGGCGGAACGCGATCGGCGCAGTTCAGCGTTCAACCGGGGCGGGGCCGCGAAGGTCTGGACCGGACCGGGGGCATCCGCTTCCGGCGGGGCGCCCCTCCGCTCCGGCGCGGGCCCCCGGGCGCCGGGGCGCGGCGGTGGCGCCGGCAATCACGGACGCCGCCGCCCCGCCCGGCGGCCCCGGGGACGGCCGGTGCGCCGGTCCGTCGCCACCGGGGGCCGGGGGCCGCCGCGCGGGTGCCCGGGGACGCGGCCGGGCGCTCCCTTATGGGGCGATCACGCCCGTTCGCCCCGGGCGCCACGCTGTCCGAATCCCGCCCCTCGGGCCCCGGCAACCGGCCGTACGGGCCTCAGCGGGCCCGCCCCTCGGGCCCCGGCAACCGGTCGTACGGGCCTCAGCAGGCCCACTCCTTGCCGGTGTCCAGGCCCCCCTCGCGCGGCTGGGTGAACGAGAACCAGTTCCCCGAGTCGTCCCGGAAGATCGCCTCCGTGCCGTACGGCCGCTCCTGCGGCTCCTGGAGGAACTGGACGCCCCGGGCCCTGAGCCGCTCGTAGTCCCCGTGGATGTCGTCGGTGGACAGCACCCCCGCGCCCAGCACGCCCTTGGACACCAGCGTCCGCATGGCCTCCGCGGACTCCGGGTCCATGGCCGGCGCGCCCGGCACCATCAGTGTCAGCTCCACGTCGGGCTGGTCCTTGGCGCCGACGGTCAGCCAGCGCATGCCGCCCTCGCCCATCGTCATGTCCGTGCGGACCTCCAGCCCCAGCTTCTCGGTGTAGAACTCCTTGGCCCGGTCCTGGTCCAGGACCCAGACGGTGGAGATGGCGAGACCCTTGATCATGTCGTGCTCCTCGGCGGTCGGCTTCGACTGTCACCGTAGGCCGGGGCCGCCCCCGTCCGCTTCTCCGGAATTGCGCTCCTCGCCGGCTGTCCCGTCCCGCGGCTCGGGGGCGGGCAGCGCGTTGGGGAACCCGCCGGCCCACAGCATCGCGTAGCACCCCGGGATCAGGGCTGCCCCGCGCCCCACGTGCCGCGCGCGGTACTCGCTGGGGGAGAGCCCGGTGGCCTTCTTGAACCGCGCGGAGAAGGTGCCCAGGCTGGTGAAGCCGACCAGGCCGCAGATCTCCGTCACCGACAGATCGGCCGTGCGGAGCATCTCCTCCGCCCGTTCGATCCGCCGCCTCGACAGGTACTGCCCCGGCGTCTCCCCGTACACCGCCCGGAACGCCCGGATGAAGTGGAAGCGCGAGTACCCGGCGTGCGCGGCGACCGCGTCCAGGTCGAGCGGCCCGGCCCAATCGCGGTCCATGGCGTCCTTGGCGAGCCGCAACTGCTTCAGCCGGGCCAGGCGGGCGCGGTGCACCAGGGGGCCGAGGCCGTCCCGGCGGCGGGGAGGAGTGGTCACGCCTCCCATGCTGGCACGCGGGAATCGGGGCGTCCGGGGGCGGCCGACCCCTCCGGTCCGGCCGGCCGGCCCCGCGCCCCCGGCCGCCGCTCAGTGGCGGCCCGGGCGGTGCGGGTTCTTGGTCTCGGCACCGTGCGCGAAGCCCCCCGCGTCGTCGGCGTCCCGCTGCGGCCCCGGCTGGCGCTCCAGCCGGTCGAGCACCCGCCGCAGGTCCTCCAGCAGCAGGTCCGCCAGGTCGTGGCCGAAGCCGTTGCGCACGACCACCCGCAGCACCGCCAGGTCGGTGCGGTTCGCCGGGAAGGTGTACGCGGGCACCAGCCAGCCGCGCTCCCGCAGGGCCGCCGACACGTCGTACACGCTGTACCGCTCGACGCCCTCCCTGACCCGGAACGCGAACACCGGCGCCTCGCCGCCGTCGGTGATCAGCTCGAACGGCCCCAGCTCCGCGATCCGCCGCGCCAGCCGCATCGCGACGTCCCGGCTGGTCTGCTGGACCCGCCGGTAGCCGTCGTGGCCGAGCCGCAGGAACGTGTAGTACTGCGCCACCACCTGGGCGCCCGGCCGGGAGAAGTTCAGCGCGAAGGTCGGCATGTCGCCGCCCAGGTAGTTCACATGGAAGACGAGGTCCTCCGGCAGCGCCTCCGCGTCCCGCCACAGCGCCCAGCCCACCCCCGGCATGACCAGCCCGTACTTGTGGCCCGAGGTGTTGATCGACGCCACCCGGGGCACCCGGAAGTCCCACTCCAGGTCCGGGTCGAGGAAGGGCGCGATCATGGCCCCCGACGCGCCGTCGACATGGACCGGTACGTCGAGTCCGGTACGCGCCTGGAGGTCGTCCAGGGCCGCCGCGATCGCGCCGACGGGCTCGTAGCTGCCGTCGAAGGTCGAGCCCAGCACGGTGACGACCCCGATGGTGTTCTCGTCGCACAGCTCGACCGCCGTCTCCGGCGTCAGGTGGTACCGGTCGCCCTCCATGGGCGCGTAGCGAGGCTCCACCTCGAAATAGTCGGCGAACTTCTCCCAGCAGATCTGGACGTTGACCCCCATCACGAGGTTGGGCCGGTCCACCGCCTTGCCCGCCGCCCGGCGCCGGTGCTGCCAGCGCCGCTTCAGCGCGAGCCCCGCGAGCATCGCGGCCTCGCTGGAACCGGTCGTCGAGCACCCCACCACCTGGCGCGGGTCGCCCGCGTGCCAGAGGCGGGCGAGCATCTGCACGCACCGCATCTCCAGCTCCGCCGTCTGCGGGTACTCGTCCTTGTCGATCATGTTCTTGTCGGCGCACTCCGCCATCAGGCGCTGGGCCTGCGGCTCCGCCCACGTACTGACGAACGTCGCCAGGTTCAGCCGGGCGTTGCCGTCGAGCATCAGCTCGTCGTGCACCAGCTGGTAGGCGGTGTCCGGCTCCATCGGCCCGTCGGGCAGGGCGTGCCGGGGGACCCTCACCGGCTCCCGGCTGAAGAGGGGGTTGGCCTCGATGTCGCGGCTGCGCCGCACGTCGTGCGGGGAGCGCCTTCCATGGTCGAGGGTCATCGTGCGACGTCCTTCCGCGCGGGCTGGACACGGACGGGCCCGTGTCTCCCTGCGGCTTTCCCGCCCTCCGGCGCCGCGTCAGCGGGCTCCGCGCATTCCCCCCGGAATGGACCAACGGGCCTTCGGGGCGGGCGGACCCTCACTCCGTACCGGGTCAGGCCACCACGAGCCGGCGCGCCGCCGCCCGCGCGGTGCGCAGCGCCCCGGCGCGGTCCGTACCGTGCTGGCTCAGCACCACCCGGGTGCTCAGCCCGTCCAGCAGCGCGAGCAGGGTGTCCGCCCGCTCCGGGATCTCCGCCTCCGGGACGGTGAAGCGGCCCTGCGCCGCACCCTTCGCCAGCAGCACCTCCAGGTCGCTCTGCCACCCGAGGTCCAGCTCCTCCTGGGCGGCGCGCAGCGGCCCCTCGCCGGTGGTACGCGCCCACAGCTCGATCCACACCGTCCAGCGCGGGTCCCGGGGGCCGCGCGGCAGGTACAGCTCCAGGAACTGGTCCAGCTTGCGGTCGGCGGTGGTCCGCCGGGCCAGCAGCGCGCGCCGCTCCTCGGTGAGCGCCGCCTCGCTCCAGCGCAGCGCCTCCAGCAGCAGCCGGTCCTTGCTGCCGAAGTAGTACAGGAGGTGGCCTCCGCTGGTGTCCAGCCGGTCGGCGAGTGCCGCCATGGTGAGGGTCGCCAGCCCGTCCTCGGCGATGGCGGCCATGGCCGCCTCCAGGATCCGTTCCGGTGTGATGCGCCCGTCCCGCCGCCGACCCGCGCCTGCCACCCGTTCCGCCCTCCGCGTCCCTGCCGCCCGATCCCGCCGTGCCCGACCCTATCCCCCTCTCCGGGGGACCGGACCGCGCCGGGGTATTGACGGACTCCCCACCATGCCGCATCTTGAATGCCATTCAAAGAACTAGAACGGCATTCAAACAACGCCTGCACACATCTGGAGGTCGGATGGCGACCGGACCCATCGGCACGGGAGTCGCGAGCGACGAGGTCTTCCACGTCGAGACGCACGGGATCGACCCGATCCCCGACAGCGACCGGCACGGCAGCCCCAAGGACCTCTTCTGGCTCTGGTTCGGCTCGAACCTGACCTTCACCTACGTCATCAACGGCGCCCTCGCCGTCGCCTTCGGCCTGTCCTTCTGGCAGGCCACCACCGTCGTGGTCGTCGGCGGCCTCGCCTTCGTGGTGATCAGCGCCGCCGGGCTGAGCGGGATACGCACCGGCACCGCCACCCTCGTCATCTCCCGCGCCGCCTTCGGCCACCTCGGCAACATCCCGGCCGGCTTCCTCAACTGGGTCGTCAGCATCGGCTACACCATCGTCAACACCGTGGTGGGCACCCTCGCCCTCGAAGCCTTCCTCACCGGCCTCGGCTGGGCGTCCGGCGACACCGCCCGCGCCCTCAGCCTGCTGATCACCCTCACCCTGACCTTCGCCGTCGCCCTGTGGGGCCACGCCACCGTGCAGCTCGCCGAGCGCTGGCTCGCCTACGTCCTCGCCGCCGGCTTCGCCGTCTTCCTGGCCTTCGTCCTCCCGCAGGCCGACCCCGGCGCCCCCGCCGCCGACGGCGCCGGCTGGCCCGCCTGGAGCCTCGCCCTCGTCGTCGCGCTCGCCGGCCCCTTCTCGTACCTCCCGATGCCCGCCGACTACACGCGCTACCTGCCCCGCGACACCCCGCTGCGCGCGATCACCTGGACCGGCGCACTCGGCGGCTTCGTCTCCTCCGTCGCCCTCGGCGTCGGTGGCGTCGCCGCCGCCACCAGCACCGACATGACCGACGCGGTGGCCGGCGCCACCGGCCTGCTGCCGGGCTGGTTCCAGCCCCTCTTCCTGCTGCTCGTCCTCGGCGGATCGGTCACCAACTCGATCATCACGCTGTACTCATCCGGCCTCAACCTCCAGGTGCTGGGCATCCCCTGGCGCCGCGCCAAGGCCCTCCTCATCAGCGCCGCCGTCACCGCCGCCGGCTCCCTCGGCGCGCTGTTCCTCACCGACTTCACCACCTCCCTGCTCGGCTTCCTCTCGCTGCTGATCATCGTCTTCGCCCCGTGGAGCGGCGTCTTCCTCGCCGACATGCTGCTGCGCCGCTGCCGGTACGACACCCAGGCCCTGGCCGCCGGCCGGACCGGCGCCTACGGCTACCGCTCCGGCTACCACCCCGCCGGTGTGACGGCCCTCCTCACCGGCCTGGTCTTCGCGGCCCTCACCTGCGACTCGGAGCTGTGGACCGGCCCGCTCACGGCACCCCTCGGCGGCGCCGACCTCACCCCCTACGGCGCGGTCGTCTCCGGCCTCACGTACTGGGCCCTCGCCCACCGCACCCTCCGGCACACCGCCGCCCCCGTCCCCGCCCACTGACCCCACGACCCGGACCCCCCGACCCGTACCGACCCCGTCCCTCAGGAGCGCACCACCATGCCCACCCCCGCCGACCTCGTCCTGCGCGGCGCCCGCGTCCACACCGTCGACCCCCGCCTCCCGGAGGCCGAGGCCCTGGCTGTACGCGACGGCCGCATCGTCCACGTCGGCACCGACGCCGAGGCCGACCGGTGGACCGGCCCCGGCACCCGGGTCGTCGAGGCGGGCGGACGGCTCGTCCTGCCCGGCTTCATCGACGCGCACAACCACGTACGGCTCGGGTCCGACGACGCCTGCGTCCAGCTCGCCGGAGCCGGCACGCTCACCGCCGTCCACGACCGGATCACCGCCTGGCTCGACCGCCACCCCGACGCCGACTGGGTCGAGGCCGAGGCGTTCGACTACTCCGCCATGCCCGGCGGCCGGATGCCGCACGCCCGGGACCTCGACCCCGTCACCGGCGACCACCCGGCCCTCGTCCTCAGCTACGACGTCCACACCGCCTGGCTCAACACCGCGGCCCTGCGCCGCCTCGGCATCGACCGCGACCACACCGCCCTGCCCTTCGGCGACGCCGACACCGACCCCGTCACCGGCGAACCCACCGGCTTCGTCCGCAACTTCGCCGTCAAGGGCCTCTCCCGCGACGGCCACCGCGCCCTCCGGGAGCTCGGCGTCCCCTGGGCGTCCCCCGACCGGCAGTACGGCCGCCTCGCACGCAGCCTCGACGACGCCGTCCGCTTCGGCATCACCACCGTCGTCGAACCGCAGAACTCCCTCGACGACCTCGCCCTGTTCACCCGCGCCCGCGCCGAGGGCCGCCTGCGCTCCCGGCTCGTCGCCGCGCTGTTCCACCCCCGCGGCACCACCGACGCGGACCTCGACGCCTTCGAGGAGGCCGCCCGCCGCTTCTCCGACGACCGGATGCGCGTCGGCCCGCTCAAGCTGTACATCGACGACGTCGTCGAACCCCGCACCGCCGCCCTCCTCGAACCGTACGCGGGCTGCCGCCACCACCGGGGCGACACCTACTACCCGCCCGAGGAGTTCGCCGACCTCCTCGCCCGGCTCGACGCCCGCGGCTTCCAGTGCTTCGTCCACGCCACCGGCGACCGCGGCATCCGCACCGTCCTCGACGCCGTCGCACACGCCCGCGCCACCAACGGCCCCCGCGACGCCCGCCACCAGGTCGTGCACGTCGAGTGCCTCGACCCGGCCGACGTCCCGCGCTTCGCCGAACTCGGCGTCGTCGCCTGCATGCAGCCCCGCCACTGCGCCCCCGAGATCGCCGGCCCCGGCCAGGACTGGGCCGAGAACGTCGGAGCCCACCGCTGGCACAAGGCCTGGCCCATGCGCAGCCTCCACCGCGCGGACGCGGCCCTCGCCTTCTCCAGCGACTGGAACGTCGCCGAGATGGACCCCATGATCGGCCTCTACACCGCCGTCACCCGCCGCCCCCTCGCCGGCGGCGAACCCTGGTGCCCCGAGGAGACCGTCGACCTGACGACCGCCGTGCACGGCTACACCATGGGGTCGGCCCACGCCAACTTCCTGGAGGACGAACTCGGTTCCCTGACCACCGGGAAGCTCGCCGACTTCGTCGTCCTCTCCCGCGACATCTTCGCCGTCGCCCCCGAGGACATCCCCGGCACCGTCGCCGAGACCGTGGTGGTCGGCGGAGAGATCGTGCACGAAGCCTGAGCCCCCGGCCGGCCCGCCCCCGCCGGCCGCTCCCCCCGCGGCCCGCGCACACGGCCGCGTACCCGCCCGGACACCCAGCGCGACGGGACCGGCGGGTACGCGCCACCGCACGCAACGGGTTCGGCGCGGACCGGTGCGCGGGCCGGGGGAGTGCCGATACGGTCCGCCCATGGACGACGTCGAGTTGACCAAGGGCACCGACACCTGCGCGCCGCCCGACCGCTACGTACGGCTCCGGCTGGCCGCCTACGACGCCGCCGCGGACGCCGGCATCTCCTGGGCCCTGCGCGCCCCGCGCCCCCGCCGGGAGGAGCTGCGCATCGCCCGCGAACTGCACCAGGACATCCAGGCCGCCCGGGCCGCGTGGGGCGCGCCCGACAGCCCCGGCGACCACTGGCCCCAGCTGGTGCGCAGGCTCCACAGCCTCCTCCACATCAGCCACCTCATCCCCGCCCTGCTGGAGACCAGCGGCGGCCAGGACCTCGACGCCGACCTGGTCCAGGCGCTGAGGACCGCCGCCGTCATGTGCGGCGACTTCGGCGGGCCGCTCACCGAACTGGAGGACGCCCTGCGCGGCGGCGCGCCCCGCACCGACCACCGCGACCCCGCCCGCGCCGCCGACCTCGACCTCCTGGCCACCGCCTGCCGCCACGCCTTGACCGCCCTGCTGCTCCTGGACAAGCAGCTGCTCACGCGCATCACCGCGGGCGCGGGCGCCCCGTAGCGGTCAGCGCCGCCCCATAAGCCCCCGCACCCGCCGGCGCAGCGACCGGCGCAGCCGCCGCACCGGACGCGGCGGCCCGGCGGGCGCCGCGGCGGTGCCCAGCGGCACGTGGGGCACCGGGCGGCGCACCCCACCGGTCTGCAGCACACAGGAGGGCACCCCGCCCGTCACGCGCGCGTGGCCGACCGTGACGGTGAACGGCCGGGGCGGATCGCCGGGCAGCTCGGCCGCCACCGAGGCGCCGGGGCCCTTGCCGTAGCCGACGACCTTGCCGTCGACCAGCACCTCGAACGGGCCGGTACGAGCGAGGAACTGGACCGTGACCGAGTGTCCGTCCAGATCGACGTGGAAGCGGTGACCGAGCGCCATGGCATGCCTCCCGGGCCGGGGCCGACCAGCACCTCCAGCGTACGCAGCCCGCCGCGCCCGCGCCGGTCACGCCCGCACACCCTTCAGGCCCAGAGGGCCTCCGCCAGCGCGGCACCCGCGCACACCGCGCCCAGGCCGGCGGCCGTGCTGCCCACCACGTTCAGCAGCGCCGTGCGCGACGCGCCGCCCTCGATCAGCCGCAGCGTCTCGTACGAGAAGGTCGAGTAGGTGGTCAGCGCCCCGCACAGGCCCGTCCCCACCAGCAGCCGCACCGGCGACGAGGCCGCCCCCGCCACGACCGCCCCCGTCAGCACGCCCAGCACCAGGCACCCGGCGACATTGGCCGTGAACGTCCCCCAGGGGAAGGCCGAGCGGCGCCGGAGCGAGACGGCCCGGTCGGTCAGATACCGCAGGGGCGCCCCCACCGCGGCCCCCACGGCCACCCACAGCCAGGTCACCGCGGCCACCTCCCCGCGACGGCCCGGCGCGTGAGCCACACCGACGCCCCGGCCGCGGCCAGCGCCAGCAGCGGCGTGAGCACCAGGCAGGCGAGGCCCGCCCCGGCCCGGCCGCCCGCCAGCAGGGTCCGTACGTCGACCGTGTACGCCGAGAAGGTGGTGAACCCCCCGAGCACCCCGGTGCCGAAGAACGGCCGCACCAGCCGGTGGGCCCTCCGCACGCCGTCGGTGACCACCATCAGCACACCGATGAGGGCGCACCCGGTGACGTTCACCCACAGGGTCGTCCACGGGAAGCCGCCGGCCGGCGTCGGCCACAGCAGCGCCGCTCCGTGCCGCGCCGAGGCGCCGGCGGCGCCGCCCAGTGCCACGGCGGCCACCACCGGCGCCTGTGCCCGCCACGCTGCCATGACCGTCCGTCCCGCCCGCCCTCACCCGGCCGGGTCCCGGCGGGCCCGGCGCGGGTCTGTCGCGGGCGTCAGCGTAACGCGCCGTTACCGCCGCAGACCGTCCAGGGGGCGCAGGTCGTCACCGGTCAGCGCCCGGCCCGCGCCCTGCGGCTCCGGGCTGCCGGTGTTGCCGTACGACTGCGTCGAGAAGTTGCCGTTCTGCGTGTGCACCTCGCGGTCGCCGTTCGCCGACGCCAGGGGGGCCGAGACCCCGAGGACGGCGGCGGCGACACCGGCGGTGGCCAGAACCTTCTTGATCATGGTGCGTTCCTTGCTGTCGGTCGGGCCGTCCCGCGGGCCCCGGAGGCCCGGAGACCGGGGACGCGCCCGCTGTTCGGGGGACTCGGCCTGCCCAACGGCCGCGCCGATGCCGACGTATGCCGCATTCACCCGTTTGCCGGTGCCCCCGCCGCTGCCCCCGCCGGGGGGCCCGGGGCTACCTGTCGACGCGGTCCAGCACCTCGCCCAGGTCCACGAACGCGAAGTTGGTGGCCTCGCGGCCGTCCTCCGCCGGGGTGTCGTGGCCGTCCTGCACGACGAGCAGGCCGCGCGGGTACTTCCGGCCCAGCGGGGCGTTCAGCGCGGCGGCGCCGTCGCACTCCTCGGAGCCGTCCACCCGGCCGCCGGGCCCGGCGACGACGCGGAAGCCGCCCTCGTACTCATGGGCCTCCGCCACCTCGCGGTCGTACAGGGCGAAGGTGTCGTCGCCCTGGCTGGACGCCAGCAGATACCCGTCGCCCCGGCCCTGCGGGATCAGCGTCAGGCCCTCGACGTCGGCCGCCAGGCGCGAGCCGCCGAAGCCCGGGTCGGCGCCGGGGACGCACTCCTCGGTGGCCTCGTCGTACGCCGCGGGCACACCGTACTCGCGGACGCGGTCCACGAGCCGGGGCGCGGCGCCGGTCAGGTCCGCGCGCACGCGCCAGATGCCGACGTCCTCCTGCCCGGCGTAGAGCATGCCGTTCGCCGGGTCGACGACCATCCCCTCCACCTGCGGAAGCTCGTCCGGCTCGCCGCACGGCGACCACGCGGTGCCGTCCGGCAGCCGGAAGGACGAGGGCAGGTCGATGCTTCGCACCGTGCGGTAGGTGAGGGTGCCGGCGGCGGTGGGGAGCAGCTCCAGCAGGGCCACGGTGGTCCGGCCCCGGCGGCTGACCAGGGCGTACGAGCGGCCGGAGGCGGCGTCGCGCCAGGTGGCCAGTCCGTACGCGGTGTGCTGGGCGTTGATCTCGTCCTGGTCCGCCGAGAACACCGGCGGGACGGCCGGGTCGGTGACGTCGGCCAGCGGCCCGCCGGGGCGGCCGGGCACGATGCGGTGGAAGCGGAGCCGGTCGTGGCCCCGGTCCGTGGTCACCGCGATGTCCGCGCGCCCGGCAGGCAGGCGCACACCGTGGACCAGGTCCACGTTGTTGAACCGGCCCGGGGCGTCGCCCGGGCGGGCGGCCGGGGGAGCGGGGACCGCCTGCACCTGCCGGGCGTCGAGGTCGTACACCCGCAGGCCGCCCTCCTTCGCGGTGGCGATGACCAGGCTGCGGTCCGGCCGGGCGGCGTCGCGCCAGATCGCCGGGTCGTCGGCGTCGGCGGCGCCGCCCGCCTCGTCGTCGTACAGCGTGGCCGTCTCCGCGCGCGGCGCGATGCCGGGCAGCGGCCCGGACGGGCCGGCCGGGACCGCCCCGGCGGGCGCCGCGGCGGTGAGCGCCAGCAGCGCCGTCGTCAGGAGCAGGGCGGCCGGCCGGACGGGACAGTGCCTGAACACGTGGGGAACCCCTTGCTGTCGGTGGGCGGGACATCGGGATACGGAGGGGGTGCATGTCGGGAGCATGGCAAGTCAGGGAGATCCTGGAGCCACCCGGTGACCCTGCGGCCTACGGCCGGTGTGCCCCGCGTGAACGCGACGGGTCCACGGCTCGGGGCCCCGTTTCGTGAGCCGGTGCTCCACGGCTCGGTGCCCCCGCGTCCCGAGCCGGTGCGCGGGGGCCGGATTCGGGCGCGGGGCCGGTGGTACCCGCCGCACCAGCCGCCTCGGTCACCGGCGTGCGCGCGCGCCGGGAACGAGGCACGGTGGCAGCACGGGAAGGAGCGGTCATGGGCGGCGGACAGGGGCCCCCGGCCGGCCGTGGCGCGGGCGGCGCGGCGGACGCGGGCGGGGCGGGCGCGGGCACGGGCCCGGCCGCGCGGGACCCCGACACGGGCGCGGACGCGGGCACGGCCGCACCGGGGGCGGACGCGGGCACGGCGGCACCCGGGGCCGTGGGGGCCCCGGTGGCCGGGGCCTCGTCCGCCGAAGGGCTGCTCGACGTCCTCGGGGTCGCGGCCGTGGTGCTGGACGCCGAGGGGCGCATCGTGCTGTGGAGCCCGCAGGCCGAGGCCCTGCTGGGCTACACCGCCGAGGAGGCCCTGGGACGGCACGCCGCGAACCTCCTCGTCGCCGAGGAGCACCACGAACGGGTGGTGCGCCTGTTCGAGCAGGTGATGAGCAGCGGCGACGCGTGGTCGGGCGAGTTCCCCGTACGCCGCAAGGACGGCACCCGGCGCGTCCTGGAGTTCCGCAACATGCGCCTCCTGGACGACCGGGGCGACTACTACGCCCTCGGGCTCGCCACCGACCAGGCCGCCCTGCGCCGGGTCGAACGCGACCTCGCGCTGTCGGTTCGGCTCGTGGACCAGTCACCGATCGGCCTCGCCGTCGTCGGCACGGACCTGCGGTGCGTCGGGGTCAACGCGGCACTGGAACGGATCGACGGACTCAGCGCCGAGCGGCACAAGGGCCGGCGGGTCGCCGAGGTGCTCCCCTTCGTGGACGCCGAGGCGGTCGAGGAGGCCATGCGTACCGTCCTGGTCAGCGGAAAGCCGCTGCTGGACCGGCAGATGGTGGGCCGCACCCCGGCCGACCCCGGCAACGACCACGCCTGGTCGGTCTCCCTGTACCGGCTGGAGGACGTGGCCGGCCGGGTCCTGGGACTGGCCGCCTCGGTGGTCGACGTCACCGACCGCTACCTGTCCGCGACCGAGGCCGAACGCGCCCGCGACCGCCTCGCGCTGGTCGCCGACGCCTCCGTACGCATCGGCACCACCCTCGACCTCGAACAGACCGCCCGCGAACTGGCCGACGTCGCCGTGCCCGCGCTCGCCGACATCGCCGCCGTCGACGTCCTCGACACCGTGCTCGAGGGCCGCCCCGCCCGCATCGCCGCCGACGGGCCCGCGGTCATCCGGGCGCTGGCCGTCGCCGCCGCCTACCCCACCGTCGCCGTCGACGCCGCCGACCCGCCCGGCGAACCCGCCCACTACGGCGCCGACCGCCTGGTCACCCGCTGTGTGCGCACCGCCCGGCCGGTGCTGGTCCCCGAGGTCGACGCCGACTCCCTGCCCCGCATCGCCCGCGACGAGCACGCCACCGAGCTCCTCGCCCGCGCCGGCATCCACTCCTACCTCGCCGTCCCCCTGATCGCCCGCGGCGAGGTGCTGGGCGCACTCGACCTCAAACGCGGCCGCAACCCGTTCCCGTTCACCGAGGACGACGCCCTGCTCGCCAGCGAACTGGCCGCCCGGGCCGCCGTCTGCATCGACAACGCCCGGCTGTTCCGCCGCCAGCGCGAGACGGCGCTCACCCTCCAGCGCAGCCTGCTCCCCGAGCCGCCCCGCCACCTGGTCGGCCTGGACGTGGCCTCCCGCTACCAGCCGGCCGGAGTGGGCAGCGAGGTGGGCGGCGACTGGTTCGACGTCATCCCCATGGACGACGGCCGCACCGCCCTGGTCGTGGGCGACGTGATGGGCAGCGGCATCCACTCCGCCACCACCATGGGCCGGCTGCGCACCGCCACCCAGACCCTCTCCCGGCTGCCGCTCGGACCGGCCGAGGTCCTGCACCATCTCGACGAGATCACCGCCGGACTGGACCCTTCGCTCGCCACCTGCGTCCACGTCATCTACGACCCCCACCGCGCCCAGTGCTGCGTCTCCACCGCGGGCCACCCGCCCCCCGTGCTGATCCGCGCGGGCGAGGGCCCCCGGCTGCTCGACCTCCCCACCGGCCCGCCCCTCGGTGTGGGCGGCGTCCCCTTCCGTGCCGTGGCCGCGGAACTCGCACCCGGCGACCGGCTGGTGCTCTACACCGACGGGCTGGTCGAGACCCGCGACCAGGACATCGACGTCCGGCTCGACCAGCTGCTCGACCTGCTCCGCACCCCCGACGCGACCCTGGAGGACACCTGCGACCGTCTGCTGCGCGAACTGCGCAACAGCGGCAACCACGACGACGTCGCCCTGCTGGTCGCCCTGGTCACCTGACGAGGCGGGGTGCGGGTCCGGGCGTGACTGATGGTGGATCGGGGCGTTGGTCTGGCTATGACCACATCTCAGCGCATTCTCGCCACCCTCGCCCTGGCCGCCGGTGCCGCCGGGGCCTCCGTCCTGTCGGCCCCCGCCGCGAGCGCGGCCATCGTGCCCGCCCCCGGCCCCCAGGGCCCGTCCGTGCTCAGCCGGGTCGACGACCTCGCCTCGATCGGCGTCGCCCCCGAGCACCGTGACAAGGTCCCCACGGTGACCGAGCAGTTCGGCGGGCTCGACGGGCTCCAGCGCCTCGGCGAGGCGCGGCAGCTCATCGAGCCGGTCGCCCCGGTGCTGGCCTTCCTGCCCATCGGCTGACGGCCCGTCACGCCCGGCCCGGGCCGCTCCTTTCCCGGGCCGGCCCGTGCCTGGGCGGCTTCCTTCCCGGGCCGGTCCCTTCCCGGGCGGGCCCGGCGGGCGGCTACTCGAACCGGGAGGTGTCGCCCGCCCCCCGGCGTACGATCTCCGCCTCGCCGCTCGAGAAGTCGATGACCGTGGTCGGCTCGGTGCCGCAGTCGCCCGAGTCGACCACCGCGTCCACCTCGTGGTCGAGGCGCTCCTTGATCTCCCACCCCTGCGTCAGGGGCTCCTCCTCGTCCGGCAGCAGCAGCGTGCTGGACAGCAGCGGCTCGCCCAGCTCCGCGAGCAGCGCTTGCGCGACCCCGTGGTCGGGGATCCTCACCCCCACGGTCTTCTTCTTCGGGTGCAGCAGCTGGCGCGGCACCTCCTTCGTGGCGGGCAGGATGAAGGTGTAGCTGCCCGGGGTCGACGCCTTGATCGCACGGAACACATCGTTGTCGATGTGCGTGAACTGGCCCAGCTGTGCGAAGTTCTCGCACACCAGGGTGAAGTGGTGCCGGTCGTCCAGGTTGCGGATCGACTTGATCCGGCCGATGCCGTCCCGGTTGCCGAGCTGACAGCCCAGGGCGAAACAGGAGTCCGTCGGGTAGGCGACGAGGGCGCCGGAGCGGATGAGGTCGACCACGCTGCTGATCGTGCGCCGCTGGGGGTTGTCGGGGTGCACATTGAAGTACTTCGCCATTCACCGAGCGTACGCGATGGACGCCCGCCCGGCCGGGGCGCCGTGCGGGCGCAGGTCCCGCCCCGGCCGCCGCGGCGGGCGAGCCGGGACGGGACCTGCGCCCGCCGGGCCGGTCTCAGCTCGCGGGCGCCTGGTACAGGCCCCGGCCCGCACGGCGGGCACGGGAGGTGGCCACCAGCCGGTCGAGCGTGCTGCGCACGGTGTTGACGGCACCGGCGGTCGCGTCGCGCCCGAGCTCCTTGGCGACGTCACGCGCGCGGACGGGGGTGTCACCGCTGCGGGCGAGGATGGCGGCGACCTGCTCGGTCAGGCCGCTGTTGCCGTCGGCCCCGGAGGCGGACGCGGCGCCGGACGTCGCGGACTTCTCCGCCGCGGAGGTCCTGGCGGCCGGCTTCTTGGCCGCGGCCTTCCGCGCACCGGCCTTCGCCGTTGCCTTCTTTGCCGTTGTCTTCTTCGTCGCCGCCTTCTTGGGCGCGGACTTCCGGGTTGCGGGCTGCTCGGCGGGGGACGTGGTGGCGGCCGTGCCGGTGGTGGTCTCGGCCGCCGTCTTGGCCTCGGCCGTCGTGCCGGCGGCGGGCTCGGCCGCTGCCTTCGTCCCCTGCTTGTCGGTCGCCTTGGCCGGCGCCTTGGCCGCAGGCTTGGTCGCCGGCTTGGCGGCCTGCTTGGTGGTGGACGTGGTCCTGGTGGACGCGGCCCTGGCCGGGCGGGTGGTCTTCTTCGCGGGCTTCCTGGCCGCGCTCTTGCGCCCGCTCGCGGACGCGGTACGACGGGAGCGCTGCGCCGGGACGGCCTCCTCGGCGGCCGGCCGGGACTCCGCCGCCTCCCCGGACTTCTCCTCCGCCTGCCGGTCCGCGTCCTGCTCCTCGGCCGGTTCCGCTACGGGGAGTTGGGCGGTGGCGTCGGTGGTGTCTTCGGTGCGCTGCGCCGGCAGCGACGACGTGGACAGCGACTGCAGCGCGGCCAGTGCGCTGCGGACCGACTCCAGTCGCTCGGTGACGGCCGCGAGGTCCTTCTCCAGGGACTGCTGGTGCTGTTCGAGCCGGGGGAGTTCCTCCCTCAACAGCGCGGTGGTCGCTTCGATGGTGCCGGCTGAGGCGGCGGGGAAGGCCATGTGTCCTCCTGCGGGGGTGCGTGGCGTTGTGAAGGATGGGAACACCGTGTTGCAGCGTACGGCTGTTGCGTTGTGCCAAGCAAACATACGAGTGTGCGTACGAGAGGTGCCAACACCGCCACCACCACTCGTCCGTGTGCATTCGCCAATCAACGGCCGTCCTTCACAACGCTGTTGTGTCAGAGGATGTCGCGTACGCGGTCGGCGGCGTCCTCGGCCTCGCGTACGACGGCGTCGGTGTCCGTGTCCACGAGCCGGCCGTCGGCCTTGCGCAGGTGGCCGTCCACGAAGACGTGGCTGACGTTGGGCGGCTGGCCGTTGAGGACGATCTGGCTGGTCCAGTCGATGCGCGGTGCGAAGTTGAGTGTGCCCGGGTCGAGGACCACCACATCGGCGCGCTTGCCCGGGGTCAGGGATCCGACGCGGTCGGCCAGGCCCACGCACTCGGCGCCGCCGAGGGTCGCCATGCGCAGCACGTCCGGGATCGTGGGGTGCACCGCGGGGTCCTGGTGCAGGGCCCGCTGGAGTCCCACGGCGGCCTTCATCACGCCGAACATGTCGGAGGTGTCGTTGGTTCCCCCGTCGTGTCCGAGCCCGGTCCGCACACCGCGGGCGTGCAGCGCGGGGAGGCGGATGATGCCGGAGGCCAGGCGCATGTTGCTCAACGGGCAGTGGGCCACGCGCACCTCGTGCTCGGCGACGAGGGCGATCTCGTCGTCGGTGAGGTGGATGGCGTGGTTCATCAGCAGGCCGGGGCCCAGCGCGCCCGCGAGGCGCAGCGCGCGGATCGGGTCGTCCGCGCGGTCGCCCCGGTGTTCCAGCACATGGGAGTTGAGCATCACCCCGAGGTCCCGGGCGAGGGCGCCGTACTGGCGCAGTGTGTCCACGGTGGCCATCCCCGCGTGCGCGGCGATCTGGAGGGAGGCCAGCGGCAGGGGGTCGAGCAGGTCCCGCTTGACGCGGGTGACATGGCCGGCCGGGCCGTCGCGGCCGGCGGGCCCGGTGCCGGACGCCGGCGGCATCATCGCGTACACGAAGCGGATCCCGCTGTCGGCCAGCGCCCGCACGTAGTGCGCACCCGTCTCGTACGGGATGGGGTGGACCCAGTCGACGACCGTGGTGACACCGGCCTGGAGCGCGTCGAGGGCGGCGAGGCGGACGAAGCGGTACATGTCCCGGGCGGCGATGCGGGCGAGGGTGGTGCGGTTGCAGGCGGCCAGCCAGCCGTACAGGTCCTGGCCGCTGCAACCGCCGCGGATGCTCGACTGCCAGAGGTGGTTGTGGATGTCCACGAACCCGGGCAGCACGATCCGGCCGCTCACGTCCACCACCCGGGTGCCGGGTGCCGCGGGGAGCCGCCGCCCCACGGCGGCGATCCGGCCGTGCCGCATCAGGATGTCGGCGCGGTGGAGGGTGCCCAGGGGACCGTCGCCCACGGACGGGTCCATGGTGAGGAGCAGTTCGGCCCCGCGCAGCAGGGTGGTGGCCGGGGCCCGCCGGCTGCCTCTCGCGGTGTCGCCGGGGGCCGTGGCGGGTCTGGGCCCATGGCCTGCCGGGGCGGCGGCGCCCAGGGCGAGGGGGATGCCGCCCAGGCCGGCGAGTACGGTACGGCGGTTCGGCGCGGGGGTCGCGGGGTTCGCGGGGGTGTCCGTCATGGTGGTGGTATCCCGCGCCGGATGGCCGGAAGCAAGCCACAATTCCGGTCAACGGTAATGGAATTCCGTTTCCGTTTGGCTGGTGCTCGCCGTTTGTTCCGCTGCCGTGCCCCTCACCAGCACCTTCCTACGGTCAGTTCAGGACCGCCCCGGAGGCCACCACCTCGCCGTACAGGTCCTGGACCGTCGCGAGCGCGCCGTGGTGCAGTTGCTCCGCGGTCACACCGGCGACGGACGTCTCCAGCGGGCGGGTGGCGCACGCGTCGGCGACCACGGTGACCCGGTTGCCCCGCAAGAACGCCCCCGCCGCCGTGGCGGCCACGCACATGTGGGTCATGAAGCCGGCGACGACGACGTCCTTCCGCCCGGTGGCGTCCACCCGGTCCCCCAGGTCGGTGCCCACGAAGGCGTCGGGGACGGTCTTCACGACCACCGGCTCGCCCCCGGCCGGGGCCACGAGCGGGTGGATCCGCCCGATCTCGGCCCGGATGTCGTACGGGGTTCCCTCGCCGCCGTCGTTGATCACATGGATCACCGGCGCACCGGCCGCGCGCGCCCGGCCGAGGAGGGCGGACGCCGCGTCGAGGGCGGCCTGCCACCCCGACAGCTCCATCACCCCGCGGGTGTAGGTGTTCTGGTAGTCGACCAGGACCAGTGTGGCGGTGCCGAGGGACGCCGGGGTCCGGTCGAAGCCGTTGAGTTCGCGCAGGGTGGTCGTGGGCATGGCTGCACCTTCGTTCACGGGGGAGAGGGGAGTTGGGCCCTCCGGTGAGGGCGCTTCCCACGCTACGATCCGCCTGTTGTGGCGGCAATGACGTCCAACTTGCAGATACCGACATCGGGGGAGCCCGCACCATGGGCAGTGGCAGTGGCAGTGGCAGTGGCAGTGGCAGTGGCAGCAGCGCCGACCGTGGCATCGGCCGTGACGGCGCCGGCCGTGGCGGTGACCGCGGGCATGACGTGGCGGCGGAGACCGGCGGCCCCGCCGAACGGCTCGTCGTCGTCCTGCTCTTCGACGGCGTCGACCTGCTGGACGTCACCGGGCCGCCCGAGGTGTTCGCGCTGCTGCGGCGCGAGCGGGACGGCGCCGGCGGCTACCGTGTCCTCCTCGCCGCGGCGACCATGGACCCCGTCACCACCGGCGCCGGCGTCCGCGTCCTGCCCGACACCACCTTCGACGAGGTCGCCGGCCGCGCCATCGACACGCTCCTCGTTCCCGGCTCCGTCGAGCTGGACGACCAGCGCCGGGTCCGCGCCCTCACCGACCCCTCGGTGGTCCACTGGGTGAAGCTGCTGGCCGGCCGGGCGCGGCGCCTGGCGTCCGTCTGCGTGGGAGCGCATCTGCTCGCCGCCGCCGGGCTGCTCGACGGCAGGCGGGTCACCACCCACTGGTCCACCGCGCAGCAGCTCGCGGCCGACCACCCCTCGGTGGAGGTCGACGCCGACCCCATCTTCATCCGCGACCGCGACGTGTGGACCGGGGCGGGCATCACCGCCTGCCTCGACCTCTCGCTGGCGCTGGTGGCCGAGGACTTCGGCGAGGCCACCGCCCTGCGGGTCGCGCGCCAACTGGTGATGTACCTGAAACGGCCCGGCGGGCAGAGCCAGTTCAGCGTGCCCATCGAACCGGTGTCGACCACCCGGCGGATGGACGGCCTGCGCCACCACATCGCCGAGCACCTCGCCGGGCGCCTCACCGTCGCCGGGCTCGCCGCGCACGCCCATGTCGGTGAGCGGCAGCTCACCAGGATCTTCAAGACCGAACTGGGCACCACTCCGGCCGCCTACATCGAGTCCGCCCGGGTGGAGGCCGCCCGCAACCGGCTCGAGACCACCGACGACACCCTGGACCGCGTCGCGTCGGCGTGCGGCTTCGCCACCACCGACACGCTCGTCCGCGCCTTCCGCCGGCAGCTCGACACCACGCCCACCGAGTACCGCAACCGCTTCCGGTACGCCGGGCGGCGCACGACCCGGCCGGCCGTGCCGCGCCCCTGAGGCCGTGGGCCGGTGCACGGCCGCGGGCCCGGCACGGCCGTGGGCCCGCGACCGCGGCTACCAGCGCGCGCCCGGACGGCGGGGTGCGGCCGTGCGGCCCACCGCGGCGGCGAGCTTGCGCACGCGGCGCCAGTCGAACGGGGGCCGCGGCTGCGGCACGCCCGGCCGCAGCCTCGGCACCCGGACACGCAGCGCCCTCGGCGCGATCCGGCAGTGGACCGGCACGGGCAGGACGAACGCCTCGCCGTCGATGCCCGCGTCCACGGTCGGGTGGTCGGCGTCGACGACCACTTCCCGTGCCGTCAGCACCGACAGGCCGCTCGCCTCCGGGTCCAGCAGGAGCGCCGCCGCCTCCGCCGCGCTGTCCACCCGGAGCCCCAGGACGCCCAGCGTCCCGGAGTCGAGCCGCACCCGGCGGCCCAGCACGGCCGGGTCGTCCCGCCGGTAGGGGTTGTTGCTCACCAGGATCGCCTGGGGGTCGGCGAGCGTCGTGCCCCCGGCCCGGGCGGTGAGCCGGGGCCCGCTCTGCCGGGTGAGCAGCTCCGGCAGCAGGTCGAGCGCCGTGCCCACCTTGTCGTCCCGGTAGGCGGGGCTCTGCACGACGGTGCCGTACACCCCGAAGGAGACGTTGTTGACGAAGGGGTGACCGCCCGCGAAGCCCAGGTCCACATGGAGCTCGACCCCGTCGGTCAGGGCGTCCAGACAGGTGGCCGGGTCGTCCCGGTCGAGGCCCAGGTCCATGGCGAAGTGGTTGCGGGTGCCCGCCGAGATCACCAGGAACGGCAGGCCGTGCTCGGCCGCCACCGCCGCCACCAGCGCCTGCGTGCCGTCGCCCCCGGCCACGCCCAGCAGGTCGGCGCCCTCGGCCACCGCCCGCCGGGCCAGCTCGGTGACGTCCTCCGGGCTCGCCGGGTCCAGCAGCGCGACCCGCGCCCCGAGCCGCTCGGCCTTCTCCTTGAGGCCGAACCGCTCCACCTTGCCGCCGCCCGAGTGCGGGTTCATCACCAGGAAGGGCCGCAGGGGCGGCGCCGTACGGTGCTCCTTCACCCGCACGGGACGCAGCCCCGTACTGCGCAGCGCGTACCGCCCCGCCCAGACGGCCAGCACCCACAGCGCCAGCGACAGCAGCACCACCCACAGCAGGTTGGCGACGGCGAACATCACGACCACCGCCACCGGCGCGGCCGCCGCCAGCGCCACGGCCGCCGCACGGGCCGCACCGCGCCGGGTCAGCGTCCACCAGACGGCGGACACGGTTACCGCCGCGCCCAGCGCGCCCACCAGGAGCAGCAGCACGCCGCCGGTGCCGCCGAACAGCAGCGGCAGCAGCGCCGCCAGCGTCACCGACGCCAGGGACAGCCTCGCCGACCACCGCTGCTCGCGCTCGGCGCGCTCGCCGCCGTGCCACCCGACCCCCATGGGTCCTCCCCTCGTCCGCGGACATCGTAGGAGGCCCGGCCGAATCCCGGGTGGACGCCACGGGTCAGTCCGGCAGCATCGACGACCATCCGGCCGGTTGCGCGGGGTCGAGAGTGCGCCACTGCGCCAGCAGCTCGGGGTCCTGGGCGTCCAGCCAGTCGGTCAGCTCGCGGAACGACACGCACCGCACCTCGTCGCGCCGGCAGACGTCCCGCATCACGTCCTCCACGGCGTCCATGTAGATGCCGCCGTTCCAGTCCTCGAAGTGGTTCCCGATGAACATGGGGGCGCGGCTGCCGTGGTAGACCCGCTGGAATCCGGCGAGGTAGGCGTCCCGGGCCTGCTTGCGCCAGGTGGCGTGCATCGCCGGGTCCCCGTCGGTCCGGCCCTCCGACTGGTTGTAGAGGAAGTTGAAGTCCATGGACAGCACCTGGAAGTCCTTGCCCGGGAACGGCACCATCTGGAGCGGCAGGTCCCACACCCCGTCCTTCTTCGACGGCCATGTCTGGAAGTTGCCGGCGGAACTGGCGTCATAACGCCACCCGAAGGGCTTGGTCGCCGGTATGAGGGTCTTCTGCCCCTCCAGGCAGGGCGCCCGTCCGCCGGCCACCTCGCGGGTGGGGTCGAAGGGCAGCGGGTCGAGGTCGGTGAACCCGGTGTTGGTCTTCCAGTTCTGTACGAAGGAGTAGAACTGGTCGATCTCACTGGTCCACTCCTGGGTCGACCAGTCACCTCCCCCCTTGGCGCCGCAGAAGTGGCCGTTGAAGTGCGACCCGATCTCGTGGCCCTCCTTCCACGCCTTGCCGAGCTGGTCCAGCGTGGTGCGGATGTGCTCGCGCGTGGGGTACGAGATGGCCGCCGCGCCCTTGTCGTGCAGGGGCGGCCGGTACAGGTCCTTCTTGTCCTTCGGCAGCAGGTAGATACCGGTGAGGAAGAAGGTCATATGGGCGCCGCTCTCCTTCGCCACGCGGCGGAAGCGGGAGAAGAGATGGTCGTCGCCCTCCAGCGCGCCGTCCCAGGAGAAGACGACGAACTGCGGTGGCCGCTGGCCCGGCTTGAGCCGCGTGGGCTTGAGCTGACCGGGCTGCGGCCCGGTGTACGACGTCGACCCGTCGCCCAGCACCCGGACCCGGCCGTCCCACTTCTCGTCCGCCGCGCCCTTCTTGCCGCCGGCGCCCTTCTGCCCCGCCGGGGGCCGTGGCGCCGGGGCGGACGAACGATCCGCCGACGCCACCGGGGCGTCGTCCCCCGACCCGCCCGTCACCAGCGGGACGAGGCTCCCGCCCGTCACCAGGACGACCGCGGCCACCCCGATGGCGACACCGCGCCGGGTGGCGCGCTCCCGCAGCCGCCGCACCGCCGTGCTGCTCCGGATCATCGTGTGGTCCCCCGATCGCTCCCGGCGCGGTCCGGCGTGTCCCGCACGGCCCGCGCGTACTGCTTCCATATCGCGGCCGGTCCGGCCGCGGCCCCGCCGCCGAGGTCCTTGAGGGGCAGGGGCGCCAGGCTCGTGGCGAGGTCCATGCGGTAGACGACGACGGCCGTCGCCGCGCTGTCCGTGTATCCGGCGAACCAGCGTGCCGTGTCGTCCTCGGTGCCCCCGGTCTTCCCGGCGACCGCCCCCGGCCCCGCGCCGGAACCGTCCGTGCCGGTGCCGCCCGCGCCGCCCGCGTCTCCGGAGTCACCGCCGCTCATGTCGCGCGCCTCCGGTGTCCTCGACAGCGCCTCGGTGACCTGGCCGGCCACCTCGGCGCTCATGGCGCGCGCGGAGCGCGGCGCCGCCAGCGGCACCGGCTCTCCCCGGTGGGTGATGCGCCGTACCGAATAGGGCTCGGTGTGCGTGCCGTCGCCCGCGAAGGTGCTGTACGCGCCGGCCATGCGGATGGCACTGGGTGTGGAGTTGCCCAGGGCGAAGCCGGGCACCGGCGGGCCGAGGCTGGAGGCCAGCAGACCGGCCGACAGGGCGGTGCCGCGCACCCGGTCCAGGCCCACGTCCATCCCGAGCTGGAGGAAGGGCGCGTCGGCCGACTCGGCCAGGGCGCGCCCCAGACCGATGCGGCCGTGCGAACGGCCGTCCAGATTGGTGCCCTTGACCATCTTGCCCGCGCGGTCCCAGTAGGGGCCCTCCGGGGTCCGGAGGGGGACGCCGTCGTCCGCGTCGTACGGGGTCGTGGGGGTGACGGGGGTGCGCGGCCCCTCGCGCTCCAGCCGGACGCCGTGCTCCAGCGCGGCGGCGTAGACGAAGGGGGTGAACGCGGTGCCGGCCGGGACCGTGGCCGCGTTCGACTCGTTGAACGCCTGTTTCTGGTAGTCGGGTCCGCCGTGCACCGCGAGGATGCGCCCGTCGGGCGCGACCGTGGCGGCTCCGAACCGGGCGAACCGGTCCTCTGCCCGCTTCTTCGGGTCGAGCGAGGCGCGGGCGTCGTTCACGGCCTTCGTCAGGGCGGTCGTCCGGCGCTTGTCGAAGGTCGTGTACACCTGGTAGCCGCCGAGGTCGAACTGCGAGTCCGGGATGCGGCTGACCCGCTTGGCGTATGTCTCGGCCAGCTCCACCAGGTAGCCGTTCTGCCCGCCGACGGTGCTGGGGGTGGTGGGCTCCCGGGGCTCGGGGAAGGTGTCGTACCGGGCGCGCTCCTCGGGGGAGAGCCGGCCGATCTGGACCATGCGGTCCAGCGTCCAGGACCACCGCTCCACGGCCCGCTCGCGGTTGGCGGGGGAGATGGCCGGGTCGTACAGCGAGGCGCCCTTGAGCAGCGCCGCGAGGAAGGCGCCCTCACTGGCGTTGAGCTGGGTGACGTCCTTGCCGTAGTACGCCTGCGACGCGCGCTGCAGGCCGTAGGTGCCGCGCCCGAACCAGCTGGTGTTGAGGTACCCCTCCAGGATCTGGTCCTTGCTGTGGTGCCGGTCCAGCTTCACCGCGAGGAGCACCTCGGTGAACTTCCGGGAGAAGGAGCGGTCCTGGCTCAGGTACACGTTCTTGACGTACTGCTGGGTGATGGTGGACCCGCCCTGGGTGTCGCCGTCGCCGACCGTCCGCCACAGGGCCCGGGTCACCCCGCTCACCGAGACGCCGGGGTCGGAGTAGAAGCTCGCGTTCTCCGCGGCGAGCACCGCCCACCGGACGTGCTCCGGGATCTTGGCCAGCGGCATCTCCTGGCGCCTGACCCAGCCGGTGCGGGCCATCGGGGTGCCGTCCGCCCAGTAGTAGACATTGTCCTGCTGGGTGGCGAAGCCGTTGAGATCGTCCGGTATCTCGGTGCGCGCGTACGCGAGGGTGACGATCCCCGTGAGCGCCGCGACGGCCAGCAGGAACGAGCCCAGCGTCTGGCGCCAGGACGGCACCCACCGGCGCCAGCCCTCCCGGCCCGACCGCGGGTAGTCGGGGCGCCGCAGGCGCCGGGCCGGCCGTGGCTTGCGCCGCTTGCCCCGGCCGGGCGCGGCCACCGGCCGGGCCGTGCTCCGCAGGGTGCCCGCGAGCCCGGCCACGGGCCGCACCGCCGTACGCACGGTGTCCGCGAGCCGGCCGCGGGCGAGGCGCCCGGTCATCTCCGCCCCGCCCTGATCCGTCCCCCGGACCCGCGGGGACCTGCGGGCGCCCGGTCCGGCGCCCCCCGTCCGGCGCGATGAAGCAACACAGCAGTGCCCCCCAAAACCTGACTGAGCGTAACGCTCACGATGTCACGCCAAGATAACAGGCCCGTCGGACACCCCCGCCGGAACGACGGGTTTCCGGCCTGGTTCGGCCGGGATCCAGCGTGTTCGGGCGGCGGCTCGGCGCTCGCGCGGTTCCCCGGCGGGCCACCCGCCGTACCCCTCCGGGCACCGGACTCCCGGTGACCGTCCGCGCTCAGCCCCGGCCGCCCCAGGGCGCCGCCGCCCCCGGAGCGGAGGCGGAGGCACCGCGGCCCTCCGGCGCGGCGGGGGCGGAGGCGCGCGCACCCGTACTGCCGAAGGCGAGGCCCTGGCCCGTCAGGCCGACCCGGATGCCCGACCCGTCCACCGCGACCCGGCGCAGCCGGAGGTCGCCCGCGGATCTCGGCAGTTCGAAGGAGAGCGAGAAGCGGTCGGCGAGCTGCGGCGGACGCAGCTTCAGCAGCGCGCCGATCAGACCCGGGTCGATGCCGGCCTTCTCCAGGAGCCAGGGGTGCTCGGCCACCAGGTCCACCAGGTTGACCTCGGTGAGCTTCTTGAGGACCAGCGGCGAGCCGGTCAGCCGCCGCAGCTCCGCCTCGTCCCGCAGCGCGCGCTCGATCGACGCACGCGGGACGCCCAGGCGCTCGGCGATCGCGGGCACCGCGAACAGCGCCTTGAGGTCGGCCGCCTCACTGGCGATCCGCCGGGCGGCCTCCGGGTGCAGGCGCAACCCGGACGTGGCCGGGTCCTCGCCGGGGCGGTAGGTGAACAGCCCTGGTACGTCCAGGCGCATGTCCTCGACCGTCGTGGCCACCGCCCGGTCCCCGTCGCGCCGGACGTGCGCCTCCGCCCGCAGGCTCACCTCGCGGCCCGCCACCGGAAGAGTGCCGTGCACGTGGATGCCGTCGCCGCCCGCGCTGCTGAACCGCACATGGGAGGCGCCCAGTTCACGGTTCAGGTCGTCGAAGGAGAGCAGGACGTCCCCCTCCATGCGGTCCACGACCGCCCCCTCCACCGAGGACGGGAGGTCGCCCACGACACGGATGTCGGAGGCGGTCGCGTGCACCTCGGCCAGCGACACCCGGTCCGCCGCGACGTCGGGGACGGTGACGTTCACCGTACGGATCCGCTTGTCCAGCACCTGGGTGACGAACGGGAACCCCGCGATGTCGACCTGGGGCCGGGCCGCCAGCCGCAGCGACCGCTGGATCTGCTCCTCGGCCTTCTCCTCGGCGTACGCCACCGCCAGCCGGTCACCGGCCACGAACAGCACCGCGCCGACCACGGCGGTGGCGGCGAGCTTCACCACGACCGGAACGGCGGCGAACCGGCTCCTGCCCCGGTGGTCGGGCGGCGACCAGTCCTCGTCCGTGTCGTCGTCCGAAGGGATGCCCAGGCGCGTCGGCCGCCGGCGGGAGGGCGGCTCGACGGATCCGAAGTCCGGCTCCGGGTCCGCCAGTTCGGCCAGCTCGTCGTACGGGTTGTGCCGATGCGTCGCTATGCGTGTGGGGGGTCGCATCGACTCATCCCATCACGCGACCCACGGGGGCACGCAAGTCCGTTCGGGCCGTGGCGACGAGACATGCGCCACGTACGCCTCACCGCCAACACCCCCGCACCACCTGCCCGGATCCCCGCGCGCTCCCCTTCCCGCGCGTACGAAACGCAGCCGGCACCCCACGCCCCGCCGCCCGGCCGTCAGCCCAGCTCGGCCAGCAACGCCCGCTCCCGCGCGGCGCTCAGCCCCGCCCGGCGCTCCCGGTCCAGGCCCTGCTCCCGCTCCCAGCGCAGGGTGTCGGCCAGCATCTCCGCACGCGGCCGGTGCCGCAGCCCCGCCGCCCGCGCCGCCGCCCCGCTCCGGGCGGACCAGCCCTCCCAGCCCGGCTCCGCCATCCACAGGGGCAGCGACTCGGCGCCCATGAACTGCGCCACGCCCCGGGCGCACAGCCACTCCGAGGAGGCGGCGACCACCGGGCCGGTGTGCCCGCCCACGGCGCGGCTCATCCGCAGCCAGTCCCCGAACTCCACCACCGGGCCCACCGCGTCGTACGTCCCCACCCGCCCCGCCTCCGCCATGTCCAGCAGCCACGACGCCAGGTCCCGCACGTCGACCACCTGGGTCGGCGCCCCGGGCGTCGCCGGAACCAGCATCGCGCCCCGCGGATCGCGCGCCGCCCGGGCCACCCAGTACCCCGACCGTCCCGAGCCGTCGCCGGGGCCGCCGATGAGACCGGCCCGCGCGATCACCAGCCGGTCGCCCACCACCCCGGCCGACGCCTCCTCGCAGGCGACCTTCGCCTCCCCGTACGACGATCTGTCGGCCTCCTCCTCGGCCGTCGACACCAGCAGCGGAGCCGACTCGCCGGCCCCGAGCGCGGCATGGGAGGCGTACGCGCTGACCGACGACACATACGTCCAGTGCGCCGCCCGGTCACCGAGCGCGCGCAGCGCCCTCCGGACGAAGCCCGGCTGCCACGACACCTCGAACACCGCGTCCCACGCGCGGTCGCACACCGCGTCGTACGCGCCGGGCTCCCGCCGGTCCGCGGCCACCAGCCGCGCCCCGTCCGCCACCGCACCGCTCTCGCCCCGGGCCAGGCACGTCACCCGGTGGCCGCGCGCGACCGCCTGCCGCGACAACTCCCGCCCCAGCCAGGCCGTTCCGCCCAGTACCAATGTCTCCATGCGGCCATTGCACCACCCCGTCCGCCGCCCGCCCGCGCCGCTTCGCCGACAGCAGACGGGCCGGAACACCGCTCCGTCCGGTCACACCGGACGGGACACCCGCAACTCCGCCACCAGCTCGTCGTCCTCGCGCTCCCCGGTGGGCACGAAGCCCAGCCGCTCGTACAGGCCCGCCGCCACCGTGTTGTCCGGGTGGTACGACAGGCAGATCCGGGTGCAGTCCGGGCGCCGCGACAGCTCCCGCACCAGCGCGCGGACCGCCGGCGCGGCCACGCCCCTGCCCTGCTCGGCCGCGTCGACGACCATGCCGCCGATCCAGTAGGCCCCGCCCTCGTCGTCGTACGCCCACATCACATGGCCCACGACCCGGTCGTCCGCCGTGATGCCCAGCGACGTCCACACACCCCCGCGCAGCGAGAGCAGCAGATAGCGCGCGGCGAGCGCCGCGACGAAGGCGCGCTGGTCGTCCCGGGGGGCCACATCGGCCACGGCCCGCCAGTTGTCGTCGTCGATCGGGACCAGGCCGACGGCCCGCCCGCTCCGGTCATGTGTTTCCTCGTTCACCCGGACACCTTCGCCGATCCCGGCCGGGCGGCGCAACGCCGTTGTGACGCATCCTGGTGGTACCAACACCAGGCTCACCGCACTCTCCCGTCCCCACCCGCCCCGTCCGCCAAGGTGAGGGCATGAACCGACGCACCGTCCTGATCACCGGCGCGACCCAGGGCCTGGGCCGTGGCATCGCCCTCGTCCTCGCCCGGCGCGGGCACCACCTCCTCCTGCACGGCCGCGACCGCGCCCGCCTCGACGCCGTGGCCGCCGAGGCGGCCCGGTGCGCCCCGGACGACCCCACCGGCAGCGCCGCCCCCGGCGGCGACCCGCGCCCCGCCGTCCGCACCTACCTGGCCGATCTCTCCGACCTCGACCAGGTGCACGACCTCGCCGCCCGCGTCCGCGCCGCCGAACCCCGGCTCGACGGCCTGGTGAACAACGCCGTCGCGGGCGGCGGCGCCGAGCCGCTGCGCAGGGAGGTCAGCCGCCAGGGCCACGAGCTGCGCTTCGCGGTCAACCACCTCGCGCCCTACGCCCTCACCCGCGACCTGCTGCCCCTCCTCACCGCGTCTGCCCCCGCCCGGGTGGTGAACGTCGCCTCGATGGGGCAGGAGGCGGTCGACTTCGACGACGTGATGATGGAGCGGGACTACGAGGGCCTGCGGGCGTACTGCCGCAGCAAGCTGGCGATGATCATGGCGACCTTCGAGCTGGCCGCCGAACTGAAGGACACCGGCGTCACCGTCAACACCCTCCACCCCGCCCACCTGATGGACACCGAGGGCGTGCGCGCCTACGGCCTCACGCCCGCGGTGGGCGTGAACGAGGGGGTCCGCCCCACCGTGCGGCTGCTGCTCGACCCCGGACTCGACGGCACCACGGGCCGCTACTTCGACCGGTTCACCGACGCCCGCGCCCATGCCCAGGCGTACGACCCGGAGGCCCGCCGGCGCCTGATGGCGCTGACCCACCGCCTCCTCGCCGCCCCGGACCGGCCGGGGGACTGAACCGGGCGCGCGTACGGGCGCCTCAGCCGTACGTCCGGTGGCACAGGCGCACGATCGACGGGTCCGCCACCCCGTGCGACGCACGGCACAGGTCCCGCATGGTGACCGACCGGCGGGGGAGCGGACGCCGCGCGGCGGGCGCCGGGCGCGCCGTACGCGGCCGTTCCGTACGGCGCGGGGCCGGCCGTCCGGCGGGCCGCTCCACGCGCGCGTGCGTCCGCCCGGAGGAGCCGTCCGCCCGTGGCGCCCGGTGCGGACGGGTGCCGGGTGGCGGGACGTGCCGCGGCCGGCCGGCCGCCGCTCCGGCGCCCCCGCCTCCGGCCCGGGCGGGCGAGGGCCCGGTGTGCGCGAGTTCCTCACGGGGCGGCGCGGGGCGCGGCGCGGGGGCCGGCTCCCCGACGGGGGTGGGGAGCCGGCCGCCGGCCGGGGAGGGGCTCGGCGGCCGGACCGGGGCGGCGCCGCCCGGGACGGTGGTGCACGCGGAGGTCGTCAGCAGGACGGCGGCGAGCAGGACGGGCGGGAGGATCCGGCGAAGGCGCATGGCCACACCGTGCCGTGCGCGCGGCGGGCCGCGCCCGGGACGCGCTCTCCGACCACCGTGACGGGTGACGTCAGGGGTGCCGGCGGTGACCCGCGCCCGGGCGCGGGGCGCCGAGGAAGCGGAGCAGCGAGTCCCGCACCGCGCCGACGAAACCGTCGCGGACCTCGTCGCCGACCCGGTCCAGCGACAAGTACGGGTTCAGGTCCTCCAGTTCGACCAGCAGGAGGTCACCGTCCGCCGTACGGCAGGCGTCCACCCGCTGGATGCCGTGGTCCAGGGTGTTCCACTCGACGAACCGCCGGGCGAAGGCGAGGTCGGCGGGCGCCGGCGCGTACGGTTCGAGCACCCAGCGCCGGTCCGGGTCCGGCGCGTACAGGGCGTACTGGAAGGCGTCGTCCACGTAGAAGAACGACACCTCGTGGCGGAAGTCGACACGCGGCTGGACCAGCAGCCCGCCGGGGGAGGGGGCGCCCTGGAGGAGGCCGGGCAGCTCGTCGCCGGTCACGAAGCGCAGCCCTATGGAGTCCGCCCCGGCCTTCGGCTTGACGGCGTACCGCTCGGCACGGGGCAGCCGCTCCAGGTCCTCGGCCCGGTCGACCGTGGGCACCACGGGGAACCCGGCCGCCGTCAGGTCCAGCAGGTACTGCTTGCCCGCCATGTCGGCCCGGCCGGTCAGCGGGTTGTACACCCGGGTGCCCAGGGCCGCCGCCCGCTCGCGGAAGGCGCCGTACGCCTCCCGGTAATGGATCACCGGGCCGCTGTTGCGGACGACGACGGCGTCGAACCGGTCCATCAGGGCGGCGGCGTCGAGCGGGTGGCACAGGGCGAGGTCGAAGTCCGCGCGCAGCCGGGAGGACAGGAAGACGTCCTCGTCGCCGTAGCGCCGCCCCCGGGCCGGGTACGCCAGGTCGGTCACGTACAGCAGGGCGGGACGGGCGGTCATGGTGCGGCTCCTCGGTCGCGCGGGGGACCGGGGCATCGTCCCAGCCGGTGGCCGCACGGCCCCGGCCGGGGGTGCCCGGCGCACGGGCAGCCGGGGACGCTCACGCCACGGCGTAGTCGCCGAGGGCGGGTTCGAGCAGGGCGAAGGCGCGGTCCGCCTCGGCGGAGACGGTACGGGCGATCTCGTCGCCCGGCGCCCCCGCGAGGGTCAGCTCCTGGACGCGGTCGAACAGGACCCGGGTCGCCGCCGCGAGGAGCGCCGCCGCGGTGCGCGCGGTGATGTCGCCGGGCGGGGCGCCGGTGGCGTCGGCGAGGGCGTCCGCCAGCGCGGCCTCGCGCCGGTCGTGCAGGGCCCGCAGCCGGGCGGACAGGGTCGGGCTCTCGTGGACCATGCGGGCGAAGTCGGGGCCCGCGAACCCGGCGACGGGGTTGCGGGCGGCGGCGTCCGCCGCGAACGCCTCGCGCAGGGCGGCGAGCGCGGACTGCCCGGGCGCCCGGCCGGCCACGGCCGCGGCGAGGCTCCCCGCGAACGCGTCCTGGTGGTCCAGGGCCATGTCCTCCTTGCGCGGGAAGTAGTTGGTCACCGTCTTCTTCGCCACGCGGGCGGCGGTGGCGATCTCGGCGATCGTCGTCGCCTCGAAGCCCTGGGCGATGAAGAGGCGGGTCGCCCGGTCGGAGATCAGCTGCCGGGTCTCGCGCTTCTTGGTCTCGCGCAGACCTGTCGGTTCGTCGCTCATGACTGAACCTTACCCTCGTGGCAACTTTATGCCGAGACCCCCGGGGAGGAGCGGACCTGCCGGGGGTGCGCCCAGCCCGCCCGCATATGATCCTTTCGTACTCGGGCGTCACGGTGCCCCACGCGCGCGTGGGGGCCGAAGAGGCGGGCAGTGGAGGGGAGTTCGGGGATGACACATCCGGCGCGGGTCGAGGCGCGGGTCCTGGTGGTCGGCGGCGGCCCGGTCGGGATGATGCTCGCCGCCGAACTGGCCGCCCGGGGAACCGCCGTCGCGGTCGTCGAGCACCGCACGACCACCTCCGAGCGGCCCAAGGCCACCACCCTGCACGCCCGCACGGTCCAGACCCTGGCCCGGCGCGGCCTCCTCCCCGGCGCCGCCCACGGTGCGGACGGCCACGGCCCCGGCGCCGCCCCCGGGCCGGGCGGCATGCCCTTCCACTTCGCCGGCATCACCGGACTCACCCTTACCGCCCCGCCCGGCGAACCCGTCCCCATCCTGAAGATGCCCCAGGCCGGCCTGGAACGGTTCCTGGAGGCCCGAGCCCGGGCCGCCGGAGCGCGCGTCCTGCGCGGCCTGGAGCTGACCGGCCTCGTCACCGAAGCCGACGGGGTACGCGCCGAGGCGTCCGGCCCGGAGGGCACCACGGTCCTCCGCGCCCGGTACGCGGTCGGGGCGGACGGCGCCCGCAGCACCGTCCGGCGGCTGGCCGGGATCGAGTCGGACACCTGGCCGGCGACCGTGACCGCCCTCATGGGACAGGTCCGCACCGAACGGGCGGGGGCCCTCGCGCCGGGCTGGCACCGCACCCCGCGCGGCTGGCTCGTCGCCAAGGACGGGCCCGACGGCACCACGCACCTCCGCACGCTCGCGTGCGACGGCCCCGTCTCGGGCGCCCCCGCCGACCGGGGCCGGCCGCCCACCGTGGAGGAGATCGGCCGGGAGGCGTCGTACATCGCCGGCTACGACATCGCCCTGACCGACGCCCGGTGGCTCAGCAGGTTCAGCGACTTCACCCGGCTCGCCCGCACCTACCGCTCCGGTCCGGTGTTCCTCGCCGGCGACGCGGCGCACGTGCACTTCCCGGTCGGCGGCCAGGGGCTGAGCACCGGACTGCTCGACGCGGCCAACCTCGGCTGGAAACTGGCCCTCGCCGCCGCCGGGGACGCGGGCGACCCGCTGCTCGACACCTACGACGCCGAGCGCCGCCCCGCCGCCCGCCGCGTCATCGACAACACCCGCGCCCAGGTCGCCCTGATGCGCCCGGACCCGTCCCTCGACCCGCTCCGGGACCTCTTCACCGACCTGTTCGCCTCCGGGCGGGGCGACGACTGCTTCGGGCCGATGATCAGCGCCCAGGAGACCGTGCTGCCCGACATGTCCCCGTCGTCCTGCGAGGGCACCTTCCTCGGCAACGTCCCGCTCGACACGGAGGACGGCCCCACGGACGTGATCCGGCTGCTGCGGGAGGGCCGACCGCTGCTGCTGGTGGCGGGCGACGAGGGCATGCGCCACACCGGCCCGGCCCGTCCGTACGCCGGGCGGCTGCGCGTGGTCCGCTGCGAGCCCGCGCCGGGACTGCCGGGCGAGGCGCTGCTCGTGCGCCCCGACGGGTACATCGGCTGGGCGGCCGGCGGCGGAAAGCTCGGCGACGTCCTGGACCGGTACTTCGGACGCGGTACGGGACCGGCGGGCGAGCCGCGCTAAGCGAGCGCCGGAGGGCTCGCGGGGCCCGTGGCGCCGGTCGCGCGCCGGTGGGCCCGGGGCGCGTCAGGCGACGGGCTGACGGTCCAGCAGGCCGGGGGAGAGGGCCGTCTCGGGAGAGGCGTCCAGCTCCGCGAGGACCAGGGCCCCCCTCGTACGGGAGAGGTCGATCGACGCCAGCACGGAGGACAGGACCACCGTCGGGAGGACGTGGCGCAGCAGCGCGCACACCCGGTCGGGCAGGTCCTGGTAGTCGCTGACGGCCTGCGACATCGCCTGGACCCCGGCGAAGCTGCCCACCAGCACCTCGCCGGTCTCGGTGGGGATGACATGGGGGAGCAGCTCGCCCCGGTCGCGCGCGTCGTGCAGCAGCTTGTCCATCACCTGGCCCCAGCGCAAAAACGGCCCCGACCGGTCGAGGTCGTGCGCCTGCTGGTCCAGCGACAGCCGCACCCCGGCCCGCACCATGGGGTCGGTCTGGAGGCGGTGGGCGTGCAGCATGACCACGTCCACCAGCTCCTGCGTCCGGCACGCCCGGCGGGGCACCACCATCCGCTGGTCCTGCTCGGCGAGTACGCCCTGCGCCAGGTCGTCCTTGGACTCGAAGTGGAAGTACAGGGCGCCCTTGGTGACCCCGGCGGTGCCGAGGATCTCGGAGATCGTGGCCGCCTGGTACCCCCGCTGTTCGAACACCTTCGCCGCCGCGGCCAGAATCGTCTGACGCGTACGGATGGCTCGGTCCTGCTTCGCCACTCTCGCCTCCTCCACCGGCTCTTCGGACGGAGTGTCCGCCCCCGTAAACAAACCGCTGGGTCTGTATCTTACAGGCCCTCACTCGCCGGAGGGCCTGAATGGTTTCCCACGGCAACCGGAGTGGCCGGAAAGGAACCCACGGAACACCGGGCCGTTCACCCGGTATCACCCGTTGTGCACCTGCCCCCGGCGGGTGCGGGCATGCGGCATTGTGCCTCGCGGGCGCCGCCCGGGCCACGCCCTCAGACTGGCCGGGAGGCCGTCACCGTCGAGGTGAAGACCGGTTCGCCGTCCTGCCGGCCCGTCACCAGGACCGCCGTGCCGCCCGTTCCCTGCCCGGGAAGCGGAGCGGCCTCGATCAGGCAGGGCGCGTCGAACTCGGCGTACCGCGTGAAAGCGCTGGTGATGGCGAGCGGCAGCATGCCGGACGCCCCGGTCACCGCGACCGCCGCCTGCCGGGCCGCCTCGATCAGGACCATGCCGGGGATGTGGTCGACCGGGTGGTCGAAGAGCACATGGTGGCGCCTGTCCGCCCGCAGCTGCCACCGGCGTTCCTCACCGGTGGGGGAGAGGACCACGTCCATCGGGGAGGTGCGGCCGACGCTCTGCGGCGAGACGGGCGCGGTGAGCGGGAGGGGCGGGCGGGTCTCCTCGCCGCGGCCCGCCCGGAGCCGCCGGTAGACGGCCGGGGAGGTGCAGTCGTACGAGGCGCTCCCGGTGACGGCGACCTGGCCGTCCCGCCTGATCACCGCCGCGTAGCGCAGCCCCGCGAGCGCCCGGCCCCGTCGCTTGACCTCGGTGCAGGTGACGTCGATCTCCAGGGCCGCGGGCGTCTCACCGACCTCGATGGCCCGTGGTTCCACGGCGAATTCCAGGTCCCACATCAGGAAATGGTGGCCGAACGGAACCCCGAATTCCGCATGGGCGAGCAGCGAACCGATCTGACGGATCGTTTCCGCCGCGAGCAGCGGGTCGTGATGGCGGCCGATGGGGCCGAAGAAGCTGTGCCCGCGGGGCCATTGCGCGGTCACGTCGAAGTGGGTGTCGTCCCGGCGGCGCCAGTCGGTCAGCATGACCTCGGCGACGGCGGCCCGGTGCACGAACTCCTTGGGCACCGTGGTCGTCAGGGACGGAAAGCGGAAGGCGGGCGGCAAGGGAGTCGGCGCGGTCTCCCGGTCATGGTCACCCATGGGTGCGGTGCTCCGAAGGTCCTCGGTTCGGAACGTGCTCGTAGTCATGATTCCCCCCAAGACGCTCGCGGTGTACGACGGGCGAGAGAGCGCTTTGCTCGTTCTTGAAGATACAGACCAACCGGTTTAGTTTCTACCCAACCTTTGGCCATTGGCGTGCACAGTGAGCCTATTGTGCAGGGCGTTGCACGTTTTCCGCGGGGTGTCCGGGCGTCGACTATTGCCGTGAACCGACGTTTCATGGCCGAAACCTGACGCATGGTGAGCCGGCCCAGTGGGGCTGCGGAGCATTCCGTACCGGAACCCCGGTGTTCGAACACCGGGGGCGCGCCGAGGCGGGTTCGGTCACCGCCGTGGTCGTCCACGGGACCGCACTGACCCGTCATGGGCCGGGGCCGGGCCGCCCGGCCGGACGCGCCCTCGCGGGCCGCCGGGCCGGGGGGGAGTGTGTTGGTGAGGAGGGCTCCGAGCGGAGGCCGACCTGCCGTGTACAGCCGCGTCACCGTGCCTGGGCCGAGCTCCCAGCAGCAGCGTCCGGCCATGAACCGGCGCCCTCCTCCCGGCAAGCATTGCACAATGCAAAGGAGGGCGCCAGGGTCCCGGCACCGCCCTACTTGGGCGTCACCGCCGCCTCCACTTCCCGCAGCGTCGCGGAGTCGACGAGCCCCGTGTCCTCCAGCACCTCCATGTGGTCCAGGACCGTCTGGTTCGCCTGGCGCGCGTGCCGGCGGATGAGGTCGTTGCCGGTCGCGGCCCGTACCTCCGCGATCGTCGCGAAGATCTTCCCGTGCGACGCCCGCAGCAGGTTCGCGAACAGCCGGTCGAACTCCGCGCCCCGCGCGTTCTCCAACTGGCGGACGAAACCCTGCTGTTCCTCGGTGGCCTCGTTCGGCAGAGGGACGCCGAGGATTTTGGCGTCCTCACGGACCAGCTGGTCGAGCTTGCTGTGCCCGTCCAGCAGGTGCAGCCCCGCGCGTTTGACCGCCTCACTGGACGCGTGCGTCTGGGCGAGCCGTCCCGCCGGGATCTCCCACAGGCCCGCCTGGCGGACCGCGACGAGGAAGGTCTTGTCGACCTCCGTCACCGGCTGCGGCCCCGAGGCCGCCGCCTCTCCCTCCCCGCCCGCCGCCGGATCGTCGGCGGCGCCGTAGCCGGTGGACCCGAGGCCCGCGGAGTGCGCACCGCCGTGCTCGGCGGTCCCGGCCGTCCGGGCGGAGGCCGTCTCCCCGCCGCCCAGCCGCACCGCGGCCAGGACGGCGAGCGCCGCGGCGCAGGCGGCGAGAGCGATCAGGGCCGTACGGAGCCGGGCCCGCGGCGGCGCGTGGTGTCGGATCGAGCGCATGTGTGTGTCCTCCCAAATCGGCACAAGCGGCGGACGGCTTGCCGCCGTGACGTGGTCACGGCGTTCCTGTCGTCACGTCGTCATGTCTTCGGGGAGCTGTTGTGGCGGCTGGCACGGCACGCGACAGGAGGTACGCGCCCGGCGGCCGTCGTGTTCACCGGTCCGCCGCCGGGGATCCCGTACGCGGTAGAAAGGACGTATGACCAGCGAATCAGGGGCGCCGGCCGGGCAGGACGACGTCGATGCCGTGACCCGGGCCGTCCTGACGGCCTCACGGCTGCTGGTCGCCATCTCCGCGCGGTCCCTGGCGGCCGTCGAGGAGCGCGTCACCCTGCCGCAGTTCCGGCTGCTGGTCGTGCTCTCCACCCAGGGCCCGGCCAAGCTCGTGGCCCTCGCCGACCGGCTCGGGGTCAATCCGTCCACGGCCATGCGCATGATCGACCGGCTGATCGCCGCCGGTCTCGTCGACCGCCGGGTCAATCCGGAGAGCAGGCGGGAGACCATACTGCGGCTCACGCCCGAGGGTCGGGCCCTGGTCGACCAGGTCACCGCGGAGCGGCGGGGCGAGATCGCCGCGGTGGTGGAGCGCCTCGCCCCCGCCCGGCGGAGGGCCCTGGTGGAGGCGCTGACGGCGTTCAACGAGGCGGGCGGTGAGCCCGGTGTGCCGGACGCCGGAGCGGAGGTGCACCCGCTCGGCTGGACGGACGCCGCCGACCGGTAGCGCGGCCGTCGCCGCCCGGCGCGCGTGTGCCGTGGGGCCGCGGGGCCCGGTGGGGCGCCCGGGGCGCGGGCGCGCGCACCGGGACGGCCGGCCGCCGGGCCTCGAGGCATACGGGCGGGCAGGGCGGGCAAGCGGCTGGCACCCGGATCGTGAGGAGTACGAAATGATCATCGGTGTCGTCGTGGCCATCTGCGTCGTCCTGGCCGTTCTGGCCTTTCTCGTCCCCCGCCTGTCCCATCACCCCCAGCGCGGCACCCAGCGGTCGCTGGGTCTCGGCGCGCGGGCGGGCGGCAAGGCCCCCGGCCCCCTGGGGCGGCTGCTCAGCAAGCCGTTCCACAGCAGCTCCCGCGCCGTCGGGCGCAGCGGCTCCGCCGGCCGGCGCGCCCGTCGCCGGATGCCGTTCTGACGCGCGGCGCCCGGTACCACGCCCGGCGGCGTACCCGGCCGCGCGTCACGCCCGGCGGCGTACTCCGCCGTCCCGCGACCGGCGGTGTGTCCGCGCCCGGCGGTGTACGCGCCCGGTGGCGCACCCCCGTCGAACCGCGCCCGCCCGTCGCCCCCGACCCGCCCGATCCGGTTACCGGGCGGGCGCCGGGAGGCGGCGGGCGAAGTGCCGTATCGCGTGGGTGAACGCCTCCGGTTCGTCGAAGTTCGCCAGATGCCGGGCCCGGGGAATCAGCTCGATACGGGCCCCGGGATTCGCGTGCGCGAAGTCCCTCTCACCGGACCGGAAGACACCGTCCTTCTCCCCGTTCAGGAGGAGCACCGGCACCCGCACCGGACGCAGGGAGTCCGCGTCGAAGCGGCCCAGCACCTCGCCCCAGGCGGCCGGCAACGCATGGAAGGCGTACCCGGCCCGGATGGTGGGCTCCACCACCTCCGGCGCGTAGAGGCGGCGCAGCATCCGGTCGTTCCACCCGGCCAGCCGGCCGGCGGGCAGACGCGCCACCAGCCCGGCGGCCCAGCGGTAGGGAACCGCCCACCTCCCGCGCGTGGAGGCGCTCGCCCCCGCCAGCACCAGCCCGCGCACCGCCTCCGGCCGCCGCCGGGCGAACTCCAGCGAGGCATAACCGCCCAGCGAATGCCCCACGACCAGCGCCGGTCCCGCTCCGAGCGCGTCCACCGCTCCGGCGATGACCTCCGTCGCCGCCGCCAGGCTCCACGGCTCGGCCGACCGGGCTCCGTGCCCCGGCAGATCGACGGCCGCCACCGGGAACTCCCCGCGCAGCGCCGCGAGCTGAGGACTCCACTGCGCCGCGCTGAACCGTGTCCCGTGCACCAGGACGATGGGCGGTGCCCCCGTCGTGCGCATGACCGCTCCCCTTTCCCCGTTCTCCCCGCTTCCCCGTTCAGTGGTTCATTCTTCCGGACACCACTGACACCGGCCGCCGCCTCCCTCTGTCCCTCGTGGGGCACCGACGACCGCGAAATACGGATGACCCGCCCCCGGGGAGACCGGCATCATGCCCCGGTGCCCACCGGCACGAGACAGGAGCCGGACGGGTGCGCCGGCGAGCACGACCGGAGGACCGGCATGACCACGAACGAGCCGCGGCGGGCGAGGGACGACGAGGGCGTGCGGCGCCGGCTGGACAAGGCCGTCCGCACCGGGCGGCTCGTCCGCCTCCACCGGTCGATCCCCGACGCGGAACGCCTCGAAGGGTTCGTCGTCGGCACCGGCCCCGCCTGGACCCTGCTCGCCGTCTGCTCCGACATCCGGCTCGACGGATGGGCGGCCGTCCGCACGCCCGACATCACCAAGGTGCGCCGCCGCGGCGACGAGACCAGCCTCACCGTCCGTGCGCTGCGCCGGAGCGGTCAGTGGCCGGTCCGCATGCCGGACCCCGCCGTCGAGCTGGACGACCTGCCCGCCCTCGTACGCAGCGCGGGCGAGGGCTTCGGCCTCGTCGCCGTCCACGCCGAGCACCGCGACCCGGACTGCTGCTGGATCGGCGCGCCGGTGCGGCTGCGGCGGGCCTCGCTGCGGCTGCGCGAGGTGGACCCCGACGCGCGCTGGAGCGACGAGCCCACGACCTTCCGGTTCCGCGACATCACGCGCGTGGACTTCGGCGACCACTACGCGCGCGTGCTGCGCGAATTCGCGGGCACGCCCGCCTGAGACGCCGACCGCGCCGCCGTGCCCGTACGGACGGACCCCTGCGGAGGGCCCCTGCGGAGGACCCCTACGAGGGATTGGCCCGGAGGGCGCGAGGGGTGACACGATGAGCACCATGGACGTGACGAGCAGGAACAATGTGGTGGTCACCGGACGGCCGGACGGCCCCGTGGTGATGCTGGCCCATGGCTTCGGATGCGACCAGAACCTGTGGCGGCTGGTCGTGCCCGCCCTCGCGGACCGCTTCCGCGTGGTCCTGTTCGACTACGTCGGATCCGGGTCGTCCGACCTGTCCGCGTGGACCCCGGAGCGGTACGGCTCGCTGGACGGCTACGCCCAGGACGTCCTGGACATCTGCCAGGAGCTGGACCTGACCGGGGTGACCTTCGTCGGGCACTCGGTGAGCGCCATGACGGGCGTCCTGGCCGCCGCGCGGGAACCGGACCGGTTCGCCAAGCTGGTCCTCCTGGTCCCCTCGCCCCGCTACATCGACGACGGCGACTACAAGGGCGGCTTCAGCGCCGAGGACATCGACGAGCTGCTGGAGTCCCTGGAGTCCAACTACCTCGGCTGGTCCGCCCAGATGGCGCCCGTGATCATGGGGAACGCCGACCGGCCCGAGCTGGGGGAGGAGCTGACCAACGCCTTCTGCCGGACCGACCCGGACATCGCCCGGGTGTTCGCCCGCGCCACCTTCCTGTCCGACAGCCGCGACGACCTCCCCGGGGTCACCGTCCCCACCCTCGTCGTGGAGTGCGCCGAGGACGTCATCGCCCCCCGGGCCGTGGGCGCGTACGTCCACGCGGCCATCCCCGGCAGCAGCCTGGTGACCCTCGACGCCACCGGCCACTGCCCGCAGCTCAGCGCACCCGAAGCCACCGCACAAGTGATCGCCGATTTCGCGGCCCGTGCATGATGTGCCGCACGGAGCAGGATCCTCCGCCCGACGGGCACGCCCGGCCCGCATCCCCCGGCGACCGGACACCCATGGGCGGCCCGGCGTCCGACGCGGCGTTCAGCGCGCTGCTGGAGGACGACGTGGACGACCTGTACGAGAACGCCCCCTGCGGCTACCTCTCCACCCTGCTCGACGGCACCATAGCCAAGGCGAACGACACCCTGCTGGGGTGGCTCGGCCGCACCCGCGAGGAAGTCATCGGCCACCTGCACTTCGCCGACCTGCTCACCGTCGGCGGCAAGCTCTACCACGAGACCCACTTCGCCCCCCTGCTGCGCATGCAGGGCGAGGTCAACGGCATCGCCTTCGAGCTGAAGGCCACCGACGGGACCCGGCTCCCCGTACTGGTGTCGTCCCGGACGAAGACCGGCGGCGACGGACAGCCGCTGCTCATCCGCACCACGGTCGTCGACGCCCGGGACCGCCGGGCGTACGAGACCGAACTGCTGCGCCGCCGCAGGGAGGCCGAAGCGGCACAGCAGGAGGCGGAACGGTCCCGCCGGGAGGCGGAGGCGGCGCGGCAGGAGGCCGAGCGCGACAAGGACCGGCTGAAGAGCGTCCTGGCCGTGCTCCAGCGCAGCCTGGTGCCGCCCTCGCTGCCGCAGCCCGACGGCATGGAGGCCGCCGCCTACTACCACACGGCCTCGCCGGACCAGCTCGGCGGCGACTTCTACGACCTGTTCCCGCTGGGCGACGGACGCTGGTGCTTCTTCCTCGGCGACGTGTGCGGCAAGGGGCCCGAGGCGGCGGCGGTGACCTCCCTCACCCGCTACACGCTGCGGGCGGCCGCCGTGAACGACCCCGATCCCGTCACCGTGCTGTCCACCCTCAACACCGTGCTGCACCAGCACTACCAGGGCAGCGACCCGCGCTACTGCACCGCCGTCTTCGGCACCGTCACCCCCCGGCCCGCCGGGGCCGGCGTGCACCTCGCGAGCGGCGGCCACCCCCCGGCCGTCGTGATGCGCGCCGACGGCACCAGCGACTACGTCCGCACCCCGGGCGGCCTCCTCGTGGGGATCATCCCCCACGCCCCCTTCACGGACGCCACCCTGGACCTCGCCCCCGGCGACACCCTCGTCCTCTACACCGACGGGCTGACCGAGGCCCGCATCGGCCCCGAGGGCAGCCGCTACGGCGACGAAGCGCTGCTCGCGTACGCCTCCGGCCTCGCCCCCGCCACCGCCGACAAGGCGGTGAGCGCGCTGACCACCCTGCTGGAGAGCTTCGGCGAGGGTTTGGACGACGACACCGCCGTCCTGGCCCTCGGCGTCCCCGCCCCGACCGACCTCGCCGAAGAACCGACGTGACCGACCTGACCACACGCACCCGGACCACCCCGGCGGGCCCCGTCGTCGAGATCCACGGCGACCTCGACCACCACACCGCCGGCCACCTGCGCGCAGCCCTCCGCGAGGTCCCCCTCGCCCCCGGGCAGCTGCTCGTGCTCGACCTGCGCGGCCTCACCTTCTGCGACTCCAGCGGCATCTCCGTCCTCATCGCCGCCCACCGGCAGGCCGGCGCGGCACAGGCCCGGATGGCGCTGGAGCACGTACCCGAGGCGGTCACCCGCACGCTGGGCATCGTCGGCCTCGACCAGCTTTTCGACATCCGCCCCGCCCTCCCGCCAGCCGGTGAGGTCTGACCGGCGGGCGCTCACGCGCGCGTCCGCCCGGGGCGGGCGATCCTTCCTATGATCGACACACCGGTACGCGTCCGCGTCCGGTGTACGTTCCCGCGCACGACCCGAGGAGTCGAACAGCCGTGACCGAGCAGCGAGTCGTCCTCATCACCGGCGGCGGGACCGGGATCGGAGCCGCCACCGCGCGGCTGCTCCGCGAGCAGGGCCACCACGTCGTCGTCTCCGGACGCCGGGCCGAGCCCCTCCACCGCGTCGCCCAGGAGACCGGGGCGCTGGCCCACCCGGCCGACGCCGGTGACCCCGAGGCCGTCCAGGGCCTCGTGGACGCGGCCGTGTCCGCGTACGGGCGGCTCGACGGGCTCGTGCTCAACGCGGGCGTCGGCCGCGGCGGCGCGGTCGGCGACCTGACGACCGAGGACTGGGACACCGTGATGCGCACCAACCTCCACGGCCCCTTCCTGCTCCTGCGCGCGGCGATCCCGCACCTGCTGGCCGCCCGGGGCGCGGTCGTCGCCGTCGCCTCCGTGTCCGCCCTGCGCAACGGCGTCGCCAACGCCGCCTACGCCACCTCCAAGGCGGGCCTCCTCCAGCTGTGCCGCTCGGTGGCCGTCGACTACGGGCCGCACGGCGTCCGCGCCAACACCGTGTGCCCCAGCTGGGTGCGCACCGACATGGCCGACCGGCGCATGGCCCGCTTCGCCGGCGAGGCGGCCCTCGGCGACCTCGACCACCACACCGCCGGCCAAGTCGACCGCGCCTACGAGGAGGCGACCCGGCTCGTACCGGCCCGCCGCCCCGGCGAACCCCACGAGGTCGCCGAGGCCATCGCCTGGCTGCTGTCCCCCGCGGCGTCGTTCGTCAACGGCGCCACCCTCACCGTCGACGGCGGCGTCACGGCCGTGGACCCGGGCACCGTCGCCTTCGACTTCGGGATCACGCCCCGCACCCCCTGACCCCCTGACGCCCCCTCAGGCGTCCGCCCGGCGATCCGCGCGCCGGTGGGACAGCAGCGACAGCGGCACCGCCGCCAGCCAGCTGCACATCGCCGCCCTCGGGGAGTACCAGGCGATCCCCACCGACGCCAGGAACACCAGCGCCTGCACCGGCCACGTCAGCGGACGCGCCCCCTCCGGCGCCAGCCGCCGGACGACATGGCGCTCCTGCGCGTACACCAGGAGCGCCGCCAGCCCGATGACCACCCCGTACAGCGCCGGGCCCAGGGGCCGGTCCGCATAACCCTCCAGCACCCGGGTGGGGAACGGGATCAGCGAGATCAGCGCCAGGAACCCCACGTTCAGCCAGAACAGCCGGGCGTCGAGCCACTCCACGCCCCGCAGCGCCGTGTGATGCGCCCGCCAGAACATGGCGATCACCACCGCGCTCAGCAGGAAGGCGCCGATCTGCGACCACACGTCGTCCAGCGCGTCCCGCAGCTGGCGCCCTTCGAGCCCGTCGGGCAGCTCGACGTCCAGGACGAGCAGCGTCATGGCGATGGCGACGACCCCGTCGGTCAGGGCCAGCATCCTGTGCTTCGGCATCCGTTCGCCCAAGCCGTCGCCCGCGCCCGAGCTGTCGCCCTCGCCCGGTCCCGCCGTCCGCCCGTGCCCCTGGTCCATTGACCTGTAGTAGCACTCCGGCATCGCCGCGCAGGGCCTCCGCGGGCCCCAGGTGTGTCGTCGCCTCCCGGACTCAGGGTTAACCCTGGTGCGCTCCGGCGCCCGCCCCTCTACTGTTGGCGGCACGGGGGGCAGGACACGGGGGAACGGGGGAAACGGGGGACCTTGTCCTGAACACGGTGGCCGGCCTCCGCCGACGATGTCGTGCGGAGGCCGGCCGCGGACCCCGGCCGGACGGGCGTCACGACCGCAGGTAGGCGAGCACCGCCAGGACCCTGCGGTTGTCCGCCCCGCCCGACTCCAGGCCCAGCTTGGTGAACACGCTCCGGATATGCGTCTCCAGGGTCTTCGCGCCGACGTGCAGCCGCTCCCGGATGGCCTCGTTGGAGCGGCCCTCCGCCATCAGCGCGAGCACCTGGCGCTCACGCTCGGTCAGTTCGTCGAGCAGCCGGTCGGCCCGCCGGCGCGCCATCAGCCGGGCGACGATCTCCGGGTCGATGGCCGGTTCCCCGGCGGCGACCCGCCGCAGGGCGTCGTACAACTCGGCCGCGTCGGCGACCCGTTCCTTCAGGAGGTACCCGAAACCGCCCGGACTGCGCGCCAGGACGTGTACAGCCGCGCTCGTCTCGACGTACTGGGACAGCAGCAGGACGCCCGTGCCCGGGTACCGGGCCAGCACCGCCTCGGCCGCCCGCACACCCTCGTCGGTGTGGGTCGGCGGCATCCGGATGTCGAGGAGCACCGCGTCCGGCCGGGCGCTCTCCACCAGGCCCAGGACGTCACCCGCCTCACCGGTCTGCCCCACGACCTCCACCCCGCAGTCCTCCAGCAGCCGCACCAGCGCCTGGCGCAGCAGAGGGGCGTCCTCCGCCACGATCACGCGCACGGCAGCTCCGCCCGGATCCGGGTGCCCTCGCCGCGCGGGCTGGACACGGTCAGCCGGCCGCCCACCGCGGCCACCCGGTCGGCGAGGCCCTTCAGCCCCGTACCGCCCGGGGCGGACGCGTCGTCCGGCAACCGCGCGCCACCGACCCCGTCGTCCACCACCTCCACCACCAGGAACGCCCCGGCCGGCCGCACACCGACCCGGATCCGGCGGGCGGCGGCGTGCTTCACGGCGTTGGCCAGCGCCTCCGACACCAGGAAGTACGCGGTGGTCTCCACGACCGCGGGCCGGCGGCCGGGCGCGGCCTCCACCGTGACCGGCACCGGGCACTGCTCGGCGAGCGACGTCAGCGCGGCGCCCAGTCCCGCGCGGGCCAGGACCTCGGGATGGATGCCCCGCGCCAGGTTCCGCAGCTCCTCCAGCGACTGCCGCAGGCTCTGCTCCGCCTCCGCCACGGTGCTCCGCAGCTCCGGGTCGGCCTCCTCGGCGAGCCGGGTGTCCAGGCGCCGCAGGGTCATCAGGGTGTAGAGCATGCGGGTCTGCGCACCGTCGTGCAGATCCCGCTCCAGCTTCCGCCGTTCCTCGTACGCCGCCTGGAGGATGCGGCGCGGTACGGCACGGGCGCGGTCGGCCTGGTCGTCCGCCTCCGCGCGCAGCCGCCGGTCCCGCAGCCACAGCCGTACGACCTCGGCGACGGCCGTCATCAGCTCGGTGTCCTCCCCGAGCGACCGGTCGTGGTCCAGGACGGCACCGGAACCCGGCCCCTCGTCCACCCGCAGCACGGTCCGGTCCCGCCCGGCGGGCGGCACCGGCGCGGGCACCGGGCGGCCGTCCGGATCGACCGGGTCGCGGCCACCGGCCCGTACCCCCAGCGCCAGCTCCGGATCCCCCAGGGTGCGGCGGAGCATGTCCTGCACCTCGCCGTGGCCGGGCGAACGGCCCACCGTCAGCACCAGGTCGCCCACCGACGCCCGCCGCAGACGCATCCGCAGCAGGCCCGCCAGGAACACCACCGGCACCGCCACCTGGCTCACGTCCGACAGCACCGTCACCACGGCGTCCGCCCCGCCCAGCCCCTCCGGAGCCAGCAGGTACAGCACCTCCCAGCCCACGAACGACAGCGTGAGACCGACGGCCACCCAGGACGGCAGCAGGATCCGGCGCCGCGCCGGGCTTCCCGCCCGCCAGCGCCGCACCATCGTCAGCGTCACCAGCACGGTCAGCACCACGCCCGCCCACCGGTAGACCACGTCCACCGCGTCGAACAGCCCCGGCGCGTCGATCAGGAACAGGGCGTTCGGACCGCACCGTGCGCACGACAGGTAGCTGGACGCGCTGTCGGCCGCCGGGTCGTACAGCAGTGCCCGGACGAGCCCGCCCACCGCCACCAGCGCGTACCCGGCGACGACCAGCCGTCGCTCGCCCACCGTGGCCGCCCGCCCGTCGGGGAACACCAGCAGCAGATGGGCCAGCACCGCGAGGTTCAGCGCCTCGCCCCAGGCACCGGCCGCGAACAGCAGCGGCACCGGAAAGCCCTGGAGGTTGCCCAGGAACCAGGTGAGCCCCTCCGCGTACAGCAGCAGCCCCGTCCGGTTCGCCGGGCGCCGCACCCGCGCCACCATCCCGGAGACGGCGAACGCCCACCCCACCGAGAGGTCCCGCACCAGATCGGCCGGGCCCGCACCCGCCAGGGCGTACCCCCACGCCCCGCAGCCGCCCGCGCCCAGCGCCGCCACGCCCCACGGCACCACCGGCCGCCACCCGTCCAGGCGCCGGCCGCCGCCCTCGCGCGCCGCATCTCTCCGCATGCCACCCCTCACCCCGCGCCGGGTCCCACACCCGGCACCTCATGTACGCGCCCCATTCTCGCCCGAGCCGGACCTTCCTCTTCCCCTCCGGCCCCGGGGGCCCCGGCCCTCCGGTCCCCGTCCCTCGGGACCCCCGCCCGCGGCTCCGCCCGCGGCTCCGTCCGCCTCGCCCGCCGCTTCGTCCGCCGGTCCGTCTGCCGTTCAGCGGCGGCGTCACTCTTTCGGGGGCTTCTCGCGGCCGGGGCGCATCCCCGGGGGCGGGTGGCAGGTCTTGCCGTTAGCGGTAGATCCGGCAGCGGGCCGCGGCTGCACGTACGGGAGTGTCGATGTGAACAGCAGCAACAACAGCCGTTCTTGGTGCAGCCGCAGGTGGGCGGTCAAGGTCACCGTGCCGGCCGTACTGGCGGTCGGGGCCACCCTCGCCCCGGCGCACGCCGCCCCGGCGCCGGCGCCGGTGATCACGGCCAAGGGCGGGTTCGTGATGAATGCCGGGAGCGGAGCGGCCCTCTACGGCAAGGCCCCCGACAAGCGGATGCCCACCGGGTCGACGGCCAAGATCATGACGGCCCATGTGGTGCTCAACCAGAAGAAGCTGAACCTGGACGCCAAGGTCACCGTGCAGATGGCGTACAGCGACTACATCGTGGCCAAGACCGCCTCCTCCGCCCGGCTGATCGTCGGCGACAAGGTGACAGTGCGTCAGCTCCTGTACGGGCTGATGCTGCCCTCCGGCTGCGACGCCGCCTACGCCCTGGCGGACCACTTCGGCACCGGCTCCACCCGCCAGGCACGGGTGAAGTCCTTCGTCGGGAAGATGAACTCCGCCGCCTCCTCCCTCGGTCTGAAGAACACCCACTTCGACTCGTTCGACGGCATCGGCAACGGCAAGAACTACTCGACACCGCGCGACCTGACCAGGCTGGCGAGCCGGGCCATGCAGAACGCGACCTTCCGGGCCATCGTGAAGACCAAGTCGACCAAGCAGCGGGTCACCACCAAGAACGGCGGCCACCGCGACATGGCATGGACCAACACCAACAAGCTGCTCAGCACCTACCGGGGCGCCACCGGGGTCAAGACCGGCTCGGGCCCGGAGGCCAAGTACTGCCTGGTCTTCGCCGCCACCCGCAACGGCCGTACGGTCATCGGCACGGTCCTCGCCTCGTCGTCCGAGGCGAACCGCAACAAGGACGCGGCGAAGCTGCTGGACCACGGCTTCCGCGGGTGACGCACACGGCGCTCGCGAGTGCGCGACGCGGTGCATGCGGTGCACGCGGTGCCTGCGGTGTACGCGGCACGAGCGGTGCCTCTGATACGGGCGCGGGTATACGTGCCCGGTGAGCCGATCCGGCCGCCGGGCTCCCGGCCCCGCCCTCCGACCGATGTGGAGACGACCCCCATGACCCTGCTGCGTGACGACGACCTGGCCACCGCGTTCGACCGGGCCGCCCTCACCTACGACCGGCTCACCGCGGCCAACCCCGGCTACCACACGGACCTGCGCCGGTCCGCGCGGCGCCTGCGCCTCCCGGACGGGGGAGCGGGCCTGCGGGTGCTGGACCTCGGCTGCGGGACCGGGTCGTCGACCCGGGCGCTGCTCGAAGCCGCCCCGCACGCGCGGATCACCGCCGTCGACGCGTCGTCCGGCATGCTCGACCGGGCCCGCGCCAAACAGTGGCCCGACCGGGTGACCTTCCGGCACCTGCCCGCCGAGGAACTGGCGGACGCCGTCGGCGAGGAGTCGTACGACGCCGTCTTCGCGGCGTACCTCTTCCGCAACGTCACCGACCCGGACGCCGTCCTCACCTCCGTACGGGCCGTGCTGCGGGAGGGGGGCCGCCTGGGAGTGCACGAGTACAGCCTGAGCGGCTCGGCCGCCCACCGCGCGCTGTGGACCGCGGTGTGCGGGGGAGTGATCCTGCCCTTCGGCACCCTGACGGGGGACCGCGAGCTCTATCACCACCTGTGGCGCAGTGTGCTGGACTTCGACACCGCGCCCGCCTTCGCCGCACGGCTTGCCCGCACCGGTTTCACCTCGGTGCGGACACTGCCGGTCGCGGGATGGCAGACCGGCGTGGCGCACACGTTCCTCGCCGGCCGCGGCGAGCGGTAGCCCGCGAAGGGAGCGGACCGCCTTCGAGGGCCGGTGACCCGGCCACCGACGGCGGTCCGTCCCCCCTCCAACTGCTCTCAGGGTGGGTGTGCTCAGGGGCGGGGGCCCACGACCCGGCCGCCTTCCCGTACGACGATGGCCAGCGCCGGACAGGAGTCGGCGGCGTCCAGGGCGCGGTCGTCCTCCTCGATCTCCTTGTTCACCGGCTCGGCGTGCTCACCGTCGAGCCGGTACAGGTCGGGAGCGAGAGCCGCGCACATCCCGGAGGCCATGCACAGCCCCGGATCGACCTCGGTGGTCCAGGACACCCCGCTCACCACCCCACCGGCATCTCGCGCGGTCCGCGCACCAGCATCTGGTTCTTCCACACCACGTCACCGGCCACGCGCAGCCCGGAGAAGCGGGCGATCAGGGCGCTCAGCGCCTCCTGCAGTTCGAGCCGCGCCAGCGGCGCCCCCAGGCAGTGGTGCACGCCATGGCCGAACCCGAGGTGCTGGACACCGGTCCGGGTCACGTCCAGCCGGCCCGGGGCGGTGAACTTCAGCGCGTCGCGGTTGGCGGCCCCGACCGCGACGAGTACCGGCTCCCCGGCCCGTACGAGTGTGCCGCCGACCTCGACGTCCTCCGTCGCGTACCGGGGGAAGGCCGCGCCGCTGCCCAGCGGCACGAACCGCAGCAGTTCCTCGACGGCGCCCGCGATCAGCTCCGGCCGCTCGCGCAGCAGCGCCAGCTGGTCCGGGTGGTCGAGCAGGGCGTGCACGAAGTTGGGGATCTGACTGGCCGTCGTCTCGTGCCCGGCGACCAGGATGCCCACGCACAGGTCCACCAGTTCGAGCTCGCTCAGCCGGTCACCGGTGTCCCGCGCGTCGATCAGGGCCGTCATCAGATCGGCGCGGGGGGCGGCCCGGTGGTCCTGGATGAGCGTGCGCATATAGGCGCGCAGCTCCTCGCGGTTGCTCTCCGCCTCCTCGGCGGTGAGGGAACTGGTCGACAGCGCCGCGTCGCTCCACACCCGGAACCGGGGCCGGTCCTCCTCCGGGACGCCCAGCATCCGGCAGATCACCGCGACCGGGATGGGCAGCGCGTAGTGCTCGACCAGGTCCACCGGTGGGCCCATGGCCTCCATCTCGTCGAGGAAGCCGTGCGCGAGGTCCCGCACCTGCGGCCGCAGCTTCTCCACCCGGTGCATGGTGAACGCCTTGGCCACCAGGGTGCGCAGCCGGGTGTGCCCGGGCGGGTCCATGCTCAGGATGCCCGCGTCCTGCTGCGACTCGGCCTGGCGCGGCTCGTCGTGCTTGAGGCCCTCGGCACGGCTGAAGCGCCGGTCGCCCAGTACGAGCCGGGCGTCGGCGTACCGCGTGGCGAGCCAGGCGGGGTCGCCGTACGCCATGCGTACGCGTAAGAGCCCCGGGCGCTCCAGCGCCTCGGCGTAGGCGTCGGCCAGGCCCAGCCCCTCGGGCTCGTTGAACGGATAGGCCAGCGGGGCCTGTTCCTGCGTGGACGTCATGGGTACCTCCCCTGGTACGTGCGGCCACTCGGTGTAAGCAGCTGCTTACAAACCTAGAGTTGGGCTCCCGGGCGGTCAACGGTGCCTCGCGGCGCCCGGGTCCCGCGCGTTCCGCCGCGGGGGTCTTCCCGTGGCGGGCGCCGGACGAACAGGGGTGGGTGGCAGTGGCGGTGGCCAGGAACGCGAACGCCGGGGTGGCGCCGCGCGGGCGTGCGCGGGACGAGTCGGCGGGCTCGGACGGCGCCGACCGTACGGAGAGCGCGGGCACCGACTGTACGGAGAGCACGGGCGCCGGCGTGGACGGGGCGGCGGACGGTGGCGTCGTGGGCTCCTCGACACGGGAACGCCTGCTCCTGGCGGCGTCCGGGCTGTTCGCCGAGCGCGGTTACGACCGGGCCACCGTCCGGGACATCGCCGCGCGCGCCGGCGTCAACCAGGCGCTGCTCTTCCGGCACTTCGGCTCGAAGCAGGCCCTCTTCGGCGAGGTCGTGTCGCGGGACGGCCGGGAGCAGCTGCGCAGCACTCCGCCCGAACGGCTGGCGGAGACCGTCCTCATGAGCATGCTCGCCCCGCCGCCGGTCCGGGGGAGCAGCGAGGGCGCCCACCGCTCCCTGGAGACGCTGCTCCGCTCGGTCGGCGCCGGGGACGAGGTCTCGGCCGCCGTCGCCGGCCTGGGGGACGACTACTCCCGGGCGCTCGCGGGCCTCAGCGGCGCGGACGACAGCGGGGTGCGCGGCGACCTCGCCCTGGCCTGGCTCGTCGGTATCGGCCTCATGCGGGTGGTCGTCGGCAAGCGACCCCTGGCGGACGCGGACCCCGAGGCGATCACCGGACTGGTCGTGGACACCCTGGGCCACCTGCTGGAGGGCATCGCCCCACCGGCACGGGGCGGCGGCGGCCGTCGGGACGGCGACGAGGGCGGCGGCGAGGACGGCGGCTGACAGGGATGCGCTGGTGAAGGGCCGGAGGCGGGCGCCCGAACGCGTTTGCGGGTGGCGTCGCTCATGGGTGATACTCCGGGTCCCCCCACCTCACTTTGTCATGTCATCTTTTCCTTCTGTGGGGGACTCTGCACCATGGATGTCGCACGCATCGTCGTCCTGATCCTGGCCGTCGCGTTCGGGGTCGTCTCGTACCGCCGCTTCATGGGCGGTGGTTCCGGCGAGACGAAGTCGGCGCGCCGGGCGCAGGAACTCGGCTTCCTCCCCGAGTCGCGGCAGAACACCCGGAGCGCGGCGCCCGAGCCGCACGTCGAGCGGGTCACGGCCGCCGCGGCCCGGGGGCGCTGGGAAGGCGCGGCCGAGATGCTGGCCGAGACCCGGGCGAACCGGGACTGGGAGCGCCGCTCGCACCTGGCCGACCGGTTCGGCTCCCAGGAGGCGGCCCGCCCGGGCAGCTGGCTCGACGCCTGGGAGGCGGCGGCCGGCCCGGACGACCCCGACGTCGCGCTCGTACGTGCCAGGGCGACAGTCGCCCTGGCCTGGCACCTGAGGGGCGCCCAGTACGCCAAGCACACCAGCGCCGAGCAGTTCGCCGGATTCTTCACCACCCTGCGCCAGGCACCCGGACTGAACGCGCGGGCGGCCGAGCTCGCCCCCGATGACCCCTCCCCGTACGTCAGCGAGATCTGGGCGGCGGTCGGCCTGAACTACTCGCACGACGAGATGGAGCGGATCTGGAAGGAGATCACCGCCCGCGCCCCGTACCACTACGGCGCCCACCGCGCGGCGCTCCAGTACTGGTGCGCGAAGTGGCACGGCTCCGCCGAACTCGCCACCGGCTTCGCCCGCGACGCTGCCGCCGCCGCACCGCCGGGAACCCTGCTCACCGCACTGCCGCTGATCGCCTGGTACGAGCACCACGACAGCGACGCCAAGGCGGCGGACTTCCGCTCCCCGGACGTCACCGCCCTGGTGGACGCGGCCCTGATGGACGTCTCCGCCGCGCCGCCCGGCCACCCGCACGTGGCGGGCCTGCGGCACATCCTGGCGTACTTCCTCACCCGGCAGTGCCGGTACGACGCCGCTGTCGAGCAGTTCCGGCTGGTGGACGGGCACGTGGGCGCGCTGCCCTGGTACTACCTCGGCGAGGAGGAGGCGTACTGCCGCTGGCGGGACCGGGCGATCCGGGGCGCGGGCTTGTAGTGCACCACGACCGCCAGACGCACCGGACGGGCTAAAGAGCGGGCTAAATCCACGGGGTGGACGTTGCTAGGGTGCAGGGCGGAGGTCGAGGCACATGGCAACTGAGGACGAGCTGTTCGCGTCGGTCGACGCCCTGCTGCGGGAGGAGCCGCAGCTGCCGCCCCCGGCGGAGCGGGCGCGGCTGCGCGAGGCCGCCGGGATCACCCAGGCGCGGCTGGCGCAGGCCCTGAAGTCCACCACCCAGACGGTCAAGAACTGGGAGAACGGCCGCTCCGAGCCCAAGCCGCCCCGCCTGGAGGCGTACCAGCGGCTGCTGAGGGGCTGGGCGGAGAAGTACCCGGCCACGGGGGCGGCCGCTCCCGGCGCGGCAGCCCCCGTCGCTGAGGTGGCCCCTACTGGCACGGCGGCCCCCGTCGCGGACGCGACCGTACCCGCGCCGTCACCGGTCGCCCCCGCGACAGACGTCCCGGCGGCCGCTCCCGCACCGGTCGTCCCCGCACCGGCCGCCCCCGCACCGGTCGTCCCGGCGCCCGCACCGGTCGTCCCGGCGCCCGCGCCGGAGCCGGCACCCGGCCGAGCGCCCGCATCCGCCCCCACCCTCGGGCGGACCCCGGCACGTCCCGCCGCCTCCGCGTCCGTGCCGCCCGCTCACACCTCCGCACCCGCCGCCCGCCGGCGCGCCGCGCCCGCTGTCGCCGCCGGGCCGTACCCCCACGGGCCGCTCGCCGTCCTGGACGGGGACGGCTCCGCGTACGGGGTCGACGGCATCGTGCTGGACTGTCCGGCCACCACCGTCCCGGAGCTGGTCGAGTGGACCCTGAGCGCTTCGGGCCTCGGAGCGCCGCGCCTCCACCGCAACGGCCGCGACTCCGACCCGCTGATCGTGCTCACCGCCGGCGCCGCCCTGCGACTCGGCCTGCCCGAGCGGCTGGAGGACCGCCGGGGCCTGCGCCTCGCCGACGACCACCCGGTGGTCAAGCAACTCGCCCGGGCGAAGTGGAAACTCACCCGGCGCGGGTTCGGCCCGTGGGCGCGCGTGTACCGCCCCGTCCGGGGCGGGGACCGCCAGTGCGTCCAGTTCGCCGTCCTGCCCTGGGACGCGCTCGACTCCCGTGCCTGGCCCGGAGTCGCGGACCTGGAGCCGGCCGACATCGCCCGCGCCCTCGGCCTCTACGCCCGCCGCGTCCTCACCCCGCGCGGTTCCACCGCCGTGTCCGGGCTGGAGCTGATGACCGCGCTGCGCCCGCCGACCCGCGCCGTGCAGGACAAGGCCACCGGCCAGTGGGTGCCGGGGCACAACCCCGGTTCGCTGGGCACGGAACCGGTGGACCCCGCGCCGCCCGAGGCCCCGCCCGAGCACCCCGTGGTGGTGCACGGCGGCTGGAACGGCGGCTTCCTGGACGAAGAGGCGTACCAGTGGGTCCGGGACCTGGACCTGCTCACCGGGGAGGAGGCCGCGCTGCCGTGGGCGGTCGGCCTGGACCTGAACACCGCGTTCCTCGCCGCCGCGTCACGTCTCGTCGTGGGCCTGTCCGGCCCGGAGTACGTACGGCGCCCGGTCTTCGACAAGAAGATCCCCGGCAGCTGGCTGGTGGACCTGTCGCACGTACGGCTCGATCCCCGCCTCCCGTCGCCGTTCACCCCGAGCGGCGAACCCCCGGACGGTCCCGCCTGGTACCAGACGCACACCGTCGCCTACGCCCAGGAACTGGGCCACAACGTCGAACCGGTCGAGGCGTATCTGCGCCGGGAGAGCGGCCCGTACCTCGACCCCTGGCACGACCGGCTCAGGGCCGCGTACGCCGACACCCTGGCGGACCTCGGCGTCATCAAGGACCTGGGCGACGCGGCGTTCCTCGACGCCATGGAGGCGCTGGAGGAGCACCGGTCGGCCGACCCGGGTGCGGCGGCGGTCCTCGCGGCGGTCAAGGCCACCGTCAAGGGCGGGATCGGCAAGCTCCGGGAGCGCCCCCAGGGCCGCCACTACAAGGACGGCGAACGCTGGCCCGCCCTGGAGCGCCCCACCTGGCGCCCCGACATCCGCGCCGCCGTGATCTCACGGGCGCGGGTCAACATGCACCGGAAGATGCTGCGGATGGCCGAGTTCACGGGCCTGTACCCGCTGGCCGTGCTGTCGGACTGCGTCGTCTACCCCTCGCCCGGCCGGTCGCCGCTGGACTTCCTCCCGTACAGCGCCTCGGGCAAACCGATGCCCGGGGCGTTCCGCCTCGGCCCGGGACCCGGCCTGGCGAAGGTCGAGGGCGTCCAGCCGATGTCCTGGGCGGTCGACCTGATGGAGCAGGGCCACAGCCCCGCCCGGCACATCAAGGGCGACGGCCATGACGCCACCCTCGACGAAGGCGAGTGACGGACGTGGGAGACATCGACGAGGCGCTGGAGCGCGCCGACCACGAGGGATTCACCCGCAATCCGCCCAGGAGCATCCAGGCGCGGGTGACCTTCCTGCTGAAGCAGCTGAAGTCGGCCAAGGCCGTCGCGCAGGAGATCGGCGTCACCGCCGACTCCGTCAACCGGTACCGGCGCGGCGCACGCAAGAACCCGCCCAAGGAGGTCGCCGACCGCATCGACGCGGCCGTACGGGCCCGTTGGCAGCCGAGGGTACGCCGGCGCCGCCGCGAGCAGGCCGCCGCCACGACCGGCATCACCGTCGAGACCCGCGCCCGCTTCGGCTACACCGCGCCGGTCGGCAGCACCGACGACGGCCGGGTACGGCGCCTGACGGTGCACCTGCCGCCCGCCTACGCGGACCGGCTGTTCGAGGCGCAGCGCGAGGGAGCCGACGACCGGCTGCTGCGGGGGATCGTGGCCGAGGGGCTCCAGGAGATCTACTTCAAGGACGGCGGACGCCGGGCACAGGACCTGGAGGTCGAGTTCACCGACATCGACTACTTCGACGTCTCCTTCTGAGGGATGTACTGGTTGCCCTTCGGGCCCGGGCGGTCGGCACCGGCCGCCACCAGTACGTCGATGGTCTCCGGGTACGGGCCGGCCCGGGCCCACTCCAGAGGCGTCCGTCCCGTGCCGTGGTCCTCGCGGCGGTGGGGATCGGCTCCTGCGGCGAGCAGCGTCCGGACCGTCTCCGTGTGCCCCCAGCAGGCGGCCGCGCAGAGCGGGGTGCCTTCCGTGCCGTGACCGCTCTCGGCGTCCGGTTCGGCCCCGGCGCGGAGCAGTGAGCCCGCGATGCCTGCGGCTCCGCCGACGGCGGCGGCGTACAGGGGCGTGGTGCCCTCGCCGTTGGCCGCCCGGGGACTGGCTCCTGCCCGCAGCAGCGCCTCGACGCGCGCGGCATCACGGAGGGTCGCCGCCAGGACGAGTGCGTTGGTCAGTTTCTTCGCCCGTCTGCGTTTCACAACGGCGGACCCTAGCCGTTGGCGGAAGTGGCGCTCCACCGCTTATTCCGCCGTGGATCGTGGGGAGTTACCACGGATCGGCGCGGCCGGGTCGGAGGCGCGCCGCCGCCGTCCGCGCAATGCCCTGATCGTGGCGCGTGTATGCCACTGCCGAGTGAGGGCGCATCGAGAGGGCACCACGCCGGGTAAGGAACGTCTGCGATCATCGTTCTCGTCATCCGGAGGCCCGTCCCCGGCACGGCCCGTCCGTCCGGCGGGGGTCCGGGTGGCAGGTGGCGCCGCGTACGCGCGCCGCCCGGAGGACGTGACCCCCGAGGCGACGACAGACAAATGATGACCCGATCGACAGAAGCTGCTCCGCGCACCCCCGAGCCGAGTGGGCACCGCGCCGGCGGATGCGAGACCTCTCGCACCCCTCGGCAGACGCGTCTTTCGTCGGCCGGTCGCGCTCACACAGGAGACAGTCGATGGACGCGCATGTACAAGCCCTGCCCGACGAGTCCGGTACGAGGATCATCCTCTGCTCCGGGGAGTTCGACACCGCGACCGCCCCTCAGCTGCGCTCGGCCCTGGAGGCGGCGGAGGCCGACCGCGTCCGGCGCACCGTGGTCGACCTCTCCCTGGTCACGTTCGCCGACTCGTCCCTCATCAGCGCCCTGGTGGACGGCCACCACAAGCAGCGGCTGGTGGTGGCCCTGCCAGTGACCTCCCCGGTTCGCAGAATCCTTTCCCTGACAGGGCTGGAGGACGTACTGGATCTGGCCCCGGACCTGAGCACCGCGGCGGCGCCGGACCAGTGACCCCGGGCGTGCCGTCAGCGGAGGTGGACGACGAGCATCCAGACGGCGACGATCAGGAAGATCACTCCGGTGATCCGCATCATCGTGTAGCCGGCCGGCGAGGGCTCGGTCGCGTCGTAGTCCTTGACGAAGGGGCGCTGGAGGGGGCGGTTGATGCTCCACAACAGCTTCGGTTTGAACACCTGGACGAGCCCCATGACAATGAAGATGCTCAGCAGCGCGATGATCACGCGAACCCTCCCGTTCGAACTCCGCGCCCGGCCCAACGGCCGCGCGTCCGGCGTAGGTTGGCTTCTGCCCGCGAAGCGTTCCGCGATGCACTCCCGCGATGCACTCCTGCGGCGCACTCCCGCGATGTGCCTTGTGGGTCACCGGCGAGGCCGGGGCACACCTGGCGGTCCGGTCCACCGCGCGCGGGTCCCGCCCAGGCGGAGGGTGGTCACCGTCGGTACGGTGCCCCGCCGGCCGACGTCGTCGCCCTCCGGGGGATAGCCTCGGACGCATGGGCGACATCGACGGGGTGGAGATCATCGGCTTCCCGGACGGCGGGGCGTTCGAGCGCTGGCTCGCCGAGCACCACGGCCGCCGGGAAGGGATCTGGGTCAAGGTCGCCAAGCAGACCTCCGGCATCCCCTCCGTCACCGCCGACGAGCTGGTCGACATCGGCCTGTGCTACGGCTGGATCTCCGGTCAACGACGGTCCCTCGACGAGCGGTACTACCTCCAGAAGTACGTGCCCCGCCGCCCCCGCAGCCTGTGGTCCCGGGTGAACGTCGAGAAGGTCGCGGAACTCACCGCGGCCGGCCGTATGCGCGAACCGGGCCTGGCCGAGGTGCGCAAGGCCCAGGAGGACGGCCGCTGGGCCGCCGCGTACGCGTCGCAGCGCACGGCGACCGTCCCGCCCGATCTCGCCGCGGCCCTCGACGCCGACCCGGACGCACGGGCCGCCTTCGAAGGGCTCGACCGTACGAGCAGGTACCAGCTGATCCTCCCGCTGCTCCAGGCCACCACCCCCCGCAGCCGGCAGGCCCGGCTGGACCGCGTTCTGGCCGCCCTGCGCGCTCCGGGAACCCCGCCCGCGTAAGGGCCCACCGTGTGGTCGTGGCCAACGTGCCCACGGTCGGGGCGCTCACGGCCCCACATGCACATACGCCGACCAGTCCAGCACGGCGCCCGGCCGTCGCTCCCGCAGCGTCCACAGCGCCGCGTGCAGCGCCGACGCCGGGTCGGGGACCCCGCCGGGGACCCCGACCCGGTCCAGGCGCTCGTGCACCAGCTCGGCCACCTCCGCCGCGAAGGCGTCGTCCATCGACCACTGCGTCGCCACGACATCCCGGAACCCGGCCAGTTGCAGCGCCGTGGCGAAGGTGATCGCCTCGTCGGCAAGGACGAGCCCGCCCCGGTGCGTCTCACAGGCGGACAGGAACGCGAACCCGGCACCCGTCGCGCCCCCGGCCCGCAGCCGTGTCACCTCCCGCAGCTCCAGCGGCCCGTCGTACAGGCGGAGCACCCCGCGCGACGGCCGGGCGAGATCCTGCTCCCCGTGGCACGCGAAGTGCGCCCAGGAACAGCGGCCGAGGGCGTCCGTCACGGCCCGCACGGTGGCACCGGCCCCGGTGACGAACTCGGCGTCCGGATACCGCCGGCGCAGCGCGTCGGCCTCCTCGCCGGCGGCGGGCAGGTCCGCCAGGCCGGGCGTCACCGGCATCGAGACGATCAGCCCGGCCGTGCGCCCGCCCGCGTCCGGCCCGGGACGCTCACGGGCGTGCAGCAGGGCGCGCAGCGTCGGGGTGTACGAGGAGACCACCCGGTCCGCCACGGAGTCACCGTCCGCGCCGTTACCCGCGCTGCCGCCCGCGCCGTCACCCGCGCCGTCACCCGCGCTGCCGCCCGCGCCGCCGTTCGCGGCGGGCCGCCCGGCCGCGTGCAGCGGCAGAAGGGTGAAGAGCCCGGCCGGACACCACCACAGGCGCGGGCCCGTGGCGTCCCGTTCGATCCGGCCGGTGAGCCCCAGCGCCGCCAGCACAGGGCCCGCGACCGTCTCCCACAACCAGGAGCGTGACTCCAAGAGCGTGCTCCGGGCCCGGAGCGGGGACCGCCCGGGGAGCAGCGCATCGGTGAGCCCGGCCGCATGGGCGGCGACCTGCCGGGCGTCCGTGCGCAGGGCCACCGGCCGCACCCCGCCGCCCGTCAGGAGCAGGGCGCAACAGCCGTACTGGCTCGGTACGACCAGGACGACCGGGCCGCCCGCCGCGACGGCGCGCAGCGCGGAGAACGGCGGCGGCCGGAGGAAGCCGCCCAGTCCCGGCCGGGCCCGGATCTCGGCCAGCACCTCCTCGCGTTCGCGCGCCAGGGCGGCACGGCGATCACCGGCCCGCCGGCGCTCGGCCACCTCCCGCGGACCGCCCGCCGCACCGGCCCTGTCGGGCAGCCGGTCCAGCTCGGCCAGCACCTCGCGCAGCCGGTCGGCGAGCTCCGGAGCCCCCGCCCTCACACCGGCGTGGTCGGAACGGCCCTCCATGGACTGCGCCAGCAGGATCCCGCGCCCCTGTTCGAGCAGCTCCACCGCTCGCTCCGGCCGGCCGGCACGCACGGCCACCGCGGCGGCGTCCGTGCCGAGCTGCGGATACTCGGCGAGCAGCCGCTCCCGGTCGTCCCGCTCCAGGCCCCGCCAGGCCGTCAGCTCCAACTGCTCCAGTGCCTGGGCGAAATGGGCGACCGCACCGGTGAAGTCCTGCGCCCCGGCGGCCAGATGACCGGCCGCGGCGGCGGCCCGCACCCGGAGACGGGCGGGTGCGGAGGGCACCGCCGAGGCGTCGCCCAGCGCACGCCGCGCCCGGTCCCGGTCGCGGGCGCCATCTTGGTCTCGGTCCCGGTCCGAGTCTCCGTGATGCGCTGGTACGCCGGCTCGCGCCGCCAGGGCGAACCCCAGGTCGGTCAGCGCCTCCGCACGCTCCGGATGGTCGTCCGGCAGCAGCGCCTCCGCCTCCCGCAGTGCGTCGATCGCCTCGGTGAGCGCGGCGCGGGCGCCGCCCGGCGTGTCGCCGCGGGCCGCGCCGGCCCGCAGAGCGGCGGCCAGGCCCATGAGGAGCGCCGGCCTCTGGTACTCGCCCGGCGCCGCCGCCCGCACCGCCTCACGGGCCACCGCGACCGCGTCCACCACGTCCTGCGAATCACCCGCCACGGCGTACCGGCCGCGCAGGACACCGGCGAGCAGATCCAGGCAACCGGGCCGGTCGGGGTGCCCCTCACCGGTGAGCGCGAGGGCGTCCCGCAGCAGGGCCACGGCCGCGTCGTACCGCTCCGTGCCCGGCGGGCGCGTCCCGGGGTGGCTCCCCAGGGACGCCGCCAGGTTCATCAGCCGGCTGGGCAGGTCGGGGTGGTCGCGCGGGGTGATCCGTACCGCCTCGTACTGGGCGGCCAGCGCCTCGTTCATGGCGTCCGTCCGCCCGGTGTGCCGGTGGTACTGGCCCAGCGCCGTACTGAGGTTGGTGAGGAACGCCGCACGGTGCGGGTGGTCCTCCGGCGCCCGGTACGCCGCCTCGCGCAGGGCGCGGACGGCCAGGTCCAGCGTGGCCGTCTTCCCCGAGCGCTGGAACAGGCGGATCGCCGTGTGCCCGAGGCCGGAACAGAACGTCAGCCGGTACGGATCTCCCTCCGGGACCGCCTCGCCGCCCTTGACGGTCACCACGAACGCCCGGTCCAGACTGTCGGGGTCGCCCGTGTACTCGTACCGCCGGGTCAGCACGTTCCCCAAGGTGACCAGGGCCTCCGCCCGCAGGACGTCCGGCGCCTCCTGACAAGGGTTCGCCCGGGCGGCGAACAGGCACAACTCGACCGCGTCGTCCAGTAATCGGGGGTCGCCGCCCGTCTCCGCGTCCTTCAGCAGCCCGACGGCGCGCCCGGTGCAGTCGCCGAGCTCCGCAGCGCTGAGAGCGGACCCCGCTTGGCCGCCCACCCGCGCGTACGCGTCCCGCAGCTCTGCGGGCACACAGTGCGGAGCCACCGGCTCCACCAGCCGGAACAGGAACGCGGCGCGCTCGGCGTCGGCCTGGGCGTCAGCGTGCCGGAAGCGGTACCAGTGGAACGTCGCCAGCAGCACAGCGACGTTGAACGCCCGCGCGCCCTCGGCCGGTCCGCTGTGCGGAGCGAGCCAGTCGACCGTGCGAAACAACCGCTCGGCGAGCCGCTCGGCCTCGTCCTCCCACAACACGGCCGGATCGCCGCCTGAGGAGAAGGCGCCCAGCCGGTCCTCCATGGCGAAGGCCAAGCCCTCAGCCAGATCCTCCGTGTTCACGACGCCCCCCGTGACGGTCGCGCGGAATGCCGCCGAATCCAAGACCCGTGCGTACGACGAATGAGACTATTCGGTGCGACGCCAGGGGAGGGGGGCCTGTGGACAACTCCGCCGCGGACAGAGCCGGCCACGCGCCGGTACGCCACGACGCACCGGCAGGCAGCCAGGTGGACGAGACGGCCCGGGACGGCGCCCCGGACGGTGCCGCCCGCGTCCCTCGCGCCGTGCCGGACGCCGGACGTCGCGCTGTTCCGGACGCCGGATGCCGCGTTGTGTCGGACGCCGAACGCCGCGTTGTGCCGGACGCCGAACGCCTCGGACGGCTCTGCGTCGACCTGCCCGACGTGCGAGCCCTGGCACGACAGGGCGGCTGGTCGGCCGAACTGGCGCCGATCCTGGGCGGGTTGCGCGACGGGACTCTCGCCGTCGCCACCGCCGAGGAGCGGATCCATGCGCGGCTCGGGCTGCCGCTGCGGCCCCGGGGTTTCGCCCAGCTGCCGGGCCAGGACCCCGTGGCGCCCCCGCCCGGCGCGTACACCTGCCCGGCGGGACGCTGCGCGCGGTTCGAGCACCGGGAGCCGGGCGGCCCGCTGCCCGAGTGCACCCTGTACGGCGAGCCGCTGGCCTTCGGATGAACGCCTTCCTGGCGGAACTCGGCAAGAAGCTCGCCGAACGGTGGGTGAGCCTGCTGGTCCTGCCCGGCGTCCTCTTCGGCGCCCTGCTCGCGGCCGGTTCGGTGCTCGGCCACCGCCACGCGCTGGACTGGCGGATGCTGGGCCGGGCCGCCGAACAGCTGGCCGCCCACTACGACCGGCGCCCGGTACCGGCCGTCCTGCTGGCCGTGGCCGTCCTCGTGGCCGCCGGGCTCGTCGGTCTGGCGGCCCGGGGCCTCGGCACCGTGGTCGAGCGGGCCTGGCTGGCCTCCGGCCCGGCATGGCTGACCGGCCGGCTGGTCCGCCGGCGCCGCGAGCGGTGGACGCGCGCCCTCGCCGCCGAACGGGCCGCCGCCGCAATCGGCGCGGACGCGTCTCGTTCGCGTATCACCGACCCGCCCGCCTTCGGCCCGCCCGCTTCCGCCCCGCCCGCTCCCGACCCGGCCGCCCTCGCGGACGCCCGTAATGCCGTCGCGCTGACCCGGCCCGCCCGGCCGACCTGGATCGGCGACCGCCTCCGGGGCGTGGGGGCGCGGGTCCACGCCCAGTACGGGCTCGACTTCCCCTTCGCCTGGCCCCGCCTCTGGACCCTGCTGCCCGAGCCCTGCCGCACCGACCTGGTCGCGGCACGCGGCGCCCTGTCGGACGCGGCCGCACTGAGCGGCTGGGGGCTGCTCTACCTGGCCCTCGGCACCCTCTGGTGGCCCGCCGCACCGGCGGGAGCCGCCCTGGTGCTGCTCGGCCTGCGGCGGGGGCGCGAGAGCGCCGCGAACCTCGCCGACCTGACCGAGGCCGCCGTCGACCTGTACGCGGCCGATCTCGCCCTCCTGCTCGGCGTCGACCTGCCCTCGGGCCGGGTGACGCCCGCCGTGGGCCGACAGCTCAGCGAGCGGTTCCGCAAGGGGGCCTGAGGGGTGCCCGGGGGAGGTGACCGGGAGGGCGGATGCCTGGGCACGGGATGACAAACCGTAGCGAGCCCCGGCCAACCGGATGTGTCCCTATGTAGCCGAATTGTGAGGGTGCGGCCCAGCAGGTTGATGCGCTCCGCACATGTGCGAGAGGGTGGCGGGAGCCGTGTCTTCCAGTGGAAGGTGATCGGTCCGCGAAAGGCGGACCTGAAGACCATGACGAGTTTGGAAGGCCCCTCGCGCTCGGCGCAAGGACTGCTGCCGGACATGGGCGCCACGTGGAAGCGGGCGCCCTGTCCCGTGCTGGTCGTCGACGCCGCGGGCGCCATCGTGGAGATCAACGCCCGCGCCGCCGCGCTGTTCCCGGACGCGGCGTGCGGTGCGCTCCTGGCGGACGTGGCCCCCGCCTGGCTGGCCGACGCGCACCGCCGTACCGCCGCCCGTGCCCAAACCCGGTCCGGTGCCGGACAGGACCGGCCGGAGGACAGCGGCACGTACTCCGTCGGCGTCCCCCGCCCCACCCCCGCCCAGCCCGCCGCCGTGATCCAGCGGACGGGCGAACCCCTGCCGCCCACCGCGCTCCGGGACGGCGTGGACGACCCCACCGCGCCCGTACGCGGCCGGCACGGCCAGTGGGCCCTGGAGGCCCACGCCACACCGGGCACGGACGGGCACGTGGTGTGGTGGCTGGTCGACGACAGCGGCCGGTCGCGCGCCGAAGCGGCGCTGAAGAGCGAGCAGGATCGCACCGCCTTCCTCGCCGACGCCTCCTCCCGGCTGCTCGCCTCGCTCAACACCGAACGGTGCATGGAGGTGACCGTCGAGCTGGCGGCGGAGCACCTCGCCGACGCCGCCGTCCTGGTGGCGCCCTCGTCCGGCAGGCGCCACCCGCTGGCCGTCGGCGTCGGCGTCGGCGGCACCGTCACCCACCTGACCGCGAAGATCGACCCGTCCGCCGTGCCCGGCCTGGCCGAGGCGCTGCAGGGCTTCCCGCCCGTGCCGTCGCGGTGGATCGACCCCGCCGCGCTGCCCGACTGGGCCGTACCCGCGGGGCTGGCCGGCACCGTCGGCTCGGTCGTCATCACCCCGCTCCCGGGCCACGGCGTCCCGGCCGGAGCGCTGATCCTGCTGCGGCGCGGCGACCACGCCGCGTTCGACGCCTCCGAGGAGGTCTTCGCGCGCGTGTTCGCCGCCCGCGCGGGCGCCGCCCTGTCCGCCGCCCGCCTCTACATGGAGCAGCGCGCGATCACGGCCACCCTCATGGCGGAACTCCTGCCGCCGGACCTGCGCCACGTCCACGGTGTGGAGTTCGCCGGCGGGTACCGGGCCTCGAAGGACACCGACCGCGTCGGCGGCGACTTCTACGACGTCCACCCCGGCGCCGGACCGGAGGAGGAGACCCTCGCCGTCCTGGGCGACGTCTGCGGCAAGGGCCTGGAGGCCGCCGTCCTCACCGGCAAGATCCGCAACACGCTCCAGGCGCTGCTGCCCCTGGCCGGCGACCACCAGCACCTGCTGCGCCTGCTCAACGGCGCGCTGCTCAACAGCCACCACACCCGGTTCGCCACCCTCGTGCTCGCCTCGGTCCGGCGGCGGTCGGGCACCACCCACCTCCGGCTGACCAGCGCGGGCCATCCCGTACCGCTGATCGTGCGCGGTGACGGGACGGTCGAGGAGGCGGAGACCCACGGAACCCTCATCGGGGCCCTGCCCGACGTCAAGGCCACCACCGCGCACATCGACCTCAGGCCGGGGGAGACCTGCCTGCTGTTCACCGACGGCATCACCGAGGCCCGCGGCGGGCCGCTGGGGGACGTCATGTTCGGCGAGAGCCGGCTCAAGGCCGCGCTGGCGGAGTGCGCCGGCATGCCCGCCGAGGCGGTCGTGGAACGCGTCCAGGTGCTCGCCGCGGAGTGGATCGGGGACAACCGGCACGACGACATAGCCGTCATGGCCATCACCGCTCCCCGTACCACGCATCTCACAGCAGTAGACGGACATACTCCGGGCAGGTACACCGCATGACCGACACCACCACCGTCACCGAGGGCGGTTCCCTGCTCGCACGGGCCTGCGAAGAACTGTGGCAGGCGGTGCGGGAGCGTGACGAGTACGCCGCCGGGCAGGCCGTCTTCTCCGCCCTGGCCGCCGGTGCGAGCGCGGAGGACGTCCTCCTGGAGGTCATCGCGCCGGTCCAGCGCAGGGTGGGCGGCGAGTGGGCGGCCGGGCGCTTCACGGTGGCGCAGGAGCACGCCGCCACCGCGATCCACGACCGGATCATCGCCGCCATGGCCCACCGCGCGGAGACCCTCGGGGCGTCCGGGGCGTCCGGGGCGTCCGCATCCGCCGTACCCTCCGCGGCCGGCTCCGCCCCCGTCGCCGCGGCCGGGGTGGAGCCGGTCGCGGCGGCGGGCAGTGTGACGGTGGCCTGCGTGGACGGCGAGTGGCACTCGCTCCCCGCCCGGCTGCTCGCCGAGGTCCTGCGGCACCGGGGCCACCGGGTGGACTTCCTCGGCGCCAAGGTCCCCACCCCACACCTGATCGCCCACCTGCACCAGACCGCCCCCGACGCGGTGGCGCTCTCCTCTTCCATCCCCGTACGCCTGCCCGGCGCGCACGCGGCGATCACCGCCGTACAGGCCATCGGCATCCCGGTCCTCGTCGGCGGCGCCGCCTTCGGGCCCGACGGCCGCTACGCCCGGCTCCTCGGCGCCGACGCCTGGGCGCCGGACGCCCGCGCCGCGGCCGGGCTCCTCGCCCAGGGCCTGCCCCGCCCGGCGACCGGCGCCGTACGGCAGACGGTCGAGGACCTTCCCCACCTCTCCGACCAGGAGTACACCCTGGTCCTGCGCAACAAACGGCAGCTGGTGAAGAACACCCTGACCGGCCTCGAGGAGCGCCTGCCGGCCGTGCGCGCCTACACCGACGCCCAGCGCGACCGCACCGCCGAGGACGTCGTCCACATCCTCGACTTCCTCACCACCGCGCTCTATATGGACGACGCCGAACTCTTCACCGGCTTCCTCGACTGGACCGGCGACGTCCTCGAGGCCCGGCACGTCCCGGCCGGTGTTCTCGACCCCGGCCTGGCCATCCTCCAGGAGGAGCTGAAAGACTTCCCCCGCGCCCTCCGCATCCTCACCCGTGGTCGTGCCGCCCTGCGCGGACGCGACGCCCGTCCCCCGTTCCCCGGACCCCGCCACGACGCATGAGCATTCACCTCCCGGACCATTCCGACGCCTTCGACCTCGCCACCACGCTGGACGAGACCGGCGACGCCCGCATCAGCATCACCGGCGACCTCGACTGGGACACCGCCGACGAGCTCACCGAGACCGCGCGGGTCTGCCTCGGCACCGTTCCGCCGCCCCGCCACCTGCGGATCGACTGCGCCCGGCTCACCCTGTGCGACTCCCTGGGGCTGGCCGCGCTGCTCATGACCCACCGGAACGCGTCCGCCGCCGGGACCCGGCTGCACCTGGACAACCGCCCCGCCTCGCTGGACCGGCTCCTGGAGATAACCGGTACGGACCACCTGTTCGCCGAGGCGGCACCCGCCTCCGGGAGACCCGGTCACGAACAGGACCGCGCCGGCTCCGCGCGCCCCCCGCTGCCGCCGTCCCCGTCCTGAAGGGCGGGCCGGCGTCCGCGCCCGTACGTTCCGGCGGGACACGCCACCCCCGGCTTTCCCGCGCCGCCGGCGCCTTGCAAGAATGCCCCGGTGAGCGATGAAGCCGAGATCACCACCACCTTGACCGACGACGTTCGGGTCGTCCGGATCATAGGGGACTTCGACCTCGACTCCACCGACGATTTCGAACAGGCATTCGCCGTGCCCGCCGACGGGTCCGTACGCGCCACCGTCGCCGACCTGTCCCGGGTGACCTTCGCCGACTCCTCCTTCCTGCACCTGCTCCTCTCCGCGCGGCAGCGCCACCAGAGCGCCGGCCTCCCGCTCGTCCTCGCCGACATCAGCCCGCTGGTACGCCGCCTGCTGGACCTCACCGACACCGCCCGTGTCTTCGCCATCGCCCCGCACCTCCTGGCCGCCATGGAGACGGCCCGCGGCGCCGAGGGCTCCCGGACGCCCCGGCCGTGACCGGAACGCACCGCGCCGACAGGGCGGATCACGAGCCGCGCCCCGCGGACGCGGAGTGTACGAAGGGGGAGACGGCCCCTGCCGGTTCGCGCGCGCCCGAGTCGCCCGCGCCCAAGCCGGCCGCGCCCGAGTCGGCCGCGCCCGAAGGGACCCTGTCCCGAGAGACCCCGTCCCTGGATACCTCGTCCCTGGATACCTCGTCCCTGGATACCCCGTCCCTGGAAACCCCGCCCGGAGCCTCCGCGTCCGAGGAGTTCCAGCCGCCCACGAACGCCGCCACGGCCCGCGCCCATGTACGCCACCTCCTCCACACCCGTGTCCCCGTCCCGCCCTCCCCGGCCGTCACTAACGACATCCTGCTGGTCGTCACCGAGCTGGTGACCAACGCCCTCCGGCACGGCGACGGGCTGACCGCCTTCGGCCTGCGTCTCGACGGAGACGCCCTCACCATCCGGGTCGCCGACGCCTCACCGGCCGTCCCGCACACCGTGCCGCGAGAGCTGCCCTTCACCCCCGGCGGCTTCGGCTGGCCGCTGATCCAGCGGCTCAGCCGCAGTGTGACGGTCACCCCCGCCGCCCGGGGCAAGACGATCCAGGTCGTCATGGGCATCGACGGGCCCGTCGACCGCTGACCCACCCCCACCCCGTACGCGCGGGGCCGACCGGACGAACCGGGTCCGCGCCGCGTTACACCCCCTGCCCAGCGGGCACGCGTGAGCCGTCGAAGCCCGCGGCCGGCACGATCGCCCACCGCGGGACCCGGTCACGGAAGGGAAGGTCACGACATGACGACAGCACGACAGATCATGACCGAGGGCACCGAGTGCATCGGCGCCGAGGAGACGGTCCTGGAGGCCGCGAAGAAGATGACCCGGCTCGGGGTCGGGGCGCTGCCGATCTGCGGCACCGACAACAAGCTCAAGGGCATGCTCACCGACCGCGACATCGTGGTGAAGGTGCTCGGCGCCGGCAAGGACCCGGCCGCCTGCAAGGCCGGTGAGCTGGCCCAGGGCGAGGCGGTCACCATCGGCGCCGACGACGACGCGGACGAGATCCTCCGCACCATGACCGAGCACCAGGTGCGGCGGCTGCCCGTCATCGACGGACACGACCTGGTCGGCATGGTCGCCCAGGCCGACGTCGCCCGCGCCCTGCCCGACCCCAAGGTCGGCGACCTCCTCCAGGCGCTCTCGACGCCCTGACGAGTCAGGAGCGGCGCGGGAATGGGCGGGCGGCACAAGGGTGTTGACGCCGATGGGGTGACGGGGGCGATGGAGGCGCGGCCGCAACACCGTTGTGCGGGCGGGCCCATGGCGTCCGCCGACGGGCACGGCCCGTACGGTACGCATCGGTCCCTCACCGCCGGCCTTCTCGCTCCGCTCCGAAAGGACCGCTCCACGTGACCGACGACCAGCGCACCATCACCAACCCGGCCACCCTGCACGACCCCACGCCGTTCGGCTACAGCCACGCCGTGTCCGCACCCGGCGAACTCGTCTTCATCGCCGGGCAGTACGCCTCCGACCCCGAGACCGGGGCACCCGTACCCGGCGACTTCGCCGCCCAGGTCGAGCTGGCGCTCGCCAACCTGCGGCACGCCCTCCAGGGCGCCGGCCTGGACCTCGAGCACGTCGTCCGGCTCGGCTCGTACGTCGTCGACCACGACCTCGACAGGCTGGCGGTCCTCGGCAAGGCGCTGCACAACGCCTTCGGCGAGCGGCTGCCCGCGCAGACCCTGAGCGGCGTGGCCGCACTGGCCCTGCCCGGCATGCTCTTCGAGATCGACGCGGTGGCGGTCCGGCCCGCTTCCTGACCCCGCCGTGGGAACCATGGCTCGTCCCCCGGCCGTCCTTCGGACCGACCGCGATCACCGGCGGAGGGGCGAGCCATGACCGGCGACCGTCATCTGGACTGGGACGGCTGCTTCAACGTCCGCGACCTCGGAGGGGTGCCGACGGAGGACGGGCGAGCGACCCGGCGCGGCGCGGTCGTGCGTGCCGACAGCCTCGACCGGCTGACCGAGGACGGGTGGCGGGCCCTGTACGCGTACGGGATCCGCACCGTCGTCGACCTGCGCAACCCCGAGGAACGGGGGCCGGACCGCGGTCGGCGGCCGGACGGTGTCACCACGGTGCACGTACCGATCGACGACACGGCCGACACCGCGCTGTGGACCCACCTCTGGGACGAGGGCCTCGACGGTACCCCGCTGTACTACCGGCCGTTCCTGGACCGCAAACCCGAACGGTGCGCCGCCGCCGCCGACGCGGTCGCCCGCGCCCGCCCCGGCGGAGTCGCCGTCCACTGCGGCCTGGGCCGCGACCGGACGGGCCTGGTCGCCCTGCTCCTCCTCGCCCTCGCGGGCGCCACCGCCGAGGGCATCGCGGAGGACTGCGACCTCAGCGGCGAGCGCGTCCCGTACGTCTTCGCCGCGCTGGGCCGGCCCGACGACGCCGCCGACGTACGGGCGGCGCTCGCCCGCCGGGGCGCGACGGTCCGCTCGGCGGTGCTGGACGCGCTCGCCGGACTGGACGTGGAGGCACGCCTCCGGGCGGCGGGCCTGTCCGGCGAGGGCGTGGCGGCCCTGCGAAAACGCCTGGCGCCACCCTCTGACGCCCCACCCTGCTAGGGCATGCAGGCCTCGGCGATCGACCGGCTGTCCTCGTACAGGTGGTGCCGCGTGATCCGGCCGCTCTCGACGGTGAGCCGCAGGGCGAACGGGCCGGCGAAGGTCTTGCCCGTCGCGCGGACCCGGCCCGACACCTGGCCCGTCAGGACGGCGTCGGGGCCGTCCACCAGGAACGCGTCGACGGAGGCGTGGGCGTCCGCGGGGACGGTGTGCTCCATCAACTCCGTGAACTGCGCCGCGCATTCGGCCGCGGTGGTACGCGGGCGGATCCACGGTACGCCCGGGTTGTCGGCCAGCTTCCAGTCGACCTCGTCCGCGAAGAGCGCGACCAGCCGGGCGGTGTCCCCGGCGAGCCGGGCGGCGAGGAACGCCTCCACGACGGCCCGGGTGGCCTCGGCGGCGGAACCGCCGGTGGTGATCGTCGTGGACATCGCGCTCTCCTCGGGGTCGGCGTGGTCGGCGTGGTCGGCGTTGCGTGCGGGGCGTACCGCCCCACACCGGTGATCCTGCCGGGAGGACCGCACGGCCGTCGATTACCCCCGACGTCATGCGCGCGTGCCGGGGCCCGGCCTCGCCCGTCGCCGCGCGGGCGCACCGGCCTAGTGTGGGGCCGGAGAGACCGACCGAAGGGGGCTGTTCCGTGCCGCGAACGCGGACCGATTCCGCGGGGGAGGCAGGCGCCGACCTGCACCTCGCGCTGCCGCCCACCGGGCCGCGCAGGGCCGCCGTCGCGTCCGCGCTGCGCGAGGCGGTGCGCACGGGGCGGCTCGCGCCGGGCACCCGGCTGCCGCCGTACCGCTCGCTCGCCGCCGACCTCGGCGTGGCCCGCAACACCGTGGCGGACGCCTACGCGGAGCTGGTCGCCGAGGGGTGGCTCACCGCACGGCAGGGATCAGGCACCCGCGTCGCCGAACGGGCCGCCGCCAAGGCGCCGCGCGTACCGAAGAAGGCCGGACCGTCGCGTCCCGGCCGGCCCGCCCACGACCTCCGCCAGGGGCAGCCCGACGCCACGTCCTTCCCCCGCGCCGCGTGGACCGCGTCCGTACGCCGTGCCCTGAGCGCGGCGCCGCACGACGCGTTCGGCCCGCCGGACCCCCGGGGCCGCCCCGAACTGCGGCAGGCGCTCGCCGGGTACCTCGCCCGGGCGCGCGGAGTGTGCGCGTCGCCCGAGCAGATCGTGGTCTGCGCCGGTGTCGCGCACGGGCTGCGGCTGCTGTTCGGCGGCGGGGTGCTGACCGGGCCGCTGGCCGTCGAGGCGTACGGCCTCCCCTTCCACCGGGGCATCCTCACCGACGCCGGCGTACGCACCCTCCCGCTGGAACTCGACGAGCACGGCGCCCGCACCGACCTCCTGGCCACGCGCCCCGAGACATCGGGGCGGCGCGGAGCGCGGGCCGTGCTGCTCACCCCCGCCCACCAGTTCCCCACCGGGGGACCGCTGCACGCGCCCCGCCGGGCCGCCGCCGTCGACTGGGCCCGGGCCCGGGGCGGAGTGGTGCTGGAGGACGACTACGACGGCGAGTTCCGCTACGACCGGGAACCGGTGGGAGCCGTCCAGGGCCTCGACCCCGACCACGTCGTCCTCCTCGGCTCGGTCAGCAAGAGCCTCTCCCCGGCCGTCCGGCTCGGCTGGATGGTCCTGCCCGAGCGCCTGGTCGACGGCGTCCTCGCCGCCAAGGGCCTGCGTGAAGCCTGGACCGGCGTCACCGACCAGCTGGCGCTCGCGGACTTCCTCACCTCCGGACAGTACGACCGGCACGTCCGCCGCATGCGGCAGCGCTACCGCGCCCGCCGCGACCGGCTCGTCACGGCGCTGGCGGCCCACGCCCCGCACATCGAGGTCACCGGCATCGCCGCCGGGCTGCACGCCGTGCTGCGGCTGCCCCCGGGCACCGAGACCGCCACCGTCGACGCCGCCCGCCGGCTGGGCCTGGCCCTCGACGGCCTCGCCGACTTCCGCCACCCCGACAGCCGCCAACCCCACCGGGACGGGCTGGTCGTGGGCCACGCCACGCCCCCGGAACACCGCTACCGCGCCGCGCTCGACGCCCTGTGCCGGGCACTGCCCGGCCCGGAGGGCGGACGGCCGGGTCACCCGCCGGCCAGGGCCCTCGACCACACCGGGCTGTCGACGTAGTGGTTGTCGAAGCGCCGCGAACTGTCGCGGATGCCCTGCACCGTGGCCTCCCCGCGGTGGACGCGCTCCAGCAGGCGGTAGTAGTCGAAGCGGTCCAGACCGGGGGTGAAGACCACCAGCACCTCCGCCCCGCCGCCGGGCGCCGGGGCGAAGGCGTGCGGGACACCCGGCGGCACCGTCAGGAAGTCCCCCCGGCCCAGGGTCAGGATCTCGTCGCCCACCAGGACACGCAGGGCGCCGTCGAGGACGTGGAACATCTCGGTCGCGCCGGTGTGGAAGTGCGCGGGAGCGCCCGGCGAACCCTCCTGGAACGTCGCCCTGTTGGCGGTGAGCGCTCCGCCGGTCGCCTGCGCGTCGGCGAGCAGCGTGATCAGGCTCGTGGGCCCGTCCTGGAGCGTCTCCGCCTTCCCGGCGCGTACGAGGAGGGGTTCGGCCGGCCGGTGGGCCGCGGTGGTGGTGGTCATGGATGCTCCTGGTGTCCGGACGACCGGCTCCGCGCCGGTCCTCTGCGCCGTATCTGCTGACACCACCGAATCTACGGCGGGCAGAGACCCATCGAGAGGTGCAATGAAGGGCCACATGTATGGGTCAATTCCTGCGGCCGGACACCTCACCTGACAAACGTCACCGGTTTCCATGAGGACGATCCACCCCAGGGAGGAGGAGGCGAAGGACCCCACCGGTGAGGATGGTTGGGGGGATGCGCAGACCCGTGCCCCCTCACCCGCGCAGGAAGAAGGGCCCATGGAACAGACCCGACGACCCGCCCACACCCCGCACCGCCGCCGGCTCCGCCTCGCCGCCGTCACATCGAGCGCGGTCCTGCTCTCCCTCACCGCCGCCGCGCTCCCGGCCCACGCCGCCCCCACTCCCGTCACCGCCCAACCCGCGCACACGGCAACGCCGTTCGGCCCCGGCGCGGACCAAGGAGCCCACCGGCTGGACCGCAAGGCCCTGGACGCCTCCCTCCGGGCCGTCCACGACGCGGGCATGTACGGCACCTACGCGGCCGTCCGTGACGGCGCGGCCCACTGGCGCGGAGCCGCCGGAGTCGCCGACCTCACCACCGGCCGCCCCGTACGGCCCGGCTTCGAGCACCGGGCGGGCAGCGTCACCAAGACGTTCACCGCGGTCGCGGTGCTCCAGCAGGTGGCCGCCGGACGCATCGACCTCGACGCCCCGATCGGCGACTACCTGCCGGACCTCGTCCCCGGCGAGCGCGGCCGGGCGATCACCGTGCGCATGCTGCTCAACCACACCAGCGGGCTCGGCGACCACGTCCTCGCCGCCTTCCCCGGCCTGGAGCAGGACGCCCGCAAGGCCCTGGACGCCCGCCGCTTCCACCGCTTCGACCAGAAGGAACTCGTACGCCTCGGCCTCGCCGCGCCCGCAGCCGCCCCACGGGGAACGTACGCCTACTCCAACACCAACTACGTCATAGCCGGGCTGCTGCTGCGCGAGGTCACTGGAGAGGCGCCCGAGGCGTACATCACCCGCCATGTCATCCGCAAGGCCGGGCTGCGGCACACCTACTTCCCCCGGACCCCGTGGCTGACCGGGCCGCACTCCCGGATGTACGAGTCCATGCACGGACTGATCGAACCCGCCCGTGACTACAGCGTCTACGACATGTCCTGGTGCGGCACGGCCGGGTCTCTGGTCTCCACCGTCGACGATCTCACCCTCCTCTACCGGCAGTTGCTCACCGGAAAGCTCCTCGGCCCGGCAGGGCTGCGCGCCATGAAGACCACCGTCCCGGTCCAGGAGCCGGCGCCCGGCGAGGAGGCCGTCATGCGGTACGGCCTCGGGATCTACACGCTGCGGATGCCCGACGGGCAGTGGTACTGGGGTCACGACGGCGGGGTCTTCGGCGCGGGCACCTGGGTGCTGTCCACCGAGGACGGGCGCCGCCAGTCCGCCATCGGGTACAACCTGATGAAGTATCAGCGCTTCGACGACGAGGGCGTGCTCCAGCCGCACGCCATCGACGCGGCCACGCTGCGGCACATGACGCTCGCCCTCGGCGGCACGCCCGGATCCGCCTCCGCGAAGGACCGGCGCACGGCCGGGGGCATGCGGCTGCCGTTCGCCGCACCCGAGAGCCCCCGACGCTGACGCACCGCCGCCCCTCCGAGCCGCCGGCCCCTCCCGGGACGAATGTCCCGGAAGGGGCGGACGGCCAGAAGGGGCGGAGGGACGGAAGGGGCTGAAGGCCGGACGGGGGACGGAGGCCGGAGGGCGCCGGCCCGCACGGTCAGGAGGCGTGCACGGTCAGAAGGCGTGCGGGGCCACCATCTCCCCGAGCACGGTGCGCCAGTCCTCGCCCGGCCGCTCACGGAGCGCGGGGGCGAGACGGTCCGCGCGGTAGTGCCAGTGGTGATCGAGGTCGGGGTGGACCTCGTCCGTCTCACCGATCGCCGCACCGGCCCGGCCGGCGCCGTCCCCGACCCCGTCACCGGGATGCAGCAGGTCCGTCAGCCGTACCGCCAGGTCGTGCCAGGAGACATGGCCGCTCACCGCGTTGGCCACCCCGTGCACCGGCGCGTCCAGGCACGCGGTGACCGCCCGGGCCAGCGCCGCCGCGTGCACCCAGGGCGCGCCGTACCAGGGGCGGCCACGGGTGCCCGGCCTGGGCAGGAGCACCGGTCGGCCGTCCCGTACGGCCTGGTAGAGCACCCCGGTGGCGCCCCAGCGGAGCTGATCGCGCAGCCGGTCGTGGGCGCCCCACACCAGCGGCGACCGCACCGCGCTCGCGCCGCCCCGCCCCCCGGTGCCCGCCGCGTCCAGCAGCAGCCGCTCGCAGTCCAGCTTCGCCCTGCCGTACGGGCTCAGCGGCGCAGCCGACGGCGACTCCTCCTCGACCACGTCCTCGTCGGGGTGCCCGTACGCGTCGACACTGCTGACGAACACGAACGGACCGCGGCGCCACGCACCGGTCATCGCCTCCATCGCCGCCACGTCCACCTCGGGACGGGTGAAGGTGCACGCCGCGTGGATCACCGCGTCCGCGCGGCCCACCGCCGCGCGCAGGCCGTCCAGGTCGGCGAGGTCGCCCTCGACGACCTCCACCCCCTCACCGGCCACCAAATGTGCCGACTCCGGCCGGGCGAGGGCCAGTACGGGACGTCCCCGGGCGGCCAGCTCACGCAGGACGAACGCCCCGACGCCGCCGGTGCCCCCGGTGACCAGGACCGTCCCCTCGCGGGAGCCCCGACCGCCCGTGCCCCGCGCGGCCGGACGACCGCCCGTCGCGGGCGAGGTCGCGGTGGCGGCGGCACGCTCCCGCGCCCGCCCGTCCAGCAGGGCGACGACCGCCCGGGGCGTCCGGGCCTGGAGCACGTCCAGGCCGGTCACCGGCAGCCGCAGCGCCCCGCGCAGCCGCTCCGCGAGCCGTACCGCCGACAGCGAGTGGCCGCCCAGGACGAAGAAGTCGTCGTCGGGCCCCGGCGCCGGGCACCCCAGCACCGCGGCGAACGCCTCGGTCACCGCCCCGGCGTGCGGACCCCCGAGGGCGGGGGCCGACGGCAGCCCCGGCAACCGGGACGTGTCGCACGCCCCCTCGGCCGTACGGGGCAGGGCATCCAACGGCGTCACGGTCACCGGCACCAGCCCGGCCGGCAGCGACGCCCGCAGGTGCCCGAGCAGTTCGGCGCGCGAAGGGCCACCGATACGGCGTGGCACCGCGTACGCGAGCAGCGGTCCGCCCTCGGGCCGGACCACGGCGGCGTCGGCCACCCCCGGGTGCGCCCGCAGCACCTCCTCGGCGGGGTGCGCGTCCGTGCCCCCGGCACCCGGCGGAGCGGCGGGCACCGGCAGTTGGGACAGCCGCAGCCCCGGGTCACCGGTGACCGCCGCGAGCAGCGCGGCATAGCCCCCGGCGAGCGCCGCGGCGGCCTGCTCGTCCAGCGCGGCCCGCTGGTACTGGACCAGCGCGGCGGGGTCGGCGGTGTCGGCCAGGCCGAACGACAGGTCGAACTTGGCCTCGCCGACCGGGACGTCCACGTACACGCCCTCGGTCCCGGGCAGCCGCAGCACCGTGGGCTCCGCCATCACATCGGCGGTCACCCGCACCAGCGCCGTCCCGCCCGAGTCCCGCGCGGCGGCACCGAGGCGCTCCACGACGAGGTCGAACGGGACGTCGTGGTGGCGCTGCGCCTCCAGCAGCGCGTCCCGCACCCGCTCCACGAGCACCGTGAACTCCGGGTCCCCGGACGCGTCCACCCGCACCGGCAGGGTGTTGACGCACAGCCCGACCAGCCCCCGCATCTCCGAGCCCCTGCGGTGCGTACCGGCGACCCCGATCAGCAGGTCGTCCTCGCCGGTGAAGCGGTGCAGCGCCGCGAACGCCCCCGCGAGGGCGACCGTGAACAGCGTGGCCCGGTGCGTGGCGCCCAGCCTCCGCAGGGCGTCCGGCACGCCCGGGTCGAGCGGCAGCGTCCGGACGGCCGCCGGGCGGGTGCCGGCCGCGCCGGACGGCCCCACCGGGCGGGGAAGGGCGAGCGGCACGGCGTCCGCCAGGCGGGCGGTGCAGCGGCGCAGGCCCTCCTCCAGCCGGGACGCCGCCTCCTGCTCGCGCCGGGCGTAGTCGGCGTACTGCAGCGATACGGCGGGCAGTTCGGGCCCACAGCCACCGAGGGCGGCCGCGTACAGATGCCCCAGCTCGCGGGCGACCAGCTCCAGCGACGGCCCGTCGATCGCGATGTGATGGAACGTCAGCAACACGGTGTGGTCCTCGTCGCCGTGGCGCAGCACCAGCAGCCGGGGCACCGGGCCCGCCGCCAGGTCGAACGGCCGGCGCGCCTCCTCCACCAGCAGGCCGGGAGCCCGGTCCGGGGTGGCCTCCACGACCCGCACGGCGATCGCGGGGGGCTCCGCCAGGACCTCCTGGAAGGGCTCCCCGTCCCGCTGCCCGTAGCGGGTGCGCAGGATCGCGTGCCGCCGGACGAGCCCGGCCAGCGCGGTGCCCAGCGCGGACACGTCCAGCGGGCCGTGCAGCCTGGTCGCGAACGGCACGCTGTACGAGGCGTGTTCGTGGCCGAGCCGGTCCATGAGCCACATCCGGCGCTGGGCGTGCGACAACGGCGCGACGTTCTCCGCACCGGCGTCCCGGACGCCCTCTTGCGGGACCGCGCCGACGCCCCGGCCGGGTTCCTGCGGGACCGAGCCGTCGTCGGCCTTCGGCGGGACCGCCCCGGTGCCCCGGCCCGCCGCCCGCTCGCGCGCCCGGCGCAGCAGCCGCTCCTGGAGGGCGAGGGCGTCCGGGGCCGTCGGGCCGGCGGTCGTGGGGTCAGTGCTCATCGCGGTCCTCCTGGACGCTCGGGCGCAGGTCGCTGTGGGCCTCCAGCAGGGCCCGTTCCACCAGGGCGGCCTGACCGGCCACCGTGGGCGCGGTGAAGAAGTCGGCGAGCGCCATCTCGACCCCCAGCTCCTCGCGCAGGTCGTCGGTGACGACCAGGGCGAGCAGCGAATGCCCGCCCAGCGCCAGGAAGTCGGCGTCCGGCCGGGTGACCTCGCGGCCCAGCGCCCGGCTCCACACGTCGGCCACGGCCTGCTCGACGGGGCTCAGCGGCGCGGCCGGTGAACCGTCGCCGGGCCCCGCGCCGGCCGTCGCCAGGTCGGCGAGCGCGCGCCGGTCGACCTTCCCCGACGGGGTCAGCGGCAGGTGCTCGACGACCGTCACCTCGTCCGGGACGAGATGCGCGGGAAGGCGCGCGGCCAGCCGGTCGCGGAGGACGTCCGGCCGGGGCACGGGCCCGGGGGTCGCCACGACGAAGGCGACCAGCCGCGCGTCGGTGACGGCGGCCACGGCGTCCGCCCCGTCCACCGCGTCCACCCCGTCCACCGCGTCCGCCCCGTCCGCCTCCTGCGCCTCCGCGCCGGTGTCGTTGTCGTTGCCGTTGCCGTTGCCGGGGAGGGCCTCGGCGGCCGGGCGGTGCACGGTCACGGCCGCATCGTCCACGTCGGGCTCGTGGCGCAGGGCGTGCTCCACCTCCCCCGGCTCGATGCGGAAGCCGCGTACCTTCACCTGGTCGTCGGTCCTGCCGTGGAAGTCCAGGACGCCGTCCGGGCGCGTGGAGACCAGGTCGCCGGTGCGGTACAGGCGGCCCAGCTCCGGATGGTCCACAAAACGCTCGGCGGTCATCGCGGGCAGGCCCGCGTACCCGAGCGCCAGCCGGCTGCCGCCGATCCACAACTCACCGCGCCCGCCGTCCGGGACGGGCCGCCCGTCCTCGTCCAGCACATGGACGGTGGCACCCGCGACGGGGCGGCCGATCGGCACCGGCCCCTCGCAGTCGGCGGCGGTGACCCGGTGGGCGGTCGCGAACGTGGTCGTCTCCGTGGGCCCGTACCCGTTGACCAGCTCCAGCCAGGGGAACGCGCGCAGGACCCGCCGGGCGTGCTGCGCCGACAGCGCCTCCCCGCCCACCACCACCGTGCGCAGCAGCGAGAAGACCCGCGAACGGCGCGCGGCCAGCTGGTGGAAGAGGGCGGTGGTGAAGAAGGCGACGGTCGCGCCGTGCCGTTCCACCTGCCGGGCCAGGTCCTCGAACGTGGGCCGCTCGGCGGTGCACACCACCACGGCGGCACCGTTCGCCAGGGCCACCCACAACTCGAACGTCGACGCGTCGAAGGTCATCGGTGAGTGGAACAGCACCCGGTCGCGGGGCGAGAGGGTCACATAGTCCGGGGTGGCCAGCAGCTCCGCGACCGCCCGGTGCGGTACGCACACTCCCTTCGGGCGGCCCGTGGAGCCCGAGGTGAACATGATGAACGCCGTCCCGTCCGGGCCCAGTTCGGCCGGGTTCGCGGTGGACGCCGACTCCGACTCCGACCTCGACTCCGCCATCGACGCCGGCATGGACATCGGCGAGGAGGGCGACAGGGGCTCCTCGGCCGGCAGGGCCAGCCAGGGGCCGGAGAGCCCCGCCGACTCCAGCAGCTTGCCGTCCCCGACGGTGAGGGTCACCTCCGCGTCGGCCGCCATCGCCTCGGAACGCGGACGCGGATGTGCCGGATCGAGCGGTACGCAGGTGGCGCCCGCCCACCAGAGGGCGAGCTGGGCGACGACGGTCCGGGCCGAGCGCGGCATCAGCAGCGCCACCCGGTCGCCCGGCCGGACACCGTGGTCCCGCAGGTGCGCGGCGAGGGCCCGGGACCAGGAGACCAGCCGGGCGTAGGTCAGCGTGGTGTCCCCGTCGGCCACGGCGAGCGCGTCGGGAGTACGCCGGGCGTGCCAGGCCACCAGGGCCGGCAGTCCCGCCGCGTGCCCGGGGTGCGGGTCGGCGAGAGCGTCCCGGCCACCCGTCGCCGTGGTTGTGGTTGTGGTTGTGGTTGTGGTTGTGGTGGCGGTGTCGATGTGTGCGGTGAGCGTCGTCATCTCAGGCTCCCGTCTCTCGCGTCCCGGCCGTGCGGCGGCTGTCGACCAGCGCCGCGATCGCCCGCAGGTCGGGCTGGCGCAGCAGCTCCGGCGCCCGCAGGCGTACCCCGCTCTCGCGCTGGATCGCCGCCAGCAGACGCGCGGCGACGATCGACGTGCCGCCCGCGCGGGTGAAGTTGTCGGCGAGCGTGGTCCCGGGCCGGGCCAGCAGCTCGCGCACGGTGCCGAGGACGAGCCGCTCACCGTACGAGGAGGGGGCCGCCGTCGCGGCACCGTCGCCGTCCGTGGCGTCGTCCGCCCCGCAGGCCCCGCCTGCCCCGTCGGCCTCGTCCGCCAGGCGCGTCAGCTCCGCCCGGTCCACCTTGCCGTTGGCGTCCAGCGGGAAGGCGTCGGTGAACCGTACGGCGGAGGGGACCGCCTGCTCGGGGAGCCAGTCCCGTACCGCCGCCAGAAGCGCGTCGGCGGAGGCGGTGGCACCCTGCGCGAGCCGGATGTGGGCGACCAGGCGCGCGGGGCCGCCGGCCGCGCGCTGCGCGGTGACGACCGCCCGGACGACCGCCGGGTCCTGCTCCAGCGCGGCCTCGACCTCGGCGGGCTCGATCCGGACGCCGCTGATCTTCACCTGGTCGTCCAGGCGGCCGAGGAACTCCAACACCCCGTCCGGCCGCATGCGCACCCGGTCGCCCGTGCGGTACAGGCGGTCCACGCCCGGCAGTCCGAGCCCGGGCGCCGGGGCCGTGAAGCGGCGGGCGGTCAGCTCCGGATCCAGGTAGCCCAGCGCCAGGGCGGCCCCGCCGATCCGCAGTTCGCCCTCCTCGCCCCGGTTCACCGGCAGGCCGTCGGCGCCGGTGACGACGACGGTCACACCCGGTCGCGGCAGGCCGATCGGAGGCGCGTCCACGCTGTCCGCGTCGGTGTCCGACGCGCGCATGACGTGGGTGGTGGTGACGACGGTGGCCTCGGCGGGGCCGTACGCGTTGTGGACGGCCGCGGTCACGTCCGGTCCCGGGCGGCGGCGCATCCGGTCGCCACCGACAATGAGGTGACGCAACGTCAGGTCCTGGGGCCACGGCTGCTCCAGCAGCGGCTCGACCAGGGGAGTGGCGGCGACGGTCACCGATATCGCCGCGTCGCGCCACCAGGACGTCAGCACCCCGGTGTCCCAGCGGACGTCGTCGGGCGCCGGGACGAGGGCCGCCCCGGAGGTCAGCCCCGCCCACAGCTCCATCAGGTGGGGGTCGAAGGCGACCCCGATGAGCAGCGACTGCCGGTCGCCGGGCGCGAGTCCGGTTTCGGCGCGGTACCAGTCCAGCAGGGCGGCGAGAGCCGGTTCGGCCACCGCGAGCGCCTTGGGCCGGCCGGTGGAGCCGGACGTCAGCACGGCGTAGAACGCCCCGCCGGGTGCCCGGAGCGCCCCGGGCCGCGCGGTGGCGAAGGCCGCCACCACCGGGCCGGACGCGTTGACGCCCCGGTCGGGCAGCGGCAGCGCGAGGTGCTCGGCCTCCCGGTGCCGGGGCGGCAGCAGCGCGGGGTCACCGATCAGGCAGGCGACGTCCAGGTCCTCGGTGACGGCCTCGACACGGCGCGCACCGGGGCGCGGCCCCAGCGGCAGGTACACCGCGCCGATCCGGGCGAGAGCCACCGCCGTCACCACGAGCGCCGCCGAACGGTCCAGGCAGACGCCCACCAGGTCGCCCGCGCCCACCCGGTCGCGCAGACCGGCGGCGACCCGGCCGGCGGCGGCGTCCAGCTCCTGGTACGTCCAGGTGCGGTCGCCGTCGGCCACGGCCGGGGCGTGCGGGGTACGGCGTACCCAGTCGTCGAACAGGGCGAGCACCCCGGTCGTCGCCGCCCCGGCGTCCGGCACGACGCCATGGGCGACGCTCGGCAGCACACCGGCGGACGAGGCCGGAGGCAGGCTCCCGGTGCGGAGAAGGGAGGTCGGCTGGGTCATCGGGTCTCCGTCGAAGTGGCGTGAGAGGCGGTGGAAAGAGTCGAGGCAGGGGCAGGGGCAGGGGCAGAGGTGGCGGTGAGACCGGCGAGGGCGCGGGCCTGGTCGCCGAGCACCGGGTGGCGGAACAGCAGCCGCATCGGGGGCCGCCGGCCGAGGCGCGGTTCCAGCCAGGCCGCCAGCTGCGCGGCGAGCAGCGAGTGGCCGCCGGCCCGGAAGAAGTCGGTGCCCCCGTCGAAGCGGTCGTGACCCAGGACGTCGCGCCAGCCGTCGGCGAGCAGCTCCGCCATGGGGTCGTCGGGTATCGCCACGGCGTCGGCCCGGACCTCCGCGCCGGTGCCGGGGGTGTCCGGGCCGTTGGGTTCCGCCCCGGCCGCGGGTGCCAGGTCCGCGGCCGTACGCGCCAGCGCCGTACGGTCCGGCTTGCCGCCCGCGACGGTGGGCATCGTGTCGAGGCGCACCCAGCGGCCCGGGACGAGCGCGGCGGGCAGCCGCCGGACCAGCTCGGCGTGCAGCGCCCGCTCGTCCCACGCGCCCGGGGCGTCCGGGCCCTCCAGGAAGCCGACCAGCCGGGGCCCGCCCGCGGCCTCGCGGTCCAGGACGACCGCGCAGGACCGCCCCCCGAGCGCCGCCGAGGCGGCCGCCTCGATCTCCTCCAGCTCGATGCGGTAGCCCCGCAGCTTGACCTGGTTGTCGCGGCGGCCGAGGAAGTACAGCAGCCCGTCCAGGCCCCGGTAGCCCATGTCGCCCGTCAAGTACACCCGTTCGCCACCGAGCGCCTCGGGCCGGACGAACCGGGCGGCTGTCGCCTCCGGGTTGCCCACGTAGCCCTCGGCGAGCCCGGCACCGGCGATCGCCAGCTCGCCCACCGCGCCGTCCGGCAGCGGCCGGTGGTACGCGTCGAGGACGTGGACCCGCTCGCCGGGCAGCTCGGTGCCCAGCGGGATCTCCGCCCCTTCCGCCCCTTCCGCCGGCGCCTCGCGGGCGACCCGATGGACGGTGGTCGTGACGGCCGCCTCGGTGACGCCGTACGCGTTGAGCACCTCGGCGTCGGTGTCCGCGAGGAACGCGCGCAGCACGTCGGCCGGGAGGCGCTCACCACCGAGCACGAGCAGCCGCGGGGCCCAGCCGCCGTCCCGCAGGGCGGGCCGCAACTCCTCCCGTACGGCGAGGAAGTAGCTGGTCGGGAGGTTCGCCACGGTCACCCGGGCGCAGGCCAGCAGCTCCGCCAGCTCGGTGCCGGTGGGGACCTCGCGCTCCGGGACGACGAGGCAGGCACCGGCGTACAGGGACGGCAGCACCTCCTCCAGGGCCACGTCGAACGACGGCTGCGCGAAGAGCAGGACGCGGTCGCCGTGGCGCAGCCCGAACCGCTCGCTCACCCCGAGCAGATGGTTGACCAGCGCCGCCCGGCCGACGGCCACCGGCTTGGGGATCCCGGTCGACCCGGAGGTGTGGATGATGTACGCCGGGTCGCCCGGCACGGTCTCGGCGGCGTGCGCCCGCGGCAGCTCCGGCGCGTCGACCGTGGCGGTGGGCAGACCGTCCGGGACCGCCACCGGGTGGGTGTCCGAGGTGAGCACCAGCGCCGGGGCCAGCCTGCGCAGCAGCAGGTCCAGCCGGGCGGGCGGGTCGGACGGCGAGAGCGGGCAGTGCACGGCACCGGTCCGCAGGCAGGCGAGCAGCGTCACCACCGCGTCCACCCCGCGCGGCAGGACGGCCGCCACCGGCCGGCCGGCGGTGACCCCGGCGGCCCGCAGGCGGTCGGCGAGCGCGGCCACCCGGGCGTCCAGCTCCCCGTAGGTGAGGCGCCGGGCACCCACCAGCACGGCGGGCAGGGACGGGTCGTGTGCGCCGAGAGGGTCGAGCGGATCGGGGACGGGCACCTGGGCCTTCGCGGCGGAAGCCGCGACCGCGCGGGCCGACACCGCCGGGGCCGGGGCCGCCGGGTCCGGAACCGCGGCCGCCTGGGCCGGGATCGCCGGGGCCAGGTCGGCGAGGGCGGTGGCGGGGGCGTCGAGGTAGGCGCGCAGCAGGTCCAGGAACCGGCCGGCGATCAGCTCCACCACGTCCTCGCCGAACATGTCGGCGTCGTAGTCCCAGACCAGGATCATCCCGGCCGCGCCGTGCCGGAGCCCGACCCCGCGCCGGTCGTCGGGCAGCAGCACCACGTCCAGGTCGAAGCGGGTCGTCCCGGTGTTGAACCCCTCGAACAGGGTGACGTCCAGGCCGGGCACGTCGATCTCCGGCAGCTCCGCGTCGTGGGCGCTGAACATCACGTCGAACAGCGGGTTGTCCGCCCCCGACGTGTGCAGGCCCAGCTCCCGCGTCAGCTCCTGCACGGGCACGTCCTGGTGCGGCAGCGCGCGGATCAGGACGTCCGTCACCTCGTCCATCGTCTCCTCGGCCGGCGCCGCCGGGTCCAGCCGCAGCGGGAGAGGGATGGTGTTGACGAACATCCCGGCCGTCTCCTCGTGCCCCAGCGGCCGGTTGCCCACCGCCGTGCCGACGACCAGGCGCTCACGTCCGCTGTGGCGGCGCAGCAGCTCGGCGAAGAGCCCCAGGAGGGTGGCGAACGGGGTCAGGCCGCGCTCCCGCGCGTGGTCGCGCAGGCGCTCCGCGAGGTCCGCGCCGATCGTCTGCCGCATCTGGCCGCCGTGGTGGCGCCGCCGGGTGCCGGGCCGGGCCAGGCCGGGGAGCGGCAGGTCGTAGGGCAGGCCGTCCAGTTCGGCGGTCCAGAAGTCCAGTCCGGCGCGCCGGTCCGCCGCGCTCGCCGCACGGGCCTGCGCGGCGACGTGGTCGGCGTACGAGGGCGCGGGCGGCAGCGCGGCCGGCTTACCCAGGACGTGGCTCCGGTACACGCCGAACACGTCCTTGAGCAGGATCGCGAACGAGTGTCCGTCGTGGATCAGGTGGTGCTCGACGTGCACGAGCCGGTGGTGCTCGTTCCCGAGCCGTACGAGCGTCCAGCGCAGCAGCGGAGCCTCGTACGTGTCGAGCGGGGTCTCCGCCTCGGTGCGCAGCAGGTCCCGGAACTCCGCCTCCGGGTCGGCGGCGCCGGTCAGGTCGACGGTGCGCAGCCGGAGCCCGCAGCCCTCGGCGACCCGCTGGCCGGGTACGGCGCCGGGGACGGCGACCAGCTCCATGCGGAGCCCCGGGTGCCGGTCGACCGTGGCGGCGAGGCCGCGGCGCAGGGCGTCGGTGTCGAGCGGCCCCCAAAGGTCGAGCGCGGCGGTGAAGTTGTAGGCACGGCTGCCCGGTTGCACCTGTTCGTGCAGCCAGACGATCTCCTGCGAGGAGGAGAGCGGAAGCATGAGCGATCCCTGGGTTAGTCGGGTCATGTGACGGTCGCCGGGCACGGTGGTGCGTGCCCGGTCCGGAGGGCGTACGGGGGCACCCGGCCGCGGGTCGCGCGGACGGGCCCCGCCGTACCGGTGGTCGGGGTGGTGGGTACGGGAGTGAGGGGAGCGGGTCCGGTCAGCCGGTCGCCGGGGACTGCGGCGTTTCCGGGGCCGCCGGGGCGGCCGCCGCACGGGCCGCTGCCCCGAGCGCGTCGGTGAGGGCGTCGAACGCGGTACGGGCGGTGTCGTCGGCGATCACGGCGCGGTCCCACACCATGCGCACGCGCAGCTCGGGGCCCTGGGTCACGGAGACGGCGAAGGGGCCGCGCACGGGCCTGCCGTCGACGTCCACTTCACGCCCCTCCACGCCGCCGAGGCGCAGCGGGGGCCGCTGCGCGGCGTCGTCGACGGTCAGCATCCCGTCGAGACGGCCGGACCAGCCGGAACCGGCCTCCCGCGCGGCACGCACGACCGCGTCGAAGGGCACGTCGGCCCGGTCCAGGTCGTCCCACCAGGCGTCGGCCGTCACCTCGGGGCAGATGGGCGCCGCCGCGGTCACCGCCGGGAAGACCACCGTGTTCAGGAAGCAGCCCAGCACCCGTTCGGCACCGGCCGGCCGGCCGCCCCACGGATAGCCGAGCGGAACGACGTGCCCGGGCCCGTACAGGGCGCGCACGGCCGGCCGGCAGGCGGCGAGCAGCTCGGGGAAGGGCACCCCCGCCGGGGGCGCGGGCACCCGCGCGGAGGCCGAACCGCTGGGCGCCGCTCCCGCACCCGGCTCGCCCGGCGGGGGGACCGGCGCCCGGTCCTGTACGGCGCGGAGCCGGTCGCCCCAGTAGGCCAGCGCGTCGGGCGAGGCGGCGCGCTCCTCGGCGTCCAGCTGGAGCAGCACGGCGTCGCGGTAGGCGGCGAGTTCGGCGGAGTCGTCCACGTCGGGACCGGTGGCGGGGCCGATCGCGGCGGCGGTGTACGGGCCGGTGCCCGCGGCGGCGGCGCCCGGCCGGGCGGTTCGGCCCGCCTCGGCGTACGCGGCCCCCAGCTCCTCGACGATCCGGGCGAGGGACCTGCCGTCGCAGGCGGTGTGGTCGAGCACGACGGCGAGCACCTCGCGTCCCCGCGCGTCCCCGTCCGCCGCCCGGACGCCCACCGGACGCTCGTCCGCCGACCGCCCGCCCATCGGGTCGCCGTCCGCCGACCGCCCGCCCACCGGCTCGCCGTCCTCCGCGAGGTACAGCCGCAGCGGCGGCCCGTCCGGGGCCCAGGCGCGCAGGGCGCGGCGCAGCGCGGCTCGGGCGTCCTCGCCGGGCTCGCGGGCCACCCGGACGACAGGCACCTCCGGCCGTTCCACGCGCAGCACCGGGGTGCCGCGCACCACGGTGGGGCGGCTGCGGAGCACCGGGTGCAGGACGGCGAGGTGCTCGGCCGCCGCGGCGAGGCGCCCGGTGTCCACGGTGCCGCGCGGGAAGGCGAAGAACATCGGCACCAGGTCGGGACGCCCCTGGGGGTCCAGCGAACGCACCAGGATGAAACGGCGCTGCGCCCCGGTCACCGGCAGCAGGACGGGCGAGTCCGCCCGCGCGGCCAGGTCTCGGTAGCGAGCCAGGTACTGGCCCGTGATGCTGAGCACGTGATCCTCTTCTGTCGATGCGTGTCGGTACCTGTGTGTGGGGGGAGGGCCGTACGGGTCAGCCGAGCGCGGCGGGGGAGTCCGCGTCCCGTACCGCCTCAGCCTCCGCCTTCGGCCCCGCCCCGGCCTCCGCCTCGGGCGTGGCGTCGTCCGGGAGGTCGCGCATCCGGCGCAGCGGCGAGAGCAGGAGCGGCAGCGGTACGGCGAGGAAGCCGACCGCGCAGCACAGCAGCGCGGTGCGGGCGCCGAACCCGTCGGCCAGCGCGCCGCCGGCGAGCGCCCCGAGCGGGAGGGTGCCCCACATGAGGAAGCGCAGGGTGGCGTTCATCCGGCCCAGCAGGCGGGGTGGGCACAGCGCCTGACGGAAGCTCACCTGGGCGACGTTGTAGACGACGGCGCCGAGGAAGACGACGCCCGAGCCGAGGGCGAACAGGGCCGCGCCGCCCACCCGCTCCGACAGCGGCCACAGCAGGGCGAACGGCCCGGTCACCAGGACCGACAGCAGGATGATCCGCGCCTGGCCGAGCCGGGCGGCCAGCGGCCCGGCGACCAGCGCGCCCAGCAGGCCGCCGGCCGCTCCGGCGGACAGGACGAGGCCGACCGCGCCGGGGGCGAGCCCCAGGACGCGTACCAGGTACACGGTCTGCGTGGCCATCAGGACGGCGGTGAGGAAGTTGCCGAGGCCGGTGGTCACGGCGATCACCCGCAGCAGCGGGCGGCCGAGCACGAACCGCAGTCCCTCGCCGATCTCCGCGCGCAGGGACGCGCCCGGGGCCGGCTCGGGGCGGGGTTCCGTCCGGGCGATGCCCCGGAGGAAGAGGGCGGACAGGACGTACCCCAGGGCGTCGGCGGCCACCGCGAGCGGGGCGCCGAGGAGCTGGACCAGGCCACCGCCGATCCCGGGGCCGGTGACCTGCGCCGAGGAACGGACGGTCTCCAGCGCGCCGTTGCCGCGCACCAGGTGCTCCTTGGGCAGGAGGTGGGGCAGGAAGCTCTGGTGGGCCACGTCGAAGAAGACGGTGGCGACGCCGGTGACCAGGGCGACCGCGTACAGCTGAGCCATCGTCAGGACGTCCGCGACGGCCGCCGCCGGGATGCTCGCCATGGCGAGGGCCCGGACGGCGTCCGCGCGGATCATCAGTGGCAGCTTCCGCATCCGGTCGACCCAGGCCCCGGCCGGCAGCCCGATCAGCAGGAACGCCGCGGTCTCGGCGGCCGTGAGCAGGCCCACCTGGAAGGCGGGCGCGTCCAGTTCGAGCACGGCCACGAGGGGCAGGGCGACCAGGGTGACATGTGCTCCGAACTGCCCGGCCGCCGCTCCGGCGAGCAGCAGGCGGAAGTCACGCATGCGCAGAGGGCCGCTGGTCACGGCTCCAGATGTGGCGGGCATGTGAAGGACATTCACTGACCACCCGTTCAGTAGTCAAAGCACACTGGCCACTTTCGGTCGTTTCTTTCGCCTCTTTCCGGCACGCTCAGGAAAATTTACGGTGTACGAGGGTGACGGGCGGATGAACCGTGCGGTGCCGTGGCCGCGCCCAGGACAGGGTGCCACGGCGCCGATCACGGTGTGGCACCGGCCGACCACAAGCGCGAACATCTCCGGCTTGTTTCTGTCCGAAAGTAGTCATTCATCTGCACCGTGTGGTCGGAACGGCTCATTCCCCCCATTAAGGGGGTTGACCCGCCGGCGGAGGCGCATGGAGTCCTCGCGGCGCTCAGGGCCGCAGCGCCTCCACCACCAGATCGGTGAGCAGCGCCCCGGCCGTGCCGTCCGGGTCGAGGTCCGGGTCGTAGATCGTCACGTTCAGACCGGCGCACCGCTCGGAGCGCACCAGCGTCCGCAGCAGCGGCCTGAGTTCGCCGGGCAGCAGACCCCCGGGATCGGGACTGTCGACCGCGGGCATCACGGACGGGTCGAGCACATCGGCGTCCAGATGCACCCAGAAGCCGTCCAGGACGGGTGTCTCCAGACTGCGCACGGCCGCCCCCGCCACCTCGGCCACCCCCCACTCGCGCAGCTCGCCCACCGTGGCGACGGGGATCTTCAGCGCGCCCAGCTCGGTACGGTCCTCCTCGTCGTCGTCACGGATGCCGAACAGCCGCACGTCCTCGTCGCGCAGGTACGGCTTCAGCCCGTCGATGTCGGCGAGTTCGTCCTGCCCGCGCCCGGTCGCGATCGCCAGCTCCTCCCCGGCCGCCGCGCCGATCCGGTCGGAGTTGCCCGTGTGCCGGAAGTCGGCCGACGCGTCGACGGCCGCGAGCCCGTAGCGACCCAGGCGCCGGAGCGCCAGCGAGGCGCCGAGCTGGATGGAGCAGTCGCCGCCGAGGACGAGGGGGAAGTCCCCTGCCCGCACGTGCCCCTCGATCCGTTCGGCCAGCCTCCGCGTGTACGCGGCGATGGCGGCGGCGTGGAAGACGCCGTCCCCCTCTCGCCAGTCCCCCCGGTCGTAGCGCGGCGGGACGACGACCCCGCCCTCGGACGCGTTCAGCCGCCGCACGATCCCGTTGTCGCGCAGCGCTCCGGCGAGCTTGTGACAGCCCGGCACGGTGCCGGGGGCCGGAGGGCGCAGCCCCAGGTTGGACGGGGCGTCGATGATCACGATGTTTCGCATGCCGCCATCCTCCGTGCCGCTCCCGAGCGGCATCAACGGTTCCGCGTCACCGTCTTCGCGGTCATCGCGCAGTTGTCGTCGCGCGAATGTCCCCGCCGCCGGTACGTCCCGCGCGACCGTCCCGCCCGTACGTCCCGCCCGCCCGTCCCGCGCGCACCTTCCGCCCGTACGGATGTGCGCCCCCTGGGCGCGCGGGCGCACATCGCCGTACCCCCCCACGGGGCATCGCCGTCCGGCGGGGCACTGGGCAGGATCAGCTCCGGCGATCTTGTCGCGCGCCGCCCCGGCGGGCGGCAGGCCGAGCGCCACCCATCCGGATCCTCGAAGCCAGGGCCAGGACGACCAGCCGCAGATGCACCAGGAGCTCGACGACAACCGCCGAGCACGGCCGCACCGCCGTTGACGGCGACCCCCGGCCGCTGACGAAGGCCGCCACCGCCGCCGACGGCGACCCCGCGTGCCGTTCCGGCCGCCGGAACGGCACGCCCTCCCGGCGGCGTACGGACCTACTAGCATCGGCCGATTCCGGGGCAGCGACCGGACGGCCGCGCCGCCCATGCTGGACGCGGAGGTGTGCGGTGCGCTGCTTCACGGACCCGGAGAACGGCTGGGAGCTGGTCTGGCGACGTCCCGACCCGCGACTGTGGCCCGGTGTGGTGCAGTACCGGGGATACCGGCTCGCCCTGCGGGAGCCGCGCAGACGGCTGGAGATCCCCGACGGGGCCGTGACCCTGGTGCTGCCCTTCGAGAACCGGCTGCTCACCTCGGACGTCGCCGCACCCACCGGGCCCGGCGGGGGACCGGTCCGGCAGCCGCCCGTGGAGCATCGCACCGGCCTCCTCTCCGCCCTGCGCACCGGGCCGACCCTCGGCGAGCACAGCGGCCACCTGCACGGGGTGGAGGTCGCCATGACGCCCTGGGCCGCGTACACGCTCTTCGGCATGCCCATGCACGAGTGGGCCGGACGGATCGTCGACCCGGCCGACCTGGCCGGCCGCCGGGTCGGCCGGCTCGGTGAGGCGCTGGCCTGCCTCCCCGACTGGGAGGGGCGCTTCACGCTGCTGGACGCCGAGTTGTGCCGCTGGTGGCGCGAGGGCCCGGAGCCCTCACCACGTGTGGTGTGGGCGTGGAACGAGCTCCGCCGGACGGGCGGCGCCGTCCCCATCGGGCGCCTCGCGGAACGGACCGGCTGGGGGTGGCGGCAGTTCGACGGCCACTTCCGGAGCCAGATCGGCCTGCCGCCCAAGGTGGTGGCCCGCATCCTGCGGCTGCACCGGGCGCTGCGGCTGCTGCTCGGCGGTACGGCGGGGGCGTCGGCGGCCGCCCTGTGCGGCTTCTCCGACCAGGCGCACATGAGCCGGGAGGTGCGGCGGATGACCGGTTTCCCGCCGTCGCGCCTGCTGCCGGCGCGGCTGCCCGTACCGGCCGATCCCCTCTTCCAGGACCGCATCCGCGGCCGGGTCACCAGCTTCGGCTGGCCCGGACCCTGACACCCCCGGCGGCCCGCCCGGCCAGGTGCTCCCGCCTGCCCCCGCTCGTACGGCTCAGCGGGTGCGGGGGACCGGCTCGGCCCCCGTCTCCACCAGGAAGTCGGTGAGCACCCGGGCCAGCCGCTCGGGCTGGTCCTCGGGGACTAGGGTGGACGAATCGGCGATCTCCACCAGCCGCCCCCGCGGATAGAGCCCGGCAAGCCGCGGGCCGTGCTCACGCGGCATCAGCCGGTCCTCGGTCGCCCACACGACCAGCACCGGGCGGTCGAAGTCCCGCAGCCGCTCGCTCCACGCCAGCAGGGTGGCCCGGTCGGGCGCCCCGGTGGCGAACTTGGCGAAGTCCCTGCGGATGGCCCTGCTCCGGGTGGCGGGAGCGAACCAGTCGTCCAGGACCTCGTCGGGGACGCCGCGCAGGCTCATCCCGCCGTAGCCGCCGCGCATGTGCCGGAACGCCGGGACACGCATCAGGCTCGTCAACAGCCGGACGCCGCCGGGGACCGCGCACACCCGCGCCATCGCCTTGGCCGGCCCCGGCGGGAAGTTGTCGAAGGCTTCGCAGGCCACCAGCACCAGGCGCGCCAGCCGCTGCGCCCGCCCCTCCGACACCAGGAACTGGCCCCCGCCCCAGTCGTTGAGGACGAGGGTGACCCGGTCGAGCCCGAGCCGTTCGATGAACTCGCCCAGGAGCAGGGCGACACCGCGCTGGGACAGGTCGGCGTCCGGGCGCATCGGCCGGCGGTGGCCCCCGAGCGGCAGCGTGGGCAGGACGCAGCGGTACCCGTCCAGCAGTGGTACGACCTTGCGCCACTGCGTCTCGTTCATCGGCAGACCGTGGCCGAACACCAGCACGGGCCCGTCCCCGCCGGTGTCCTGATAGTCGATCGGTCCGGCCGACAGCTCGATCTCCGGCATCACACCCCCACCTCGGTTCACCCTCTCGTCCGCTGCTCGTTCGCTTCGCGTCCGCGTCTCGCTCGTTCCGATCTATCACGTCCCACCGCCGGGCGAGCGGAAACCGGCCGAGGAATCGGGCCCGGCGCCGGCGGCGCCAGAATCTTCAAGACCCCGCGGCCCCGCCTCACGAGGATGTTCCCCGGTGGCGCGGACGGCCTCCCGCCGGCCCGAACCACCGTCGCGTCAGTGGACGACCACCACGCAACAACGACACAAGGGGGAACACCGCATGAGGAACACCGTCAGGAACAGGAAGACGCTCGCGGTCACCTGCGTGACGGCGGCCGTCGTCACGCTCGGCGGGCTGACGGCAGCGGCCCCGGCCGCCGCCGAGACCTCCGGCGCGGGCACGGCGACCGTCTCCGGCCGGGGCGTCACCGCCACGTTCGAGGGCGGACGGCTGGACCTGGCGCGCGGCTGGGGGGACGCCAGGGCGTGCGGGGTGTGGCGCGACGCCGTCACCTGCTTCCGTACCGTCGCGGAACTCGACCGCAATGCCGCCGCCGTGGGCCGCGCCCGGGCCGAGTCGGGGGCGCTCGCCGCCTGCTCGTCCCCGCTCCAGCTCGCCGAGCACAACAACCTGCGCCCCCGGATCCTGCGGTTCTACGACCGGGGTTACTGGCAGAACCTCGACCGGTACAGCTTCAACGACAAGACGTCCTCGTACCGGACCGGCGCCTGCACCGCGCACCTGGCCGAGCACAACGACGGCCGCGGCTACTGGTATCCGGGCAACACCGGACCGAACCACACCGAGAACGCGATGCGCAGCGGGTGGAACGACCGGGTGAGCTCCATCAAGATCGACTGACCGAAGCACCGGGGCACACCCGGGCACGGGGGCATCAGGCCCGGCCGTCGCGGTCCCACCGCGGCGGCCGACGCCGTTCCACCGGCCGTACCTCGCGGGGAGCCCAACAGCCCACCGAGACCTGAGACGTACGTCCTTGGTACCGCACCACCCCGGCCCCCGGCCCGATCCGTGGCCGGCCGCCTCGGCGATAGCGTCCCACCATGCGTATCGGACTTCTTGGCACCGGACATGTCGCACAAGCCCTGGCGAAGGGCTGGAGAGCCGCCGGGCACGAGGTGCTCCTCGGCTCCCGCCATCCCGGCGAACGGACCGGCCTGGGGCTCCCCGTGGCGAGCCTCGGCGAGACCGCCGCCCACGCGGAGGTCCTGGTCAACGCCACTCCCGGAACGGTCTCCGTGGAGTTGCTCCGCTCCATCGGGGCGCCCGCCCTCGCCGGCATCCCGCTGATCGACGTCGGGGTCGGGCTCTCCGACGACTACACCGAACTGTCCCACCCCAACAGCAGCCTGGGCGAACAGATCCAGGCGGCCTTCCCCCGCACGCCGGTGGTGAAGACGCTGTGCACCATGGACGCCTCCGTGATGACCGCCCCGGACACCCTCGACGGCCCCAGCACCGTTTTCCTCTCCGGCGACGACGCCGAGGCCAAGCGCACCACCGCCCGGCTCCTCACCGACCTCGGCTGGCCCGCCTCGTCGCAGCTGGACATCGGCGGGATCACCACGGCCCGCGGCCAGGAGCACTTCGCCCTGCTGTTCATGGGCATCGCGGGCGGCCTGGGCGGCCACACGTTCAACATCAGGGTGGTCCCGCCCCGCGTCAGCACAGAAGAATGAGGCTTCGGCGCAGCTGACTGAGGGTCAGGGCAGGTGACTGAGCTTCAGCGCAGCAGGGTGAGCGTCAGCGCGCCGATCACGGTGGCCAGGGAGCAGCCGAGCATCACGGTCCGCCCGCGCCACGGCCCGGTGCCACCGCCGTCCCCGCCGCCCCGGCCGGCGGCCCGGGGGACGGGCGCCGATGGCGCGGTCAGCTCGGCGCACCGGGGGCAGGGGGTGTCGTGGGAGTCGAACCAGTACGCGCCGTCCAGCGCGGCGAAAGGAAGGCTGTTCACACCGGGCCAACCGCGCGGACGGACGGGCGGCAACGCGTCGGCCGCCAGTCGCAACCGGATCGCGACCTCGCCCATACCCGCGGCATAGGCGCGGACCCGGCCCCTCCACCGGGAGGCGAGCGCGGGCGCTAGTAGTACCCCTTCACCCCGTCGAGCAGCTCCCGCACGATGTCCGCGTGCCCCGCGTGCCGCCCGGTCTCCTCGATGAGGTGAATGAGCATCCAGCGCAGGTTGGCGCCGCCGGAGCGGTAGTCGGGGTGCCGGCCGACGTCGTCCAGGGAGGCCGCGGCCACGATCTCGTCGCTGCGGGCGCACTGGGCCTCCTACTCGGCGAGCAGCTGCTTCAGCGGGACGCCGTCCGTGAGCCAGCTGGCGTCCTCCTCGGTCTCGTCGAAGGAGGGGTTCCGCGTCTGGTCGCCGCCGAGGAACAGCACCTCCAGCCAGCAGTGTTCGACCCATCGCATATGGCTCACGAGCCCGGCCATCGTCATCGCCGGCGACGTCGGGACGACGGAGCGATGCGCGTCCGCCTCGCCGAGGCCGTCGCACTTCCACCGCAGGATCTGCCGCTGGAGATTCAGCCAGCCCACGAGCGCGGTGCGCTCGTCCGCCCGGAGGGGAGGTCGCTCAAGTGAAGGTGTCATGCCTGCGGACGATAGGACGCCCGGGCCCGGCTGTCTCCCGGCTTTCCCGGCCCGGGCCGCCAACTCCCGCTCGTACGACTCCAGTTGTCGCTTCCGCCCGTGCAGCCGGCCCCCGGCGCCGGCCGCTGTGGCCACTGGCCGTTCTCGGCCTCAGGCGGGCGGGTGCTGGCCCGGGCCGGCGTGGGCCGGGGCGAGCGGGGTGGGGGAGAGGGCCGTGTCCTCCTCACCCGGTTCGAGAAGGGTGTCGGCGGCGCCGACGATCAGCGGATCGGGAGTGCCGACCACCTCCTCGTCCTTGTTGTCGTAGTCGATGCGGCTGAGCAGGTGCCGCATCGCCTCCAGGCGGGCGCGGCGCTTGTCGTTGCTCTTGACCACCGTCCACGGCGCCTCCACGGTGTCGGTGGCGCGGAACATGGCGACCTTCGCCTCGGTGTAGGCGTCCCACAGGTCCAGCGAGGCGAGGTCGGTGGGGGAGAGCTTCCACTGGCGTACCGGGTCCACCTGCCGGATGGCGAACCGCGTACGCTGCTCGGCGCGCGAGACGGAGAACCAGAACTTCACCAGGTGGATGCCGTCCTCCACCAGCATCCGCTCGAAGGCGGGGCACTGCTTGAGGAAGAGGTCGTACTGCTCGTCGGAGCAAAAGCCCATGACCCGCTCGACACCGGCGCGGTTGTACCAGGACCGGTCGAAGAACACCAGCTCACCGGGGCCGGGCAAGTGCCCCACGTAACGCTGGAAGTACCACTGCCCGGACTCCTTGCTGGTCGGCTTGTCCAGGGCCACCACCCGCGCACCCCGGGGGTTCAGCCGCTCGGTGAACCGCTGGATCGTGCCGCCCTTGCCGGCCGCGTCCCGGCCCTCGCAGATCACGATGAGGCGCGAGTCCGTCTCCTTGACCCAGCGCTGCAGCTTCAGCAGCTCTATCTGGAGCGTCCGCTTGATCCGCTCGTACTCGGCCCGGCGGACCTTGCGGGAGTACGGGTAGTTCTCCTGCCAGGTGCGGATCGGCCGCCCGTCCCCGTCGAAGAGGATCGGCCGCTCCGGCCGGCTGTCGTCCACACTGAAACCGGCCAGCAGATCCTTCTCGGCCTCGCCCACGAGCGGCTCTCCCTCCGCGCGGTGTCCCTCACCATTGTCGCGCCACAGCCACCGGACGGCAGGGCACGAACCCGCATGTACCCCGGCGATCCCGCCGTACGTACGCGAGACCCCACCAGTCCACCGGGTTCGTCCTCACGCAACGCGCCCGGGCGGCTACAGGGGCGGTCCCGCCAGGTGATCGCCGGGGCGGTGGCGGGTGCGGGCGGCCAGCACGGCGACGTCGTCCTCGGCGTGCCGGGCGTCCAGCCGGTCCAGCACCTCGCCGATCAGCTCCCCCACCGTGCCGCCCGGTGACGGCCGCAGTCCGGTCAGCCGGGCGAGAGACGCGTCGATGTCCTCCCCGCGACGCTCCACCAGCCCGTCGGTGAACATCAGGAGCGTCTCGTCCGGCGTCAGGGCGCGGGCCGACATCTCGTACCCGCCGAACCCCGTCCCCAGCGGAGGGCCGACCGGTACGGGCACCAGCTCCCCGGTGCCGTCGGCGGAGAACACCACCGGCGGCAGGTGCCCGGCGCTGGCGAACGCCACCACCCCGCGCGCGGGGTCCACCCGCCCCAGCAGGCACGTCGCGGGCCGCCGGACGCCGTCGCCCGCCACGGCGGCGTCCAGCTGCCGCAGCACCCGGTGGGGCGGCAGGTCGGTCGAGGCGATGTACCGGAGCATCGAGCGGTACGCGTTCATGTCGACGGCCGCGTCCAGGCCGTGGCCCATGACGTCCCCCATGACCAGCAGGGTGCGCCCGTAGTGCAGGCGTACGGTCTCGTACCAGTCGCCGCCCACCAGGGCGCCACCGCCCGAGGGAAGGTAGTGCGTGGCGAGATCGAGGTTCGGGTGCGGCTGCCCGGGCTCGGTCAGCAGCGCCCGCTGGAGACTGACCGCCGTGTCGCGCACCCGGGCGTGCTCGCGGGCGTGCCGGACGTGCACGGCGGCCAGTCGGGCGGCGAAGTGCACCACGGCGGTGTCAGAGTCCGTGAAGGGGCGCCGGGCCCGCAGCGCGAGCGCGCTGCCGTACAGCCGCCGCCCATGGACCAGGGGCACCGACACCGCGTACGGCGGCCCGCCCGAGAGGACGATCGGCTGCCCCTCGTCGTGCGCCTCGACGGAGGGTGCCGCGCCGGAGGGTGCCGCACCGGAGGGCGCCGCGCCGGGGGAGAGGCGCCCGAGCAGGCCGTCCGGGTCGGCGGCCACACGCAGGGCCTCGCCCGGCTCCCCGGCGACCCCGGCCGTGGCGGTCACGTCCACCATCGCCGCGTCGCACAGGTCGCGGCACAGGAACCGGACCAGCTCCTCGCAGGTGCCCCGCTCGTCCAGCGCCGTACCGATCGACTCGACCGCCTGCTCCAGCAGCACCAGCCGCGCCCCGGCGGGCCCGCTCGCCGCCCCGCCGCGCTCGTCACCGCCGCTCCGGCTCACCCCTCGCCCGCCTCCTCCCGGCCGCCGCCCCGCCGGCGCGGGGAACTCCCGCCATACCATCAGCCCGGTGACGCCGAGCGGTTCACCGGAACCGCTCCAACCGGGTGAATCGGCGCGGGGGCCGGGGGGAGCCGGACCAGGAGCTGGCCCGGCACCTCGCCCCGGGGCCTCAGGCCGTACGGCGGCCCGTGGTGGAGGCGAAGCCCAGCCAGGTGTGGCGGTTGCCCCACCAGCACCAGCCGACCTTCGGGGCATTGCGCCGCTCGCGGCCGTCCCGGCCGGTGCCGTTGCTGATCCAGAGAGCGGGAGTACGGGAGTCGAAGGTGCCGTTCGGCTTGCGCAGCCGGGAGCCGATGGTCATGAAGCACAGGTTGCGTTCGAGGGCCGACGGCTGCTGGATCACCCAGTGGATGCCCTCGGTGAGCACCAGCGGGCTGCGCCCCTCACCGGTCAGGGCCGGCAGCGCCTCCTCCGGGCTCCAGTTGGCCATGCGGTCGCCCCGGTCGATCCCGGTCACCAGGTAGAGCGGCGAGTCCGGCAGATCGATGCCCTGCGGGGTGAAGAGGTCGACGTCGGGCATGTCGGTGACGACGAACCCCGGCTTGTCGCCGAGGCGGAGCAGCGGTGCGAGCAGCGAGGCGGGCGCCCGGTCGGGGTGCAGGGCGAGCAGGGTGCCGCCGTCTCCGCAGTCTCCGCCGTCCTCGCCGTGGGCCTTGTCGGCGAAGGCGCGGACGTCCTCGGCGGTGATTCCCGCCCGGGTGTGCAGATCGAGTGCGATGAGACGTTCCGCCTGGGCGGACAGCGACGGCAGGGGGAGCGGTACGGCGGTCGTGGGGGCGTCGGGCAATGCGACTCCTCGTCAGCGCGGGCCAGTGCAAAGGTGCTACCGACGTAAAAGTAGCCCCACTCCCCCTGGGGTGTCAACATAAAATTACTATGTACGTAAGATTTTTTTCCGGGCTACTCCTCCTCGACGGCGGCCCGTGCCGTCCCGCCCCGGGATGAGCCGGTGCGCAGTCGCGCCTCCACCCGCTCCAGCCGGCGCCGGGACCGGCGCACCGACCAGGGGTTGCTCAGTGCGAGCGCCATCAGGAATCCGGTGAGCGCGGCCGAGCCGTGGTCCCCGGCCGCCAGTTGCGACACCCCCGTCACCAGCCAGACGGCCGCCAGCCCGAACGCGAGCACCTGGAGAACCCTGCTGCTCTGCTGCCCCAGCATGCGGCGTTGGCGCTCGGCGATCTCGCGCGCGGCGCCGCGCTCGGCCTCCTCGTCCGGTACGCGCCCCCGGCGCAGCTCGTGCCCGATCCGCACGTACCGGTTCGTGCTCAGCCCCCAGCGCCGGGCTCGCCGCCCCTCGTACGACCGCACCACGGCGATCAGCACCGTTGACAGGGCCGGCATCGCCGCCCCGCCGATCAGCCCCACCGTGACCCGGGCGCCCGGATCCGCGACCAGCGCCCCCGTGCCGAAACCCCACACCGTCACAGCCGCAAGGATCAACGCGTAGAATCGCAACGCCCAGTGACGGTCCGTCATCTCCCTCATGCCTGACATCCGCCCCTCCCGTCCGTCTCGCGGCTCGCCTACCCCCGGCGGGCCCGAGCGTGCCCGGACGCCCTCGTTCCGCGGGAGCGGGTGTCACGTCTGCTGCCGGAGGGCCTCTTCGGTCGCGCGTACGAACCCGTCGGGGTTGTCCAGCATGATGTTGTGGCCGCAGCGGGGGACCGGGACGACACGGACGCCTGCCTCGGCGAGGGCGGCGGCACCGGCCGGTGCGCCCCCTGCCGCCGGGTACAGGAAGGTGCGCGGGACCGTCAGGCCGACCAGCAGTTCGCGCATGGTGGGCGTGGTGCCGCGGGCAAGGTGGGTGGCGCTGCGGTGGAGCGCCTCCAGCCCGGCCAGGCGCATGGTGGACCACCAGTGGGCCCCCGCCCGGTCGCGGAAGTCCTCCCATCCGCCGGCGAGGAACTCGTCCTCCTCGTACGCGGCGATGCCCCTGCTGCCGACCACCGTGATGTCGGGCGCCGCGGGGTCCAGGTTGGCGTCGACCAGGACGAGCCGGGAGACCAGCCCGGGATGGCGGGCCGCCAGCACGACGGCCACCGAACCGCCCATGCTGTGCGCGATCACCTCCGCCCCGCCGGCGCGGGCGGCCCGGAGCGCATCGGCCAGCGCGTCGGCGTGGGCCTCCAGTGTGTAATCGAAGTCGGTGGGCCGGTCACTGTGGCCGTGACCGAGCAGGTCCACGAGGAGGGAGCGGTGGCCGCCGAGGCGCGGGTCGACCGCGACATGGGTGAAGTACGCGGGCGACGTGGCGCCGAGACCGTGCACATAGACCCGGGTGGGCTCGGCGCCGGGCAGTTCGACCCACCGTATGCGGTCGTTCCCGGCGGTGACGGTGGCGCTGCGCATGGACCGGCTCCTTGAATGAGGGGTGGGGGACGGGGAACTGGGGGCGGGGAGTGAGGCGAGGTGCGGGGTGCGTGCGGCCACCGACCCTAACCGCCGTCTGCCGGGGCAACGACCTTCTCGGCCCCGATGCGCCGGATGCGTGCGGTGCCCCACTCGCCCAGGGACGCGAGAGCGGCGTTCAGGGAGACGCCGTGCTCGGTCAGCGAGTACTCCACCTTGGGCGGCACCTCGCGGTACACCTCCCGGTGCACCAGCCCGTCCTCCTCCATCTCCCGGAGGTGCTGGATCAGCATCTTCTCGCTCACCCCCGGCAGGCCGCGCCGCAGCTCGGCGAACCGGCGGACCCCGTACTGCTCCAGCTCCCAGAGGATCAGCGACTTCCACTTGCCGGCCACGACGTCCATGGCCGCGTCGATTCCACAGAAGTACGGGCCGCGCCGCGCCGACTTCGCCATCCGCTCGTCCATCCCCTCCCGCACGACGGGCACTTACCCGCAGGTGCGTACCCCACTTTCAAGTCGGTACTGGTCCACCGTACCGGTGGCGGAGAGGATCGGAGCGAGAACGCGGAACACGAAGGGACACCCTCGATGACCACGGAGAACCATCAGGAGCGGGTCAGTGTGCTGGGGCTGGGCGCCATGGGCGGTGCCCTCGCCGAGGCCCTGATGCGGGCCGGCCACCCGACGACCGTCTGGAACCGCTCAGCCGGCAAGGCCGACGCGCTCGCCGCGCGGGGCGCGACGGCCGCCGCCACGGCCCGCGACGCGGTGCGGGCCGGCCCGGTGGTGATCGTCTGCCTGCTCGACCACGCGTCCGTCCACGAAGTGCTGGACCCGCTCGCCGGGGAGCTGGCCGGACGGACCGTCGTCAATGTGACCACGACGTCCCCCGCGCAGTCCCGGGAGCTGGCCGCCTGGGCGGAGCGGAGCGGCGTCACCTACCTGGACGGCGGCATCATGGCCGTACCGCAGATGATCGGCAAGCCCGGGTCGTCGGTCCTCTACAGCGGGGCGGCCGACGCCTTCCACCAGTACAAGCCCCTGCTCGACACCTGGGGGACGAGTACGTACCACGGTGAGGACGCCGGAATGGCGTCCCTCTACGACCTCGCGCTCCTCGCGGGTATGTACGTGATGTTCGCCGGGTTCCTGCACGGCGCCGCCATGGTCGCGCCGGCCGGGGTTTCCGCGAGCGAGTTCGCCGCCATGGCCGCGCCGTGGCTGCGCGCCATGACCGGTGCGTTCGAGGAGTACGCCGCCGTCATCGACGGTGGTGACTACGCCGTCGCGGGACAGCAGAGCCTCGTGTTCTCGTCCCTCGACGACATCCTGGACGCCAGTACCGGTCAGGGCGTCAGTACGGAGGTGGTCGCCGCCGTCCAGGGGCTGATCCAGCGTCAGATCGACGCCGGTCATGGACACGAGGGCTTCGCCCGCATCATCGAGAGCCTCCGGCACCCGGCCTGAGAGCTGCCGGCCCCGCGCCAGGCCCCCACACCGGCCGGTCGCCGGCCCGCCGGTCGGGCGGCGCCGCGCTCGACGCGCAGGGCGTGCGGGCGGAGTCGTACGCGGGGTGAGGCCCTCCACCGCCCCTCCCGGCAGGGGTCACCGGCCACGGGCGGAGGCCCGTCGGAGATGATGGCCCCCGCGCCACCGGGTCCACCGGACGGGCGCGGGCGGCGAGGCACATCCGGGCGCCGACGGGCCGGCAGTACGCAGAGAGGAAGGCACACGACCATGACGAGCGGGGACACCGGGGTCCGGGACGACATCGCGCTGGACGACCCGGTGGGCGAGTCGCTGCGCGGCCACCACGCGGCCCTCGGCCGCCGGCTCGGCCGGGCCGCCACCTACCTGTCCGACGTCACGACCTTCTCCACGGTCCCCGCAGCGGCGGAGAGCACGGACTGGGACGATCTCGCACGGCTCCTGGGCCGGGACGCCTTCGCGGACATGTTCAGCTGCCCGGCGAGCCCGCCGTCCGACTGGGAGCCCGTCTTCGTCCTCGAAGGCCGGCAGATGATCTGGCCCGCCGGGCATCCGGCTCCCGCGCTCCCGGCCGCCCCTGACCGGGCGGAGGCGGCGAGCGGCACCGCCGTGGTCGAACTGGGCGAGGCCGACGTGCCCGACATGCTCGACCTGATCGCCCGGACCCAGCCCGGCCCGTTCTGGCCGCGCACCCGCGAACTCGGCACGTACCTCGGCATCCGCGACGCCTCCGGCACTCTGGTGGCCATGGCCGGGGAACGGCTCCGTCCACCGGGCTGGACCGAGATCAGCGCCGTCTGCACGGACCCCGAGGCCCGGGGCCGCGGCCACGCCGCCCGACTGGTCGGCGCGCTCGCCGCGCGCATCCTGGCCCGCCACGAGCGTCCCTTCCTGCACGTGGCCGAGGCGAACACCGCCGCGATCGCCCTGTACGAACGGCTCGGCTTCACCACCCGCAAGCACGTGACGTTCCAGGGCTTCCGGACGCCCTGACGGCCTGCCCTGACGGCCCGCCTTGACGGTCCGCCTTGACGGTCCGCCCCGGACGGCCTCGCCCTGGTGGACGCCGTGGCGACCGGCTCCGACGCTCGCCTTCGCCGGTGGCCGGCCGGCGGCGCTTGACCTTGACACCGTGACAAGGTCTTCACTGCCGGACAAGGAGGTGATTCTCATGGCGATCACAGAACCCGGCACCCCTGTGCCCCACACCCTGCGACGGCTGGCGGACGCCGACGCCTCGGTGCGCCTGCGGGCCGCGCTGGACGCCGGCAGCACGCCCGACCCCCGCTACATCGAGCCCCTCGTCGAGCGCTGCGCCACCGAGCCGGAGTTCTTCGTCCGCGACATGCTCACCTGGGCCCTCACCCGCCACCCGTCGGACCTGACCCTTCCCGCGCTGCTCCGTGACGTCCGTTCGCCGCCGCGGGCCCAGGCACGCAGCCAGGCCCTCCACACCCTCTCGAAGATCGGGGACCGGCGGGCCTGGCCGGCCATCACCCCCGCGCTGCTGGCCGACCCCGACGACGAGGTGGCCCGCAGCGCGTGGCGCGCCGCCGTCCTCCTCGTACCGGAAGGCGAGGAGGCGGAACTCGCCACCGCGCTGGCGGCCCAGCTCGGGCGGGGCGGGACGGAGACCCACCGCAGCCTCAGCCGGGCCCTCGTCGCGCTCGGCGACGCGAGCGTACCGGCGCTGCTCGCCGCGACGACGGCACCCGGCGCCGGCACCCGCGCGCACGCACTCGCCACGCGGCGACTGCTGAGCGACCCCGACGCCGGATTCGCGTACGCCATCGAAGAAGCGAGGCGCGTCGTGGCCCTCGGCGGGCCGGGACAGGAAGGACGATGAGGCGTGCTGATCGGTGAGGTGGCGCGGCGGTCCGGAGTCAGCGCGCGCATGCTGCGGCACTACGAGGCGCTCGGCCTGGTGCGCCCGTCGGGCCGCACCGGCTCCGGCTACCGGGAGTACGCCCCGGAGGACGTCCAACGGGTCTTCCACATCGAGAGCCTGCGGTCCCTGGGGCTGTCGCTGCGGGAGATCGGCCGCGCGCTCGACGAGCCGGGCTTCACCCCGTCGGCGCTGGTGGGCGACCTGATCCGCCAGACGCGTGAACGCATCGCGGCGGAGACGGAGTTGCTCACGCGGCTGTGCCGGATCGACGCCACGGGCCCGGCCGGCTGGGAGGACGTCCTCCAAGTCGTCGCGCTTCTCAGGGCGCTGGGTTCGCAGCATGCCGCAGCCCGTCAGCGCGCGGCCCTCCACTCCGCCGACGAGGTCCCGGTGCCGGCGGAAGCGCTGGTCGAGGCGGTACTGAGCGAGACGGACCCGCACGTCGCCGGCGCCCTGCGCTGGGCGCTGGCCCGCGCGGGCGGCGAGGCACCGGCGCTGCTGGCGGCCGGTCTCGCCTCGCCGGTGGCCGCCGTGCGGGAACGTGCCGTGCGGGCCCTCACCGAACTGCCCGGCGCGGATGCCGACGTACACCTGGGCGCGGCCCTCGCGCACCCCGATGCCGTGGTACGCGGACAGGCGGCCCTGGCCCTCGGTTCACGGGGCGTGGCCGAAGCGGCTCCGACGCTCATCGACATGATCGTGGAGGGCCGGAACGACACCGACGCGGCCGACGCCCTGAGCGTGCTGGCGGGCGACACCGCGACGGCCGCGCACCTCACCGCCCGGATCGTCCACCGCCTCGCCGACGCCACCACCGCCCCGCCCGCCCGGGGACGCCTGACCCAGTCGCTGGCGGGCATCCCCGGGGCCGGGGCGGCGGCAGCCCTCGCGGAGCTGACCCACGACGCGGACCGCGCGGTCGCGCTGACCGCCACGTACCTCCTGCGGCTGCGCGACACGGACTGAGGTGCCCCGGCAGCTCGGCATCGCACCGGTCACGTGTCATGCCGGCAACGTGCACGCAGCCGTTGTCCAAGCTACGGACTGCCCAAAGCCCTTGACCCCCACCACGGTTGAGGTTCGAGGATGAAGCCATGACGACTTCCGGCAACGAGACTCTCCTCTTCCGCAACACCATGCGGATCACCGACGGCCACCTGGCCGGCTTCCGCGAAGCCATCGCCCAGGCAGTGGCGTTCGCCGAACAGCACGGCCCGCAGCTGATGGTGCAGACCTTCATCGACGAGCAGCGGATGCTCGCGCACAGCTTCCAGCTCTACCGGGACTCGGAAGCGGTCCGCACCCACTGGAAGCTGGCCGACCCCCATATCCAGGAGGTGATGAAGCACTGCCAGGTCGACCGCTTCGAGGTGTTCGGACAACCGGCCCCCGATGTCGCCGAAAGCCTGCGCCAGGCGCTCGGCGACCGGGTCGAGCCGGAGTTCTCCACCCGAGCCGCCGGTTTCACCCGCTTCCCGGCGTCGACACAGGTCTAGGTGGGTCGGCCCCGGGCCGCATATCCTTCCCGTCATGACCGTCCAGCCTCCGGAGCCCTCTCCGCGTCCTGTTCCGTCCGGCGAGTTGCGTGCTTCGCACGACGACCGGGACGCGACGGTGGAACGGCTGCGCGACGCGGCGGCCGAGGGGCGCATCGACCTCGACGAGCTGGACACGCGCCTGGAGCAGGCCCTGACGTCCAGGACCTACGCCGAGCTGGCCGCCCTGACCGCTGACCTGCCGCAGCCCAACTCCACACCGGACCAGCCGCCCTTGGTCCTCAAGGGCGGCCTGTCCGGCGTCTCCCGAGGCCCCGGACGGTGGGACGCGCCCGGGCATGTGATCGCCCACGGCGGCCTCGGCGGTGTGAAGCTCGACTTCACCCGGGTCGAGTGCCGCCTCCCGGAGATCGTGGTCGAGGCGTACGGGGAGACGGCCGGTGTCACGATCGTCCTCCCCGACGGCTGGGCCGCCGACACCGGCGGCATCGACCCCGGGACCGGCGGTCTGAAGGACCGGACGACCCCCGACCGGCTCCCGGGTACCCCCCTGGTCCGGCTCACCGGAGCCGGCGGCCTGGCCGGCGTGGTGATCCGCCACCCCAACCGCCGCGAACGCCGCAAACTGGAGGCCAACCCGGCGCCCCAAGAGTGTCCGTGAGCTTGTAGGTCGCTCATGCTCCGCACGTCCGGGCTTTGCCGTCGAGCTGGAGGAGGTCGCAGGCGATGAAGTGCGCCGGCATCTTGCGGGCGAGGCGGGCGGCCGTCCGGCCTCCGGAGACGGCTCGCCGCTGGAGCGCCTCGAACGACATCTGGCCCTCCACCCACACGATCAGCTCGCCATCGGGGACCAGGCCGTCGGGCGGGTGCGCGGCTGCGGCCACGAGATCGGGGACGCGGCTGTGCATGAGGCTGCCGCAACGGGACTGGATCAGCAGCGGGCCGCGCGTCGGCCATGGGGTGAAGACGAGCGCCCGGTAGCCGTCGAACTTCGGCTGAAACCGCAGCTCCCCGGGCAGCGCACCCGGCGCGGGCACCGTGTCAGGGGCCTGCGCCAGCATCGGTTCCACCGGCGGCCGAAGGACCATACGTCCGGTCTACGGGCTGCCCGGCGTCCCCGCGATCGGGCGCAGCCACCGGTGTCGAGCGAGCTGGGCCAGGCAGGACTGCCGAAGACACGTTCGCCTCTTCTGAAGCCCTCGACCATGCGCTCGAGCAGGAGCGAGGGCGACGTCCGCTCACGCGGCCTCGTCCAGGCCCGGCAGGAACACCTGACCGCCGGAACGAACCCGGACGCCCGGACGTACCGCGGCCCCGACCAGAGCCATCTGATCGGGGCCGCGGTAGAGAAACGGGCACCGGGCCCAGGGAAATCAGCCGGGGGCGCGGCGCTGCGCCCATGAGCTGGTGAGCTGACCGCCCGCGGATTGTGTCCCTACTTCCGTGCTCTGGACAGGTAGGGGGCGATGGCGAGAGCCAGCGCGGCGGTTGTCAGCAACGTGCCTCGCATGCCGTCGCCGTCTATGAAAGCGATCACTGCCAGGACCATCAAGACAATGGCTGCCAGTCCTGCGAGCACTCGTCCTGCTAGAAGCATTGGTTCTCCGCTGCGTCGATGGCTCCCGCGGCTCCGGCTACGAGAGCTCCGGCTGCTGCAAGGCTCGCTCCGGCCGTCGATGGGGCAGTAATTGCCACCCCTGCTAGGCCGAGTCCAGCTCCGACAAATGTCAGACCGGCCTTGAGGCAGTTGCTGCGCGTGTCCAGCCCGGTGGGGTCGGTGTGGTTGATGGGGTCACCTTGGGCGTAAAGGTAGAGATTCACCTCTTGGCCGCTGGGGTCGGGTTGGGTGAAGCGGGCGGTGTTGGGGTCGTAGTAGCGGGCGCCCATCTTGTGCAGCCCGGTGGGGTCGGCGTAGGCGCCGGCGAAGCGGTAGGGCTGGGGAATTGACTCGGTGATGGCGCGGGCGCGGCCGGTGGGGTTGTAGGCGTAGGTGTGGGTGCGGGCACCTTGCTCGTCGACGAGGCCGAGGATGTTGCCGGTCGCGTCGGTGAGGTAGTAGTAGCTTTTGCCCCCGGTGCGCATGGAGTTGAGTGTGCCCGCGGGTTCGCGGATGAATCCGGTGTCGACTCCGGCGGTGGTGGTTCCGGTCAGGCCCAGGGCGGTGTGGTGGAACCAGGTGTCGCCGAGCTTGGTGCGCTCGCTGTTGTCGGTGCCAGCGTGGACGGCGTCGCGGGCGGTGCCGGAGGTGGTGATGGTGGTGAGCTGGCTGTGGTCGCTCCAGGTTTCGCTGGAGCGGGCGAAGCCGGTGCCGGGGGTGGCGGCGAGTTCGTTGCCGGACTTGTCGTAGGCCCAGCCGTCGGTGGAGCCGCCCTTCGAGATGAGCTGGGAGGCGTCGTTGTAGCCGAAGGTGGGAGTGGTGGGGCAGGTCGCGGCGGAGGAGTCGTAGTGGGTGAGGTTGCCGGCCTTGTCGTGGCAGTACAGCCAGGATGCCTGCTTCACTCCTGAGGCGTTGGCTTCCTTGGCGTACTGCAGGCGGCCCTGGGAGTCGTAGGTGTAGCTGGTGGTGAGCTTGGTGGCGTTGTCGGTGCGGGTGCGGATCTTCGTGCCGTCGGTGCCTGCGCCGGGGCCGTAGCCGTAGGTGTAGGTCAGGTCGACCAGGGTGGTGGTGCCCGAGGTGGTCTTGATGGCCTCGGGGCGGCTGGACTCGTCGAGGGTGACGGTCTGGGTGGTGCCGCCGGGGTAGACGGTCTTGGTGCGCTTGTCGTTGTTGTTGTAGTCGTAGTCGGTCTTCTTGCCGGCCGGATCGGTCAAGAAGTCGAGACGTCCTGCGGCGTCCCAGGTGTAGTCGGTGGTGCCGTTGGGGTCGGTGTAGTAGTCGATCTCCCCGCCAGGCGTGTACGCGAGGATCGTCTGCGCGCCCTTCTGGAGGGTACGGGTGGCTTCGCGGTTGAGCTTGTCGAAGGTCCAGACGGTGGTGCCCGAGGCGTCGGTACGAGAGGTGAGGTTGCCGTCCCCGTCGTAGGTGTAGGCCACCGCCATGCTGGTGGAGGACACCTTCTTGACGCGGTCACGCGTGTCGTAGTCGTACACGCTCTTGATGCCGCGGCCGTCGGTGACGGTCTCCACCCGGCCCAGGCCGTCGTAGGTGTAGGTCACGGCCCCGAGCGGGGCGGGCGGGGTGACCTTGGCCAGGTTGCCCTTGGTGTCGTACGTGAAGGAGGTGACCTTGCCGTTGGCGTCCTTGGACGTGCACCGCTGGCCCTCGAACCCACCGCACGTGGGGGTGGCCTTGTTGTACGTGTACGACCTCTGACCGCCGGCCGTCCCGGTGGTGGTCACCGTCTCGGTGTTGCCGTTGGTGTCGTAGGTGTAGTCCTCCTTCTGACCGTCCGGGGCGCTGAAGCTCTTGGGCAGATCGGTTCCGGCGATGGTCTGATAGGCGGAGACGTCTGCCGTCGCTCCGGTCGGCAGCTTGGCGGAGGAGGGGTTGTTGCGGGCGTCCCAGCCGTAGGCGGTGATGTTCCCGCCGGTGCCGCCCGTCCCGGTGCCCATCGCGTCGGTGGCCGTCTGCACCAGGCGGTTCTTGTACGTCTTGGACCGCGAGTGGCCGAGCGGGTCGGTGACCTTGGTGATCTCGCCGTCGGCGTTGTGCGTGTGGACGGTCTTGTCGCCGTCGGGGTCGGTCACCGTGGTAGTCCCCGCTGCGGACGGGGTGGCGCCGGAGTAGTCGTAGCGCCAGGTCGGCCCGGTGTGGCCACTGCCGTTCGAACCAGTCACGCGCTGCACCGACCTGACCCGGTTGTGGGCGTCGTAGGTGAACAGCGTGACCGTGCCCTCGGGTGTGGTGACCTTCGTGACGCGACGCGAGGTGTCATAGTCGTACGACGTCGTCTTGCCCGCCGTATCGGTGGCCTTGGCGATCTCCCCGGCTGGGTTGAGGTCGAAGACGGCGGTTCGGCCGGTGTGGTCCTTGGCCTGCCACTGCGAGGCGTCGGTCTTGACCAGGTCGATCCAGCGACCGGAGCGGGTCTCGGTCAACTTGAAGCCCTTGTGCTCGGCCGTCTCGTCGTACTGATCGACGGTGATAGTGCCCTTGTTCTTGTCCGTGACCTTGGTAAGAGTGCCGTGGGCGTTGTAGGTGTCTTCGGAGCCGGACTTGCGGTCGGTCAGGGTGTAGGTGCCGTCCGCGTTCTTCGTCAGGTCCTTGGAATAGCCGGCCGGGGTGGTGAACGTGCCGTCGGCCTTCTTGATGAAGCGTATGGCGTCACCGGTCGCGTCATGGATCACGACCTCCGCCGGGAGGATCTGAGCGTAGCGCTCGTAGCCCTGCCACCACCGCTGGGACATCTTGCCCCAGGCCGCGTCGAGTGAGTTGTAGGTGCGGGTGAGCTGCAATTGCCTGCCGACACCGGCGATGCTGAAGTCGGTCGCCGCCAGCATCAGGTTGCCGTTGGACAGGTTCACCCGCGCGACCAGAGCATCGTGCAGGCGCGTGTCGGAGAACTGGTGCCAGGGAACCTGCCCCTGCCCCTCAGGCACATACGTCGTCTCCGCGGCACTCGCAAGAGTGCCGCTGCGTGTGGCCGGTGCGGTCGGCGTCCCGCCCGCCGCGCGGATCTCCTGGGCTGCGCGCCACGCCGCGACCTCGGCCGAAGGCTCGGCCTCCGGCTCGGACGCAGGAGCACGGGTCTGACCCGACGGAGTGGGCGGCGCGGTGACCGGCTTACCCGGCGTGGTCCACGGGGACGTGGGCTTGGGCAGCTCGGGTTCGGGCATCGGCGCCGCCAGCGCCGGCACACCGGGCACCACCAGACACACGGTCGTCATCGCAGCGGCGAAGGCGTAACGAGAACTTCTGCGGGCACGCCGAAGAGACGTGCCCGAGGCACGGGAATGCATCAACTTCCCCCCACAGGAAGAGTCGCCACCGTGACCCCACTGGCCACGCGGCGCACACAACATTCCACAATTTGTTCACGCGACGCTTGGGGCTGCCCTCGAACTACTCGTACACACGGGCGATTTCAGGTCAATCACACAGGGGGTGTGTGCCTGTGCAAATCCTTGCCAGGGAGCAACCTTTGCCGGGTGCGCGCTTGCGAGAGGCGCTGCACAGACCGTCCGGAATGTTCTCATCGGCCACCCCGCTTCGGAGTCGGGTCCGGGAGCAAGGGCTCGATCCGCGCCCACTCTGCGTCAGTCAACGGCACACCCGACCAGCGATCAGATGATCGGAAAGTGGCGGACTAATCGCCAGAGAAGGCAAGGTGCAGGTCTCTGTCCACGCGGCAGCGCAGGCCCCCAGGCCAGTAGCGTCGAGATGGCCTGGCTCTCGGTGCCTCGCAGCCGAGCAAGATCCGAACCTTCAAGCTCACGCACCATGCGGTCCACGGCATCACCGCGCAGCAGGGTCTCCCCGTAAGGATCTACGTCAGCCAGGGTGGGCAAACGGTGCCGGCCCAACGCTGCCAGGGCCGCCCAGAGCTCGTCATCGACGACCATCCGCTCAACTGCCCCCGTCGCGGGGCGCGGCCCTGCCTTCCGTCCGGTCCGAGCGGTTGAGACCCCCCGCCGCAGCTCGATGACAAGCGTCATCACACCCCCTCGTTGGCCCTCGGACCGTCAATCTCGTTGCCCCTCGGGCCGTCAATCTTACCGAGCAGCAGCTCACCTTCATGATCCGAACGAGACTGCCTGGGTCGTCTCCGGACTGACGGATGGGTCGTGGGCGTTGGTTGCTCCGTTGCTGGCGCCGGGCCGGATGGGCCGGCCCGTTCGGCACCGGCGCCAGGTCGTCAACTGAATCTTGTGGAAGCTGTCCGTTCCCGCCGTGCCATCATGACTGGGGCGACGAGGCGGAGTGCGGCCTGATAGGCGATGGCGAGCATGTCCGCTTGCACGGCCAAGTCGCGCTACTGCGACAACAGACTGATACAACGCTCGACCGCGTTGCGTTGCTCATGCGGCTCGGAGTCGAAAGCCGGTGGGCGACCGCCGGACGTTTGTGGGCGGTCTGCAACGAGCGGAGCTCGTCGGGATGGTCCGCCAGGGTTGACAGGTGAGGTACTTTCCACGCGATGGCCAGCAGGGTCGGTGGTGATCGGCCCACCGCGGACCGGATCGGGCGGCATCAGCGGCTCGATCCAGTCCCACATCCCATGACTGGCAATCGGACGGGTACATCCGACCAACCGACCAACCGAGCAAAGCGACACACTCTAGTCCCACTGGTTCTCGCCCAGGGACGTGACCGGCTTGGGCTTGCCGATCACGGCCAGGGCGGTGAAGAAGCTTATCTGGCCGATGGCGACGGTGAGGGTGGCCAGCGCCTTGTTGTCGTAGTGCTGCGCCACCTCCGCGTACAACGCGTCCGTGACGCGCTCCCGGCCGTGCGGGGCGGGCTGGAGGGTCGCTTCCACCAGCGCGAGGGCGGCGCGCTCGGCGGGGGTGAAGCAGAGCGCGTCCTGCCAGGACGAGACGGCGGTGATGCGCTCCTCGGTCTCGCCGGCCTTGCGCAGGAAGCTGGTGTTGAGGATGGTCAGGTACGTGTTGTGGGCGATCTGCCCGGCGCGTAGATGGATCAGGTTGATGGTGGTGCGCGGCACCGACTGGTTGCCCGTGGCGCGGAAGAGCGCCGCGCTGACGTCGCTCAGCTCGGGAACGAACCTGGCCGGGTCCTCCATCCGCGAGATGGAGGCGGCGGCGGTGGCGGTACTGGCAGTCATCGAGACTCTCCTCGTTCATCGGTTAGCGTCCTTCACACGACCGACGGATCTCGCGACGAGGATGTGACAGGTGAACGGGGACGTTTTTCTGGCCGAGCGCTTCGATGCGGAGCGGCCCCACCTACGGGCGGTGGCCTACCGGATGCTCGGCTCGCTCAGCGAGTCCGAGGACGCCGTCCAGGAGACCTGGCTGAAGCTCGACCGCAGCGATGTGAGCGGCGTGAAGAACCTGGGCGCCTGGCTGACGACGGTCGTCGGCCGGGTCTGCCTGGACATGCTGCGGTCCCGTACCACTCGCCGCGAGGACCCGCTGACCGAGCCGGACGACCGCGTCCGGATACCCGACCCCGTCATCAGCGGCCTGCCGGCCACCGACCCCGAGCAGGGCGCCCTGATCACGGACTCGGTGGGGATCGCGCTCATGGTCGTCCTGGAGACCCTGTCCCCGGCGGAGCGGCTCGCCTTCGTCCTGCACGACATGTTCGACGTGCCCTTCGACGAGATCGCCCCGCTCCTCGGCCGGACCTCCGCCTCCACCCGCCAGCTCGCCAGCCGCGCCCGCCGCCGCGTCCGGGGCGCCACGCCACCCGCCGACACGGACGTCACCCGCAAGCGCGACGTGGTGGACGCCTTCCTCCGGGCCGCGCGCGGCGGCGACTTCGACGCCCTGCTCGCCGTCCTCGACCCCGCCATCACGGCCCGATCCGACGGCGGCACGCTCCTGCCGTGCCACACCCGCCGGGGAGCCGGCGACGTGGCCTCCCAGGCGATCACCTTCGCCCGCTACGCGCTGGACGCACGCGTGGTGCTGGTCAACGGCTCCCCGGGCGTGGTCTCGTACGGCGAGAACGGTCGCCCGCTGTCGGTGATGTCCTTCACGATCCGGCACGGCCGGATCACCGCACTCGACATCCTCACCGACCCGACGCGCCTGGCCACCCTCCCCCTGCCCGCCTGACGGCACCGGCCCCCGCCACCACAGCAGTTCGCACCTCGCGCACCGAAACGTCCTGACGGCACGGTGAGTTGACGGATAGTCGGCATCCGCCCGGGCGCCGGCGCTCAGGCGGACTCGGCCGAAGTCCCGCCGCCGGCGGCCTTCTCCGGCCGGCCGGCGGCGTCGTCCGTGGCCAGGCGGAAGCTGCTCAGCCCCGCCGCCAGCGCCGCACGGTCCGCCGCCGGCATGGTGGAGATGACGTCCAGCAGCGCGGCCTCGCGACGGGCACGGAGGTCCTGCAAGTACGTTTCGCCACGCTTCGACAGGCGCAGCTCCAGCTCCCGGCGGCTGGCCGAGCTGGGGGAGCGCTCCACGAAGCCCAGGGCGTCGAGCCGGTCGCACATCCGGCTCACCGAGGAGGGCGCCGACTTGAGCACGTCCCCCAGGGTGCGCAGGTTGATCGGCTGGTCCCGCTCCAGGATGTACAGGACCCGCAGCTGCGAGGTCGAGACGGGCGCCGGCGAGGTGGAGTCCCGCCCCTTGCTCCAGAGCACCTCGAGCAGTTCGATGACCTCTCGGGCGGAATGCGCGGCGGCATCCCGGTCGGCGCGTGAAGAGGTATCGGCATGCATGTCATCAACTGTGACACTTCGCAACGCCCTTGTCAGTCTCTGAGACACGGGACTCCTCATTCAGCGTCGGGCGTGCCGGTCGGCGGAGACGACCCAGCCTAGGGCACCCGGCGTGCCCGGTGCGAGGGGCCCCGGCCGCCCGCGCCGGGGGCCCGTACGGGTCACACGAGGCGGACGGCGAGGGCGAGAGTGTCGTCGTGGTGCAGGACGCGGGTGAGCAGCTCGGCCGCGATGGCGCCGGGGATGCGCGCGGTGCTCTCGCGCCGGTGGCGCCGGGCGGACTGGAGCAGCAACTGCTCTCCCCGGCGCAGATCGCGGCGGTTCTCCGTGAGGCCGTCCGTGTACAGGACCAGCAGGTCGCCCCGGTGCAGCCGCGTGCGCAGGACCCGCTCGCTGCCGGGCTTGGGGTAGCCGATGCCGCGCCCGCGCACCTCCAGGAACTCGGCGGTTCCGTCGGGGCGGACGAGCAGCGCGGGAGGGTGGCTGCCGTTGGCCAGCCGCAGGTCGCCGGTGCGCGGGTCGAGCCGCGCCAGGAGCACGGTCGCCATCACCCGGGGGTCGAACGGTGTCAGGAGCCGGTCCGTGCGCTCCACGATCGTGTCGAGCGGATGGCCTTCCAGCACCAGGGTCCGTACGGCGTGCGTCACGGTCAGCGCGGTACGCGTACTGGTGACCCCGTGCCCGAGCGCGTCCACCACGGTGATGTGGACCGTCCCGTCCGGCAGGGCGAACCAGTCGTACAGATCCCCGCCGGTGGGATCGTCGACCCCGGCCGGGGCGTAGTGGACGGCCAGTTCGAGACCGGCCACCTCCAGCGGCCGGGGCCGCAGCGCGTCCTCCAGGGCGCGCAGCGTCCGGCCGTGCGCCCGGCGCAGATGCTCGTCCCGCTCCTCCAGCTGGACGAAGAGGGCCATCACGCCGTTGTTGGTCGCCGCCAGTTCGTGCTCCAGCCTGCGGTGCTCCGCCGCCAGCGCGTCGGCACGGGCCATCGCCTCCCGCAGCTCCTCCTCCAGCAGGGAGTGATCGGTCACGTCCCCCGCCGGGCGCGCGGGCGCCGGCGGATCCGCGGGGCGGGGGAGCGGCGGCGTACGGGAAGGAGGCACCCTCGCGGGCCGGCCGTCGACGGGCAGGGACCAGACCAGCGAACCGTCGGCGTCGGCGCGGCCCGGCAGCGGCAGCCGCTCCGGCTCCCGCCAGGCCCCCGTGCCGCGTACGGGGGCGCGCAGGGTGATCACCAGCAGCGCGGTGCCCTCCGAGCCCGCGGAACGATGGCCGGTGGCGACCGTCACCGTGACCGCCTGCCCGCCGCTCAGCGCGGGCGCGCTCGCCTCACTGAGCGACAGGACCAGGCGGGCGCGGTGCTCGGCCGTGAGGCGGTGCGACAGCGCGATGCCCCGTGCCGTCCGCCGTAATTCCGTCAGGGTGCTGAGGGTGTAACGCGGCATGTCGCCCCTTGTGAGGCGCCGAAGGCGAGGGCGGTGGCGTCATCGCGGCGACGGCGGTGGCTGTGGATCAGCGAGGCCACCAAGAGCGGCGGTGGCAGTCGCAGGTGTACGGCGGAGGCGTCCCGTATCCACCGGTGATCGACCCCGCCGGTGTGCACCAGGACGACGGAGTCCGCCTGCCACGGCACGGTCCCGGTGCGCGGCGGCGGCATCCCGTGCCCCACGACCCCCGGCCGGCCGGCCGGCTCCGGCTCCACCCCGCGCGGGGAGAGCGCCAGGACCCGGATGTCGCCCACCACGCAGTACTCGGCGCGGTCGGCGTGCGTGCGCACCAGCGCGGCGGCCGCCCCGCTCGTGTGGCGCAGCGCCCGGTCGAGCGCCGTCATGATCTCCGGCAGCCCGTGATCGGCGAGGGGCCGGAAGGTCCGTACGGCGCGCTGAACCGCCCCGGCGGCCTCGGGCCCGTCGCCCTGCCCGTCCAGGACCAGCCCCGTCCATGTCTCCCCATGGCGTACGAGGGCGTGACTGTCGCCGCACTCCGCCCGGCCGTGGGCGGGCAGGCTCAGCGCGCCCACGGCCGCCGGCTGTTCCTGGGGGAGCCGGGGGTCGGCGATCCAGGCGTGCGCCAGCGTGCCGTACCCGGCGCCGGAGCGGATCGTGAAGTGGCTCGCGATCCGGCGCATCGCGCCCAGCCCCGCCCCGAGCGTGTTGGTGGTGGTGTACCCGTCGGTGAAGCTCTGGTCGAGGTCGCGGATGCCGGGCCCCCGGTCCACGCCGAAGATGTCCATGCCGCGGCCGACGGCGGCGGGCTGGAGGTACAGGGCGCCGTTGCGGGCGTGCTTGTCGATGTTGCTGGCCAGCTCGCTGGCCAGCACGGCCGCCCGGTCCGGCAGCCCGCCGGGCAGCCCGCAGGCGCGGGCCATGGCACCGGCCTGGGCCGCCGCGACCTGGACGGCGCTGTGATGGTCGATGGGCACGTGGACGGCCGGCGGGCGGCCCGGCGCCTGGGCGGGCGTCACAGGGGCCGGGCCCAGCGGATCGCGACGACGGTGGTGCCCCGCCCCGGGGCGGTCCGGACGTCGAACTCGTCCATCAGGCGCCGGGCGCCGCCCAGCCCGTGACCCAGCCCGGCACCGGTGGTGTACCCGTCGGTGAACGCCTCCTCGACGTCCGGGATCCCCGGCCCCTGGTCGCGTACCGACAGCTGGAGCCCGGTCCGGCCGTCCCGCCGCACGGTACGGATCTCGCATGTCCCGCCGTGCCCGTGGATGTAGGCGTTGCGGGCCAGTTCGCTCGCGGCGGTGACGATCCGGGTCTGGTCGACCAGGCTGAAGCCGAGGCGCAGGGTGGCGGCGCGTACCGCGTGGCGCACCGCGAGCAGGTCCTCCTCGGACCGGAGCGGGTGCGTGGCGCCGTCCCCGTCCTCGTCCCCGTCCCGTACGCCGCCGACGCCCTCGCCCGCTCCGGCCCCGTCCACGACGGCCCCGGCCCCGTCCACGACGGCCCCGGACCCGGGCACGGCGTCTTCGGAACCAGGCGTTCCGGATGGCGCTCCGGTGTCCTCGGCCGCCGTCCGGACGTCCTCCAGATCACGGTGAGGGGACATCGGCAGCCCCTTCCCGAGGCAGGCCGTTCCGGTACCAGCCCAGCATGGACATGCCCTGCTCGGCGGTGAGCGCGGTCTCCACCCCGGTCAGGCGCAGCCCCAGCTCCACCAGCGTGATCGACACCGCGGGCCGCATCCCCGCCACCACCACGCGGGCGCCCAGCAGGCGGGCGGAGGCGGTCAGTTCCATGAGCGTACGGGCGACGAACGAGTCGATGATCTCCAGCCGCGAGATGTCGATCAGTACGCCCCGCGCCCGGTCGGCGACGACACGCTCGGTCAGCTCCTGGGTGAAGGCGACGGCAGTCTTGTCGTCCAGCTCGCTGAGCATGCCCGTCACCAGCACGTCGCCCAGGCGCAGGATCGGTACGCCCGCACCGGCCGGGGCGCTCACCGGAGCGCCGGGGAGCCGGCCCGCCGGGCGGTCCCGCCGGTCAGCGTCATCGCGGCGGCCAGCGCGTCGGCCAGGGTCGCCCGGGTCTCGATGGCGGAGAGGTCGATGCCGAGCTGGGCGATGATCTGGGCGATCGGCGGGCGGATGCCGCTGATCAGGCAGTCCGCTCCCATAAGGCGTACGGCGTTGACCGTCTGCATCAGATGGTGCGCCACGGCGGTGTCCACGGTGGGCACACCGGTGATGTCGATGATCGCCGCCTGCGCCTCGTCGCGCTGGATGGCCTCCAGGAGGTTCTCCATCACCACCTGCGTCCGCGCGGTGTCGAGCGTGCCGATGAGTGGGACCGCCAGGATGCGGTCCCACAGGCGTACGACCGGGGTCGAGACCTCCAGCAGCTGCCGGCCCTGGCGGCTGATGATCTCCTCGCGCCCCTCCACGTACGTCTCGAAGGACAGGGCACCGGCGGCGTCCAGGAGGCGGTTGACCAGCAGCGCGGCGGTGTAGAGGGTGCCGGCGTCCTGAGTGGACCGCTGCACGGCCTCCAGCAGGGCCTCCTTCAGCGCCAGTACGGCGAGGGAGGTGGCCGTCGGCGTGGCGCCGCCGCGCGCCCGGCGCAGCGACAGCTCGACGATCGCCCGGTGCAGTACGGGGTGCGTGGCGACCACGCGCTCCTCGGGCTCCGCGCTCTCCAGGCCCGACCGCAGGGCGTCGACCAGCAGGTCGGCCTCCTCGCGCAGCTCGGCCTCGGTGATCCCGGTGCCGAGGACCGCCTGCTCCAGCTGCAACTGCACCCAGCGATCGGCTACCTTGTCAGGCGCCTCCCGCAGGGCCGCGAGGACATGGATGCGAGCCTCGGGCCCACTGGCGTTCATGACCATCCACCTTCGCAATAGTTGTCGCGCGGCAAATATACCCGTACCCAGGCCGCCGCAGGGACCCCGCCGCTCGCAGGAATGCGGCAGCCCCGGCCGGGCACGAGCAGGGAAGCGAACCGGCGGCGACGCCGGCGACGGGCGACAACGGGCGAGGAACGGGCGCCCCGAGCGGCACATGAGCGACGGCCACACACAGACACCCGGGACAGGCGTGCAGAAGAGCAGGGCGGCGCCCCGAGGCGACGCGGACGCGGCGAACGCGGCGGCCGCACTGGTCGCCCTGTGGGAGTACGTGGCGCTGCGCGCCCCCGATCCCGTACCCCGCCTGGGCCTGCGGGCCCTGGCCGCCGTGGAGCGGTCCGAGGAGCTGGGGCTCACCGAGCTGGGAAGGGCGCTGGACATCACCCCGGCGTCGGCCAGCCGCCTCTGCGGGCGCCTGGAGACGGCCGGGCTGCTGGCCCGGCGCCCGCACGCCGTGGACCGGCGCAGGGCGGTGCTGGCGCTGACGCCGGAGGGGGTCGAGGCCGTCGAGGAGATGCGGTCCCAGTACGCCCGGGTCATCGCGGCCGCGCTGCCCCGCTCCGACGACCGGCTGCATGCCGCCAAGGAGGCCTGCGAGATGGCCCTGGCCCGGCTGCGCGAGGTGGCGTCCTTCGGCTGGAGCCGCCGCGACACCTGAGCCGACCCGTGTCCGGTGTCCGGGCCGCGCCACACCCGCCAGGACCCGCCGGCGCCGCCGAGCCGTCCGCCTGCCGGACCGCCGGTCCCGCCGCGCCGACCACCCGACGGGCCGCCGGGCCCGAGGGGCGGGGGATTGGCGGCACGGGCCGTGACGGTGGCGCAATAGTTGTCGTTTGACAACTGTGCACCCAAGGAAACACTCTTACCTGGTGCTGGCCCCCTTCGTGCTCCGCCCCGCGGTCGCACGCCCGAGCAACTATGGCAGGTGAAGCCGTGAAGCGGACTCCACGCCGACCACGTCCGCCGTCGGTCAGGCCGTCTCCGCCGCGTCGTCACTGCCTTCGGAGGCGGCGCCTTCGACGGCGAGACGGAAGCTGCTCAGCCCGGCCGCCAGCGCCGCGCGCTCCGCGGACGGCATGGCGGAAATGACACCCAGCAGGGCGGCCTCGCGGCGCGTGCGCAGGTCGGCCAGGTAGCTCACCCCGCGGGCGGACAGGCGGAGTTCCAGCTCCCGCCGGCTGGACGAGCTGGGGGAGCGCTCCACGAACCCCAGGGCGTCGAGGCGGTCGCACATCCGGCTCACCGAGGAGGGCGCCGCCCCCAGCACCTCGCCCAGGGTGCGCAGATTGATCGGCCGGTCGCGGTCAAGGACGTACAGCACGCGCAGCTGCGAGGACGACACCGGGGCCGGCGACGCCATGTCGCGCCCCTTGTTCCACAGCACCTCGAGCAGCTCGATGACCTCCCGGGAGGCACTCACGGCGGCGTCCCGGTCGGCGCCTGGGGAAGTCTCGCCAGCCATGCCCCCAACTGTGACACTTTGCAACGGCCTTGTCAGTCTCTGCGACATATCAGGCCATCTACTCCTTCTTCTCATTCATCCCGAACAGGTGGTAATTCAACGGTGGACAGATTTTCGGCTGTGGAACGCGCGCTGCGAGGTGCCCCCGCTCACGCCCTCTTCGAAGCGGTACGGGACGCCCTCACCGCCTCCTACACGGCCGTCTCCGTCGACCTGCTCATGGCCGATTACGCGATGACCATACTGCAACCGGTCAACGCGCTCCCCTACACCGCGCAGCCCGTCTCCGTGCACGGCAGCCCTCCGGGACGGGCCTTCGGATCCCAGCGCCCCCACGTGGAACGGCCTCCGCGCACCGACGAGGTCGTCGCGCACTTCCCCGTCAGCGTGCGCGGGGAGCGCATCGGGGTCCTCACCGTCCGCCTGCCCGGTGATCAGTACACGCCGGAGACCGAGCGGGAGCTCCAGGACGTCGCCGAGGTCCTGGGCCACGAGATCGTCGTGGCCGAGCGCGACACCGACCTCTACCTCCAGGCCCGCCGCGCGAACCGGCTCACCCTCGCCGCCGAAATGCAGTGGCAACTGCTCCCGGGCCGCTCCTGCGCGAGACCCGAGTACGAGATCGGGGCCCAGCTGGAGCCCGCGTACGCGATCTACGGGGACAACTTCGACTGGTCCGCCTCCGCCGACCACCTGACCCTGACCGTCACCAACGGCATGGGCCAGGGCACCGAGGCCGCCCTCCTCACCAGCCTGGCCGTCAGCGCCCTGCGCAACGCCCGCCGCGCCGGGCTCTCCCTCGTCGACCAGGCGTTCCTCGCCGACCAGGCCATCTATGGCCACTACCACGGCGCCGCCCACCTCTCCGTCCTCCTCCTGCGCTTCGACCTGGCCACCGGAGAGGTGGAGATCGTCGACGCCGGCTCGCCGAAGATGTGGCGGCTGCGGCAGGGCAAGGCGGAACCCATCGAGCTCGAGCCGCAGCTTCCGCTCGGCATGTTCGAGGACACCATCTACACGGCCCAGCCCTTCAGCGTGCTGCCCGGCGACCGCCTCTTCTTCCTCAGCGACGGCGTCTACGACGTCGCCTCACCCGCCGGGGAGCGCTACAGCGAGACCGCCCTCACCCGGGCCATGACCGCGACCCGCCTCCTGCCCCCGTCCCAGGTGCCGCGCGCGGTCCTCCACGAGCTCGCCGGGCACCGCGGCCCCATCGACGCCGCCGACGACGCCATGGTCGTCTGCCTCGACTGGCACGGCCGCCCGGCCGCGGACGCCTGAGCGCGAACGCCTGAGCGCGAACGCCCCTCGGCCCCCCGCCCCGGCACCCGACCGCCCCGCGCGCCCGACGCCGATCGTCCGGCACCCCGGTGCTGCCGGCCCGGCCGGGCGTCCCGCCGGGCGCCGGGCCGGCCTTGTTTGCCCCGGGGGCCGCGGGGAAGGGTTGACCCGTCCCCGGAAACACGGCTCCCCGTCCGGTGGCACCGGCCGCCGGCCGGCGCAGAATGGTGAAGGGTGCAGCGGAGCTGTCCCGCACCGCGGCCCTCCGTGGAACAGGTGGTAATCCGGCGTTGGACACACCCAGGGACGTGGAACGCGCCTTGCGCTCGGCGGAGCCGCACGGGCTGCTGCCGGTGGTGCGCGACGAGATCACCGACCGCTACGGCGCGACCTCCGTCGACCTGCTCATGGCCGACTACGCGATGACCATGCTGCAACCGGTGCCCGCCCTTCCGTACGCGGTGGAACCCATCCCGGTCAACGCCAGCGCTCCCGGCCGCGCGTTCGCCAGCCAGGAGCCGCACGCCGAGACCGACCAGTTCTCCTCGCTCGTCACCCTGCACCTCCCGGTCAGCGTGCGCGGCGACCGCATCGGGGTGCTCAGCGTGTGCCTGCCCGCCGAGCGGCACACCCCCCAGGTGGTGCGGGAGCTGCAGGAGATCGCCGAGATCCTCGGTTACGCGATCATGGTCGCCGAGCGGGACACCGACCTCTACCTCCAGGCCCGCCGCGCCACCCGGCTCACCCTCGCCGCCGAGATGCAGTGGCAGCTCCTGCCCGGCCGCTCCTGCTCCCGGCCGCAGTACGCGCTCGGCGCCCAGCTGGAGCCCGCGTACGCCGTCTACGGCGACAACTTCGACTGGTCCGCCACCGCGGATCACCTCACCCTGACGGTCACCGACGGGATGGGCGAAGGCATCGAGGCGGCCCTCCTCACCAACCTCGCCATCAACGCCCTGCGCAACGCCCGCCGCGCCGGGCTCTCCCTGCCCGACCAGGCGTACCTCGCCGACCAGGCCGTGTACGGGCACTACCGCGGATCCGTCTACCTCTCCACCCTGCTCCTGCGGTTCGAACTCGCCACCGGTCAGGTCGAGATCGTCGACGCGGGATCCCCCCGGGTGTGGCTCCTGCGCGACGGCGTCGTGGAGGAGATCTCCCTGGAACCGCAGCTGCCCCTCGGCATGTTCGAGGACACGCCCTACACCACCGAGCACATCCAGGTGCGGGCCGGGGACCGCCTCGTCTTCCTCAGCGACGGCGCACACGACGTCGCGTCCCCCTCCGGTGAGCGGTACGCCGAGAAGGCACTCGCCCGCGCCCTGCTCAGCACCCGGCTCCTGCCGCCCTCCCAGGTGCCCCGCGCCATCCTCCAGGAGCTGGCCGGGCACCGCGGCTCCGCCGAGGCCCTGGACGACGCCGTGGTCGTCTGCCTCGACTGGCGGGGCGGCCCCTGAGCGCGCCCGCGGGCGGCGCCGTGGGGACGCCGGAGGCAGGGCCAGGTCGGAGGGGCGGTGAACCCCGGCGTACGCTGCGGACATGAGCGAGACTCGTGCCCTTTTGCGGCGCATACGTGCCTGGTTGGTGTTCTTCATCGTCTGCCTGGTGCTCAGCGGGGTGACGGCCTTTCCGCTCGTCACCGAAGTCGGCCTGATGGAGGACGCGTTGAGCGGCTGGGCGTCCCCGGTCGCCGACGCCCTGCCCTCCCTGCGGGAGTGGATCGAGCGCGTGGGAGCCGGTCTCGACACGGCCGACCAGCGCTACCCCTTCCTCCTCTACGGCACGGACTGGCTCGCCTTCGCGCACCTCGTCATCGCCGTCGCCTTCTACGGCCCCTACCGCGACCCCGTCCGCAACATCTGGGTCATCGAGTTCGGCATGATCGCCTGCGCCGGCATCATCCCGCTCGCCCTGATCTGCGGACCCATCCGGGGCATCCCCGTGTGGTGGTCGGTCATCGACATGTCCTTCGGGGTGTTCGGCATCGTCCCGCTGCTGGTCGTACGACGCCTGATCAAGCGTCTGGAGGCGCTGACCGCCCCCGTGACCGGAGCCCGGGTCCTGACCGCCTGATCGGCCCGGCCGGGGTCCGAAGGGCCGGACCGGCGTACGCGGCATTACGGCCGGTCAGCCCGCCGAGCCGCCACCGCACGCGGGAACCGGGCCGGTGGCGCCGTCCCGGAGCGCGGCGAGGTCCAGCGGCGGCAGCCGGGACAACTCGGCCCTGGCGGCGCGCATGGCGGTCGCGTGGCGCGAGGTGCCGAGGAGGGCGCTCAGCGCCCCGGCGATCTCGTCGCGCCCCGCCGTGACGTCCAGCGACCGCCCCAGGCCGCGGCCGCTGAACGCGGCGGCGTTGCCGGGCTGGTCGGCCAGAACGCCCATGCTCAGCACCGGTGTTGCCGCCTGCACCGCGTCGAGCAGCGAGGCCCGGCCCGCGTGCGTCACGAACGCACCGGCCCGGTGCAGGAGCGCGGGCTGCGGGACGCGCGTGACGACCGTGATGTGCGGACCCGCGCTCGGCAGGCGGGGCGCCAGGTCGCCCGCGGACACGATCGCGTCGCAGTCGAGGGCACGAACGGCGGCCATGACCTCCCGGTAGACGCCCTCGGCCACCGTGCGCAGGCCGGACATCGCGGTGGCAAGGGTGCCCAGGCTCACGTACACGAGCGGGCGCGAGGGGCGCAGCGCCACACCCGGGTGCCGGAACGGGGCGGTACGGAACGCCGGGAGCGTGCGCCGGACCGCACGCGCCGAGGCCGGGGGCGCCGGGAAGAACCAGGGGAGCGGCGCGGGCGAGAGCATCGGGGGGAGCGTGGGGGAGTCCTGCCCGTACCGCTCGTACAGCGGAAGCAGCGCGGGCGCGACATGCGTGTCCCAGAGGTCCACCAGCACCGGCCCGAGGCCGTTGTCCGCCGCCACCAGCGGCAGCCGCAGGACCCTGGCCGCGAGGTGCGCGCCCGGGTCGCTGCACTCGGCGATCACCAGATCCGGCCGGTCCCGGCGCCACGCGCCGATCAGGTCACGGGCTTTCACCGCGGCCTGCCGGGGCCAGAGGCGGCCGAAGACGTACCGGTTGAAGGCGGCGTTGCCCTGGCTCCTCCACACCCGGCCGGCGGCCCTCTGGAGCCCGGGATCGCACGTCCAGTTCACCCCGGCGGCACGGAAGTCCGCCCGGCGCCGCCGGACCTCACGGCGGAACATGGGCGGCGCGTACACGGTGACATGGTGACCCTGGCCGAGGGCCGGGCCGACGACGTAGTCCAGGGCGGACACGTGGGACGGAATCGGTTCGGCGGTCACCGCTGTCCGTAAGGTCACGGAAGCACTCCAAGCAGAGGTCGGCGGGTCGAGTCCCGGACACCGGACACCCGTGGCCCGGCCACCACCGAGGCTGCGCCCTCCCGGCCGCTCGCCGCCACCGCCCCCGGCCGGCGCGGGACACGGGAACATTCGCACCGCCTGTGACCAGCGCAGACGCAGGCCGCCTGGAACGCCGTGCGGGAACGCGGGAAGGCCCGGGACGGAGCCCGAGGGACCGGTCGGCGGTCGGCTCGGGCAGCAACCGGGGCGCCGAGCCTGACGATCGGGGTGCGACCGTCCCCCGATCGCGGGAGCGGGCGGGAAAACGGCTCGGGCGGCGCGCGTGCGGTGAGCACGAGCGCCGCCCGGGCGACGCGAGAGCGAGGAAAGCGGAAGAACTCGTATCAGAGAGGAAGGAGAAGGAAGCCCTTCCATGGCCTCGCCACGGGCAACGCTAGCACTCAGCCGGGGATCAGGTCGCGCAGATTTCCGGGGGTGACGACCCGCGACGCCGGGTGCAGGCCGTCGGGGCGCTCGAGGCCCACGTACATCACGGGCTCGTCCGGGACGGGCGTGCCGTCCCACAGGTCCACGGTGGTGCCGTCCCGGTCCATCAGGCCGATCAGGTACCCCACGGTCAGCTGCTCGCGCTCCACGAGGGCGCGCACCACCGTGGACACCGACAGCTGGTTCTCCTCGACCCGGTTGGCCGACGAGATGCCCCGCAGGTACAGGTGCAGCCACTTCGCGCGCCACCGGCCGTCGTCCTCGCGCCGGAACACCAGCGGCAGCGCCACCCGGCCCACTCCGCGCAGCTCCGACTTCATCCGCACCGTACGCGGCTCGAAGGGCCGCCCCTTCTGCTCGCCGTCCCGCACCATGAACCCGAAGAAGGACTCCTCGGCCTCGTCGAAGCCCTCACCGGCGTAGATGTTGACCTGCGGCACGATGAACGTGCTCCGCACCCGGTCCAGGGACAGATTGATGAACTCCGAAGCCCCGTCGGGCGCCTCGGTGATGTCGCCCGAGTGCACGCCCCCCACGGCCTTGAGCGAGGTGTAGGAGAGCCAGGAGTCGGTGCTGTAGTCGGCGTGCAGGAGCAGCGCGGAGAGGTCGTAGTCGGTCCGCCGCGCGCTCTCCTTCCAGTACACGAAGAACCGCAGCTCGTCGCCGCCGACCGCCGACACCGACCCCCGTGGCAGCACGCCGAGCCCGGACGCGGTGGCCCGGCCGCTGAGGGGGAGGGCCACGTCCAGGACGTCCGGGTCGACCAGCAGCCGGCCGGGCGCCGGGAGGCGGCGGCGCAGCTCGGCGTCCAGGGCGCCGATCAGACGGTCGCGGTCGGCGGCCGGCACCGGGGGCCGGTGGTCGGGCGACACCCACGCCCGGCCGCGCCGGTTGACGAAGATACGGGGCGCACCGGTCTCCGCCGCCCGGTTGTGGAGGTGTTCGCGCACCGAGAGCACCACCCGGCCGGAGACCTCCGGCGCGGCCCGCACCGCCGCGGCCACCACCGCGTCCCGCTCCTCCTGGTCCGCGGCGACGCGCAGCAGCAGGTCCAGCGCGCGGAACAGCCTGCCCGGCGCGGACGCCAGCAACCGCACCGCACCGAGCACGTCGAACGCGTCGAGCCGCTCCTCGACACGGCTCTCGAAGGACCGGGCCTCCTTCTCGCCCCGCGCCACGGCGAACACCTCGGCGGCGTGCGGCCACCGCGGGTACTCGTGCGGATGCAGCCGCTCGCCCAGCCGCTTGAAGGGCTCACGGTGCGCGTGCACATCGGAGAGCTTCCCGGGGCTCGCCGCGACCACGGTGTCCAGCCCCGCGAGCAGGGCGCGGCGGACCGGCCGCGAGAGCGCCCGGAACCGCGTCGGTTCCTGGAGTGTCACATCGCCCCCGGACAGCACACAGGCCAGCCGCAGCACATCGGTGACCGTGTCGAGGAGCAGGCCGGCGCCGGCGGTGAGCCGGGCCGCGTTCACGACCGCCCGGTTCTCCCGCACCGGGATCGCCTCGGGCTGCGGGCCGGCCGCGCACCGCGCGGCGAGCACCGAGAGGTCACGCAGGTCGTCCTCGCCCAGCGGAGTCGTACTGCCCGCCAACGCCAGGTACAGGTCCGTGAGTTCGGCGTCCAGCTCCCGCCCGAGGTGCAGGACGGTCACCCGGTCGCCCGCCGAGGCGATCAGCTCGTCCTGCGCCGCGAGCATCTCCTCGTACGTGTGCTGGTACCGCCCGTACGCGGGGAGGCTGAGCAGGTTCAGCACCCCCTGGGTCAGCTGGGTCAGCACGTTCTCGCGCGCCGCCCCGTCGTCGAGCGCCTTCGCGACGCACCGCATCCAGAACTCCTCGGTGTCCGGAACGTTCGCCGGGAAGTCGATGAAGTACGCGTTGTGCCGGACGTGGTCACCCACCATCTCGCCCACGGTGGCGAGCGTCCGCCGGGCGGTGTGCACGACCGCGGCCTCGGACAGCCCCGACAGCCGCTCCAGCAGCTCCACCGAGAGCTTGAACCCCACCGACGCCAGGGCCGCGTCGAACTGCCGCGCGGCGACGGCACCTTGCCCGGCCGAGCCCCTCGGGCTGGGGACGCGGTGGGTGTGCCGGATGACCAGTGATTCAAGACCGTGCGCCATCCGGGGATGATCGCAGAGGCGCCCGGGACGGCGCACCGGAGTTTTCGCGCCCGTCCCCCGGTCCGGCGCCCTTCAGCCGATGCGGGCGAGGAAGGCGAGCACGCGCCGGGTGACCTCCGCCGCGGCCCGTTCGTCGTACGTCGGGAGGCTGCTGTCGGTGAACAGGTGCCTGTCCCCGGGGTAGAGGAACAGCTCGGCGTCGGCCGCCGTCCCGACGAGCGCGCGGGCCGCCTCCACATCGCCCTCCCCGGCGAAGAACGGATCCGCGTCCATGCCGTGGACCTGGACCGGGACGTCCCGGGGCCAGGCGCCGCCGAACTCAGCGACCGGGACGCACGCCTCCAGCAGCACCGCGCCCTTCGCACCGGGGCGGGTCTGCGCCAGCTTCTGCGCGGGCAGCACGCCGAGCGAGAACCCGACGAGGACGAGCCCGGTGGGCAGCCCCTCGGCGGCCCTGCCCCCGCGCTCGATGAGCGTGCCGAACCCGGCCTCCGCGGCGTACCCGACGCCCTCCTCCAGGGTGCCGAACACCCGCCCCTCGAACAGGTCCGGGGTGTGGACGGTGTGCCCGGCCCGTCCGACCCGCTCGGCGAACGCGCGGACACCGGCGGTCAGTCCGTGCCCATGATGGAAGACCAGCACCTCGGCCATGTCGCTCTCCTCGTCACCGGGGCGCCCGGGCGGCGCCCGGCACGAGTATGGCCCGAGGCGGCCGGAGAACGGCTGGTCGGTGCCGCCGGCGAGAGGGGGATGCGCCGGAGCGCCCACTCCGCCCGGCGTACCGGCACTCCAGGGGATGGTCCGGTCCGCGCGCCCCGGCGCACGATGCGCGGCGGCGACGACCAGGTCCGAGAGGGCTTGGTGGTGGTCGTACGGAGGTCAGGCGCCGGGCCCGGTGCGCGACGGCCCCCGGCGGCGGGGCACCGGGACCGACCGCAGGGAGGGCCACGGGATCAGGGCCTCGACCCGGCCGGCGGGCGCACCGCCCCCGGGCGAGGGGGAGGGGACGGCGGGCAGCCGCACCACCGCGTCCACCCCGCCCCGGGCGGCCTCCTCCAGCGCGGCACGCCCGCCGCTCGCCACCGCGAGCCGCTGCACCAGCGGCAGGCCCAGACCGCTGCCGCCCTCGCCGGCACCCGGGGCGCGCCAGAACCGGTCGAAGGCCCGGTCCCGGTGCTCGGGCGGCATGCCGGGGCCCTCGTCCAGCACATGCAACTCGGCCCAGCCGGGGCGCTGTTCGCGGGCGCCCCGGCGCGGTGGGCGCGGCGGGCGGCGGTCGACCAGCACCACCGAACCGGGCCGGGACACCCGCAGGGCGTTGGAGAGCAGGTTGTCCAGGATCTGCTCCACGGCACCCGGTACCGCGAGCGCCCGCCCCGCGTGCTCGATCCCCAGGGCCAGCCGGCAGCCCCGTTCCTCGAACACCGGGGCCCAGGTCCGCACCCGGTCGAGCGCGACGGCGTCGAGGTCGACGGCCACCGGCGTCGCGGCCTTCTCGTCCAGCCTGGCCATCGCCAGCAGCCCCTCGACCATGCGGGCCAGCCGTTCCGTCTCCGTCATCGCCGCCGTGAGACCCGGCCGGGCGCGGGGGGCCACGTCCGGCTCCAGGTTGTCCAGCCGCAGCCGCAGCGCGGCCAGCGGCGTCCGCAGCTGGTGCGACGCCTCACCGGCGAACGCGCGCTGCGCCTCCAGCAGGTGCTCCAGCCGCGCGGCGGTCTCATTGAAAGTGATCGCCAGCCTCCGCACCTCGGGCGGGCCGGTCGACGTGGCCAGGGTCGCCCGCGCCGACAGGTCGCCCTCGGCGAGGCGGGCGGTCGCCCGCTCCAGCTCCCGTACGGGCCGGCTCGTCCACCGGGCCAGCCGGAACGCCACGCCCGCCACGGCCGTCAGGGCCACCAGCCCCACCAGCGCCAGGGTCAGCCACACCCCGTGCACCCGCCGGTGCACCGTGCCGGTGGGGAAGCCGACCCGTACCGCGCCGAAGCGCGAGGCGCCCAGCGGCACCGGCGCGGCGGCGGACAGTTCCCGTACCCCGCCCAGAGCCGCGGTGCGGACCTGGGTGGCCGCCCGCCCGCGCAGCGCGGACCGCACCTCGGGACGGCCGGCCATGGCCCGCGTACCGGCGGGGGACAACGGGCCGGACGCGGCGGTGAGGCTGCCGTCCGGGCCGAACACGTACACGTCCCCGCCGATCCGCGCGGCGCAGTGCGCCACCCGGTCACCCAGGGCCGCGCCCCGGCCGCCCGCCACGGAGACGGCCGCGTACGCCGCGAGGGACTCCGCCTCGTCCTCCGCCGCCCGGGTCGCGCGCTGCTGCTCCGCCCGGCCGTAGACGATGCCCAGCGGCACCTCCAGGCACAGCAGCACCAGCAGGGCCACCGTCAGATGGCTCAGCAACAGCCGCCGGGTCATCCGATCGCCCGCCCGTCAGTCGTGCGCCGCCGGGACGACCAGGCGGAACCCCACGCCCCGTAACGTCCGGATCCAGCCCGGGTCGCCCAGCTTGCGGCGCAGCGCCGCCACATGGACGTCGAGGGTCTTGGTGGGCCCGTGGAAGTGCGGGTCCCACACCTCGGCCAGGATGCGGCGGCGCGAGCACACCGCGCCCGGGTCCTCGGCGAGCAGCGCCAGCAGGTCGAACTCCTTGGGCGTCAGCTCCACCAGGGCGCCGCCCACCCACGCCTGGCGGGTGCGGACGTCCACCACCAGCGCGCCCAGACGCCGCGGCTCCTCGGAGACCGGAACGTCCGGCTGCGCCACGGAACCGGAGCGGACCGCCCCGGGGAGGCCCGCCCCGGCGAGCGCCGCGGGGTCCGGGTGCGCCGCGGTGCTCCGGGTGCGACGGGTCACGGCGCGGATGCGGGCGATCAGCTCCCGCATGCTGAAAGGTTTCGCCAGGTAGTCGTCCGCGCCCATCTCCAGGCCCACCACCCGGTCCGCCTCCTCGCCCCGCGCGGTCAGCATGATGATCGGCACGTGCGAGACCTGCCGGATCCGGCGGCAGACGTCGATCCCGTCCATGTCCGGAAGGCCGAGGTCCAGCAGCACGATGTCCCCGAACGGCCCGGCGAGCGCGTCCCCGCCCGTCGCCACCCGCTCGACCGACAGCCCGTAGCGGGAGAGCCCCTCCGCCAGCGGCTCGGCGATGGTCGCGTCGTCCTCGATCAGCAGCACCCGCATGTGTGGTCCCGTCCCTCCGCTCAGCGCCGGGCGCACCGCGCCGCACGACGACCCGAACGCGCCACCACCTGGGCTTCCGGCGCCTGTTCGGAGTCCGCACCGTACCCCAGGACCCGGCCCCGGACCCGCCTCCGAGGGCGTCTTCGAGCGATACCTCACAGAGCGGGCCCGGCAGAGAACTGGACGGCCGCCGGCCACGTATTAACCAAACGCTTCCCTGCCGCTGGAAGAGGGGTTCCTAGGGTCGTCGGCACAGCCCGGGGCAGCACGGCGCACCGCACGGGTGCGCCCGGCGGCCCCGGAACCATGTCGACCAGGAGGACAGAGGACACATGCAGACCCTTCTCGACCACGCCCGCTCCTTCCACCGGCAGGTGGCCGACGCCGGGGACACCTACCGGCACCTCGCCGAGGGCCAGTCCCCGCAGGCGCTCGTCATCAGCTGCTCCGACTCGCGCGTCGTCCCCGCGCACATCACCGGCGCCCGCCCCGGCCAGATCTTCGAACTGCGCAACGCCGGCAACATCGTCCCCCCGCGCTGGGCCGCCGACGTGTCCGGCGAGGTGGCGACCGTCGAGTACGCCCTGGAGGTGCTCGGCATCCGCGACGTGGTCGTCTGCGGCCACTCCCACTGCGGGGCCATGAGCGCGCTCGCGTCCGGCGGCGACCTCTCGCTGCTCCCCGGCGTCGAGGCGTGGCTCTCGCTGGTCCGCCCCGCGCTGGCGCCCCGGGCGACGGAGGAGGACGGCGCCCTGGAGCGCCTGGTCCAGCTCAATGTGGTGCACCAGCTGGCGACGCTGGGCACCTACCCCGTCGTCCGCCGCCTCCTGGACGCCGACGACCTCCGGCTGCACGGCTGGTACTACCGCGTCGACACCGGCGTACTCCACGAACTGGGCGACGACGGCACGTTCGCCGCCCGCTGACCCGCCCCCGCGTCCCCGCTCGTATCCCTGACGGCCGCCCCCGCACGCCCCAGCGACCCGCGTTCGTACCCCCACGGCCCGGACGGCCCCCCGTACAAGGAGCACCCACGTGTCCTCCCCGCCCCCGACCCGGCGACCCGCCCGGCACGCACGCCCCACCGCCCGCACCGCCGGCCCACCCCCGTCCCCACCGCACACCGGCACGCCCGCCGCACCTCCGTACGCCGGACCCGAAAGCGCCACAACCACCCCCACACGCACCCCCACCCCCACCCCCGCGCGGCCGGCCGGGACCGTCCCGAGCCTCGCCGCCGAACTGCGCGGCGCCCATCTGGGCACCGAAATCACCGCGTCCTTCGTGGTGTTCCTCGTCGCCCTGCCACTGTGCATCGGGGTGGCCGTCGCCTCCGGCGCGCCACCCGAGCTGGGCATCGTCTCCGGCATCGTGGGCGGCCTCGTCGTCGGCCTCATGCGGGGCAGCGCGATCCAGGTGAGCGGCCCGGCGGCCGGGCTCGCCGCCCTGGTGGCGGACGCCGTGATGGACCACGGCCTGGCGATGCTCGGCATCATCGTCCTGGTCAGCGGCCTCCTCCAGATCGCCCTGGCGCTCGTCCGGCTGGGCCGCATGTTCCAGGCCATCTCGGTCGCGGTGGTCCAGGGCATGCTGGCCGGGATCGGCCTGCCGCTGATGATCGGCCAGTCGTACGCCATGGCCGACGCGAAGGCACCGGGGACCCCCGTCGAGAACCTCCTCGGGCTGCCGGGCCTCCTCACCTCCACGTTCAGCGACGCGGACGCGCTCGCCGCGGCCGCGCTGGGCATGGCCACCGTCGCCCTCAGCTTCCTCTGGAAGAAGGTGCCGGGCCCGGCCGGCCGGATACCGGCCGCGCTCGTCGCGGTGGTTCTCGGCATGGGCGTGGCCGCACTGCCGGGCGTCGGCATCGCGACCCTCCAGGTCGGCGACCTGCTCGGCTCCGTGCACCCGCCCGGGGCCGGCGAACTCGCGGGCCTGGCGGACCCGGCGGTCGTCGCCACCGTCCTCACCTTCACCGTGATCGCCTCGGCGGAGAGCCTGTTCACCGCCGCCGCCGTGGACCGCATGCACACCGGCCCGCGCACCCGCTACAACGCCGAGCTGCTCTCGCAGGGCGTCGGCAACACCGTCTGCGGCGCGCTCGGCGCCCTGCCGATGACGGCCGTCGTCGCCCGCAGCTCCGCCAACGTCCAGGCCGGGGCGCGCACCCGCCTCTCGCGCACCCTGCACGGGCTGTGGCTGCTCGCCTTTGCCCTCCTGGCGCCCGGCCTGCTCGCTCTGATCCCCATCACCGTCCTCGCGGGCGTCCTGGTCCACAGCGGCTGGAAGCTGCTCGCCCCGGAGCAGTTCCGGCTGATCTGGCGTCAGGACCGGGGCGAGGCGGCCGTGATGGGCGTCACCACCCTGGCGATCTTCACCACGGCGCTGCTGGAGGGCGTCCTGATCGGACTGGCGGCAGCGACCCTCCTCGCGGTACTGCGCATGTCACGCACCACCCTGCGCCGGACGGTCGACGGCACCACGGCACAGCTCACCGTCACGGGCAGCGCCACCTTCGTACGGCTTCCGCAACTGGCCGAGGCCCTGGAGGAACTGGCCGCCGCCGCGACCCCGCACGTCCGGCTGGACCTCTCGGGCCTGACCCACCTGGACCACGCCTGCCTGACCCGGATCGAGGAGTTCGCCGACCAGCAGCGCAGGACCGGCACCCGCGTCGACCTGCTCCTCCCGGGCACGCCCCCGCTCCCACCGCCCGATGTCCACCCGCACGCCCCGGGCTTCGCCTGGTTCACCGCCCCGCGACGCTGAGCCCCGGCGGGCGCCGGGGGCCTCACGCCACCGCCGCGACGCCGATGCCGATGGCGATGAAGAGCCACCCGGTCGTCAGTTCCCAGCGATGGCGGACCTTCGGGCGGGACAGCAGCGCACGCAGCCGTGCGGCGACGGCGACCAGGGCGAACCAGTACACCACCCCGATCAGGACATCGAGGATGCCCAGGAAGAAGATCTGGCCGGTCACCGAGCCGCCGCCGTTCACGAACTGCGGCAGGATGCTGAGGAAGAACAGCGCCGCCTTCGGGTTCAGCACATTGGTCAGAAACCCCTGGGCGAAACCCGAGCGCCACCGCGCCCCGGCCGGCTGCGGTTCCCGCGACGCGGGCTCCGGGGCCGCGTCCCGGTCGTCGCCCGGCGCACCCCTCCCCGCCGCGCGCTCCCGGGCGGCCCGGCGCGCGGCGATCACCGCCCGTACCCCCAGGTACACCAGGTACGCGGCGCCCAGCAGCTTGATGGCGTCGTACACCACGGGGGAGCGGGCGGCGATCACCGACAGGCCGACGGCGGCGGCCAGCATGTGCACGCACAGCCCGGCCTGCGCGCCCAGTGCCGCCGCCCGCCCCTTGGACGGATGCTCGGCCGCCGAGCGCACCACCACCAGGAAGTCCGGCCCCGGCACGACGTACGCCACCAGCACCACGCCGAGGAAGCCGATGAGGTCGACCGACATCCGTACTCCGTTCGTCCGCCCCGCACCCGTCCGGCCGCGGGGGATGGTGGGTCTCGTCGGGCCGGCGCCCGGTCAGGCGACGAGGGCCCGCTCGCCGACGACGGCCGCGACCGCCTCGTCGAGTATCGCCAGCCCCCGCTCCACCTGCCCGTCCGCGACCGTCAGCGGCGGCAGCAGCTTGACCACCTCGTCACCGGGGCCCGCCGTCTCCAGCAGCAGCCCCGCCCGGAACGCGGCGTCGCACACCTCGCGCGCCGCGCCCGGGCGGTCGAAGGGCAGGCCCCACACCAGGCCCCGGCCGCGCGGCGCGCCCAGCCCGTGGCGGCGGGCCGTCCGGGCGAGGGCGCGCCCCACCCGTTCGCCCAGCGCGGTGGTCCTGGCCTGCAGCGCGCTGTCGGACCAGAACACCTCCAGGGCCCGGGTGGCGGTGACGAACGCCGGGTTGTAGCCCCGGAAGGTGCCGTTGTGCTCGCCGGGCCGCCACACGTCGTACGCGGGGCGCATCAGGGTGAGGGCCATGGGCGTCCCGTACCCGCTGATGGACTTGGACAGGCAGATGATGTCGGGGACGATTCCGGCCGTCTCGAAGGAGAAGAACGGACCGGTGCGTCCGCACCCCATCTGGATGTCGTCGGCCACCAGCAGCGCGCCGTGCTCCCGCGTCCACGAGGCCAGGGCCCGCAGCCACGCCGGACGGGCGGGATTGACCCCGCCCTCGCCCTGGACGGTCTCCACCACCACGGCCGCGAGCGGAGCGTCGGCGGCCGCCGCCTCCAGGGACCGGACCAGCCGGCTCACGGACTGCTCGGCGTCGAGGGCCGGGTCGTCGAAGGGAACCGGGACGGCGTGGGGGAGCGGAACGCCCGCCCCGGCGCGCTTGGCGGCGTTCGCGGTGACGGCGAGCGCCCCGAGCGTCATCCCGTGGAAGCCGCGCTCGAAGTAGCCGACGGCGCGCCTCCCGGTGACCTTGCGGGCGAGCTTGAGCGCCGCCTCGACCGCGTTGGTGCCGCCGGGCCCCGGGAACTGGACCCGGTGGTCCATACCGCGCGGCAGGAGCACCAGATCGCGCAGCCGCTCCAGGAAGGCGCCCTTGGCGGCGGTGTGCATGTCCAGCCCGTGGGTGATGCCGTCGCCGGTCAGGTACTCCAGCAGCGTCGCCTTCAACTCCGGCGGATTGTGGCCGTAGTTGAGGGCGCCGGCGCCCGCGAAGAAGTCGAGGTAGGTGCGGCCGTGCTCGTCGTGGAGCTCGGCGCCGTGGGCGGTGGTGAAGACGGTCGGCCAGGCCCGGCTGTAGCTGCGGACCTCGGACTCCATGCTGGCGAAGACGCTCATGCTGATCCTGTCTGGCTCGGACGCGGATGCTGCGGAGACTGCTGACGGGGTGTCATGAAGGGGGCTGTGAGTGGGAAACGGCGTGCTGGTGGCGCTGGTAGAGGACGAGTGCCGGCGCGGCGGGATCCTGACCGGTCCACAGCGCGCGGCCGATGAGCAGGGTGTGGTCGAGCGCCGTGGGCGACTGGTCGAGGCGGCACACCACGGCGGCGGCGGTGCCGGCCAGGACCGGGCAGCCCTCCTCGTACCGGAAGTCGACGCCCTGGAACCGTTCGGCGGCGGGCAGCCGTGCGAAGCGGTCCATCAGCTCCCGCTGCTGCCAGCTGAGGATGTTGACCGCGAAGCCGCCGTGGTCGCGGGCGTGGCGGACCGTACGGCCGGCACTGGCCAGCGACACCAGCACCGAGGGCGGTTCGGTGGACAGCGACAGCACGGCGTTGGCGGTGCAGCCCACCGGCCCGTCCGGCCCTTCGCTGGTGACGACGGCGACGCCGGTGGCCAGCTGCGCCATGGCGGTGCAGAACTCGTCCCGGCCGGGCAGCCGGGTGGGGGTCTCGGCGGTCGTGGTGGCGGTCACGTCACCGGGTTCCTTCCGTGAGGGGTACGCGGCGGTCGCCGGCGGCGGCCCGCCCGGCAGAAGCAGAACCGCCAGTGGCGGAGGGGCCGCCGACGGGATCGGGGACGGCGGGATCGGGGACGGCGGGGGAGGGGCCGCCGGTGGCGGAGGGCGCCCGGCGGGCGGTGTCGAGGGCCGCGAGCACGGCGCCCCGGTCGGTCTTGCCGTTGAGGTTGAGCGGCAGCTCCGCCAGGCGCAGCAGGGTGCGCGGCACCATGTAGCCGGGCAGCCGCTCCTGGAGGGCCCCGAGCAGCGGCCCCGAGTCCTGGGCGTCCCCGGTGTAGACGGCCTCCAGCACGGGGGTGGGCCGGTCGGTGCGGGCCACCACGACGGCGTCGGTCACCCCGGGGCGGGAGCGCAGCGCCGCTTCGATCTCCCCCAGCTCGACGCGGTAGCCGCTGATCTTGATCTGGCTGTCCAGCCGGCCCAGGTGGACCAGGTCGTCGCCGTGGCGCTCCACCCGGTCCCCGGTGCGGTACCAGGCGGACTCGGTCAACTCCCCGCCCGTGTACGGGGCGAGTCCGGTGGCGGGCTCACCGGTGGCGAAGCGCCCCAGGTCGTCCGCCGGGTCGAGGTACCCGGGGAACCGCTGCGCCCCGCGCACCAGAAGTTCACCCCGCTCGGCCGGGCGCAGGTGCTCGTCCACCACCAGGGTCTCCGCCCCGGGATGGGCGGTCCCGATGGGCACGGTCCCGTTCGGGGTGCGCGCCCAGTCGTCCGGGCCGGCCGGGAGGCGGTGACCGGTGCAGGTGACGGTCAGCTCGGTGGGACCGTACAGGTTCTCCAGCCGGGCACCGGGAGCGGCGGCGGCGAACGCCCCGGCCTGGTGCAGCGTGAGCGGTTCGCCGGCGAAGGCCGCGTACCGCAGGGTCGGCATGGAGCCCGGTACCAGCCGCCGCAGCCGCACGGCCAGCGACACCACCGACGGCACGGAGAACCAGTGGGTCAGCCGGTGCCCGGTCACGAAGCCCACCGGGTCCATCAGCTCGTCACGGGTCGGCACGACGAGGGCCGCGCCGGTGCTCCAGGCCACGAACATGTCGAAGACGGACGGGTCGAAGGTCAGGTCGAAGGTCTGCGACATCCGGCTGTCCACCCCGGCACCGGTGCGCTCGACCGCGTGCCGCAGATAGGCGTCGGTGTTGGCATGGCGGATGACGACGCCCTTGGGCCGCCCGGTGGAGCCGGAGGTGAACAGGATGTACGCGACGTCCTGCGGACCCGGGCCGGGAACACCGTCCAGCGCCTCCCGCCCGCCGGGAGTGCCGGTGAGGTTGACCGGGACCAGCGGTGCGGCCCGCCCCGCCGGTCGGGCGTCGGCGGCGGCGTCGGCCAGCACCAGCGCGGCGCCCGCCTGCCGCACCACGGTCTCGTTGCGGTCGGGCGGCGCGGCCGGGTTGAGGGGCACGACCGCCGCGCCCAGCCGCTGCACCGCCAGGTAGGCGGCGTACGTGGCGGGGGTGCGCTCCGCGAGGAGGGCGACCCGGGGCGGTGGCGCGGCGCCCCCGGCCAGCCGGGCGGCCAGCGCCTCGGCGTGCTCCCGCAGCCCGGCGTAGGTCAGGGCGGTGGAGCCGGCGACGAGGGCCGTGCGGTCGGGGTGCCGGTCGGCCGTGCGGGCGAACCGGTCCCAGAGGGTCAGCGATGACGAGGTCGGCACCGGGGATCATCCTCCCTGCGGGGCGTGAGTGTCGGAGAGCCGGGCGCCGAGCGCGGTACCGGCTTCGGCGGGCCGGGCGGTGGGGCCGCCGTACCCGTGGGCGGCGTGCAGCGGAGAGGCGGCGGCCTCCAGCTCGGCCAGCGCGGTGAACGCGCCGGTGACCAGCGACGGCCGGGGGCGCCCCCGCCGGGCGGAGTTGGCGGCGAAACGCAGCATCCGGGGGAGTTCCCGCCACTTCGCCGTGGTGGCGGCCACCGCCTGCCGCTCCGACGGGGACAGCCCGGCGTCCACCGAGGCCAGCAGGTGGGCGTCGCGGAACAGGTGGTGCTGCGCCGCCGCCCAGGTGTCCTCCAGCACCCCGCGCGACCCGTCGCCCGTTGTGTCCTCCACGTCCGCGATGCTCGCCATGTCCGCCAGCAGCAGTCGTGCGGTCTCCCCCAGGGCGGCGGCGCCGGTCAGCCAGGGGCCGCCGGGCAACCGCTCGTCGGTGGCGCCCGGTTCCTCGGCCAGCCACTGGTACGTCTCGTGCTCCGGCGGGGGCACCGGGAAGCCGAAGGCCAGGGCGTTACGGGTGCGGTGCACCGGGGTGAGGCCCCGGGGGAACGCCAGCAGGTCCCCGAACTCCTCGTCGGACACCGACCCGGCGAAGGGCTCCTGGGAGCCGCCGCCGCTGAACAGCGCGGTGAAGGCGTCGACGAGGTGCCAGTGCCCGTCCGCCTCCCGGCCGTCGACCACGAGCAGGTGCGGCGCGTGGTCGTCGGCGGAGCCGGTGAGCCAGGGCAGTGCCCCGCTGTCCGCGACGACCAGGACCCGGCCACGGGCGGCCAGTTCGGCGCCGATCCCGGCGAGGGCGGTCCTGGCGTCGGGGGCGCCCCGGTAGCCGAGCCGACGGCCGCCGGGCAGGTTGTTCAGGGCCCGGTCGTGGTGCGAGAAGGCACCGGTCGCGGGATCGACCGCGAGGCGCACGGAGCGGGCCAGCAGGTCGGTGGAGCGGGGGTCGCGGGCGGAGAGGTAGCCGGCGAGATTCTCCGTGTAGCAGCTCAGGCCCAGGCCGGCGGGCGGGGTGGGATCAGTACGCATAGAGGTCCTTTACGGAAGGCGGGACGGGTACGGCGCCTCCGGCCGGCGGGGGAGCCCCGCGCGGCGGGAGCCACCCGGGCGGCGGGGCGGCCACAGGCCAGGCGCACCATCACGGCGCTGCGCGCCGGCAAGCGGCGGCGGGCGGACGATCGGCGGTACGGGCATCGGCATCGGTACGGGCATCGGCACCCGTACGGGCATCGGCATCGGTACGGGCATCCGCCCCCGTACGGGCATCGGCACCCGTACGGGCATCCGCACCCGTAAGGTCGTCGGCACCCGCACCCGCACCCGCATCGCGTACGGGCGGGCCGAAGGCACAGGCGAGCGCGGCCGGTTCAGCGGGGCCCACCGCCCCCTCAGCGGCGTCCCCCGCCCCCTCAGCGGCGTCCCCCGCCCCCGCAGCGGCGTCCCCCACCCCCTCAGCGGCGGCTCCGGCCCCGGCCCCCGCCGAGGCGCAAGCCCGCACCGGCCACGGCAGCCGGAGCCACCGCACCGCACGCCAGGTGCCGGTCATGGTGTCCGGGTCGGCCGGCACCCGCCAGGGCGCGCCGGACAGGCCGGTGCCACGCGCCTTCACGCAGGCTTCCTGCACGGCCCAGACGCGCGCGAAGGCGCTGGCGGCCCGGTCGGGCGCCAGGGCCGACAGAGCCGCCAGCCGGGCCGCCGTCGGCGGAGGGCAGCAGCGGCGCAGCATGCCCGGTGACGGAGGGCGGGGCACCTGGACGTCGACGCCCACGTCCAGTCCGTCGGCCACGGCGGCGAGGGTGTAGGCACCGCTGTGCGAGACGCTGACCCCCGTACCGGGCCGCCCGGGCAGCCAGGGACGCCCCGCCGGTTCGGGCACCACCGGCAGCCGGGCCTCCGCCTCGCCCCGCTCCAGGGCGAGGAGCAGCCGCAACAGCGCGCGGCCGGCCAGGTGTTCCCGGCCGCGCCAGGAGGCCATCGCCGCGGCCGACCGGTGCTCCCGCGGCCGTAACCGCGCCAGCTCCGGGGGCGAGGCCAGCACCTCCTCGACGCGCGCCAGGGCGACGACCACACCGGGCGCGGGCCTCCACAGCCCGAGCACCGGGACACCTTCCCGCCCGGCCGTCCCGCGCCCGGTACGGTGCGCGGCGGCAAGGGCTCCCCGCTCGGGGACGGTGAGAGTCTCAGACAAGGGTCGTCTCCTGGTCCAGCAGGCTGAGCGAGCCATTGGCCAGATGGAGCCGGTCATTGGCGTAGTTCAGCGACGCGGAGCGCAGGTCGCGCAGGGCGCGCTCCAGGGCGAGCGGCTGGTTGCGGAGGTACCCGTGGCGCAGGCCCACCAGCTCGACCAGCTCCTCCACGGCGGCCAGGCACTGCTCGGACGCCGTCACCTTGAGCGCGTTGACGAGCAACTGCCAGGGCGCGCCGCCGCGTTCGGCCTCCGAGAGGGTCTCGTAGACGCCGGTGGCGTGGCTGAGCATGGCCTGGACCGTGTCGATGCGCTGGCGCGCCCGGGACAGCCGGGTCAGCAGCAGCTCGCTCTTGAGGTCCCGGCGGCGCCGCTCCTCGGGGCTGCGGAGCAGCCGTATCGTGCGGGACAGGGCGCCGGCCGCCGTGCCGAGCCAGCAGGCGCTCCAGCCGAGGTGGGCGAGCGGGGCGAAGACGTCGACGGTGACCCGCCGGAAGTCACCGTGGGCGCCGACGACCTGGTCGTGCGGTACGGCGCCGGTGAACCGCATGGGGACGCTGTGCGTTCCGCGCATGCCCAGGGGGTCCCAGCCGCCGAGGACCTGCACGTCCAGCTGGTCGCGCTCCGCGTAGACCAGGGACACCTGCCCGTCCGAGGTGGCGCCCGGGGCGCGGACGGTGATCAGGTAGGCGTCGGCGTGGGCGCCGCCGGTGACGATGGGCGCCATCCGGTCGAGCCGGACGAGGTCCCCGTCGCGCTCGGTGTCCGTCTGGGAGCTGAGCAGGTGCCCGCCCTTTCCGGCCTCGGTGGTCACCGAGCCGAGGTACAGCTCCCCGCGGGCGACCCGTGGCAGCACCCGTTCGCACAGCTCGTCGGAGGCGTGGTGCACCAGGGCGGCGACCTGCTGGCCGTGCATGGCGAAGACCATCGCGGCGGACATGTCGTGGCGGGCGATCTGCTGGGACACGGCCAGCAGGTCCGCCACGGTGCCGTCCAGCCCGCCGTGTGCGGCCGGGACCAGCAGGCCCAGGAGGCCGGAGGCGCGCAGGGCGTTCAGGCCCTCCAGCGGGAAGGCCGCCTTGTCGTCGCTCTCGGCCGCGTGCTGCCCGATGGTCTCCAGGACCGGAGCCAGCCGCCCGGCCGGCTCCGGGGCGAGGGCCCTCACCGGTTCGCCAGGTCGCCGGAGCGCGCGCTCTGCACGGCCGCCCACAGGGTGCCCGCGGTCTCGAAGTTGGCATCGGTGAGCTGGTCGTCGGGGAGCAGCACCCCGACGTTGTCCTCCAGGTCGAAGACGAGGTCGATGGCCTGCATGGAGTTGAGCCCCAGGTCACGCAGCCGGTCCTCGGGCCGCAGCTCCTGGCCGGGGTCGAGGTAGCGCAGGTGGGGACGGAGGGTGTCGACGAATATCTGGTCCATGGGAGTCTCCCGTCGGGAATCGCGTGTGATGCGGTGAGGTGGGACGTGCTGTTACGAGCAGGGCAGGCGCGGCCGTCCGTACGGGGACGTCGGCGCCGCGGCCCGGAGTCCGGGGCCGCCCGGCCGAAGTGACGCGAGGTCAGCTCTCGGCGGTCCGGCGGACGAAGTCCAGCCGGTCGCTGCGCAGGACCCGCCCGCCGTCGGTGACGACCTCCAGCGGGGCCGGGTGGCCGAGGAACAGCACCAGGCTGGCGTGCAGGCCGTACGCACCGGTGTTGGGCACGGCGAGCAGGTCGCCGGGTGCGACGGCGGGCAGGGGGTGCGAGCGCGCCCAGGTGTCCAGCGGGGTGCACAGCGGCCCGCAGATCATGGCCGGCCCAGGCGCCCCGGTCGGCCCGGCCGCCCCGATCGGCCCGGGTGGCTCGGTCGGCCCCGGCGCCCCGGTCGGCTCGGCGTCGTCCGCGACCGGCGGCGACGGCGTTCCGTGGCCGTCGTCGGGCCGGACGACATCGGGGTGCAGCGGTGGCACCCGGCGCAGGCCGGCCATGCCGCCGAGGTGGTTGATGCCGGTGTCCAGGACGACGACCCGCTGCCCGTGCGACTGCTTCACGTCCAGCACCCGGGTGAGCAACTGCCCGCAGGTGGCGGTCAGATAGCGGCCCGACTCGAACGCCACCGTGGGGGCGCCGTCCCGCCAGCCGGGCAGTGCCTCGTCCAGCTCGCCGGCCAGCCGGGCGGCCAGGCCGGGGTACGCGGGCAGGTCGCCCTCCCGGGCGTAGGGGGCGCCGAAGCCGCCGCCCAGGTCGATGGTCCGCAGGGGCACGCCGAGCGCCTTGTGCAGCACCCGGGCCACCTGGACGGCCTCGCTGAAGGAGTCGCCGAGTGCCTGCTCGTCGGCGATGTTGGTGGCCAGATAGAGGTGCAGCCCGTCGATACGGGCGTGCTCGCCCCCGGTGTAGCGCCCCGGACGGGCCTCGACGTCCCCGGCGTCGGCGCCGAACGCGGAGGGGTCACCCGTCATGCGCAGCCCCGCCCCGCGGCTGCCGCCGCCCGGGTTGACGCGCAGCAGGTAGGTGACGCGCACCCCGTGCCGGGCGGCGGCCCGGTCCAGCTGGTCGATGCCCCACGTGGAGTCCACCGCGAAGTCGCGCACCCCGGCCGCGAGCGCCCCGTCCACGTCCTGGTCGCGCTTGCCGGGGCCGGTGTAGAGGATGTCGCGGGCGGGCACCCCGGCCGCCAGGGCGGCGTCCAGCTCGCCGGGTGAGCTGACCTCGGCCCGGCAGCCCAGGGCGTACAGCGCGGCCACCACCTCGGGATGGGGGTTGGCCTTGAGCGAGTAGTACAGCTCGCTGGGGCGCGGCAGCCAGGAGCGGAGCCGGTCGTGGGCGGCCCGTACCCGGGCCAGGTCGTAGACGTACGCGGGGGTGGTGAGCCCGTGCGGCACGACCGCCGCCCCGGGCGCGGGCGCGGCGCGGTGGAGGGTCTCAGACACGGCCGGCCTCCGCGAGCTGCCCGGCCAGGACCGCCTTGGCCGTCTTGCCGTTGGCGTTGACGGGCAGTGCCTCCACGGTGTGGCACACCGCGGGGACCTTGTAGTCCTCCAGGTGCTCGCGCAGCCGGGACAGCACGGTCGCGGGGTCGGCGGTGCCGGTGACCACCAGCACGGCCTCCGGGCGCGAGGCGTCGGGGGTGAGCACCGCCGCGGTCTCCACGTCGGGCAGCCTGCGGGCGGCGGCCTCGACCTCGATGGCACTGACCCGGAACCCGTCCTGCTTGTAGATGTCGTCCCGCCGGCCGGCGAAGTAGAGCCGCCCCGCCTCGTCGGTCCACCCGTAGTCCCCGGTGCGCAGCTCGGGGAAGAGCCCGTCGCGCCGGGGGAAGCGGGCGGCGGTCAGTTCGGGGCGGCGCCAGTAGCCCGCCATCACGTTCGGGCCGCGTACGGTGATCTCGCCGACCTCCCCGGCGGGCAGCCGCTCGCCGGCCTCGTCCACCACGAACACCTCGGTGCCGGTGAGCGGCAGGCCGCAGCTGCCGGGGCGGACCAGGTCCTCGTCGGGCTCCGCGATGGTGAGCCGCTTGCACTCGGTGAGCCCGAACATGAGCTGCACGCGCAGCTCGGGCAGCACCTCGCGCAGCCCGCGCGGCACATCGGCGGGCAGGGCGGCACCGGTGTTGGTGAGCAGGCGCAGCGGCGGGCGCTCCCCGCCGCGCCGGCGCAGCAGCCGCAGCAGCGCCGCCGACACCGGCGGTACGGCCGGCAGGACGGTGGCCCGGCTGCGCAGCAGGTTGGCCAGGAGCGCCGGGCCGGACTCGGCGGCCGAGCCGAGCCACAGGCGGCTGCCCGCGAGCACGGAAAGGAACACCTGGTAGAGGCCGTAGTCGAAGGAGAGCGGCAGCGGGCAGTAGACGGTGTCGTCGTCGCGGTAGCCCAGCCGTTCCGCGATGGCGTGGACGGCGAACATCATCTGCTGGTGGGTGGAGACGACGGCCTTGGGCATCGCCGTGGTGCCGGACGTGTAGATCAGGCACACCGGGTCCACCGGCAGCGGTCCGGGTACGGCACCGTGCGGTGCGGGGGCGGCGGACGCCTCGGTGTCGAGGTCCCGCGGGGAGAGGGCGGGGACCCCCGCCTCGCCGGCCGCGTCACGGGTGGTCGCCGACGCGGCGACGACGAGGGCGGGTTCGCAGTCGGCCAGCACGTGCCGCAGCACGTCCCCGCGCACCTGGTCGTGCAGGACGGAGAAGACCACGCCGAGCCGGGAGGCCCCGAAGAGCAGGGGCACCAGCGCCGGACCGGCGTCACTGGTCACCACCAGACGGTCGCCCCGGCCGAGGCCGCGGGCCCGGAGGGCGGCCGCGTGGCGGTGGCTCGCCGCCACCAGTTCGGCGCGGGTGAGGGTGATGTCCGCGCAGGTGACCGCGGGGCGGGCGGGGTCGGCGACGGGCGCGTCGAGCAGTTCGTGCAGCACGGTGGCCTTCGGGTACGCGTTCACGAGTGCGCCACCTCCAGGCCCTCGGTGGTGCGGACGACGAGGCCCACCAGGCCGTCGACGCTGCGGAGCACCGCGGGCTGAAGGTCGCCGGGGGCGAACTCCACTCCGTAGGCGTCCTCCAGGCGTTCCACCGTCTCCACCATCTGGAAGGAGGCGAAACCCTCCAGCCGGCTCAGGTCGTCGGTACCGGCGACGGCCGCGGGGTCGGCGCCGAGGACGTCGGCGACGGTGTCCGTCACCGTCCGGCGTATCTGCGCGGGGTCGGGCATGGGGTCTCCTGATCCGGTACGGGCCGCTTCGACGGCCAGCTCGGCGTCCGCGCGCAGCAGCCGCGCGAGGGTGGTGTGGATCTGCGGGGGCACGGGCCGGCCACGCTGGACGCGGCGCGAGGCCAGGTAGCACTGGCCGGCCAGCTCGTCCCAGGCGGCGGCCCGCTCGGCGGCGGCCGAGGCGTGGGCGGAACCGGGCGCCCGGTCGGCCACCCAGGCGGCGTGCAGCCGCCGCGACCGGGCGAGCAGCCAGGTCTCCAGCAGCAGCGCGGTGCACGCCGCCGACTGGTCGGAGAGGTCGCGGAAGGCATGGGCGTACCGTTCGGGCGCGTCCCCGGCGAGCAGCAGGGCGGCGTCCTCGGCGTTGCGGGCCAGCGTCCGCGCCACCGGTTCGCGGGCGGCACCCGGACCCGGAAGGGGGCGTACCGACACCGGGACGGCCGGCGCGCCGTCGAACAGCGCGGCCGCCTGCGCCCGTTCGTAGGAGCAGATCACCGGCTCGGCCCTGCCGTAGGGGGTCTCGTTGTCGTAGGCGTCGACCGCCTCCACCCGGGCGCCGCCGTCCGTGGCGCGCAGCAGCAGGCTGTGGTCCATGTGCTGGTGGCCGTGGTACGGCAGCCACGGCATGCGGTACGCGTCGCCGACGACGTACAACGCGCCGCCGTCCGCGGGCAGCCGGTCCAGCAGGGCCGCTCCCTCGGTGACCGGTGCCCCGATGTCCAGGGCGAGCCCGAGCGGTCCGGCCAACTGGCGCACTTGGTCCACCGGTTGCTGCTCGACGGTGGGCAGGGCCCCGGTGGTGCGGGAACGGGTGGTGAACCGTAGCCGGCCACCGAGTTCCCGATGGGTGCCGCTCCCGTGCGCGGCGTCGGCGAGCACGGCGGCGTTCACCTGGACGCAGTCCAGCGCCGTGGTGTCGATGCCCCGGATCGCCTCGGCCAGCGGGTCGGTCAGCGGTTCGGTCAGCTCCGACGCGGGCGTGCAGCGGGTGGGGGCGCTCACGCGGCGCGGCCCTGCGTCGCCGTGCCGGCGGTGCGCACGATGTCGACCAGGTCGCCGACCGTGTAGAGGTCGGCGAGCCGCTCGTCGGGGATGGTCAGGTCGAAGGACTCCTCGATGTCCTCCAGCACATGCACGATCGTCATCGAGTCCATGTGCAGGTCTTGTTCCAGCCGGGTGTCCGGCGTCAGGCCGCCGCGGTCGGGCGGCGGGGACTCGGCGCGTGCACGGAGCAGGGGGGCGAGGGTGTGCAAGACGTCATCGGTGGTCATGTACGGGTGTCTCCTCCGCGTACGGGATACGAAAGTCGATGCGGGCGGGCTGGAAGGGAAGGCGCGAGGCGCCCGGCGGTGAGCCCGAGCAGTGGTCGAGCGGGGATGAGGAAATTTTCCGGCGGGAGCGCACCGACGTGTGTGGTCGCCCCGTCATCACCCGGTGCGCCGGTGAGCAGGCGACACGTCGGATGCCCTGTGAAATGAAGTTCGGGAAAGCGAACAGCGGTGCGCGACGGTACGACTAGCCATCCCGATCAACTCCATGCGAAACAGAACCGCAACTGTCCAAAAATCGCCCCGGAGTGCCACCCGCTGCGAAAGCGCCCGGGCGCGGCGCCGAGGCAATCGGCACCGCGCTCACCCTCTGTGAGAGATCCCAGGGCACAGCCCAACGAGGCAGGTGCGCAAGCGACTTGATGGCGCATCCGAGAGGCCGGAGGAGGCGGGGAAAAAGATCTTGGCGCGCTTGCGAAATCAAGACACCCACCCCGGCGGCCGTGCGACCTCACGGTGCGTGGACGCCCGGACATGTGAAGATTCTTGTTGGTTCTGGCGCGGTTCGGTCGCCCTGTGCTAGACACGGAGAAAGGTCATTTGCTGTCTCCCGCCCGCGCTTGTTCACGAACTCGTAAAGTCCGGGCTCTTTCTGGAAAGAGGAAGAGAAGAGACGCAACCGTCAATCGAAGAGACGCGCACGTCACATCGAGCAGACGCAGCCGTCACCGCCGAAAAACCCACACGCGAAATTCCGGATCCCCCACCCCCAACCCCTGCGCCGGACCACGCGAACCGCCGTCGCGGAATTCACGGACCTCCCTGTCCGTGCCCCTGCCCATGCCCTCGTACGGGCGCTTCCGCGCCCTCCGACCGGGAAGGCCCCACGCCTGATGAGCGACTCACCCGCCCCACGCTTCACCCTGCGCGCGCCCCGACCGACGGACGCCCCGGCCGTATGGCGGCTGGTGCGGGACTCCGAGATCCTGGACACCAACAGCACGTACTACTACAACCTGTGGTTCCGCGACTTCGCCGGCACCTCCGTCGTGGCGACCGACGAGACCGGCCGGCTCGTCGGCTTCGTCACCGCGTACGTCCGCCCCCGCAGCCCCGACACCCTGATGGCCTGGCAGTCGGCCGTCGACCCGCAGGTCAACGCCCCCGGCCTGGCCGTGCGGATGATGCACGAACTGGCGGACCGCGCCGCCGAGCACGGCGTCACCAGCCTGGAGACCACCATCAACCCCGGCAACCGGGCCGTCGCCCTGATGCTCCGCAAGTTCGCCCAGGAACGGGGACTCGACGTGCACACCGAGACCCTCTTCGCGACGGAGGACTTCCCGGCCGACGAACCGCACGCCCACCCGCCCGAGGTGCTGTACCGGATGACCCCCGCGCTCCCCGCCCCCACCCGCACCCCCGGCCCCACCCCCGCGGCGTCCGCCCCGCTCACCGCGGCGAGCCCCCGATGAGCCACGCCCCCCTCGACCTCACCGTGCGGGAGGACGGCCTCGCCCTGGTCACCCTGCACGGCAGCGGCACGGGCAACGCCCTCGGCGGAACGTTCTGGGACGACCTGCGCGACCTCATGGAGGACGCCCGGGAGCGCGACGACATCCGCTCCATCGCCCTGACCGGCGCGGGCGACCTCTTCTCCGTCGGCATGGACCTGCGCTGGTACGTCGTACGGCTGCGGCGCGCCCAGCGCTCCAAGGACCCCGGCTTCATGGACACCGACGTGCGCCGCCTCCAGCAGGCGGTGGCCGCCGTCGCCGACTGCCCCAAACCCGTCACCGCCCTCGTCGACGGCGAATGCACCGGCGCCGCCCTGGAACTGATCAGCGCCTGCGACATCCGCTACGCCACGCGCCGCGCCCGCTTCGCGCTGCCCGAGGCGGAGCTCGGAGTCGTCGCCGACCTCGGCGGACTCCAGCGGCTGCCCCTGCTCGTCAACCAGGGCCACCTGCGCGAGCTGGCGTTCACCGGCCGCACCGTGGACGCCGCCCGTGCCGCCCGTATCGGCCTGGTCAACGACGTGTTCGACGACCGTGCCGCACTGCACGACGCCGCCCGCCGCCTCAACGCGGAGGCGAGCCGGCACCCCGCCCCCGTCCTGGAAGGCATCAAACGCACCCTCGACACCGCGCACCGCGATGCCGTCACCCAGGGCCTCGACCACGCCACCCGCTGGAACTCCGCGCACACCGGCCCCGACGGCCTCGCCCGGGCCATGACCGCCCGGCTGCACCGCAGCCCACCCGCCCCGGCCACCCCGGACCGTACGAGCCCCGCCCCGGCACTCTGACCCCCGCGCAGCACCCGCCACCTTGTCGCCGGACCCCACACCCCAGGGAGAACTCCGTGACTCAGGCCCCGCCCCGCCGCCGGCCCCGGCCCGCCCTCGTCCGCGGCCTCGCGACCCGCTTCGCGCTCATCATCACCGACCCCCGGGCCGGCAACGCCCGGCACATCTCCTGCACGGACGACACGATCGACGTCCACTACCCCGAGACCCGCATACGCTGCCGCCTCCGGCGCATGGCCGCGAGCGGGCGCCTGTTGTGCACCTTCCACGTCACCCACCTCGCCCCGGACGGCTCCACCGACGGGACCTACCACGTGGAGCTCGCCCTGGACGGCGCCACCGGGTCACCCGCCCAGCGCGAAGCGGTCCTCCACCAGCTGCACGCGTACCACTGCGCGGCCGCCGCCTCCCGCCTCCGAGCCGCCACCCGCGTCCCACGGCGCGACCGCCCCCTGAACCACCCGGCCGACCGCACGGTGGCCATGGCGGCCTGACGGCGGAGGCGCCGTACCGGGTGCGACACGACACGCTCCTTCAGTGCACACGTGCCGGAACCGGCCAGGGGTGAGCCCGCCGGTGGTGTCCGGCGGGATCGAGACACCCCGCCGGACACCACCCCGGCCTACCTCAGCCGCAGCTCCACCAGGTCCTTCGATGCACCGCCACCGCAGGCGGGCGCGCCTGCGGCGAAGTACGCACGGCCGTGCACCGCCCCTGCCCCCAAACCGTGCCGGCCCCGGGGCAGGGAGCCGGCGGCGGACCAACCGTCCGACACGGGGTCGTACACGGTCACGTCGCCGAACGTGTCCCCACCGGAACCGCACTCGCCCCCGGCGTAGACGATCCGGCCGCCGAGGACGACCGCCGCCCCGGCCGACCGGGGCACGGGGAGCGGCGCGGCCGCGCTCCAGCGGCCCGTACCGGCGTCGTAGACGTCGTGGCGCGCCAGGTTGTCGGTCACATCGGCCACCCTGCCGCCGAACACATGAATCTCGCGGCCGAGGACCGCGACGCCCGCGTGGTCGCGAGGCTCGCCGGGCAGCGGCCGTGCCGCGGACCAGCGACACCGCCTCGGGTCGTACACGAAGTGGCTGTTCACCGTGCCGAATCCCAGCGAGATCGGGGGGTTTGGCAGTGTGACGACGGACGTCGACTCACGCCCGCCGACGAGGTGGAGCCTGCCGTCCACGGCGACGGCGGCGACCGATCCGAGCCTCCGCGGCATGTCGGGCAGCCGGCTCCAGCGGTCCTCGGCCGGGTGGTAGACGTAGGCCGCCGGTTGCGGGTCCAGGTGCACCGCGTCGGTGAACCCGCCGAAGGCGTACAGCCTTCCGTCGAGAGCGGCCACCGCGACATGGGTGAGCGCGCGCGGCAGCGGCGCGTGCGACGCCCACCGGTCGGTGCGCGGGTCGTAGCTGGTGACCACGTCCGACGCCCACACCGGTGCCGCGCCGTCACGCTGGAGGGTGCCACCGACCACGTACAGGCGGCCGCCGAGCACGGCGGCACCCACCTCGGCGCGGGCCTGCGGCATGGGTGCCCGGTCCCGCCACAGGGCCCGGTCGCCGGAGACCGGCTCCATGGCCCGGGCGCCGCTGCGGGGCGCGGCCAGACCGACCGCGGTGATGGAGAGTCCAGCCAGTGCGCTCAGAGCGCTTCGTCGAGAAAGAGACATGCCCCGACTGTCGGGGCGGCTCCCGGCAGACGTCCAAGACCGAGACGGGCGGCCCGATACCGCATGGGTATCGCGCCGGGCGGCGTACCCCCGTCGGTGCGGTTCCCCTTCTCCGGCCCCCCGTGTGGACGGTGATACCCGTACGGCATCGGGGCCGCGGATCAGGTCTTGGACGAGGCCCGCGCCGCGGCGGTGGAATCGAGACATGACTGACGAAGCGAAGAGCAACGGTGGTCCGACCGCCGACCCCGCCCGGCCGGAGACCGGACCGTACGGCGAGGCGGTGAGCGCCGCCAAGCCCCCCGCGACACGGCGGGTTTACGGACCCGGGCAGCACGGCCGGGCCTCCGGTGGAGGAAACAGATGACCGTCGCGTACGGGATCCTGGCCGGCCTGCTCGCCCTCTTCTACCTCTACGCGGGCGGGATGAAGGTGGTCCGGAGCCAGGAGCAGTTGCTGCCGATGATGGCCTGGGTGGACCGCACACCACTGCCGCTCGTCCGGACGATCGGTGTGGTCGAAGTCCTCGGCGCGCTCGGACTGGTGCTCCCGCCGCTCACCGGCGTGGCACCCGGGCTCGCACTGGTCGCGGCCACCGGGTTCGTGGTCCTGCAGATCGGCGCGACCGGGGTGCATCTGCGGCGCGGGGACCGCCGTATCGCCCTCAACGCCACGCTCCTGATCACGGCAGCCGTCACCGGCCTGCTGGCCGCGGCATGGTGGTGATGACCACTCAGGGGCGGTAGGCGGTCGTGGCGATCCGTACGAACGACCGCAGCAGCGGGTTCGTGTCACCGTCGTTCCACGCCGCCACGACGCGGCTCGGCGCCATGTCGGTCAGCGGAACGACGGCCAGGTCCTCGGACAGGTCGTGGCCGAGCGGGGCCATCCCGACCGTGCCGTTCCACAGCACTGCCTGCACGCACTCCTGCACGCCGCGCACGACCGGGCCCTCGCGGGGCTCGCCTCCGTTCCAGTACGCCCGCCAGAGCGGGTCGGTGCCGTCCGGGAACCGGAACCAGCGCCGTCCCGCCAGGTCGGCCAGAGTCAGCCGGTCTCGGCGGCCCAGCGGGTCGTCGGCGCGCAGCACCGCGCCCACCGGGTCGACCCGCAGCTCACGCACGGTCAGGCCTGTCTCGTCGAACGGTGCGCGGGTCAGGGCGACGTCGACCAGCCCGGCGCGCAGCCCGCACGTCGGGTCGGTGAGGTCGGTTTCGCGGATGCGCACCTCGACATCCGGGTGCCGGCGCCGGTACGCGGCGGCCAGCCGCTGCGCACCCGGGTCGGTGGTGTCCCCCAGCAGCCCGACCGTGAGAACCGTGGCCCCGGCCGCCGCGGCCACCCGCACCCGTACCTGGTCGGCCCGGTCGAGCAGGGCGCGCGCCTCCTCCAGGAGCGTCGCGCCGGGCGGGGTGAGCGTCACCCCCGCGGGGGAGCGCTCGAGCAGGGAGGCGCCGAGGTCGGCCTCCAGCTGCTTGATCGCCCGGCTGAGGGGAGGCTGGCTCATGTACAGCCGGGCGGCGGCCCGGCCGAAGTGCAGCTCCTCGGCCACGGCCACGAAGTACCGCAGGGTACGCAGGTCCATGGCCAGGGACGATACCCACACGGTATTGGGCCCGTCGCGGGCGTACCCGAATACGCCCATCCCCACCGTTCAGCGCGCCCCGCTCCGGACCGGGCCCGGGAACCGATGTGCCCTCCCTATTCAAATACCGGTATAGTTTTACCGCAAGTGTTGGTGACCCCGTGAGGAATGCGGCAATGATCGAGATTCTGAACCCCGCCCTGCTGGACCGGGCGAAAGACACCGGCGCCCTGGTCGGCGACATCCTGCACACCCTGAAGGGCCGGAGCGCGGTCGGCACCAACCTCCTCGAGATCGACCAGTGGGCCAGGGAGATGATCGCCGAGGCGGGGGCAACGTCCTGCTACGTCGACTACGCGCCCTCCTTCGGGCGCGGCCCGTTCGGCCACTACATCTGCACGGCCGTCAACGACGCGGTGCTCCACGGGCTCCCCCACGACTACAGGCTCGCCGACGGCGACCTGCTCACCCTCGACCTCGCCGTCTCCAAGCGGGGGGTCGCGGCGGACGCGGCCATCAGCTTCGTCGTGGGGGAGACCCGGCCGCCGGAGAGCGTCGCACTGATCGAGACGACCGAAGAGGCCCTGGCGGCCGGTATCGCCGCCGCCGGCCCCGAAGCCCGTATCGGTGACATCTCGCACGCCATCGGCACCGTCCTCCGGAAGGCCGGGTACGAGATCAACACCGAGTTCGGCGGCCACGGCATCGGGTCGACGATGCACCAGGACCCGCACGTCGCCAACACCGGCCGCCCCGGCCGGGGATACAAGCTCCGCCCCGGACTGCTGCTGGCGCTGGAGCCATGGGTCATGGCCGACACCGCCGAACTCGTCACCGACGCCGACGGCTGGACGCTCCGCAGCGCCACGGGCTGCCGGACGGCCCACAGCGAGCACACGATCGCCATCACCGAGGACGGGGCCGAGATCCTCACGCTGCCGGCCCTGTCGTAGCCGCAGGGCCTCCGCGGGCGGGGACGCGGCCGGACCGGCAGCACCGGACGTCGGCCGACCACCGCCACCCGCCCGACCACCCGTCACCCACCCATCGACGGCCGCACCCCCACAGCCGTGACGTGCACCTGTAAGGTCTTCCGAGTGGTCCAGGACGATCGATCGTCTTCGCGGTCGGCTCCCTCCAGGTCACCCTCAACGGCACTTTCCAACTCCGCGAGCGCCTCTGGCTGCTGACCGGACTCGGCGCGGGGCTCGCCGCCTTCGCCCTGATCATCGTCGGCGGCACCTGGCTGATCACGCGCAGCCGTTCCCGCCGCTGACCACCCCCTCCGCTCACATCCACCTGCGCGACGATCGATAACGTGCGGGGATGACGACAACGGAGAAGCCGAGGGTTCTGTACCGCCAGAACACCGGGTTTTGGCGGATGACGGCGAAGTGGGTGCTGGTCTTCGGGGCCCTGTACGCGGTGGACGGCGGGCTGATCCGCTCCTGGGGCGACGCCCTGGCCTGGCCGCTGATCGGGCTCCTGCTGTGGGCCCCGTTCGGCGTCGGCGTCGTCTGGTACCCGAAGAAGGACCACCTGATCACGCTGACCACACGGGAGTTGAGGATACGGCGCAAACGGCTGCCGATGGAGCAGGTGAACCTGCTCCATGTGGCGCGGCTCTGGCTGGACGGCCGGTCGACCGCGGATGCCCAGCCGGTACGGGAGTGGAGGCGGGCCGAGCGGGGGGTGTGGGTGCCGCTGTGGGACGGACAGGCGTACGGCCTCGAGTTCCGCGACCCGGCCGCCTTCGCCCAGGTCTTCGGCACCTTCGCGGTCGAGGCATGCGGCGGCCCCGACAGCGTCCGAGCCCAAGCGGCGACGGCCCGCTACCCCGAACCGCGCCCCACGGTGGTCCGCTCCACCGGCAGCGGCAGTGGGTCCCGGCTGGACGTCCTGGACCTCTTCGACTGACCGCGCCCCGACACGCCCTCAGGCCGCCGCGACCACACGGGACCCGATGCCGGCCAGCTCCATCGCGTTCCGGACCGCATCACCGGACGCGGCGAGCAGCGGCAGCCGGACGGCGGGGCCGGGGATACGGCCCTGGGCGTGCAGGACACCCTTGATCACGGTCGGGTTCGGCTCGGCGAAGAGCGCGGCGGACAGCCGTGCGAGCGCGGCCCCCAGCCTGCGGGCCGACGCGGTGGCGTCGCGGTGCCACAGTGCGATGAGCTCCGCGTACTCGGCGGTCCGGATGTTCGCCGACGCCAGGATGCCGCCGTGCGCGCCCGCCGCGAGCAGCGGCGAGATGACGGCGTCGTCACCGCCGAGCACGGCGAAGCCCGGCGCCGCCGAGCCGAGCAGCTCCATGGTGGCCGCGTCGATCGCGCCCGTCGCGTACTTGATGCCGACGACCTGCGGAAGGTGCATCAGCTGGTTCAGCGTGCCGCTGCCGAGGGCCTGCCCCGTGCGGTACGGGATGTCGTAGACGACCAGGGGCAGGCCCCCGTGCTCGGCGAGGGCGGTGAAGTGCGCCAGGGTGCCCGCCTCACCGGGCCGGACGTAGGGCGGCGCGGGAACCAGCGCCGCGGCGACGTCGCCCCTCTCGGCGAGCCCCCGCAGGGTCGTGATCGCGGCGGCGGTGTCGTTGGTGCCGACGCCGACGATCAGCGGGGCGGCATGGGTCCGGCAGGCGGCCGCGCACACCCGTACCACCGCGCGCTGCTCCTCGACGGTCAGCGTGGCCGTCTCCGCGGTGGTGCCCAGCGCGACGAGCCCCCGGGCGCCGCCGCTGGTCAGCGCGTCGTCGGCGAGGCGGGCGAGCGCGTCGAGGTCCACGCTCAGGTCGTCGGTGAACGGAGTCACCAGGGGCACGAACAGGCCGGTGAGGTTCGCTTCGGGCTTCATGCCTCCAGCGTGACGCCCCGTACCCAGAAGATCTAGTTCATGTTTCTTCGCCTATGCGTAAGCTCATCTTATGCTCGATGTCCGACGACTCCACCTGCTGCGCGAACTGGACCGGCGCGGCACCATCGCCGCCGTCGCCGAAGCGCTGACCTTCACCGCCTCGGCCGTCTCCCAGCAGCTGAGCGTCCTGGAGCGCGAGGCGGGTGTGCCCCTGCTGGAGCGCAGCGGCAGACGAGTGGTGCTCACCCCCGCGGGCCGCGCCCTCGTCACCCACGCCGACGCCGTACTCGAACGCCTCGAACTGGCCGTTTCCGAGCTGGCCGGGGCCCGCGAGGGCATCGGCGGGCCGCTGCGGATCGGGACCTTCCCCTCCGGCGGTCCCGCGATCGTGCCCGCCGCGCTGGCCGAGCTGGCCCAGCGGCATCCCGCGCTGGAACCGATGGTGCGGGAGATCGACTCGGCGCGGGTCTCCGACAGCCTGCGCGCCGGCGAACTCGACGTGGCGCTCGTGCACGACTACGACTTCGTACCGGCGTCCCCGGACACCGCCATCGAGCAGGTGCCCCTGCTGGAGGAGCCGATGTACCTGGCCACCGGCACCGCCACCGCCACCGCCCCCGGCCCCACCCCCGAACCCCTGGGAGACGCCACCGCACACACCGGCACGCTGGCCGCGCTGATGGGCCCCTGGGCCACGGCACCCTGGATCACCGCCCGGACCGGCACGACCGGCCACGCCATGGCGGTACGCGCCTGCCAGGCGGCCGGCTTCCAGCCCCGCATCCGCCACCAGGTCAACGACTTCCGTACCGTCCTGGCCCTGGCCGCCATCGGCCAAGGAGCCGGACTCGTACCGGAGATGGCCACCGCCCACGCACCCGGGAACGTGGTCCTGACCCGGCTGCCCCTCTTCCGCCGCTCCAAGGTCGCCTTCCGCTCCGGCGGCGGCACCCACCCGGCGATCGAGGCGTTCGTGGCCGCCGCGCGCACAGCGGTGCTCACAACGGGCAACGACGAACAACCAGTTGGACGGACCGGACCACACATGCGGTAGGGTACGAGCAGCGTCGCGTGCCGGTGGCAGACCGTGTCAGGCATGGAGGCGCCGAACCGAAGGAGGTCGACGATGCACTCGTCGCACCCTTCGCTCTCGCGTGACTGAGCGCGAGACGACCAGGCTCGTGGCCTGGAGCCAAGAACTCCGCAGCGTCCACCACCGACTGCGGGAAGCACTGTCCGTGACCCGCGCCTCCCTCGCCGAGGGCACCACCGGTGAGGCGGCCACCCGGGAACTGCTGCTGTACTGCCACGGCTTCTGCGCGGCCCTCGACGCCCACCACCAGGGCGAAGACCGTTCCCTGTTCCCGGCCATCGAGGCCGCCCACCCCGAGCTGCGCCCGGTCCTGCGCGCACTCGAGCAGGACCACTCGATGATCGCGCACCTGCTGGGCGGCCTCCGGGCCGCGGTGGAGCGGGCCGCGCCGCCCGAGGAGCTCGACCAGCACCTCGAGGGCATTGCCGCGATCATGGAGAGCCACTTCCGCTACGAGGAGCGGCAGTTGCTCACCGTCCTGGAAACCCTGGAGCTGGCGGCCGAACCGGACGAGGTGTTCGGTCCGCTCTGACCCTCGGCCGGTGACCTAGCTGTACGGCTGCCACCGGCGCTGCTGGGTGTCGTACGCGTACCGGGGCAGACCCGCGATGGAGGTGGTACGGAAGGGCCGGCCCTGGTCGTCGATGCGTACGGTGCCCTCGCGGCCCTGGGAGCTCCAGTCCAGCTCCAGGTACCACTGGCAGTCGCACGAGCCGGTCTCGGCGGTGACGAGCAGCACCTCCGGGTCCTTCGCCGAGACGCGGTAGGGCAGGCGCACGGCCGGGATCGGTGTGCCGGAGTCGTTGCCGGCGACCGCCCGGGTGATGGGCCGGTCCTTGTCCAGGTCCACGGCGAAGTACCGGGGGGTGAGCGAGCCGCCGCAGCCCTGGTCCATCGCGTAGGCGTTGCCTTCGGCCGGTGCCGTACGGCCGACCACCCGCACGCGAAGCGCCTCCAGGACGACGGCCGTGTCGCTGCTTCCCTGCACCGTCAGCTGCACCAGCGTCCGGCCGCCGTGTGCCGCGTTCTGCGTCGCCGCCCAGGGCGCCGCGTCCTGCGGCACCGGGGGAGGGGGCACCTGGCCAGGGGGCCTGGCGACGACGTAGTCGTGGCCGCAACCCTGGTCCCAGGCATGGGAGTTGGCGGACCAGGTGAGCGGCGGTGCGGCGGGCCGCTCGTTCCGGGGCGTGGCGGAGGTCGTGCGGGGCGGTCGCGAAGGGCCGGGCTTCGGGCCGACGGAGCCGCCCGACGGCCGTACGGACCCCGACGGCCGTGCGGGGCCGGGGCTGCCGCCGGGGCCGCTGGGCGAGGGGTCTCGCCGTGGGGGAGTGCCGACTCGCGCCTCACCGGACTCCTCCGCACTGGCCGACTGCGGACCGCCGGCGGACGTCCGCTGTCCGCCCGGCAGCGCGGACAGGGCCCCGAGCGTCACGAGCACGGCACACACGCAGGCCAGCCCGGTCATACGACGTCGCCGGCGGTACCAGGGGCGGCGCACGACCGCCCGGGGCGCGGGCCCCGTCTCAGCGACCGGCCCGGCCCCGCCCTCCGGGTCCGGCCCGGCCCCGCCCTCCGGGTCCGGTCCGGCGCCGCCCTCCGGGTCCGGCCCGGCCTCCGCCCCGCTCGCGGCCGGCGTCGCATCGGCATCCGATGCGCTCCCCGCTGTCCCCGCCGTACGGGACGGGCGCCGGGCCGCCGCTGCCGCCAGCCAGTGGCGGTGGAGCTCCAGGCGCTGCTCGGGGCTGGCCCCGCACAGGGCCGCGAAGCGTTCCACGGGGGCAAAGTCGAGCGGCACCGCCTCGCCCGCGCAGTAGCGGTGCAGGGTCGAGGTGTTCATGCCCAGACGGCGGGCCAGCGAGCCATAGCTGCGGTCGGTGCGCTCCTTCAGCGCCCGCAGCAGCGCCGCGAACTCCGCCACCTCGCCGCCACCACCGCCCTGGCCCCCGCCCTCGCTCGCGTGCTCACGCTCGTCCTCACCCTCGCCCGGTGCCGGCACGGCTCCCCCTCGCCCTCGTACGACCCATCCCGGCCCCGGGACGGCATCCCAGGCACCTCGTATACCTGCACGTCAGAAGGGCTGGGATGGTTCCATCCTCACCGGCCCCCCGCCGGCTGTTGCGCGCAGCCGCCGCCACCGCCGATGCTCTTGGTGCCGCACCTCACCAGGCCCGGGCCGACCAGCCGGCCTCACCGCGGCTTCCTGCTCACGCATACACCGACCGGGGGAACTCCCATGTCCATCCGCATCCGTACGAGCGCCCTGAGCGCGCTGGCCGTCGCCGCCCTCGCGGCGGGCACCGTCCTCACCGCACCGGCCGCCGGCGCCGCGCCCAAGGCCACCGGGCCCGCGTTCCTGTCGGCGTCCCAGCTGCCTCCGCACCCGTCGTCCTCCTGGACCGCCGACCCGGTCACCGGCGGGGTCCCCCAGGCACTCGACCTGTGCCTGCACACGGAGGGCGTCCCCGCCTACGACTACCGGTACCGGCAGTTCCGCACCGACCTGGACACCAGCGCCGTGCAGCTGACCGTCGTGGCGGACACCGCCGCCCACGCGAAGGCCCTGGCGAAGCACTACGACGACCTGAACCGCACCTGCGCGGACCGCATCGAGGACGGCGCGCCCGACATCGAGGCCGAGGGCCGCGACTACGGCACGCTGCCGGCCGAGGAGGGCGCCCGCGTCCGCGGCCTGCACACCAAGACGTCCGGGGGCGCCAGCGACATCGCCCTGATGTCGGTCGGGCGGGACGGACGGACCGTCACCGTCGTGCAGTGGCAGCAGATGGGCGGCTTCCAGGACGCGCCCGTGGCCGCCTTCAAGAAGACCACGACCACGGCCGTGAACAAGCTCTACTGACCGACCCGTCACGGCACGAGACCGGGGTCGTCCTTCCGCCACGGGGGTCGGAAGGACGGCCCCACGCCCGTGTGCTGCACCTTTACCACCGCCATCATCCGTCTACGCGGGCCCGGTGAGGCCACGCCGCCCGACCGGCGAAGCGCGACGAGCTGCTCCGGGCTGCCCGGTCGCGGTAGCCCGGTAGTGGCACCGGTAGTGGCGGAGACCCACGACGGCTGCGACCACTGCGCTGCTCCCAGCCACGGCCGTGACCGCCTCGACGGGGGCGGCGCCCAGGGACGCCGGATGACGCTGGACGCCACCGTGGAGCGCACCGCGACGGTGCGCCACCGCACCGGTGCGCTCCACCGCACCGCCCCACCGCCGTTGCGGCACGACCCCACGCACAGGACGAGGATCAGCCTGTGAAGGCTGGGAGCACAAGGTGGTACGTCCCGTAGTTCATCAACCCCGCGATGACGGCGGCGACCAGGGAAACGACGAGTATGAGCACCCTGTCGCCCGCCGGACGGCAGACGGTGGCGTACGCGGGGCTTTTCGAGTGGTAGGCGATCCGGACCGTTTCCCCCTTGTTGTGACCGAGGATGTAGCGGGTCACGCCGTCGGTGGCCGAGAACGCGTGGACGGTGTTGCCGTCGTCCTCCCGGAACACCTGCCGCCCCTCCACAGTGATGCCGTAGCGGGGCAGGTACCAGTCCCGCCACACCATGGCGAACAGATTCACAACGAAGTAGGAGCAGGCCACGCCCGCCGCCCCGAGCAGCAGCGTCGCGATGGCCCGACTCCAGTCCTCGCCCAGCACACCGACGACGACGGCCAGGGCTGCGACGGCCGCGCAGCCGGCGTACATCAGCCGGATGCCGTGGGAGGGCAATCCGACTGGGACCAGGTTCTCGTCCGCTTCGTCTTCGCCCTCGTCACCGATGACCAGGCTCCGGACCACGACGAGCGCGGACCCGTCGACTGTCTCGTCGTCCGCGGTCTGTTCCGGCAGAGCGGCGTTCACCGCGTCGGCGAAGACCCCTGCGGCGGCCGCGCTGACGTCGCTGACGCGGTACACCGTCGGATCGACTCCCGCCGGAGCGGTCAGCTCCAGGAGGACGTAGCGCCGTTCGGCGCGGACCCGGGCGATCGCGGCGAACGGTATGCGCAGCTCGGCGTCCGGACGCCGCAGCAGCAGTTCCTCACCGGTGGAGCGGAGTTCGATGCCCCTGTCGCCACGGAGGACGGGGACGGGCGAAGAGATCGACATACGCGTGATCGTAGGTGGCGAAGTCCCTGCTGGTGAAGGGTCTGCGGGGGCTTCCGGATTGAACCTGTGGTGCCGTATCGTCCGTCCGTGAACCTGGTGATGAGCGTGCTCCTCCTTGCCGTCCTCGCATCTGCGGCCTTCTGCTTCTTCGGTCTGATACAGATCAAGGGCGAGGCGGTGGAGCTCAAAAAGATGACGGAGCTGTACGAATCCGGCGTCGAGGTGCGAGCGGAGCTGGTGAGCCTGGTGCCGTTCGGTACCCGCGGCTACGCGAGCGCTGTCTATGCGTGGCAGTCCCCGGAAGGCTCCGGCCGGTACCAAACGGGTGCGAGCGTGGGCCACGCCCACGTCGTCGGACAGAGCTACCCCCTCGTCTTCGACCCGCAGAACACCAGGCGGGTGCGCCTGGGGACGAAGGTCGCGGTCCGCAGAGAGCGCAAGCGCCGCCAGGGCTACGTACGCGACGCCCAGCGAATGGCCCTCCTGGCCCTCGCGGGCGGCGCCTTGGCGACGGTGGGGCTGATCATCAGCCCCTGACGGGCCGTCAAGGTCCGCACACAGGCAGACGGTGACAACCACGGGTGGGCTGCTGCCGGCGGATCCTGGGGGGGCAGGTCGCGGGGACATGCTGCCAGTCTGGCGGGATCTGAGGGGGCGACTGACGCGGTGGATCGTGAGGAGACGCCTGAGGAGGAGAGACACCCTGTCTGAGTTGCTGCGCCGAGAGGTCCTGGACGTCGAGGTCGCGTTCCGAGGCTTCGGGTTTCAGGAGTCCGACGACAATGCGGTGCCCGTGCCGTTCGGCGACAACTTCGCATGGGGGGTGTTTCTCCAGGAGCATGAGCGGCGCTTCGACCTGTTCAGCGCCGGCCATACCCATACCGCTGGGGTGGAGGTCAGGGTGTGGGCATCGGTGCCGCCGGCTGCGGAGGGGGAGTGGGACGAGATCGGTGAGGTCGACTTCGAGACGACCACCGGGGATGTCGCGGTGTGGACGATGACGCTGGGTCGGTCAGATCGCCTGCTCCGGCTGGGCAGCCCGGGGTGGTGGCGGGTGCGTGTCGGCTGCACCGGCCGGGATGAGGTTGCGAGGGTGACGCAGACGGAGGGCGTTGCGTACGGGGTGGAGAAGTATGTGATCGATTTCTGGCCGAAGGCGTGACGGGGTGGCCGGCGCCCGGCGCCGACAACACACCCCGACTAGTTGATCTTGGCTATCAAGCCGTCACCCGGTCCGTCATTGATCCGGTTTGCGGGGGTGAGGGGAGAGCGCGGTGCGCAGGTTCACGTCCGGCCGGACAGTCGTACGGCGCGACGTGCACCGTGCGGGCCGGGTGTGGCATCACGTCGCCGCCGAGTGCCGGAAGCCGCCGGAGCTCCAGCAGCGCCCCGGCACGCATGTTCGCCAGGCGGGTGCTGCGTCGGCATGCCTGTCTGAAGCAATATTGTGCAGTCGTCAATTAAAGCAATTGATGACCCAATGAGATGTGTGGCTTGAACTGTGAGCTCTGGCTGATATTGACGGCGGTTCCTCAATTCTTCCTCAGGGAATGGATCTTCCCGCGTGATGAGGAGCGGATTGCCGTAGGTTCTGGCGTGGCCCGCCGCGTTGATCATGCGAGCGGCGTCACCCGTGCTGCTTATGGAGGGGGAACGATGAGGAAGACAATGATCAAGGCGGCTGCCGTCCCGGTCATGGCCTTGGCGGTGCTGGCCGCCCTGATGCCGCAGGCCATCGCCGATGAAGGGACGGAGCCGGAGCCCATGGTCACGCCGTCCGTGATACCGGAGGACAGCGGGGAGGACGATTCCCTGGCCGCTGTACTGACCAAGGACACCGGCGGCCCCGAGGGGGTGGCTCAGGCGTGCGACAACCCGTACAAGAAGTGGACGGAAATCACCTCCAAGAAACCCTACTTCATTCCGGCGAACTGGAAGGGCACGTCGTACAAGGACGGTCCGGGCGGCACCATGGTGGTGCGAGTGGAAAAGGCCGGTAAGATTTCGGCCTCCATCACCGCGGGCGCAGAGGCTGAGCTCAGCGGCGTGGTCGCGTCGGCCAAGGCAAAGGTGGATGTCACCATTGGCGCCGAGGTGGGTATCACCATCGGGCACGAGTACCGCCGGAACGTCACCAACCGCAAGTACGGCCACCTCCAGTACGGATCCTGGGGCTATGTGGTGGGGTGGAAGAAGTGGGAGACCACTCCTGACCGGTGCCGCGCGAGGGTCATCAAGAGCGGAACGGCGAAGGTGCCCACCCGGGAGGTCGGGTGGAATTACTGGGAGACCGCGTCATGACAGCGGCACGGCGCCTGTTCGTCGGCACGGCCGTCTGCGTCCTGGCCGTGGCCGCCACGGGCTGCTCGGACAACCAGACCTCCAAAACGTCTCCGTCCCCCCCACCGTCCTCAGCCGGCAAGTCGCCCTCGTCCCCCGGGCGGGCGGTCAAGGAGGACGAGCAGGGCCGGCGTGCCCAGGCCGCGGTGGAGGTCGTCCCCCCAGACGATCCGGCCTTTGTCGAGTCCGGTCTGGAGCGGGTCGCCGACGGGGTGCACCGGAACTCGGCGTTGACGCCGGGGAAGGAATACAAGCTCTCCGTGGCGTGCATCGGCCAAGGCCGCATGAAGATCGCGGTTCAGGACAAGGAAGGGGAACTGTCCTGCGACGCGGTTCCCTGGGTTCAGCGCATCCAGCAGGCACCCGGCCAACTGCCCATCGATATCACGGCCGACGCGGGAGCCTCCGGCATGGTCGCCTGGCAGATCACCCGGGCCACGACCTGACCCGCCACCCCCTGTAACTGCGGCGTATGCGGCCGCTCCTTCCCACACGATCGAGGGGGCGCTGGAGGGCGAGCTTCTACGCTCGCCCTCCAGCGTGCGGGATGCGCGGTTCTGCCTCAGGGCTATACAACCTGGCGGGGTCACACTGCTGTCTCTCGCGAAAGTGCCACGGGAGTTTCTCGCTGAGATGGCACTGCAGGCCGCTCAGCGTTGCTGGTCAGTGCCTATTTGAGTCTTACCAGCGAGGACAGGTCATGAGAATCTGCTCCGCCCTCTGGTGAGGAATTCCTGCTCAACGTCATGAGAGTCGGTACACGACAGCGCCTTTGACCTGCGGTTTTGCTGTAGACAAGAGCTTTCACGGGCCAGTGGTGAGTCCTGATGCGACCGTTGATCAGCAGACGCACCACCCGCAGGAGCCCGGACCGCACCGTGGCCTGGAGGCCGGCCACTGAGTGGACCCGATGGCGCCCTCCCGGTGCGGTTGGTGCGCACCGACGACGTGGTGGGCACCACTCCACCGGGTGGAACGCACAGGCTGGAGTGGAGTCCACTGTGCCCGACATCCACTCCACCCGGTGCATCGCGCTTGGGACGATCTTCGGCTGGGCATTACTGAGCGGAGATCCAGTTGATTACGTAAAGTAGTCAGTCCTCTACGTTAGGGAGTCTCTTGTGGATACCTCTACGGCGACCTTCTTCACTGACACCGGGTTCAACGGCACCGCGCAGACCTATCGCGCGGGCGAGACTGTGGACCTTCAGGGAGGCGAGTTCGACGGCAAGTTCCGGTCTCTGCGCATGAGTGACAACGTCGCCGTGACGATGTGGAAGGACGGCGTCGACAGCGGCGGCGAAGGCGGCGAGACGACGTTCAGCCTCGACACGCCCAATCTGGCCGAGGGCTTCCGCGCCCTGCGGGTGGTCGAGTGCGGCGGGGTGCCGCTGCTCATCAGGTTCCGGGCCCCTCAGCGGGACGACGGGGCCACCCCCGCCGTCTCCTTCTCCAGCCACCTAGGCACCGTGCACGTCCCGGCCGATGGCGAGTACCACCGCATCGACACCGTGAAGGCGGCAGGCGTCTCCGTCAAGCGCAGGTTTCACGTCCGGCCCACGACCATCCCCATGGGTGCGACCGAGCCTGCCGCACGGGGAGGCAGCGCACGCGAGGGCTCGATCCGGAGGGCGAGCCATAACAGCAAGAAGGAGACTCACGACGCAGTGTTCGTCTGGGACAAGGGGCAGAAGACCGCGGCGGTCTCCCACTGGGACCCGATCGACCGCACGGGACGCATGCTCAGGGCGGGCGAAAGGCCCAGGAAGACGCTGGACATCACCTCGGACGGCGCCGGCCGATTCACCGTGACGCCCGCGACCTGACATCGCCAAGCACGACACCGCCCCAACGAGGCCCCTCCGCTGTGGGATGGGCAGGCGTACTGGGGCCGCCCTCACCTGGTGCGCGTACCGCCTACCGCGTGGAGCGCACCGTGGCTGGGAGGCCGGCCGCGGAGTGGACCCGCTGGTGCGCCCCTGGTGCGGTGGTGCGCACCTATCCACTCCACCGAGTCGCGCACACCGGCCCGGGAGTGGACGCCACCGTGCCCGGCTTCCACCGAGTGGAGCCCACCCGGTGGAAGTGGACGCCATCGCCAGGGACGATGGCGTCCATCCACCCGATGCGCACCTGCCGCATTTCCCCTTGACGTGGGCCCGTGACCCTATTGGCCAATTCCACTGGGGCTGTCGGACGGTCCGCGTGGTCAAGGGGAAACGTGGAGTGTCAAGGGGCGATGCAGCCCGAAATGTCAGCCGGGCAGGTAGCTGGCGACGTCGCGGACACCGGCGAACCAGCCGTCTCGAGCTGCTGCTCCGACCCGTGCGGGGCGGTGCTCTCGGAGGCCCAGGTGTGGGCGCCAGCCACTGCCCGGCCTCCAGCTTCGCCACGATGTCGTCGGCCTGCTCGTGTCCGACCCGAGCCGCACGGAGCGCACCCATCGCCCGAAATCCTTTTCCTAGTGCACGACGGTACCCGGCGACGTGGACAGCGGGGTCGTGGCCCGAAGCGCAAGAAGTTCTGTTATCCCGTCAGGTCGTTAATCCAGTCGAGCTGAGTCGGCGACTTGAGCACAGTTGGTGCGTCAGCTCCACCACAGTGGTTGAGGGGGCTGATGAGCGGGATCTGAGCCAGCAAGCCGGCGCCTCCTCCGGCCCCGTTCATGGTGCCCCCGCGGGGTTGAGCCATTGCCCGGTGATTCGCACAGGTGTTGTCGTGCGACGGCGAGGCGATGACAACGATTCCACCCGCGGCGGCGGAGGTTGTGGAGGCAATGCCGATGCTGACGACCGACGCAATCAACATAACGGCGTTCCCGGTCTCGCGAGTGCTCATGTCGAATCAACGACCACCGGCCCAGCCCGTTACCACTGCACGGCGAAGCGCCGGGTACCGCAGCTACGAATTTCCCTCGCTTCGCGGTGAGGTTCGCGTTCGAGGCAGGCGCGGGCGGCTGCGATGCCACGCTCCCACGCCGCCGCCCTCATGTTCTTCGCCGCCGGGGCGGGGGCCAGCTCGGGGGTGCTCACTCCGAGCGCGGTCACCCTTGGGTGACCTCATCGACGGCCGTGCCTCCGTCCTGGACTCCGCCCGCGGTAGCCGGCCACGAGTGCGACGACGGCGGTGGCGGTGGGCGAGGGCGGCGTCGAACGTCTCGCGCCCGGCGGGGGAGTGGACCCGGCCCTGGTGCTCCTCATCGGCCTGGCCTCGGTGGACCAGAGCGACCGCGAGGTCATCTGACCGGGGGCCGCCGCGCTGCTAGCCGGAGGCCGCCTTGTCCGCCCACACCACCGGGCGGAAAGATCGACACGGACACTGACGTCACACCGAGGCGGAAGAACACGGTGAACAACACGCTGCTGCATCCGGACGGCTGGCTCGTGCCGGGGCTGCCCCGGCCGGAGCAGCCCCAGGACGGCTGAGGCGAGTGCGCCCTGGCCATCGCCCCGCAGATGATCCCCCGCAGCCTCGTCAGCAAGAGCGCCGGCATCGCGCTCGACCTCGCGACCGGCCTGGCCCGCGACCCGAACGACGGGCCCGGAAAAGCGGTCTTCTTCTCCGACGTCACCCTCTGGCTCGACAAGCAGGGCAAGGACTGGGCGGACTTCGGAGCCGATTACGAAGCCGTCATCGACGAACTCATCAAGGCACCGGTCCCGCAGCTCTACATGACGCTCGTGCGAGTCTCGCCCGGGAAGGTCGAAGCCGCCCGCACACCCGTCGGCAGCTGGAAGCGCGATCAGCTCGCCGTCTGGGGTGTGCCGTGGCCCCCGCCGAAGGGCTGGAAGGACGAGTTGGCCGAACGCTGGAAGGGCGCCCGCCCGGCCGGACCGCCGGCGCCCCCGCCCACCCCGGCCCCGGCCGACTTCGCCCAGGACACGCTCGACTTCGGCTGACGAGACGACAGTGGGGCCGGACAGGATCACCTTGCCCGGCCCCGCTGTCCGCTGTCAGCGCGACTGGATCCAGAGGCCGCCGTACGCGACGACGGCACCGCCGACCGCGGTGGCAACCCCTCGGATCAGATGCAGGCCGGCCTCGTTGCGGAGCCGCCGGGCGCGCTTGGCCCACCGGGTCCTCGAGGACGCGCCATCCGGTGTCGGGAGGGGTTCCGGATCCGGGCTGTTGCCCGTACGCTCGGGCTTGGACATGAGCTTCTCCTTCGTCGGGGACGTTCGGTCTTCTGCAGACGGCTCCCTGCCCACCAGGGGGCCGTCGCCGTTTCCGGCGACAGCCGTGCCGCTGTCCACCCATTGAGATTTTTGAGGTCTCGCGGGGTGGACGAGGACCAACAAAAGCACCTCGAAACCCGCTCTGACCAGCGGAAACAGTGGATTGTCGAAAGAAGTCCATCTGTGTTGACGAGACGCCAATGCGGTTCTAGGCGGGTCTTCGTGACCTCAACACGGGTGATCCCGGGCTCACCTGGGGCGTCGTGCCGAGCATTCGTGAAGAATGGTGTGTCGAACTGAGTTGCAGCGTGCCAGAGTTGGCGGATGCCTCAGATGCTGCGGATGCCCAGCAAAGCCGACCTGCCTGATGGAACCAGGCGCGACTTTGTAACCGAGCGGTTCATCCACTTCAAGGAAGCAGGGCGTGCTACACCCGCCCGCATCACAGCTACGACCAGCTCCATGCAGGATCCGCTTCCTGTCAGCCGGGAAACGATCCGCCGGCTCCTCAAAGGGGAGACGATCAGCACGTGGGAGCGAGTCGACGCGGTCCTGCGCGCCCTGTGCGAGATCGGTGGCCAGGACCCTGACCGCAGGCGCTGGCCCGAGTCGTCCGACTGGAACGACGACGGCGATCCGACCACCTGCCGAGAGCGCCTGCGCCAGTTGCTGAACGACGACATTGATGGCGTCGAACCGGAGAACGCCCCGGCTCCTGTCCCACCCGCGCGCTCCAACTCGGGGTGGGGCGGCACTCGTACGCCACCCCCGCAGGACGATCCATGGGCCACCACACCCAAACCGGCCCCGACTACTCCAACCGCGGGCGGCTACTCCGACGAGCCGCCCTTCTAAGCACGTGCACATGCGGCCCGCCAACAGCCCGTGATCAGCCATGCCACCCTGGCGGGGAAGCGGCTCTGCGACGGCTCCTGCTACCTGGGGCCTCACTGGACACGCTGCCGTCGCGCCGCGAGGCGAAGAGTCCAGGCGAAGTACAGTCCGCCGCGCAGTGTGACCCGCATCAGCCAGGCCACCCGGGTAAGCAGAGGCTGATTGCCGAGGTCGACCCACTCCGCCATCCACTCTTCGGACCAGCGCTCGCGGGCGTCAGCGGGCAGGAGGCGGCAGAGTGCTTCGAACAGGGGCCGCGCCCGGCGCAGGCGCCGGTCAACGCAGTCCTCCATGTCACTCGCGGATTCATCCCTTACCGCGTCGTCAGTGAATTCCTGGGGCGGGGGCGATATCTGCCCGAGCCCGCGTCGGATGCCCGAGGAGTGACCTCGCACGATGTCCCGCTCAGAGTCGCTGCTGTCGGCACTGGGAGCTGACCGGCCTTGTCCGAGGCCTTCCACCCGGTAGAGCTGCCGATGGCCGCGGCCATCGAGAGCGTCGGTGATCTTTTCGGCTTCGTCACGAGTGGCGTACCTGCCGACCCGGTACCGGTTGCCGTTGTCGTCCTGGCGGATCACTAACCAGGGGAGCGTGAGCGGTTCGCTGACCTCATTGTCGGCGCCGTGCATAACGCAGCCTCAACTCCCCAGACCGTCAGCAGGGCGAAGGCGCGCAGAGGTGGCGCCCCCCTGGTAGGCGGCGGCGAGAGCGACGCGGGCGGACTCGGCACCACTTGGGGCGAAGCGGTAGTAGCGGCGGCGGGGCCGGGGCGGGTCGGTCTTCTCGATCTCGCTCTGCTCTTCCCAGAAGGACTCAAGCCAGCCTGTGTTCTCAAGGCGGGCGAGGATCGGGTGGATGGTGCCGGTTGGAAGGCCTGCTGCTTGGGAGAGTTCCAGGCCGTAACGGGCCTTGGCAGGGCTCTCCAGCAGAGCTCGCAGCACCAGTTGCGTCTGGAGCGTCATACGCGGCGTCTTTGCCATGCCAGAACTCTAGTATGGGAGCCACCTGCACAACAGCAGAACACGGCATCTGCTTCAGGCAGATGCCGCGCCCCAAACCCTCGCCATCTACGCCCAGCGCATCCCGATCGCGGACAACTGATCGCGCCGGTCCTCCGACAGCGTCCCCGCACGCGAGCGCTGGTTGCTGACCCATGCCCCAAGTCGGAACTGCAGTTCCCATCCCTCGTCTGCGAGCACGGTCTCCACGTGCTTGCGGGGGATGTTCAGATGCCCCTCACGCTCGTAGTACTGTTTGGCGGCTGCCAGGTTGGCGGCCCATTTGTCGGCCTGTGTACGGCGTGGGGGCGGTTTCTCCTCCTCGGTGGCGGGTTGGATGCCGAGGATCTGCTCGCACATCCATTGCTGGACGGTCGTGAGCTGGTCCCAGCCGTACCGGACCGAGCGGACCCACCGTCCGAGGTCTTCGCCCTGGTGCATCACCGTGCCGGGCTCGGTCGGCAGCGTGCCGTCGGCCTCCTCCAGGTGGAGGCGGACGAGGTGGAAGCACCGTTGCCATTCCACGGGCCAGGTGGGGCACCAGGAGGGGTCGATGTTCTCGAGCTGCTCGCGCCGCTCCGCCGGCAGGGCGCCGGTCCACGACTGAACCGGGAGCCCTTCGGCCTGGCGCTGCTCAAGCTCCAGAGCGCGCCGGGCGGCGGCGCGGGCGTTCTTCAGCCAGATGCCCACCCGGTAGCCCTGGTGGGTGGCGTCGAGTGGGGCCAGGAGGTGCCCGTGTTCGGCCGCCCACCCGCGCGCGGCCGCGAGTCCTTCCTCCCATGCGACGTCGTAGTGCGACCAGATCATGCCGAGCTTCTCCAGCTGGGCGATGCGGTCCTGGTCCAGATGGCCGCGGGCGTAGAAGCGCCGGTTGTCGGCGGTCCACTGCCCGAGGGGGAAGTTCGCGAGCGAGGCCGGCCACCCGACCGCTTCCGCCTCCTCGCCCTCGGGCACGCGGTACGTGAACGGCACGCGGAGGTCGCCGTGTGCGCGGGTGTAGATGACGGCGGCTTCCACGCCGCGCCGCCAGTGTTCGTGTTCGGGGTTGAGGACGCGCAGGTTGATGAACGCGGCCAGCTGCGCCGGGTCGCGGGGCGTGGAGAACTTCAGCAGCTGGCGTGCGGGCGCCGACGGCCCGCCGGGCCCGTTGCCCTCGCCCCGGCCCTCCGGGCCCCCGCTGCGGCTCTGAACGCCTCTGACACGGCTCTGCGCCTGCTGCTCGGCGAGTTGCTCCACCACCCGGGTGTCGTGCGCCCGCAGCGCCTCCAGCAGCTTCGCCAGCCCGCCGAACGCCCTGGAGGTGAGCATGTTGTCCGCCGTCTCACCTGGCCCGAGCAGCACCGGCACCACGAGAGAGGCGACCTTGCCCTCGCCCGGGTGCATCCGCAGCGCGCGGCCGACGGCCTGGACGAGGTCGGGCATCGAGCCGCGCACGTCGGCCCAGTAGACGGAGTCACACTCCCGGGTGTCCACGCCCTCCCCGAGCACCTTCACCGAGCCCAGGAAGCCCTTCTCCACGACCGTGCCGTCCGTGGCGATCCCGGCCGCGAACTCACCGAGGACCCGGCGCCGATGGCCCGGCTTGTGCTCGCCGCACAGCCAGTTGGCCCAGATCGTCTTGGGGTATAGCTCGGGGTCGGATGCGTGCAGCTGCGTGGCGACGCCCGTGAGGCCGGCCGCGAAGGCTTCGGCCTCCTTCACCACATGGTGGAAGACAAGCGTGCGCCGAAAGCCCTCCTCCGCCGACGCCTTGACCAGCGCGGTCTGCAGCGCGGCGAGCCGGGCCCCGCGGACCTCGTCCGAACGCCCCTCAACGCCCAGGAGCTGCGCGGCCTGGACCTGGGTGTCGGTGATGTCCACGCACACCACCTGGTAGGGCGCGCAGATCCCCCGGTCGATCGCCTCCGACAGCGTCAGCGTAAAGCAGCGCGCACCGAACGGCCCGCCGGGGTCGTCCTCCATCGACGCGACCAACTCGCCCGGCGCGCCCTGGTTGGCGTCTTCGTCCCCGAGCTGCCACAGGCGGGGTGTGGCGGTCATGTAGAGGCGGCGCAGGGCCGGGATGCGGGTGTTGTCGTGGATGACCGCCCACGGCTTTCCGATCCGACCGGAGGTCCGGTGCGCCTCGTCGACCACGATCAGGTCCCAGCCCGGAAGGCCGGCCCGGTGCGCGCGCTCCAGGATGCCGAGTCCGAGGGAGGCGTACGTGGCGTACACGGTCACCTTGTCCAGGACCCGCGTCCACTCCACCAGCTCGTCCACGTCCGTGGTGTTGGGGAAGGACACGTCCTCGCCCCGCAGCGAGGACACCCCGATCATCGGCCCCCGGCGGCCGGCCTCGCGCCACGCGGCCTCGGTCTGGGTGAGCAGGTCCAGCGAGGGCACGAGCACCAGCACACGGCCCGCACGGAGCTTCTCCGCGCTGCGGGCCGCGACCCGGGTCTTGCCGGACCCGGTCGCCATGATCACTTGCGTTCGAAGCCCTCGCTCAGGTGCAAGTGACCTTGCAGGCAATTCGAGGGCGCGCACGACCGCGTCAATGGCTTCTCGCTGGGCTGCCTCGCGCTGATCAGCGCGGTCTGTGCCTGGCATATCGCCTGCCCTTCTCCTGGGACACCACCCGGTCGCTTCGATCCACGGTTAGCAGGAAACCTGCACCTAGAGACTCACATGGGCTGTGGCTGGGCCGACGTGACCGGCTGGTCGATCTGCCCCACCGAACCACCGGCAAGGCGACTGGGCGAATCTCGAAAACTCTCCGGAACGGCGGTGGGGAGTGCTCTGATTCCAGAGTCTATCTCGCCCCTAAAAATGAAACACTCGACGTCTTGAAGAGAACAACGACGTGGTAGCTTCCCACCGATCACCCTCCACCGCACGGGCTCATGCCCACCGAAGACAGGTAGACGCCCGCCATGACTCCCCAGTGGTACGTCCTCATCGAAGAGGACACCCGCACCACAGCACGCCCTGACGGCATGGAACTGAAGCTGCACCGATGGATGCTCGCGGGCACCTACCATATCGGCACCGACGAGACGGAAGCCGAAGCAGCAGCCCAGGACGCAGCCCTGAAATACATCCCAGGGCTGCTTGCCCGGCACGCGCAAGCGGGAGATGAACCAGCACGGCATGCTTTCCTCGCTCAAGACGGTGCCTGGGTGGTGCTCGTGAAACAGCAGCACCGCGAGTGCCACATACGGGTCACCACAGCCCGGCTCATGCATACACAGGAAGAGAGGAAAGCACCGCCAAAGACTCTCAAGGAGAAGCTCCGCAACGCCCTGGAGGGACCGCCACCGCCCCTGGAGCCCTGGACCCCTCCACGCCGGAACGACGAAACCGCCCCCGCCTCGTCGTAGCCAGCAGGCCCGCGGCAGCGGGCCCAGGGTCTTGGAGGCGAAGCCGGAAAGACCCTCAGGCGGGGGAGCGCAGCGGACCCGCCGGCCAGGCCGAAGCGAAGCGGAGGCCTACAGCGGGACAAAGTCCCGCTGGTTCGGAAGCGCAGCGGACGAACCATCAACCCCGTTGCGTAGCAACGGGGTTGCCTGCCGGGGCGCAGCCCCGGCACGTGTACTCCCGCGGAGCGGGAGTACAACCCCCGCGCGCAGCGCGGGGGTTCGCTTGCTTCGCGCGCAGCGCGAAGGGACCCGCTCCGC